>NZ_JBLZHT010000001.1:0-833317 GCF_048892525.1 Hwanghaeella sp. LZ110 | reverse complement strand
CATCGGTATAGGTGAACGATGTCACTTCAGCGCCATCGGCCCCTTCCGTGTCGTTGCCCATCACATTGCCGGTGACCGTGTTGCCACCTTCTTCCAGCGTCAGCGTCGCATCATCCACCGCAACCGGAACATCGTCGACGACATCAACCTTAATCGTTGCATCGGTGGCATCGCCATCGGCATCGGTCACCGTCACGCCAAAGGGGAGGCCGGAGATGACATTCGCGCCATCGCCTGTCGGGTGATCAATCTGACCCGTCAGGTCAAACGTCCAGCCAAAGCCGTCCGCTTCATTCCCGGTCACATTGACCGTGAAGACCTGCGATCCATCCGCCATGGCGGTGATCGTCTGGCCATCTGTCGAGACGCTGTAGCTGATCGCTTCACCGCCGGACGTCAGCGCCATGTCTTCCAGTGCCTGCGGCACCGTCAGGGCAATCGACCCAAAGCCATCATCACCGGTATCAATGCCAATCGTGCCACTGACCGAAGATGCACCGCTCTGGTCGCTGCCAAGAGCAACGTCCCCATCTTCGCTGCCCAGGTCATCTTCATTCACAACACCCGCCGTCGCGTTCGCTCCTGGATAGTCAATCGTCACCGTCGGGACATCATCATCGGTCACCTCGATGCTCAGCACCGCCGTATCCTGATCGCCATCCCCATCGGTCAGCGTATAGGTGAAGTTCTCGAAGACAGACTCCGAGCCTGTAACCGCATCGTCACCCGTCGTGAAGGTATAGCTGCCATCCGCTGCAATCGTCAGAACGCCGGTATCCACCGTGATCGTCGCGCCCGTCACCGGATCAACCGTATAGGTTACGGTATTACCCGACCCATCCGTATACTCCACCGACGTCACGCTGGCACCATCGGCACCAACCGTATCATTGGCATCAACAACATTGCCGCTGACAGACTGGCCCTCTTCTACAGGACCCGCACTGTCGTCAATCGCGGTGGGCACGTCATCGACAATCTGAACCCCGAATTCATGCTGGAAGACCAGACCATCCAAAGCAGCCGGATCAAGGTCATAGTCGGTTCCGGCACCGTCTTTCGGCGTTCCCAGAATATCGAAGTTCAGCGTAATCGTGTCTTCCGCCGTCGCCTGAGGATGATCCAGCGTATCGATCAGTTGGAACGTATAGCTGGCATCCGGATTCAGGGTAACTGTAAAGACCGGGCGCGTCGCACCAAGATCATCGGTCGCAATTGCTGTCAGGACACCGTTATCCTGAGTGAAGGTAATTGCATCGCCCGCTGAGGTCAGATCCGTCGGCAGCGTGGATTCATCGAAGCTGAAGTCCAGATCATCGTATTGCAGTGCTGTCGGGGCACCATCAGCAGGGCCATCCGCACCATAATCAATGGTGATCAAATCTTCACCTGCCAGGTTCAGATCGCCATTCGCGGACAGACCTTCCTTATCGGTATCCGACCCATCGGCCAGATCATCTTCATCCAGAATGACCGTCTCGCCGGTGACAGTAGTTTCTCCAGTGCCGCCGCCATTTGGATCGATATAGGTGAAATCAATCCCGGTGATCCAGTAGTCAGAGCTGTCTACGTTCGTGGTCTGCCCGTCCTCAGCATCCGGAATGCCCTGAGCATAAGGATTGGCGCTGAACACCAACTGATTGATCGTCACGCCTTCTGGCAGGTCCAGCGTATAGCTGCCCTGATTGTTACCCACATTTGCAGTGAAATCGCCCTCTGCGACCAACTGACCGTCATTATAGGCGGCCCAATGGCCTTCCTCGACACCTTCGCCCTGATTGAACTCGTTATTATACAAGTTGGCGACGGTGAAGCTGACACCGGTCACCGCACTGTCAAAGTCCACAACCAGTTGCTCAGAGATAACTTCGGTCGGGTCATACCCCAACTGACCCGCAACACCGGATTCCGGCGTTGCCTTAACACCAAGGCCTGGGCCCGCTGTTGAATTCCCAACCGAAACATTGTCAATCGACTGGGAGGTCAGATTACCACTGGCATCGATCTGGCGTGCCGAAACGGTAAAGCCCGTACCCGGGTCATTATAGGTTTCAGTATCAATGCGCCCGGTCAGAATGGTTGGTTCACCACCAGTCGTCAGGTCGTTGACAGTTGCCACCGGCACGTCGTCAACAACCGAGACCGAGAAGGTCTGCGAGACGCTGGCATCGGCCAAGCCGGAAATCGCATCGTGATCATAATCTGTCGAGGCCAAAGCCGCCGCACTGGGCACACCGGTGACGGTAAAGCCCAGATCCATCGCGTTTTCACCCTGGGCGTCAGTATGATCCAGGCTGTCCTTCAACGTGAAGGTATAGCCACCCTGACCGTCCAGACTGACGGTAAAGACTTCGCGGCCCCCCGCCATACCCGTCAAGGTATCGGTACCTGCATCATAGCTATAGGTTACCGGCTCACCCTGGCTGGTCAGATTTTCCGGTCCAGAGATAGTAAAGTCCAGATCCGCAACACCCAAGCCCGTCGACGCCGCTCCTGCAGCCGCGCCATCCGCGCCATAGTCAATGGTGATCAGATCCCCTGAGCCAAAGCCCAGATCGCCAGAGGCACTGAGACCTTCCTTGGTGTCATCCGTCCCATCGGCAAGATCGTCTTCGTCAACAATCGCATTGGTCGCCTGACCAACGCCACTGACATCAACAATCGCTTCAGGTACATCGTCGGTGACATCAACCCCAAAGGTCTGGGTGATCTGTGCAGAGGCCAGGCCATCGGCGGCATCGGCATCATAGTCACGCACCGCATCCAGTGCCGCCTGATCCGGCGTGCCGGTCAGGGTGAAGCTCAACTGGTCAACATTTTCGCCATTGGCATCGGTGTGATCAATGGCGTCCTTCAGTTCGAAGGTATAGGAACCGTCTTCATTCAGCGTCACCGTGAACACGTCACGACCACCGGCCGTTGCCGTCAGGACATCGCCAACCTGGTCGTACGTCACCGCATCGCCATGGCTGGTCAGGCCCGCAGGACCATCAATCGTATAGGTCAGATCGTCATAGCCCAGACCCGTCGGGGCCCCGGCAGCCGCACCATCCGCGCCATAATCGATGGAGACCAGATCGCCATTGCTGAGACCCAGATCACCGCCCGTCGTCAGGCCCTCCTTGGTCTCATCCGTGCCATCGCCCAGATCGTCTTCATCAACCGCACCCGTAACAGCCGTGCCAACCGCATCCTGATTGACCACTGCAACCGGCACATCATCGGTGACATCCACCCCAAAGGTCTGGGTGATCTGCGCAGAGGCCAGGCCATCGGCGGCATCGGCATCATAGTCACGCACCGCATCCAGTGCCGCCTGATCCGGCGTGCCGGTCAGGGTAAAGCTTAACTGGTCAACATTCTCCCCATTGGCATCGGTATGATCGATGGCGTCTTTCAGTTCGAAGGTGTAGGAGCCGTCTTCATTCAGCGTCACCGTGAACACGTCACGGCCGCCGGCCGTTGCCGTCAGGACATCGCCAACCTGGTTGTACGTCACCGCATCGCCATGGCTGGTCAGGCCCGCAGGACCATCAATCGTATAGGTCAGATCGTCATAGCCCAGACCCGTCGGGGCCCCGGCAGCTGCACCATCCGCGCCATAATCGATGGAGACCAGATCGCCATTGCTGAGACCCAGATCACCGCCCGTCGTCAGGCCTTCCTTGGTCTCATCCGTGCCGTCGCCCAGATCGTCTTCATCAACCGCACCCGTAACAGCCGTGCCAACCGCATCCTGATTGACAATCGCTTCAGGCACATCATCGGTGACATCCACCCCAAAGGTCTGGGTGATCTGTGCAGAGGCCAGGCCATCGGCGGCATCGGCATCATAGTCACGCACCGCATCCAGTGCCGCCTGATCCGGCGTGCCGGTCAGGGTGAAGCTTAACTGGTCAACATTCTCCCCATTGGCATCGGTATGATCGATGGCGTCTTTCAGTTCGAAGGTGTAGGAGCCGTCTTCATTCAGCGTCACCGTGAACACGTCACGGCCGCCGGCCGTTGCCGTCAGGACATCGCCAACCTGGTTGTACGTCACCGCATCGCCATGGCTGGTCAGGCCCGCAGGACCATCAATCGTATAGGTCAGATCGTCATAGCCCAGACCCGTCGGAGCCCCGGCAGCTGCACCATCCGCGCCGTAATCAATAGAAACCAGATCGCCATTGCTGAGACCCAGATCACCGCCCGTCGTCAGGCCTTCCTTGGTCTCATCCGTGCCATCGCCCAGATCGTCTTCATCAACCGCACCCGTAACAGCCGTGCCAACCGCATCCTGATTGACAATCGCTTCAGGCACATCGTCGGTGACGACTACCTGGAAACCATGATTGATTGTAACGGCACCAGCAGACGTTGTGTCGCCGTCGCCATCGGTCGCTTCAAAGGTGGTGTTGACTGTGCCAGTCAAACCAAAGTCGAGCGTGGTTGCGTTTTCATCCAGACCCGCCGGGTGATCGATGCTACCGATTAATTCAAAGGTGTAGCTGTCATCGCCATTCAGGGTAACGGTGAAGACTGGCTGTCCGTCGGCAGACGCCGTCAGAACATTGCCAACCTGATCATAGGTAATCATTTCCCCATTTGAGGTCAGACCGGTCGGCCCGGTAATCGTCAGGCCCGACGGATCAAAATCCACGCCGCCCGTGACGGTCGCGCCATCGGAATCCGCGCCTGCATTAGACGTGAACGTAATGCCGCTGAGACCCAGTGCACCAGTCGCGATGGGCAATTGGCTGCCATCTGTACCTTCTGTGGTATCGTCTTCATCTACCGTTACAGTGGTCGCAACAGACGGACCTGTGGCCTGGGTAACGGTCGGGACATCGTCAACGACATCGATATTAATAACACCCGTGGCAACAGAACCATTGCCATCGGTGACAACGACATTGATCGGAATATCATTGATGATGTTCTCACCATTACCGGTGGGATGATCCAGATTTCCAGTCAGATCAAAGGTATAGCTATAGCCATCAATCGGATTGCCCGACAGCGAAACGGTAAAGATATCTTCCGTACCATTCGACGCCGTGATCACCTGGCCATCGGATGAAACCGTATAGCTGAGTTCCTGATCGTCAGACTTCAGGTGCATGTCTTCCAGCGCTTGTGGCACTTGCAAGACGACCGGGTTGGTCGCAGCGGGTCCGTCATCGCCAAAATCAATCGTCATGCCCTGAGAAACAGAGGATGTGCCGGTGCCATCTGTACCCGTTTCCACATCGCCTGCTTCCAACCCCAGATCGTCTTCGTCGACAGCGCGGTTGCCGGTAGGAGAATCCGGCTGACCTGGTTCTTCCTTAAAGCTGATCGTCGGGACATCTTCGCCCACTTCGATCCGCTGGCTTGCGAAGTCTGTATCGCCATCCCCATCGACGATGGTGTAGGTGAACCCGTCCGCAACATTTGTTGCTTCGTTGTTGGGGATATCGCTGTCTGCCTGATAGGTCCAACTGCCATCTGAATTGACCGTCAGTGTCCCAAACTCAGTCTTTACAGTGGTTCCAGCGGCGGCACTTTGGGGCGTCCCGGCTGCGTCGTTATAAGTGAAACCGGTCAGTGTGATGCCATCGGCCCCGGCGCTGTCATTGGTCAGCACGTTACCCGTGACGGCATCGCCACCTTCCTGAGCAACAACGGTTCCATCATCAACTGCATTGGGCACGTCATCGCGCACATCAATTTCGATGGAGCCCTTAGCAACAGACCCGTCACCATCGGTCGCCACCAGTCCGAATGGGATATTCTCGATCAGGTTTTCAGCTTGACCCTGGGCGTGATCCAACGGTCCGACCAGATCGAATGTATAGCCAAATCCGTCCGTCGCATTGCCAGACAGAGACATGGTCAGAACCGTCGCGCCGTTGGCCGAACCGGTAATCGTCATACCATCGTTTGACAGGGTATATGTGACCGTCTCGCCGCCCGATTTCAGGCCGAAATTGGTCAATTCCGGTGTAATTTCCAGTTGAACCGGATCGGTTGTCGCCGGCCCATCTTCGCCAAAATCGATATCGACCGGGCGCGTGATTGACGAGGCCGAAGATCCATCCGATCCATCAACGCTGTCACCCGCGTCCATGGACAAATCATCTTCATCCACAAGGCCAGAGCCAATTGCCTGAGGTCCCTCATCCGTCGGGAAGGAGATTTCAGGCCCGTCATCACCGATCACCAGATGGACCGTCGCTGTATCGGAATCCCCATCCCCATCAGTCAACGTATACGTGAAGTCATCGCTGACATCCGCACCGCCGACATTCTGCACATCGCTGTCGGCAGTATAGCTCCAGGAGCCATCCGCATTGACGGTCAACGTCCCATTTTCGGTATCGACCGTGACACCATTGATCGGATCGACAAGAGCAGAGACAGCCGCACCGCCGCCTTCCGGCGTATAGCTGATTTCTGTGATAGATGACTTCGCCGCATCGGCGCCGGTGACATCATTTTCCGTCAACAGATTGCCGGTAACGGTATTGTCTACCGTTTCACCCGCCTGCTGCAGGCGGTACTCACCATCGTCGATCGCGTCAGGAACATCATCCCGAACATCGATATTGATCAGACCGGAGGTTACCGATCCATCGCCATCTGTCACGACCACAGCGAAGGGAATATCTTCAATCAGGTTATCCGATTGACCCGGGGCATGATCCAAATTGCCTTGCAGATCAAACTGATAGCTGTAGCCATCTGTTGGATTTCCAGATAAGGTCATGGTAAAGACCGGCGTGCCGCTGGGATCTGTAACAGCTGTTATCGTCGACCCATCGGTAGACAGTGTATAGGTCAGCCCTTCGCCATTCGATGTCAGCCCACGATCTTCCAGCGCCTGGGGAATTTCCAGAACGACAGGATTGGTCGCAGCAGGTCCATCCTCGCCAAAATCAATCGCAACTGGCCGGGTTACGCTGGACGCGCCTGTACCGACAGATCCGGTTGTGACATCCCCTGCTTCGCCGCCCAATGCAGCCTCATCCACCAGGCCATCGCCGGTGACCTGCGGGCCATCATCCGTCGGGAAGGAGATTTCAGGTCCGTCATCCCCAACCACCAGATGCACCGTTGCGGTATCTGTATCGCCATCGCGATCCTGCAATGTATAGGTGAAATCGTCTTCAACATCCTGACCGCTGACATTCACAATGTCTGTATCAGCGGTATAGCTCCAGGAGCCATCCGGCCCAACGGTCAATTCGCCATACTGGGTATCAACCGTGACGCCATTAACCGGATCAACAACCGCGCTGACCATCGCACCGCCGCCTTCAGGCGTATAGGTGATGGCCGTGATCGTGGCCCCATCAGAATCCGCCCCAACCGTATCATTGTCGGTCAGCAGATTGCCGGTGACGGAATTGCCGATGGAATCCCCGGCCTGATCCAGGCGATATTCGCCATCGTCCTTAGCATCCGGCACATCGTCCTGAACGTCGATCTTGATGTCGCCCTTGGTGACCGTGCCATCGCCATCGGTCGCAACCAGGGTAAAGGGAATATCTTCGATCAGATTGGTTCCCTGGCCTGACGCATGGTCCAGATTGCCCAACAGATCAAACTGATAGCTGTAGCCATCTGTTGGATTTCCAGACAGAGACATCGTGAACACAGCCTCTGTCCCCGCCAATGCGGTAATCGTTGATCCGTCGGTTGACAGCGCATAGGTCAAGGTCACGCCATTCGACGTGAGGCCCATATTCTCCAACGCTGGTGGAATTTCCAATACCAACGCGTCGCTGGCTGCCGGGCCATCCTGACCAAAGTCGACAGTAATCGGCCGGGTTACACTAGAATCGGGGGTTGGATCGGAACCGGTGACAGTATCACCGGATTCCAAGCCCAGATTGGCTTCATCAACCAAGCCATCGCCAACGGCCTGCGGGCCGTCATCGGTCGGGAAGGAGATTTCGGGGCCATCATCGCCAATAGAGACCGAAACATTGGCGGTGGATTGATCACCATCGCCATCCTGAAGGGTGTAGGTGAAGTCATCATGGACATCCGCGCCGCCGACATTCTGTACATCGTCGTCTGCGGTATAGCTCCAAGTCCCATCGGCATTGACCGTCAACGTGCCGCTTTCGGTATCAACGGTCACACCATTAACGGGATCAACCACCGCCGAGACAGCAGCCCCGCCGCCTTCGGGCGTATAGGTGATGGATACGACCGCGGCCCCTTCACTGTCGGCGCCCACAGTATCATTGTCGGTCAGCAGATTGCCTGTCACCGTGCTGTCGGTTGTGCCACCGGCCTGTTGAACACGGTATTCACCATCGTCCCGCGCGGTTGGTACATCATCAATGACATCCACTTCCAGCGTCGCAGACGCCTGAGAGCCGTCATTATCCGTCACTGTTACCGTGAACGGGATATTGTTGATTACATCTTCTGCGGTTGCCGTTGGATGATCCAGATTGTCCTTCAGATCAAAGGTCCAGCCATAGCCATCCGTTGCATTGCCAGTCAGCGCCACGGTGAAGACCGTAACCGTTCCCGCCATCGCGGTGATGGTCTGACCATCGGTGGAATAGGTCAGCGGCACGCCGCCGGACTTCAGTCCCATATCGGTCAGTTCGGTTGGAACAGACAGCGCAACACCACTGATTCCATCCTGTCCGCCATCAATCGTCAGCGTACCGGAAACGGCGCTGCTGCCGGTTCCATCGCTGCCAATCGCCGTATCACCCTGAGCAGAGGTGAGGTCATCTTCATCCACGAAGGCGCCGTTGACGTCCACATTCGGGTCGCCACTGGGCGGTGGGTTGATGGTAATCGTCGGCTTATCATCGCGGACGCGGATCGGCTGATCCGCCGTCGCCGTATCGCCATCCCCATCAACAATGGTGTAGCTGAAATTATCATTCAGCGCGGCACCACCTGTCGCGGTATGGTCGGCATCTTCATTGGGTGTATAGGACCAGGTTCCATCGGCCTGAACATTCAACTGTCCATACTGTGTATCGACGGTTGATCCGGCAGGCGCGGTGGCTGAATCGCCATTCACATCGGTATAACTGAAAGCGGTAACTTTGCCGCCTGCACTGTCTGCGCCAAAAGAGTCATTGGCCAGCAGGTTGCCACCAACTTCCGCGCCGCCTTCTGTTGCAAAGACAAGCGGATCACTGTTGGCGACAGGAATATCATCGGTGACATCAACAGAGAAACTCTGTGTGATCGTCGCGCCCGACAGACCCTCCACCGCATCACCATCATAGTCAGTCAGCGCCAGTGCATCTGCATTGGGAACGCCAGACAGGCTAAACTGCAGGTTCTGGGTGTTCTGACCATTGCCTGGCGCATGATCCAGCGTATCCTTCAATTCGAAGGTGTAACCGCCATTGCCGTCCAGGGTAACGGTGAAGACTTCGCGGCCATCAGCCGTTGCGGTCAGCACATCGCCGGTCTGACTGTAGGTAATTTCTTCACCCTGGCTGGTCAGACCTGTTGGGCCAGTGATCGTATAGGTGAAGTCATCATATTGCAGAGCCGTCGGCGCGCCCGCAGCAGGACCATCGGCACCATAGTTGATGCTGACCAGATCGCGGCCCGCAAGCCCCAGATCGCCGCTGGACACCAAATCATTGCTATCGCCATCGGCAACATCAACGGTCTGAGAATCCACGCCTGCAATAATGTCATTACCACCCGACAGATCATCTTCATTCACCGTTGCGGTCGTGGCCGTGCCAATGGCGTCATTGTTGACGGTCGCGACCGGCACGTCATCAACAACGGTGACGCCAAATGTCTGACTGACTGTTGCGGAAGACAGATCAACCGCATCGCCATCCCCATCGACAATTTCAACACCGTCTTTAACGGTGCCAGACAGACTGAAAGTCAGATCGGTCTGGTTTTCGCCCTGGGCGGTATCGTGATCAATATTGCCTTGCAGATCAAACGTATAGGTTCCGTCAGAATTCAGCGTGACGGTAAAGACAGTCTCGCTCCCCGCACTGGCGGTCAAGACATCGCCAACCTGATTATAGGTAATCGCAACCCCATTGGAGGTCAGATCCGTCGGCCCCGAAATGGTGTAGTCAAAATCACCATAGGTCAGCGTGGTTCCGCCCGTTGCGGAGTCAGAATCCGCCCCTGTATCGACCGTGAACAGATCTTTGCCAATCAGCCCAAGATCGCCGGTTGCAGAAGAAGAATCGGCGCCATCAGTGCCCCCCGTCGCATCGTCTTCATCGACCGTGACGGCGGTGGCAAGGCTGGGCGCGTCGCCCATTGCCAGAACTGGCACATCATCAACAACATCCACCTGAATGATATCAGACACCGCTGTGCCATCGCCATCCATCAGCGTAACGGTAAAGGGCAGATTGTTAATGACATTCTGACCTGCACCGTCTGGATGATCCAGATTGCCAACCAGATCGAAGGTCCAGCCGAAACCAGAGGATTCATCACCAGTGATCGATACGGTGAAGACAGTCGGACCGCCAGCACCCGCAGTCGCGGTCAGAACGTCACCATCTGAGGTATAGACCAGACCAACGCCATCAGAAGACAGAGTCATGGCATCCAGCGCAGCAGATCCCGCAATGGTCAGTGACCCGAAACCGGCATTTCCAACATCGATATCAATCGTACCAGATACAGCGGAGCTGCCGGTTCCATCCGTACCAACATCGCTGTCGCCTTGCGCAGCAGTCAGGTCATCTTCATCAACAAATGCACCATTGGCACCCAGATTCGGATCACCCGATGGGGGTAGATTAACCGTGATACCGGGACCGGAAACAACTGTCAGGTCCAGAACGGCACTGTCCGTGTCGCCATCATCATCGGTGATCGTATAGGTGATGCCCTCGGTCAGGGAGGTTCCGCCAGCAAAATCAACGCTGTCAGACGGATCAAACGTCCAGGACCCATCGCTGTTCAGCGTGAAGGAACCGTATTGCGTATCAACAGCCTCACCGATTGTACCAGTCTGGGTTGCCCCATTCTCATCGGTATAGGTGAAACTGGTGACTTCCAGGGTCGTACCATCATCATCGGCACCGACCGTATCGTTGGTCAGGACATTTCCAGACAGCGTGCCATCAACTTTCGTCTGGCCCCCATCGTCATCCAACGCAACGGGCACATCATCAACGATTTCAACAGCAAAGCCCTTGCTGACCGTCACATTCGACAGGTCAACCGGATCGCCATCACCATCCAGAATTTCCACACCGTCCTTCACCGTCCCAGACAGGCTGAAAGACAGATTCTGGGTGTTTTCCCCGGCACCGGCTGGATGATCAATCTGGTCCAGCAGGGCAACTGTATATGTCCCGTCCGCATTCAGCGTCACGGTCATGACATCGTTGCCACCGGCAACACCCGTCAATGTATCCCCACTTTGGGTAAACACGATTGGTTGACCATTGGAGGTCAGGTCGGTTGGGCCCGTGATGGTATAATCAAAATCATCGTAATTCAGGCTTGTCGGACCAGTCGATCCGGCGGCATCCGCGCCAAGATCGATGGTATAGAGCGCATGCCCGGCCAAGCCCAGGCTTCCGCTTGCAGACGCCGGCCCCGTCCCATCGGACCCATTGCCCAAATCGTCTTCGTCCAACGATACCGTATCGGCCGCAACGACCGTATCGGTTACGATGGCGACAGGCACATCATCGGTGACATCAACCGCCAGAGTCTGCGTAATCTGCTGGGACGCCAGACCATTGGCGGCATCCTGATCATAATCCGCGATATCCGCAATGGCATCAGCAGACGGCGTACCGGTCACGCTGAAGGACAATGCCTCAACATTCTGTCCATCAGCGGTTTCGTGGTCGATCTGATCCAACAGTTCGAAGGTATAGCTGCCATCGGAATTCAGCGTAACCGTGAAGATATCACGCCCGCCCGCCGTCGCGGTCAGCACATCGCCAGCCGGATCATTATAGGTGATCGCCTCCCCACCGGAGGTAAGACCCGCAGGACCTGTAACAACCCAGTCCATATCGTCATATTGCAAGGCCGTTGGCGCATTATCCGCCGCGCCATCCGCACCATAATCAATCGTGACCAGATCGCGGCCACCGGCCAGGCCCATATCGCCACCGGTTGTCAGGCTTTCCTTGGTCGCGTCGGTGCCATCGGTCAGATCGTCTTCATCGACCGCACCGGTGACAGCCGCACCAACGGCATCCTGATTATTCTGAACCTGGGGAACATCGTCGACAACGGCGACGCGGAATTCCTGCGTGACAGTCATCCCGTCCAGATTGCTAACAGCATCCTGGTCATAATCGGTCGACGCTAAGGCAGCCGCGTTCGGCTCCCCCGTCACCCGGAAGCCAAGTTCCGTGATGTTCTGACCCGAGCCATCCTGATGATCGATGCTGTCGAGCAGGTTAAAGGTAAATCCACCAGACCCATCCAGGGAAACAGTGAACACATCGCGACCATCCGCCGTGCCGGTCAGCGTATCTGTTGTTTCGTCATAACTGTAGGTTATCTCTTCACCCTGGCTGGTCAGACCAACCGGTCCTTCTATGGTGAAGTCCATATCATCGAAGCCAAGTCCGGTCGGAGAGCCGGCGGCAGGCCCATCGGCACCATAATCAATGGTGATCAAATCGCCCGCGTCGAACCCGATGCTACCAGAAACAGAGGGTGAGTCGGACTGATCCGTACCATCGTTCAGATCATCTTCATCCACTGTTCCGGCCAGTTCAGACGGATTCGTGGTATGGGCTACTTCCGCGACCGGTACATCATCGGCAATGCCGACATTGAACGATTGCGTAACAAGAACGCCATCAATCCCCGTTGCCGGGTCGCCATCGCCATCAATCGCAGCGGCTTGAGTGGCCGCATTTGGCGTCCCATTGATCGTGAAGGTCAGGGTCTCAGAGTTATAAGAATCGCCCGCGTCGTGATCAATGGTATCTTTCAGCTCGAACGTATAGGTTCCGTCTGAATTCACCGTCACGGTAAAGACATCACGGCCATCCGCCGTTGCGGTCAAAACGTCGCCGGTCTGGCTATAAGTGATCGCGTCGCCCTGACTGGTCAGCCCCGTTGGGCCGACAATGGCAAAATCGAAGTCTTCGTACGACAAGGTTGCAGGGGCACCCGCGGCCGGACCGTCTGCACCATAATCGATTGTCGCCAGAACGCCGCCTGACAGGCCCAGATCTGCCGAAGCAGACAAGGAATCCGACTGATCGCTGCCATCGGGCAGATCGTCTTCACTGACAGCAACAGAGGTCGACTGAACAATCGACCCGGACTCCAGCGTGATCTGAGGTACATCATCGCGGATACCGATTGCGAAACTGGCATTCGCGGTGGACCCATCACCATCGGTGACGACCAGGGTCAAAACGCCCTGTCCGGAACCGTTCACATAGCTCAGGACATCCTGCTCACCCGCTGTGGGATGATCCACGGTGCCAACAAGGTCGAACTCTATGTTGTAATTGCCAACTGTGCCGGAAACGCCGGTCGGAACCAGAGTGACAGTAAACACTGTGCCTTCAGACGTGCTGGCGGTCAGAACCGTGCCATTGTTTGAAAGCGCATAAGTCAATGCCTCCCCATCGGATGTCACACCCAGGGCGGACATTGCAGACGGCGTCCCAGCGCTGAATACAAGCGCATTCGTGGCAGCGGGGCCATCCGCACCGAAATTCACATTGACCGGCAATGTGCCCTGGCTGATCTGGTCGGCCGCTGTATTGGCAGCATCTGTGCCATCCACAAGGTCGCCATCTGCAATCGCCAGATCATCTTCATCCACGGTCAGACGGGGTACCGTCAAATCACCAGGCGCGGTATCCGCTGGCGGCAGCGGGGGCGGTGTGGGGATAGGCGGCGGCGCCGGAATCGGTGGCGGCGGCGGCGGGGGTGGTGGCGGTGGGGGCGGTGGTGGGGGCGGCGGAGGCGGTGGGGGCGATGACAGGAATCGCGGCACATCCGCAATGTCGCCTAGACCAATACCGCTGAAATCTTCTGCACTGCCATCGCCGTAATGGGTCACGGGACCGACCGACGAATTCCCAGCTGCAGAATCAACACCTTGCAAGGCATCTGCCAGGGCATTGATATCTGACCCTAGGCTCAACAATTCCTGCGCCGAGACAAGGCCCCCATCGGGCATCAACAAGATAGGCGGCGCATCAGAGAAGGCCGCCTCTACCATCGACTGGAATCGAACTTCTTCCCCGGTGGGGAACACAAGAACGATGTCATTGTCGGTTTGCAGGATTTCTGAAACGTCATCCAGGCTGAAAGTCAATTGCAGCGGCTGCCCGGGCAGAATTTCATAGAAGGCTGTACCGCCAGCCTCAGGGCGATCAACCGTGATCGCATCCCCTGCCAAAACGGCGTCATCTGACGACCCAAACTGGAATACATTATCGCCCGCAGCCTGCGTAAATTGCGTCTGATTGCCATTGCCATCCACGCCAAAGGTCTGCAGCGCCTGCTCAAAAGACCCTTGGGGCGTTAACAGTACCGGCGGATCCGCCGTGAAAGCGCCCGGCGTGGGTGACTGCAAGACAATCGTGCCGCCATTGGCAAGCGTCATGGTGATTTGAGAGCCATCCCCGGACACCTGCGCGCTTTCGACATCGAAATCGACCTGCAAGGCTTGCCCTGGAGTAACCGTCATTGTCTGCGTTTGACCGGGCCCGGGTTCTGGTACCGTCACCGCAGAGGAGGCTATGGGATTTTCGTCGCTAACGAAGTTGAACTGATCGTCCGCGCCGTTTTCGTAACCCATTTTTGGGATTTCGCCATCAACAGCCATGTTGCTTCCGTCCTTTGCAGTTCGCGCCAAGTCAGATCATTCTGTATCGCGCGTAGATCAAAATTTACTTTGGTTACTTACACTCGATCTTCTCTCGGCAGACCAAAACCCTGTATTCTCAACGCCAATTCGACCCAATCTCAAATCCAGCCTCTCAACCGGCAAACGCCCCTGGCGTTTCTTGAAATCAGACCTGACATCAGACAGACTTGTGGCCCGCGTACATCTCTCCATGCATAGAGTGCACACAGGTACAGGAAGATTTCCAGAAAAACATACAAATATTTAATTAAAAATTATCTAAAATTGTTACTATTTTGATAATACTAAGAAATTCGCACAGAACCTAAGTCATACAGGGACGCATGAAGCCTCATTGAAAGCTTGAACGAAAGGAGAATTTCGCAAAACAGACTCTCCATTCAGAGATCGCTGAGGCCTGAAAGCCATCAGAAACGAACTCTAAAGAAAGTGTTTGGAAACGCCCCCGGAATAGAAGGAAATGATCCAAGCACAGCACCATAACGGATGCCACGCACCGAATTCACCATTAGCCATTAGTATACCGGGGAATGATCTTATTCGACTAAAGAGCATCATACACTGGCATGAGCTCATACCTGATGTTCTTACATTTATTTTTTCAGCAAGAACGTCGTCGCACCGACTCCTTGTGCAACCTATATGCTCTAGTCAAACAGGCCGTAGGGCGTTCCCGTAACTTTTCGCGGCTCAACTGCCACGGGCTGACCAACCGGCTGGTCCGCCACCGTTGCCTGATAGGGCAGTTCCGTATCGCCCATTGCGTCTTCGGTGAATCCGACACGACGGCTACCAGTAGAAAAAGCGTCATAGGATACGACGGGACCTGACACGGCCTCCATCGGCGGAGGCGGCTGCACATCTTCGGCACGCACCAAAGGAAGTGGCTCTCCACTTTCTGACTGGGATGACGGATCCAAGGGTGCCAAGGGGTCCAACGGCGCCAAAGGATCAAGATTGGGATCCAACGGCGCCATCGGGTCGAGACTGGGAGCCAACGGCGATAAAGGATCCAAGGTTCCAGACGAATCAATCGGTGCTAATGGATCAAGATTTGGATCCAACACCTCACCGCCCGGAACACCAGTACCAGCGCCTGCGCCCAAAGATTTTTCCAGATCAACACCTTCAGGCGGCAACGGATCCAGGACACTGCGCCCTTCCCCAATTTGCGGCACATCCAGGGACGCCAGCAAAACACCACCAGTAGCCAGAATTCGATACACACTGAAAATCTCAAGAAATTCAGTCGTTACCAAATTTCCCTTGGCGATAAACAGTTCATTTTCTGCGTCCAGCAACTCCAAGAGATTGCGCCCGCCAACATCAAACTGTTGCTTATAGGTTTGCCGCACCCGGTCATTCGCCTCAACCTCACGCCGCTGGGCCGCCAAGCGATCTCGCGCACTGGTCAAAGCGTTCCACGCCAGGCGCATCTCTTCTTCAGTCAGGCGGATGGCGCGGTTCAGGCGTTGTCGGGACTCCCCAATCCGGTGAACCAGTTCGTTCACCCTGTTGGAATCCCTAAAGCCCCGGAATAAATTGTAATTCACCCGTATCAAAGCAGCCGCACTGAGATCAGCCCCGCGCGTCCCGCTTTCATTTCGCGTCGCATCGGCGTTCAGTTCTAGATTCACCGTTGGCCAGAATGCGGCCTTACCGGCGCGATATTCCTGTCGTGTCGATTCCAGATCTGCCCGCGAAACCGCAATCGTGGGATTGTTTCTCAGCGCAAGCTCTACGGCATCCTCAAGCGTTGCAGGCAAAGCCCAGGTCAGGGGCACCGGCCGCACCAGTTCTGTCGGTGCCTCCCCAATCACGCGGGCATAGGTCGCGTCCGCATCCCGCAGCCGCCCCTCTGCTTCCGTCAAGGTCGCCTGTGCCGCCGCAAGACGCGATTCCGCCTGCTGAACATCCGCCGTCGTCGCAGCCCCACCGGCCGCCTTTTGCTCAACAAGCTGCAAGGTCAATTCATGGCTGCGCACATTATCTTCGGCAATTGCGGCCAACTCCCGCTGCCGCAAGGATTCCAGATAAGCCTCAATCGCATCCTGACCAATGAATTCAGATGATTCCCGGACCCGTCGGGTCGCAGAGATAACGCGCCCCTCTTGCCGGGCCACATCCGCATCGGTCGCACGACCGTCAAACAACATCTGCGTCAACGTCAAACCCGACTGATAGGTCGGCATTCCAAGACTGCCTTCATTGGTACCACGCCCAAACGCAACACCGTCGCGCGTCGCCTCGTATCCGGCAAAGCCCGTATAATCCAAAACCGGAAGGTACTGACCGCGTGCCTGGTCCAACTCATATTCCACGGCACGCTTGTTTTCTGCCACGATCCCGACATCTGGATTGGTCTGCAGCGCAGAGCGAACAGCATCCTTTAGGGACGTCGCAGACGCTGACCCCGCCCCACCAGCAACCAACGCCGCCAGCATGACACCGGTCAACAGACGCGCCCGGAGCAGACCGCCCCGCGACCTGCCCTGCCCGTCGTGATGGTGTTCACTGCCAAGAATCATGTATTCTGCCTCCACCTTGCCGAAAGCCCTGTCGCCTAGCTGGACCACAAGCACTCGACCCCAAAAGCACTGCACGCTCTTTACTTTGAAACACACAGTCTAGCGATTAAACAAAGCAAAATCCGCTACAGCTAGTACTCAATACTAGATACAATAACGGCATTCCGTTTCACATGCAATGAAACCAACGAAGATTTATCAGTATTTAACTCTGGAGACTCGCTCAGCGGGAATACAGTTCTATGTTTACCCCGACCGTTTAAAAACACCCATCCTCAAGTGTCGACATTAACTATAACTGTAACACAAAAGTAAAATTCACCCCATTTTTGTTCCAGGAATGGCCGAATCACTGGTCAATTTCCTATGAACACGCGGTCAATCTGAAATATTTGCGTGTTGTTAGGCTGTTAAAAACATTTCATACTCTGATCAAGGGTGACACACGAAGTTCATATTTAGACCTATAAATATGACTTCACCAAATGGCCTATCGCCAAATTAAAGAGCCGAACAAGCGGCCAAAGGCGGGGGCAAGAACAGGGCCAGGGGTAATAAACGGGTATGTCTCAAGCCGATGCGACACTCGTCGTGGAAGATATTCATAAGAGCTTCGGGGCAGTTGAGGTTCTGAAAGGCATCTCGCTGACAGCTCAAAAAGGAGATGTGGTCTCCATTCTGGGCTCTTCCGGATCTGGGAAGAGCACGTTCCTGAGATGCATAAACCTGTTGGAAACCCCGAATTCCGGTATCGTCTCGGTGAATGGCGAAGTGATCGAAATGCGCTCTGGCAGCAATGGACAGCCAATGCCTGTCAGCAGAAAACAGGTTGAACGCCTGCGCACACGTCTAGCCATGGTCTTCCAAAGCTTTAATTTATGGTCCCATATGACTGTGCTTCAGAATGTCATAGAAGCCCCGATCCATGTGTTGGGCCTATCAAAAGCGGAAGCCACGGAACAGGCCAAAGCGCTGTTGGATAAGGTCGGGATCCTGGAACGGATGGACTATTATCCCGCGCATTTATCGGGCGGTCAGCAGCAGCGCGCAGCGATTGCGCGCGCTTTGGCAATGAACCCGGATGTAATGCTGTTTGACGAGCCAACCTCTGCCCTGGATCCGGAACTGGTGGGGGAAGTATTGAAAGTCATGCGTGACCTTGCGGATGAGGGACGGACCATGCTGGTCGTCACCCATGAAATGAGCTTCGCACGCGACGTTTCGAATAAGGTCATGTTTCTGCATCAAGGTCGCGTCGAAGAGGAAGGCGATCCGCAGCAAATGTTCAGTGCCCCTAAGACGGAGCGCTTTAAAGGCTTCCTGGCGAATACTCGCGATTAAGCGGTGCATTATTCGCACAGGAAATGCAGGGGACCATTGGGATGGCGGTCAAATACCGTGTCCTTGATGGCCAAAACCGAATCCATTGTTCGATAACCGCGATGGATCGACAGTGGGAAACAAGGGAGTGTGTGATAATGCGTTTTGCAAAAATTGGGTCTTTGGTCCTGGCTGGGGCCTTTTCGTTTGGTTTGGGCACAGCAGCCCAGGCTGAGGATATGCGCATCGGTGTGGAAGGGGCATATCCTCCCTTTTCCGAAAAAACCGCCAGCGGCGAGCTGATCGGTTTCGATATCGACATCGCCAATGCGCTGTGTGAGGAAATGAAAGTCACTTGCACGATGGTTGAACAGGATTGGGACGGAATGATCCCAGCGCTGCAGGCAAAAAAGTTTGATGCCATCGTCGCATCTATGTCGATCACGCCGGATCGCAAGAAAGTCGTCGATTTCTCCAATAAATACTATAACACCCCTGCAAAATTTGTCGCCAAGGAAGGGATGTTTACATCTGATACGCCCGAAGCTTTGGCTGGCAAGCGGATCGGTGTACAACGTGCGACAATCCATGACGATTTCCTGACCACGAAATACACCAACTCTGAAATCGTACGATATGCGACCCAGGATGAGGTTTATCTGGACCTTACCGCCGGTCGGCTGGATGCCATTCTTGCCGACTCACTGGCAATGGAAGAAGGCTTCCTGAGCCGGGATGCGGGCAAGGGCTATGCCTTCTTTGGCGTAGACCACAATGATCCGGAATTCTTCGGTGAAGGTGCTGGTGTGACGGTTCGCAAAGGGGATGATGCCCTGCGTGAGCGCCTGAACAAAGCCATTGCCGCCATTCGTGCCGATGGCACCTATGACAAGATCATGAAGAAATACTTCAAAATTGATATCTACGGCGGCTAATGCTGCTTCCGTTTAGGGCCCCAGGCAGAATACTGCCCGGGGTCCTTTTCTGACTTCCCACCCTTTTCGGACATCGGATCAGCCCATGGAAAACATCTGGGAATACAGGGATCTGATATTTATTAAAGGCGGACTGCTGACCATCCAGGTCGGGCTAGGATCCCTGGTTATTGCCACTATATTTGGCCTGCTGGGGGCGTGGGCAAAGCTTACCACCAATTTTCTTCTGAATTGGTTGGCCATGGGATACACGACGATTATTCGTGGTATTCCCGATCTTGTATTGATGCTGATTATTTTCTTCGAAGGTCAGATCTTTCTGAATTTCGCGGGCGAATGGACGGGGCTTTGGACCTATGTAGAAATCAGCCCGTTAAGCGCCGGGATTGGCACCATCGGTTTCATCATGGGTGCCTATTATACCGAGACATTCCGCGGGGCGTTTTTGTCGATTCCGAATGGTCAGATTGAAGCGGGCATTGCCTGTGGCATGAGCCGCCCCCTGATATTCCGCCGAATCATCTGGCCGCAATTAGTGCGCTATGCCCTGCCCAGCTTCACGAACAACTGGCTTGTGCAGTTGAAGACCACCGCCCTGGTCAGCGTTATCGGCCTTCAGGACATCGTTTATAACGCCAATTCAATTGGCCGCAAATTGCGCGAACCCTTCACCTTTCTTTTTGCCGCGCTGCTGTTCTACCTGGTCCTGACGGCAGTATCGGAAATCGTGCTGCGATCCATGGAAAAGAAATATTCCGCCGGCGTTCGGCGCGTATAGGAGAGGCCCATGGATTTCACCCTGATCAGCGATAATTATGATTTCCTGCTGCTGGGCCTTATCAACACGATCTGTCTGGTATCGCTGGCCTTGCTGTTTGGCGGGATAATATCGATCCCGCTTGCCATTCTCAGTGCGGATCGACATCGCATTTTCGGTCCCATTATTTGGGGATACACTTACTTCTTCCGGGGAACGCCGCTGCTGATCCAGGCCTATCTGATCTATTACGGCATGGGGCAATTTGAATTCGTCCAGAACAGCTTCGCCTGGCCGATTTTGAGGAGCGCCTGGTGGTGCGCCTTAATCGCCTTCTCTTTGAACACAGCGGCCTATACGACAGAGATTTTCCGAGGCGCAATTGAGGCGACCCCGTTGGGAGAAGTCGAAGCTGCCAAAGCCTGTGGCATGTCGCGGTTTACCATGATGCGACGCGTCATCCTGCCCAGCGCCTTTCGTCGCGCCCTTCCCGCCTATTCAAATGAAGTGATCTTCATGCTGCATGGTTCCGTCGTCGCATCCACGATTTCCGTGATTGATATTCTGGGGGCCGGGCGCGTCATCAACGGCAAATTCTATGTGTTTCGGGAAGGTCTCTACAGCGCCGCTGTGATCTATCTGGCGCTTGTCGTTCTGATCACACAGGGGTTCAGGATTTGGGAGAAGCACTGGCATGCCCATTTGCGCGCCCGTCCGACATCCGCCCCTAAACGCGCACCACACTAGAGAGAGGGCGGTCAGGGACTCCAGACTCAAATTGTTGAGTCCCTAGCGCCATATGGTGTTGATGCGGCACATGATGCCCATAATTTGTGGTTAACGACTCTAAAACATTGATTCTGTGACATAATTATCAACTCTCTATGATTCTATTATCTAATTTTTCAGTTTTCCATCGCCTTTGAGGTGAGGGATTCCTATGATTCAGCGTCCCCAGAAGGGGAGCGTTATCTGTCGGATCCACGAGGCCTAGGAGGGGCGCGCCGATGATTTGGAATTATGTCCGTGAGCAGAAGCCACGCGCGACAAACCGCAGGCGGTATCGTCGCCACACAGTCGCCCAGATGCGGGCGGAAATCGATCAAACAAAGGCCCGAATTCAGGATATTTCTGAAGCCTCAGTTCGTGTAATCGGAGCCCCGTCCTGGTTGGTTCCGGGACAAGGAATCGCCATGCGGTTGATCTTTCCGACGCCTAAGAAAGAAATCCGCATTCCGATCTACGGGCAGGTTCTGCGCCGCAGCGAGATCGGCTTGATCGTGATTTATTCACGCCCGCTGGATCACTGGAGCATTTCATTCAAGACGCTGATCGATGCGGGACATAATCTGGTCAGCGCCTGACTCACAGCCCCTTGTTTGCCCGAACGGGAGCAACAGTGCGATCAAACACTGAAATCACCCCGGTGAGCAGGAACAGCAGTGACAGGCCATAAGGCAAGGCCGTGCTGCCCAATTCCTGCATCGCGACGCCAAAACCCATTGGACCAACGGTGCCGCCAATACCCCACATAATGGCGAACAAGGCGCTGCCTGCGGCCAGTTTCTGACCCCGATACCGTTCCCCCAGGATGGATAAGGCCAATGTATAAGGCGCGAAAGAAACGCCTCCAAACACGGCCATTATAACCAGTCCGTGCCATTTGGTCAGATCCAATTCCGGCACCACCAGGCCAAAGCCAACCACGATGAACAAGATGATGGTCAAAAGTCTGGTTCGGGACATCCGGTCGCTTAGATATCCCAATGGAAACTGGAACAACACGACCCCCGCTGCCATGGCTGCCATTGGCAGGGAGGCATTGCCATCCCCAACCCCCTGTGACAGCGCATAGGACGGCATCAAGCCCAGCATCACCCCATCCAGAACGCCAAACAGCCCGACCACGACCATCAGAATCACGGCTTCGTAAAAGACACGGACCAAAACGCCCTTCCGGCCCGCAGTATCTCCTTCTTCCAACAAAGGGTCACGGCGATGAAAAGGAAGAATGGGTATAAAACAGACCAGGATCACTAAACTTGCCAGGATATAGGGGGTATATCCCTGATACCCAACCGCCTTTACCGCCAAAGAACCCGCAGCAAAGCTGGACGCCATCGCCGCGACATAAATCGCGACCGTGCGGCCCCGACTGTCATCCTCTGCAACGGCATTGATCCAAGCCTCACCCGCACAAAACAGCGCGGTAACCGCTGCCCCAAGAAAGAAACGAAGGCATAGCCACAGGGTGAAATTGTCGACCAGAGGAAACAACAGAAGACAGAAGACTGCCAGCAACGCACTGCCCGCCAACAGGGAAAATGTTCCATACGCACGGGCCAAACTGGGCACCATCAGGCCCGCGACCAGAACACCAATCCCCGTCGCCGTCGCGCTGATGCCAATCGCCGCCTCATCATAGCCTTTCGCCTCCAGGGCCAGGGCAATCACCGGATAGACGAACCCGACACAGAAAGAAAACGCACAGATCGTGCCGATCACCGCAACCAGTTCAAAACTTTTGGAATCACTGAGTTTCATCATGCACGCGACTTATCTCAAAGCCGGGGGGCAGGCAATCGGTTATCGATCCCGGTTCGATTTTGAGTAATGATCCCGCGCCCAATTGAGATGTTCACGCATGGCACGGGCGGCCCCTTCCGAATCTTTTGCCTCAATCGCTTCAACAATCGCTATATGCTGGGCAACAACCGTCGCGTCGTCCTGAGCAGACGCAAACAATTCCGTTCGGTGATAGGTCAGCATTTCCGCCAATGTTCCCCGAACAAGGCTGAGCAGATGCCGGTACACAACACTGTCCGACGCCTTAGCCAAAGCCATGTGAAAGGCAACATCCTGCGCCGCCTTGTCAGCCCCTGGCCTGGTCATTGCGACCACAGTTTCCCGCAACATAGAAACTGTTTCCGGGGTCATCGATTCCGCGGCCCGACGCGCGGCCCAGACTTCGATTTCGCACCGCAAATCCATCAGATCCAGCATGTTGCTGCGATCCAGGCGCACCAGTTCCGCCAGGGCTGGGTCTGCCCCGGATGCGCGGGAAACAACGCGCGTGCCGCCCCCTTGCACGGCGTCGATGAATCCCTGCGCCTTCAGCGTCTGCAACGCCGCGCGGACAGAAACGCGGCTGACCCCCAGCATTACCGATAATTTTCGTTCCGCAGGCAGGTTCGATCCGGGTTCAATATCGCCCCCTGCGATCAATTTCAGAATTTCCGCCGCCACACGGTCAGCAACAGATTCCCGGCGATCCGAAACACTCACGGCATCCGACACGATATGCTCCCTTAACCAACCACCCCAACCAATGAATTCCTCTGAATGGGCAAGAATAGCATCGCTGTCGGGGATATACCGCTTTTTTCGAGGATCAGCGTCGGGCACGCCCTTCCGCGCGCATCAGCATCCAAATCCGCGCGACTTCATTGGTCGAGACATCCGCCAGGTCCGCCGCCCGGCGCAGGCTGGCACCATCGCGTAACAATCCTGCGACCAACCGGAATCGGTCATCATCGGTCATGCGATAGTAGCTGCGGGTAAAGGTTTCAGGCCGACGTTGCTGGGACGGACGACGCGACGGCGTTTCTTTATCCAGCCCCCTTGCCTCGGCCTCTCGTTTCGCCTGTTCATAGCGATACCGATCGGCGCGCTCCTGCGCCTCTGTCATACGATTGCGCGCGGCTGCCCAGGCGTCGAAATCATCCCTCCGCGCCTTGCGTTCAGCGGCGCTCAGGCGGCCATCATCCCGTTCCGGATGCGATTCTTCGACCGCTTCTTCCAGGGTCATGCCGTGAATGGCGGCCATGCGCACCGCTGCCTCGCGCGCCGCCGCACGTTCGCCCTCAATCGTGGCGCGCTCCATCACGCCAACGATTTTCCGAAATCGCTCCCTATTCTTCTCATCAAAACCTTGCGCAGGCATGCTACTCACTTCCCTAAACAAACTGTATGGAGACCCATACATAATGGGGGATTCGCCCCCCGACCACCGAGCTTTTCAATCCCATCAATCCAACTATACTTCCACCCTATGCGAAGCCTCAGTAACCCTGCTGGAAATGACAATGCCCTGCTGTGTGCGGAAGACCCGCCAGCAGTAACCCTGCGCAATTCCCAAGGCACCGGCCCTGGTGTCATATTATGCGACCATGCGTCAAACGCAGTGCCGAAATCCCTTAATTTTCTGGGCCTTCCTCCCGCCGCCCTGAAACGGCACATCGCCTATGACATTGGCGCCCAGGGCATGGCGGAAGTAATCTCAGACCGACTGGACATGCCAGCCGTGATTGCGGGCTATTCCCGCCTGGTGATTGACCTGAACCGCCCCGCCGACGATTTCACCAGTGTGCGGGAAATTTATGACGGTGCCGTGATACCCGGCAACCGCCGCCTTTCCGCACATGCCCTTCAGGCCCGTATCGATGATTTGTTCCATCCCTATCACGATACAATACAGCAAGCGATTGTGCAAAAGTCCAAAAGCCAGCCGCATCCGGCCATCATATCCGTTCACAGTTGCACGGATGTTTATCTGGATCAGAAGCGCCCGTGGCATATCGGTGTCTTATCCAATCGCGACCGGCGCATGGCAGAGCGGGTGCTGTTGCGCCTGGCGGCGCATCGCCCTGACCTGACAATTGGCGACAACAAACCCTATTCGGGCCTTAATCCCTATGGCTTCACGGTGGAAACGCACGCCCTGCCCCAAGGCCGCCCGAATGTCCTGTTCGAGGTACGCCAGGATATTATCGCCAGCCCTGCGGGACAGCGGGAATTTGGCGAGTTGATCGCCACCGTCCTGGACGAGGTTTTGGGCGATCCAAGCCTTTTTACCCGCTATCCATCGTAATCAAAGGTGACCCATGGCCCGCTATGAACCACCCCCCTATACCGTTGGCATAGAGGAAGAATATCTACTCGTTGATCCTGCGACCGGCGAATTGGTCAGCGAACAGGAACTACAGGAAGCCATTATCGAAGAAGTGAAGGCCACCGTCTCAGAAGAAGATGTTGGGATGGTGACGCCGGAATTCCTGAAGGCACAGGTGGAAGTCGGCACAGCAATCTGTCATTCCATTCAGTCGGCACGGGACCGCCTGCGCATTTTGCGAACCGCCGTCGCGGAAGCTGCGGGCAAACGTGGTGTCGCCCCCATTGCGTCATCCACCCATCCAACTGCCCGATGGTCCCATCTGCAGCATACCGACAAAGAACGCTATGCGATGCTGGCCAATGATCTGCAGGAAGTCGCAAGGCGGCTGGTCATCAGCGGCATGCATGTTCATGTGGGCGTGGCAGATAATGAACATCGGATCGACCTGCTGGGTCAGATCGCCTATTTCCTGCCCCATCTGTTGGTGCTGACGACCTCTTCCCCGTTTTGGCAGGGCCGCAATACCGGGCTGAAATGTTATCGCCTGGCGGTATTTGATGAATTGCCCCGCACCGGATTACCGGAACATTTTGACAGTTGGTCGCATTATGAAAAACACGTCAAATCCCTGGTTGCGGCAGGCGCAATTGAAGACGGGTCAAAGCTGTGGTGGGACATTCGCCCCCATTTCAAATTCCCAACCCTGGAAATGCGCATCGCCGATATCTGCACGCGATTGGATGATGGGATCGCCGTGGCGGCGACGTACAGTTGCCTGATTTCCATGCTTCAGCGGTTGCGGCGCAAGAATCAGCGTTGGCGCAATTATTCCAATATGCTGATCCAGGAAAACCGTTGGCGCGCCCAGCGGTATGGGGCGGACAAGGGGTTGATTGATTTCGGTGTCACACAAACTGTGCCGTATCCAGACCTGCTGGATGAGATCCTGGAACTGATTGCCGAAGACGCGGATCGACTGAACTGCACAGAAGAAGTCGCCCATACCCGCACGATCCTGCAACGCGGCACCAGTGCGGACAATCAATTGCGTGTGTTCAATGCGGCTAAGGCCGCCGGAAAGTCAGACAGCGAGACATTCAAGGAAGTTGTTGACTGGCTGATCACGGCGACGGTGGCCGACCTCTAGCAATGGCCCGCCATTGAAAATCATTATGCGTCTATCAGATTAGTGTGGTGCGCGGTTATTTGGGATCGACCAGGACGCTGTTTGCGGTGCTCCGGTTAGGAGCGTTTCGCGAAGAGATGCGGGGCATCGCAAGCGGAAGGCGACGCGGCCCGGAGCGCCGCAAACAGCGCCTTTGGTCCCTTTATCGGCCCGTCGGACGGCGTCGAGAGCGCTTGACGATGAACCACATCGCCTGCACGCTCTCTTCTAACCGACAGGCCGATAAAGGGATCCTGGTGATCCCAAATAACCGCGCACCACACTAGGCATAGACCCATCATCCGACCGGGAGAATTCACTCATGACGCAGCAAATCGACGACCAAACCCGTCTGGAGCTTGAAGCCGCGGCTTTTCGCAGCCTGCGCGACCATTTGCGCGAGCGGACTGATGTACAGAATATCGATCTGATGAACCTGTCGGGCTTCTGCCGCAATTGCCTGAGCCGCTGGTATAACGAAGCTGCGACGGAACGGGGTATCGATATGGACAAGGACGAAGCGCGCGAAATCGTCTATGGCATGCCCTTTGCCGAATGGAAGGAAAAATATCAATCAGAAGCCACACCGGAACAGAAGGCCGCTTTTCAGGATAGCCATAAAGGCCATTGACCAAGCGGCCTTATTCGGTTTGAACATCCCGCATCGTCAGGGCTGTGCCTGCGCCCAAGAGCGCCAGAATCGACAGAACCGCAATTCCAAATTCCAGCCCCAGCGCCAGGGTCAGGCCGGAAAAAACGCCAAGGATCAGCAACAGCACGCCAATGATGCTGTTGCTGAGCGCGACATATTCCGCCTTTTTGTCTTTCCCCGCCATATCCACGATATGGGTTTTGCGCCCAATGCGGACGCCGGAATGGGAAACCCCCAGCAAGAAGACCAGACCAGCGTATAAATAAACCGTTCCGGCCACAGCCGGTGCCAGATACAGGATCAGCAAAGTAACCCCTCCCAACAGCCCGGCCCCACCGGCCGCATAGGCCATAGTGCGACGGCTGGAGATATCTGAGAACCAGCCCCAAATACTGGAACTGAGCGCGCCTGCCAGGCCTGTTGCCAGCATCAGCCAACCCAGGCTGGACAATTCCGTTCCTGATTCCCGCTGCGCCAGGGCGACGAATAAGGGGCCCATCAGGGCCGTTGAGATCATAAAGGTACGCGCCAACAGAAAACGCTGTAGGTCCCGGTCTGACATCAGGGTTCGCAGCTGATCGCGAAACACATCCTGTAAAGTCTGGCCCCCTTCTGTCGCGCCTTCATGTTCGTGCAGTTGTGCGTAGCTACCCGCTGCCAAAAGCCAGGTAACACTGGCCCCAAACAGCAAAACATACAGCATCCAATCGGGTCGAATTTCGGTGGGAGCAAATGCAAGATAGAACCCAACCAGACTGGCAGTCACGCCAGACACTGTTGCAGCATAGCCGCTGACACGACCCCGTCGTGTCTTGGATACCGTCTTCCCCAGAACATCCTTAGCAGCAATGGAGGCAACGCCGCGCGCCAAACTGAACAGGACCAACAAGGCGACAATTGCCCACCCGGCCGCATGTCCCTGCAAGCCTGAAAGACCCACCAACGCCATGCCAGCAATACAGACGCCTTCTACCAGACTGCTGATAGACCAGAAATGTTTGCGAATGGAAAACCGGCGCAACACGCCGCCGACCAGAATTTGCGGCAACAGCGCCAGGGATTCCCGGATCGGCACCAAAAATCCGATCAGATAGACCGGTGCCCCTACGGCCCCGATCAGCCAGGGTAACACAACCTTTGCATCGGCCAGCGCATCCCCAGTCTTACTGAGCGCCTGTGATACGATCTGCAACAGGAAATTGATCGGCTGATCATTGCACTGACTGTCTGGAATATCCTTACAGAATCGCGCGCCATCCTCTCCGGTGGCTAGGGTGTACAGCCGCGTGGCAATTGGCGTGTCGGACATCGAATTTCCTTGAAAGACAAGATCGGTGACTAAGGATATAGCAGATCGACCAAAGAAAAAGTGCGGAGCTTTCGCCCCGCACCTGATCTTAATCCTGTTTTAGTGTTTAGGCAGAAGGATCCCAGCCGCTGATGGCTTTCACTTCCAGGAATTCCAACATACCCCAGACGCCGCCTTCACGACCGTTACCGGACTGTTTGTAGCCGCCAAACGGGCTGCCTGCCGGACGGGAGGCTCCGTTCATGATCACCATGCCAGCACGCAATTGGCGGGCAACCTTCTGCGCCCGGGCCTGATTGCCAGACTGAACATACGATGTCAGACCATAGGCCGTATCATTGGCGATGCGGATGGCTTCTTCCTCATCATCAAAGGGCAGCATGGACAGAACCGGACCAAAAATCTCTTCCCGCGCGATGGTCATTTCATTGTTTACATCGGCAAACACTGTCGGGCGCACATAATAGCCCCGATTGACGCCTTCCGGACGACCAACGCCCCCTGCGACCAAACGGGCCCCTTCATCAATACCAGCCTGGATCAGGCCTTGAATCTTTTCAAACTGCGCCGCGCTGACAACGGGGCCGATGTGGCGCCCTTCTTCAGTCGGATCGCCAACCTGTGTTTTCGCTGCCGTGGCCGCAGCAATCTCTACGGCTTGATCATAGACAGAGCGTTCGACCAACATACGTGAGGGCGCGTTACAGGACTGACCGGAGTTATAGAACATGCCGATCGAACCACCCTTCACAGCCTTTTCAACATCCGCATCCGCGAAAATGATATTCGGGCCCTTGCCGCCCAGTTCCAGCGAAACCCGCTTGATCGTATCAGCAGCCGCCTTCGTGACCGCAATCCCGGCACGCGCAGATCCCGTCAGGGACATGATATCGATATCGGGGTGCACGCTCATCGCGTTACCAACCGTCGGTCCATCACCATTAACCAGATTGAAAACGCCTTTCGGGAAACCGGCTTCATCCATGAATTCTGCAAACAGCATGGAAGACAAGGGGGCGATTTCGGAAGGTTTGAGCACCATCGTGCAACCAGCCGCCAACGCCGCGCCTACCTTCAACGCAACCTGATTCATGGGCCAGTTCCATGGTGTAATCAGACCGGCAACGCCAATCGGCTCATGCACGATCCTTTCCTGGGGGTTTGCCTCATTCAGGGCATGTTCCCATGTGAAATTCTTCATGACATCGATAAAGGCGCGCAGATGACCGATACCCGCAGCGGCCTGGGCGCTGTTGGCCATAGAGATTGGCGCACCCATTTCTTTTGAAATCGCCTCAGCCATTTCACCGGACCTGCTCTTATAGACTTCAACCAGCTTTTCCATCAGCGCCATGCGTTCCTGGGGTGCCGTATAGCCCCAGGTCGCAAACGCAGCCTTAGCCGCAGCGACTGCCTTGTCCACGTCTGTGGCACCGCCCAGCGCAATTTGTGCACAGGGCTCTTCGGTGGCGGGATTGATGACATCAAACGGCTTCGCATCATTGGGCGAGACCCACGCGCCATCAATATAGAACTTCATCAGATTTGACATGCTGTATCTCCTACAGAGGTAAGGTTTGAATTGATCGGGGGCGACACTATCAAATGCATCCGCCTTGGAAAGCCTCTTGTTTCCTCAACACCCTTGCCTTGCAGGCACGGGTTATTGCTAGGGCTTAAAGAAGACCAGCGCCGCGCCTCCGGCGATCAGCGCAAACCCCAGCAATTGGCTGGGGGCCATGGGTTCCTTCAAGTACAAAAAGCTGAAAACGACGAATACGCATAATGTCACGACTTCCTGGATGGTTTTCAATTGGGCGGCGGAATAAACCGTGTGACCAATTCGATTGGCCGGGACCGCAAAGCAATATTCAAACAGCGCGATTCCCCAACTGATCACTATCACCAACATCAGAGGCGCAGCCTTGAATTTCAAGTGACCATACCAGGCAAATGTCATGAAAATATTCGAAATACCCAAAAGAATTGGCACTGCAATATAGGGAAGTAATCCGGTCATGGCATTACATCTTTCTCGCTGAATGCAGGATGGTGACAACATCAAAGCGAGTTAAGCCCCTGTTTGGCAACACTCTATTTTCAGACTGCCTGATGCCAAACCTACCCTCTTATCTGCAATTTCAGAATGATTGTTCCAAAAAATTTCACCATCGGTATGAATTTTTTAAAGGCCATATAAAATGTCACATTTCCCGATTAACATTTTCTTTACGCAAACCTGTCAGTATCCAAACAGTGATACCTTTGGATGAATAGGATCAGGCACAGCAGGAGCCGACGGGCATGGGTAAGGTGGACCGTGATGCCGCAGAATTACTTCGCGACCGGGGCGTCGCCGCAATCGCATTTGCGCAAGCCAGAGCCTTGGAATGCTTGTATTATTGCGACGAGCCGGGTCAGGCCTATTGGTGCGCAATAAGAAGTCGTCTTGCTGCCAACCGATCCTACCCTAACAATTGTCATGCATATCATACCTGACCCTGACAGCATCCAATCTCCGTCATACTTGACCGCCGCGTCGCGGTAGGTATTGTGCCGCTATTCCACGGCCTAGGTCGTGCTGTCTTACTATCCCAAAATATACAGGGGGCCCGGGCCATGGCACATGAAGCATTGCAAGCAACAATCGATACCGCCTTTGACAACCGCGATCAGATCACAACCTCCACCGGGGGCGAGATACGCGATGCTGTTGAAGAAGCATTGAACCTGCTGGACAGCGGACAAGCGCGTGTTGCGGAAAAAGGTGCTGAAGGCTGGACCGTCAATCAATGGCTGAAGAAGGCGGTTCTGCTGAGCTTCCGGCTGAATGACATGACGACAATTGCGGGCGGCCCTGGCGGCAACGCACCTTGGTGGGATAAGGTTCCTTCAAAATTTGAAGGCTGGGGCGAAACGGAATTCCGCGCCGCCGGTTTCCGCGCCGTGCCAAACTGCACCGTGCGCCGTTCGGCCTATATCGCCCCCAATGTCGTGCTGATGCCCAGCTTTGTTAATCTGGGGGCCTATGTCGATAGCGGCGCGATGATTGACACCTGGGCGACCGTTGGGTCCTGTGCCCAGATTGGCAAGAATGTTCACTTGTCTGGCGGCGCTGGCATTGGCGGGGTTCTGGAACCGCTGCAGGCCGGCCCTGTGATCATTGAAGACCATTGCTTCATCGGTGCACGCTCTGAAGTCGTCGAAGGCGTGATTGTTGAAGAAGGCTCCGTCCTGTCCATGGGTGTTTTCATCGGCGCATCCACCAAGATTATCGACCGCACAACGGGCGAAATCTTTATGGGTCGCGTCCCGGCCTTTTCCGTGGTTGTTCCAGGCAGCCTGCCCGGCAAGCCCCTGCCCGATGGCAGCCCCGGCCCGTCGCTTTATTGCGCTGTCATCATCAAGCGCGTGGATGAACGCACCCGGTCCAAAACCTCCATCAATGAATTGCTGCGGACCTAATCACTCATGACTGTTACTGCCCTTGATCCCGTTGCCCTGACCCAGGACCTGATCCGCTGTCCCAGTGTGACACCTGCGGATGAGGGGGCTTTGGACCTGCTGCAGCGTGTTTTGGAAGGGCTCGGTTTTGTCTGTACACGTTTGCCGTTTGAAGAAGATGGCACCGATCCAGTAGACAATCTTTATGCCCGTCTGGGCACGGAATCGCCCAATCTGTGTTTCGCTGGCCACACCGATGTGGTGCCGGTCGGCAGTGCCGATCAATGGACCGTCGATCCTTTCGCAGCGGACATCAGGGACGGTATGCTTGTTGGCCGCGGTGCGTCGGACATGAAGGGCGCAATTGCCGCCTGGGTCGCCGCTGTGTCTCAAAGACTGTCACAGGTCGGCCCTGTTCCGGGGTCGATCAGCCTGTTGATCACCGGGGACGAAGAAGGCCCGTCAATCAACGGGACCCAGAAAATGCTGCCCGCCCTGGCTGCCCGCGGGGAAGTCATCGACCATTGCATCACCGGGGAGCCGACCAACCCAACGGATCTGGGCACGATGATGAAGATCGGTCGCCGAGGCAGCCTGAATGGCTATATCACGGTAGAGGGCGTTCAGGGTCATACCGGTTATCCTCATCTGGCTGACAATGCCGCCCATCGCCTGGCCTTGATGATGGCTGCCCTGGTGAACTGGAAGATTGATGATGGGTCCGATCATTTTGAACCGTCTGTCCTGTCGATCACCCAGGCCCTGGTGGATAATGCGGCTACCAATGTGATCCCGGCCAAGGCAACCGCGCGGTTCAACATACGCTTCAATGATCTGCACAGCGGGGCCAGCCTGACCAAAGATCTGCAAAACCTGCTGACGGACGCTGCCGGTGAAGGGGCGAAGTTCAAACTGGATGTTATCATTTCCGGCGAAAGCTTCCTGACACCGCCGGGTCTATTGTCGGATCTGCTCAGCGAGGCGTGCGAATCCGTCACGGGTCATAAGCCGGACCTCAGCACCACTGGGGGCACATCGGATTCTCGCTTCATTAAGGATTACTGCCCTGTTGTTGACTTTGGCCTTGTTGGACAAACCATGCATCAGGTGGACGAACGTGTCGCCGTTTCCGACATCGCAGCCCTCTCTGAGATTTATGCCAGGGTCATAGATCGTTACTTCGCTCAAGGTGCAGCATGAAGCCGATCAGCCTTGCCGAAATGGCAGGGCGATTGGCAGCCGGCGCACAGGTTTTCATCGCCCGCAAGCCTGCCCTGTGGACCTTTGGCGATACACGCGATGATTTCCTGAAAAGCTTCTGGTGTGCAGCGCTGCTGTTTCCCTTCTTTCTGTGGGCAATCTATTCTGTCGAGAGCGCGCGCTATGGCGACGCCCAGTTTTTCATCCGCCTTATCAGCCATACGATTTACTACATCATCGCCTGGACCTATTGGCCGCTGATCATGGCCACCGTATCCCAAAACACCGCCCATCCGGAAAACTGGATACGTTATGTCGTAGCGGTCAATTGGATGATGGCGGTTCCTATCCTGCTGCAATGGATCATTATCTTAACCCTGGCCGACAATGATCCTGTTATGGCGAATGGGCTGCTGACCGGTCTTCGACTGTGGGCCTTGTTGGTGCATGGCTGGATTTTACAAACCCTGTTCAAAACCAAACTGGGCTTGACCATCGGTCTGGTCATTGCCGACTTCCTGATCAATCAGGTACTCAGCAAAATTGAGGATTTCATCATCCTCAGCCACGGCTAAGTGTCGTAAGATACCCGTGTCAGATACAGGCCCTGTGGTGGCGCGGTTGGGCCTGCCACCGCGCGGTCTTTGGCGTTCAGGATGTCGGTCACATCATCAGGGGTCCATTTGCCGCGACCGACCCGTTCCAGGGTTCCTGCGAAATTTCGAATTTGGTGGTGCAGGAAACTGCGCGCCTCTGCAACGATATGGATTTCCTCCCCAACACGGGAAACATCCAGCCTATCCAGCGTTTTGATCGGGCTGGCCGCCTGGCACTCTGCAGCGCGGAAGCTAGTAAAATCATGCAGACCTACCAGCCGCTGGGCAGCCGCGTGCATCGCATCCACATCCAGATCGCGGGGCACCGGCCAGACGCGACCGATATCCAGCGCGGCGGGCGCGCGGCGGTTTAGTATACGATACAAATAGGCGCGCCCCGTCGCGGAAAACCGCGCGTGAAAATCCTCTGTCACCGGCTCAACATGGGTGACGGCAATAGGGTTGGGCTTCAAATGTTGGTTGATTGCATCCCGTACTGTCCGCGCCGTGGTCTGTCGCGCAATATCGACATGGGCGACCTGAGCCAGGGCATGGACGCCGGTATCAGTGCGCCCTGCCCCCTGAACACCTGCTTCCTCACCACAAAAGGCGAACACCGCAGCCTCCAGGGCAGCCTGAATGGTCGGACCGTTTGGTTGCCGTTGCCAGCCCACAAACGGCCCGCCATTGTATTCGATTGTCAGCTTCCAGCGTTGCATCCCTGCGATTTACTGGATTGCGGGGATTAAGGAAAGCATGACAGGCACATCAGCGGTCTGACGGCTTACTGTTTCATCTTGCTGTGGTCCATTTCGCCCATCATGGCGCCTGGGGCCATTACCGGCACATCGACTTCAACCTTGCCTGCCTTTTCGAAAACCAAAGTCAGCGGCAATGTTTCCCCTTCAACCAACGGCGCCTTTAGGCCCATCAGCATCACATGATTGCCACCCGGTTCCAGTTGAATTGTACCACCGGCTGGAATTTCTATTCCGCCTTCTACTTCTTTCATGCTCATCACACCATTCGTCATCTCGGTCATATGGATCTGAACCATCCCGGCGGCATCCCCTTCTACCCCGATCAACCGATCAGGGGATTTACCGGTATTGGTGATGGTGACATAGGCCGCCCCGGATTTTGCAGCCGGAGACGCACTGGCCCGGGCAAAGGAGCTTTCAACATGGATCGGTCCACTATGCGCCTGCACAGGGGCATTGAATGCAAACAGAATGGCCGCAAGCAGGGTTAAGACCGCGCCATGGCGGATCGTCGTTACAGTCTTTATCATGTGATTGTACCTTCTTTGAACGCTGAATGAATAAGCTTAAGGAGCATTCAGGTCTTAAGAGGGGGGGCCCTGACTGGTGGTCGATGCGCCCTATAGGCAGCGATAAACCCGTTATCTACAGAGTCCCATGACACGCGGTACGCAGCGATCTGCACAGACCCCAGGGCGGTCGGAGGGATCGCCAGGACAGGGGCGACACAACACCCGCCTGGCATGGCGCATGTGTGCCAGGGAACAACCGGTTGGTCATCAGGATCGGTCTGAGGGGCCCCGCCTAGACATTGAAAGACGATCTGAGTATCAGAATGACCATCAGACAGGCCCGCTGCGATCGCGGTTCCAAGCGGCAATGTAAACTGAATCAGAAGCGCAAAAAGCGCCAGACATCGGGCAATGCTGCCAAGGGATCGATATCCGCGCCAATGCTGCACCCTAAGGACTCCCCACCCGTCTATACCATGCCAATCAAATCGAGATCGAATGGTGTCGACTGATACATATCATTGATCCAGTTTCCGATAAACAAATGCGCATGACTGCGCCAGATGTTTGCCGGATCCCGGCCTGGATCATTCTGTGGGAAATAATAGCGCGGAGGATCAATTTTCAAACCTTCATCAATATCGCGCTGATATTCATCCCTCAGGGTCCAGGCATCATATTCCAGATGATTGAGCATGTAGATGTGACGGTGGGCCGCATCGTTGATCACGCACAATCCGGCCTCTTCCGACTCAATCAGAACCTCCAGACCTGGCACTTTTGTTATATCTTCAAGCCGCGTTTCTGTATGGCGAGACACCGGAATGGACAATTCATCGGAAAACCCGCGCAACAGGCTGGATGTGCGGTTGACCACACGATGCGGGAAGACACCAAACATTTTCGATGGCAGTTCATGTTTGGGAATGCCATGCAGATGATACATCGCTGCCTGCGCCCCCCAACAGATATCCAGGCTGGAATGCACATTCGATTGCGTCCAATCCAGGATCTGTTCCAATTCGGCCCAGTATTTCACCTGATCGAAGGGCAGTGTTTCCACCGGCGCACCCGTGATGATAAAGCCGTCGAATTTTTCTTCACGGACTTCTTCCCAGGCGCGGTAAAAGGTCGACAGGTGATGGGCCGACACATTCGATGGCACATAGCTGCCGGTCGTCACCAGGGTCAATTCAATCTGCAGCGGTGTTGCCCCGATCAGGCGCGCCAATTGGGTTTCTGTCTTCTGTTTCTGTGGCATCAGGTTCAACAGGCCAATCTTCATCGGGCGAATATCCTGACGAATCGCATTCGCTTCAGACATCACATTCATACCTTCGCGCTCAAGCTCCAGGCGGGCAGGAAGATTATCCGGGATTTTAATTGGCATAACAGATCGCTCTCATTCACTTAAACAGACAGACATAATTTTCCCAGTGGGAGGCGGAGTATTAAACCCCACCGACCGGAATTTCCACAAAAAAGTCGTAAATTAAATCAACCCCGCGAAGTCGATGACGGTTTAGACAAAGACTCTTTTATTTTGATTTCAGGCAGTGGGCGCGCTACGTCCTAGCATCCAACCCTATATTGGTGTTTTAACGAGACGATCAAGCTGGGCAAGACCATGGCAAAACCGACACTGGATGAACTGCGCCAACAGATCGACGAAATCGATGATCAGATCCACGAACTGATCCTGAAACGTTGGGATGTTGTGCAATATGTCGCTGCAGCAAAGGGCAAAGGGGCAAAACTGCCAGTGCGCCCGACGCGCGAAGCATCCATGCTGCGCCGACTGGCGGAACGGCATCGCGGCCCCTTCCCTTTCGCGGCCCTGGCGCGTATGTGGCACGAAATGATCGCCGCTTTTACCATGTTGCAGGCGCATTATTCCGTCGCGGTGCTGGCAAATTCTGAGGAACACACATTGTGGGATCTGGCGCGCGACCAATTTGGCAGCCAGGTACCCATGACCGCCTATCCCACGGTGCGCGATACGCTGGCGCAGGTCTTTGAAGATCGCCACCAGATCGCCGTGTTGCCCGCCCCACGGGAAAGCGACGACGATCCCTGGTGGGTCAAGCTGTCGGGTGCCAACGCACCCAAGGTGATTATGCGCCTTCCCTTTGCCGGTGTCGGCAGCGTGCGCGGTCAAATGCAGGATGCCTTTGCCGTCGCCCGCCTAAAGCTGGAACCAACAGGCAGCGACCGCACCCTGGTCCTGATGGAAACAACGGAACCCCTATCACGCACAGCCCTGAATGCCATATTGCAACGGGCGAAGTTACATCCCCTGTTCACAGCCTCCGCGCCACAGGAAGAAAGCTGGGTCCATCTGATCGAATTAGGGGATTTCATCGACAGCAAAGACTCGCGCCTGGAATTGATCGAAGTGCGCGATTCCGTTGTAAGAGTGGAAATTGTCGGCGGCTATGCAGAGGTTCTAGGCCCTGAAAAGCGGCCCCCACTGCCCCTTCCGAAAGAAAATGAGGATGACAGCGCAAAATGACGAAGAGCCCGCTAATCCTGCGCCCCGGCATTGCGGAAGCGCCTATCTATGTGCCAGGCGCCCATGGCGACGACACAGCCGCCATTCCCCCCGCTGTCCTGTCCGCCAACGAGAACCCGTTGGGGCCCAGCCCAAAGGCAATTGCCGCCTATGGCGAAGCGATCCATCTGAACCGCTATCCCGACGGTGGCGCGACCCAATTGCGTCAGACTTTGGCCACCCAGTTCGGTCTGGATGTGAACCGCATTGTCTGCGGCGCGGGATCCGATGAACTAATCACCCTGCTGATCCGCTGCTATGTGGGGCCAGGGGATGAAGTCCTTCAGACTCAGCATGGCTTTCTGATGTATGGCATTACCGCGAAAACTGTTGGGGCCACGCCGGTTCTGGCACCAGAGACACCGGACCTGCATACGGATGTTGATGCCTTGCTTGCCTGTGTCACCGACAAGACCCGCATTTGCTTTGTCGCCAATCCCAACAATCCAACCGGCACCTATATCCCCGGCAGCGAATTGCGTCGTCTGCGGGATGGGTTGCGAGAAGATATCTTGCTGGTGATCGACGCCGCCTATTCTGAATATGTCGATGCGTCCGACTACTCAGATGGATGTGATTTGGTTGAAGATTACCAGAATGTCGTGATGTTGCGCACATTCTCTAAGCTTTATGGTTTAGCGGCATTGCGGCTGGGCTGGTGCTATGCGCCCGAAGCCGTAGTGGACGCGCTAAACCGTGTGCGCAGCCCGTTTAACGTCAACAACTCTGCTCAGGCAGCCGGTATCGCCGCCCTGGGGGATCAGGACCACGTTGAAATCAGCCTGGCGCAGAATGCAGAACAATTGAAGCGCCTGTGCGGGGCCTTATCCCAATTGGGACTGGGCTTCCCGCCATCCGTCTGCAATTTCGTGCTGATCCGTTTTAACGATGCCGACACCGCCAAACGCGCCCTCAGCCATCTGGCAGATCAAGGCGTTATCGTGCGATCCGTTGCAGGCTATGGGCTGGCCGAAAGCCTGCGCGCCACAATCGGCACCGCGGCGGAAAACGACCGCTTAATCGCCGGGCTGACAGATTTCATGAATAAAGGCTGAAGACCTGTCCGTTTATTGGGCCGGAGCCGGCGCAGCCTGTGGGTCGGTGCCTTGCATTTGATTCGATCCTGCATCCAGGGTCTCGTCACTGACGGTCGGCGGCGGGGCAAGATCGGGAAATGTGGTGATTTCACCCGTCTTTGGCGCGGGCACAGCGGGTGGCAGCGGTCCAGCCCCGGCGACAATGGGCGGTATTTCCGTCAATGCGACAGGTCCCAACGACAAAATGCCATCCTGTATTGTTACCGGAAAGCGGACCATTCCCGCCTGACCGGAGCCCAAGGATAACAGGCCGACCCCCATTTCGATATAACGCCGTATCTGCCGATCGATCAGACCCGCCTCTTCAAATCTTCGCGCGGTTTCAGAAAGCCCGGTCGCCTGCATGCCAAAAGCAGCCAGGGGGCGCAGATACTCATCCAGGCTAATCGTCCCATCACCGGACAGATTAAGGTCCTGCCACGCCAAGGCGATCTTGCTGACCTCAACACCGCCCCCGGCGTCCCGCCAATCAGACAGGCGCTTTGCCATACTGAATTCTGGATTGGGTTGGGGACCAGACACAGTGAAATCAAGGAACGCCGCCTCGATTTGTTCTGACAGGCCCTGCGGCACAAGACCAGGCATCTTAGCGCCGACCAACTCCAGATGCCCTGTCATAATATCCGCATCACGGTCCTGTGGCGCATGGAATGGCATTGTTCCAGAGACGCCAATCGTGTCGATGGTCAAACCATTGGGCCCAGATACATCTGCCGCGATCAGACGCAACTGGTGCTTGGCCCCATCTCTGTGAAACAGATAATCACCGGTTAAATCCTGAATCACCACCGGTGTTTTCTGGCTTTCCGGTATCATCACCGCAGAAAGGCGAAGAGGTTGATCACTGGAGATCTGATATCGATCCAACTGCCAGGGCTTAAACGTGACCGTCAGCGCATCGCCAGAGACTGTCCAGGCCCGCAGGGGGGCCGCGACACCAAATCGGGTCGCCGTTAAGGCCAGGGAGAAGGGGTACCCGCCGGTATCTATCCGCTGAAAGTTGATATCATAGCCTTGGCTACGCTGTTCCGATACCCAGTCCTGAAAGCTGGATATCGCCAGACGCGCGGAATAAAACCACCAAGCACTCCAGGCCCCGACCAGAAGCACCAGAATACCAACCACCAACAGAAGCAAAGATCTTTTTCCCATAAGTCCCGATGTACGCGCCAGAAACCGGCTTGGCAAGCTGGGCGCGCCTTGTCAGGATGAAAGGATCATGACAAAGCGGCCCCAGCATCCGATACCTCCCCTGCCAGATTTCGACCGCGCCTCGGACGACACGATCTGTCAACGGGCGGATGCCTGGATTGCCAGTATGCCGGACCCGCAGAATGTTTGGATTTTTGGCACCGCTTCGTTGATCTGGAACCCCGAATTTCCCTATTGTGACCGGCGGCGCGCAGCGGTTCAGGGCTGGCATCGGGCCTTGTGCCTGTTTTCAACCAGGTATCGCGGCACGCGGGAAAAACCGGGCCTGGTCATGGGGTTGGCCCCCGGCGGTACATGCGAAGGCTGTGCATTTAGAATCGATCCAGATCGCTTACAGGAAGCCGCCCGCGCAATTTGGCTGCGTGAAATGGGAAATTCCAGCTATGAAATCATTCAACTGACAGCCCAAACCGATATCGGTGAAATCCAGTGCTACAGCTTTGCCCCAGTATCTGGTCACCCGCAATGCGCCCATGGCCTGCCCCTTGATATGATTGAGGCAACCGTGCTGAATGCCTGCGGTCAGCGAGGGACCAATCTGGAATATGTTTTGAAAACGGTTGAGCATTTGGATCAATTGGGAATACACGATCCTGATTTGCATGCGCTGGCCGCCCGATTGATCCACCTGCAAAACCAAAATGAAGAGGAGCCAGAGGCATGAGCGAGCGCCCAAAAGCCATTCCCACGGTCCAGGTTGACGATGATCGCGTCCGCGTCACCCAATGGCATTTCCCACCCGGCGCAGAGACGGGACGGCATCAACATGAAATGGATTATGTCGTCGTCCCCATGACAACGGGGGCCCTGACAATTGAATTTCCGGACGGAAAAATCCTCCAGTCCGACCTGAAGGCGGGCCTGTCCTATGCGCGGCAAACCGGCGTTGACCACAATGTGATCAACGACAACGACTTTCCCTTCACCTTCGTAGAGGTGGAGATCAAGCAATAGCCCTTATTCAGCGGCGGCCGGGGTGGTCCAGGGTGCTGTGCGGCTGCGGTCATCTTCGTAGCCGTCGATGGCCGCCCCTTTCTGCAAGGTCAGCGCGATATCATCCAGGCCGTTCAGCAGACAATGCTTGCGGAACGAATCCACTTCGAACGGGATTTCCGTGCCATCGGGATCGACGATAACCTGACGGGGAAGGTCGATTGTGAACTGGGCATTCTGACCGCGCTCTGACTTTTCCATCAGCGACTTTACGGTCTCTTCCGGCAGCCGGATCGGCAGAATCCCGTTCTTGAAACAATTGCCGTGGAAAATATCGGCAAAACTGGGTGCGATGACACAGCGAATGCCAAAATCTTCCAATGCCCACGGCGCATGTTCCCGACTGGACCCACAGCCAAAATTGGCCCCGGCGATCAGGATTTGCGCATGGGTGTAAGGCTCTTTGTTCAGCACGAAATCTGGCTTGGGAGTGCCATTGTCATCAAAGCGCATTTCATCAAACAGATTCTTGCCCAGGCCGGAACGCTGAATGGTTTTCAAAAACTGCTTGGGGATGATCATATCGGTATCGATGTTGATCATATCCATCGGGGCAGCGATGCCGGTCAATTCGGTGAAGGGTTTCATGACTGTCTGATCCTCTCTTACCGCTTGCGGCGTTTAATCAGGGACATCAGGATGGCGGCATCCATCGCGCTGATCATGGCATCATCATTTGCAGGGGCCGGAACATCGATCTGCCAGGCGCTGTATTGCATATCGCGGCCAAACAGGCGGTCCAGATGATCCTTGGGCAGGGGCATTTGGTGGGTCATGACAGGAACTCCCGAACATCGGCCAGGTGGCCTTTCAAAGCAGCGGCAGCGGCCATGCCTGGGCTGACCAGATGGGTCCGACCACCCCGGCCCTGACGACCTTCAAAATTGCGATTGGACGTTGAAGCACAGCGTTCCTTCGGGGCCAGCTTATCGGCATTCATGGCCAGACACATGGAACAGCCTGGTTCCCGCCAATCAAAACCTGCGGCAATCAGGATTTTATCCAGGCCTTCTGCTTCCGCCTGCTGCTTCACAAGGCCGGACCCCGGCACCACCATAGCGCGGACACCGTCTGCGACCTTGCGGCCCTTGGCGATGGCAGCGACCGTGCGCAGGTCTTCAATCCGACCATTGGTGCAGGACCCGATGAAAACCGTATCGATTTTGACATCGGTCATCTTCATGCCCGCCGTCAGCCCCATATAGTCCAGGGAGCGTTGCGCGGCAGCAGCCTTACCCGAACCATAGGATTGCGGATTAGGCACCGTTCCGGTGATCGCAACCACATCTTCCGGGCTGGTGCCCCAGGTGATTTGTGGTGGGATATCGGCGACATCCAGGGTGACTTCCTTGTCATAAAGCGCGCCCTCATCGCTGGGCAGCGTCTTCCAATAGGCCACAGCTTTTTCCCAGGTCTCTCCCTTGGGCGCCATTTCGCGGCCTTTCAGGTAGGCGAATGTCGTCTCATCAGGCGCAATCAGACCAGCGCGTGCACCGCCTTCAATTGCCATGTTACAGACAGTCATACGCCCTTCCATGGACAAATCGCGGATCGCCTGACCGGCAAATTCAATGACATGGCCGGTCCCGCCCGCCGTGCCAATCTTGCCAATGATCGCCAGGATCAGATCCTTTGCCGTAACACCAGTGGGCAATGCGCCATTGACTGTGACACGCATATTCTTTGCCGGGTTCTGCTGCAGCGTCTGGGTCGCCAGAACATGCTCAACTTCCGACGTTCCAATACCAAACGCCAGAGAGCCAAACGCGCCATGGGTCGCGGTGTGACTGTCGCCGCAAACAATCGTCATGCCAGGCAGGGTGAAGCCCTGTTCCGGTCCGATGATATGAACGATGCCCTGGCGAACATCGCTCATTTCAAAAATCGGCACGCCGAATTCTTTCGCATTGGACGACAGGGTTTCGACCTGGATGCGGCTTTCCTCATCCTCGATCCCGCTGGCGCGGTTTGCGGTCGGCACATTGTGATCCGGCACAGCCAGGGTAAGCTCTGGACGCCGCACTTTGCGACCGGAAACACGCAGACCTTCAAAAGCCTGCGGGCTGGTCACTTCATGCACCAAATGGCGGTCGATATAAATCAGGCAGGTACCATCATCCTGTCTATCGACAATGTGGCTATCCCAGATTTTATCAAACAGCGTTCTTGGCTTCGTCATGCTTTCCTTACCCCTTTTCTGCCTCGCTTTGCTCAAGGTCAGCGGATCACGCCACAGCACCAGTTCTGAAAGGCCCTGATCCATTCATGCGACTTGCCACATTTCTGGACAGGTTTGCTACCACCCCGAAAGGCAATCGCATATCCCTTAACGGTCACAAGACTTCATCCGCCTCGTGAAAAGATAAAAGTACTCTTTCCAAAAGGCATCGACCTGCGCCTGTACCGACGTAATCCGGTACAGGCCCGATGGTCTTTAGTCGCCCTGATAGCGGCCGTTCTTCATGCCGCGACCGGTGGTGCGTTCGATGATACGGGCGGACTTACCGGTACGACCACGCAGGAAGTACAGCTTCGCACGGCGGACTTTACCGCGACGCACGACGTCAATGCCTTCGATCCGCGGGCTGTACAGCGGGAACACACGTTCCACGCCTTCACCATAAGAAATCTTGCGGACGGTGAAGTTGGAATTCACGCCAGCATTCTTGCGGCCGATGCAAACGCCTTCGAAAGCCTGGATACGCTCGCGCGTGCCTTCGACAACCTTCACACGGACAACGATCGTGTCACCCGGCGAAAATGTCGGGATCGCCTCGCCAGTGGTCAAACGCTTTTCGACCTGCTCGGCATTGATCTGTTCAATGATATTCATGACCTCGGTTCCTTTCTTCGCAAACCTTTTGCGTTACGCAACATGATTAGCCCCGGCGCTGATATAGCGGGACCATAAATCCGGCCGACGCCGCTGTGTCACGGCTTCGGCTTGGGCCCGTCGCCAGGCCCGGATGTTTTTGTGATGACCAGACAGCAGGACTTCCGGCACGTGCCGTCCCTCCCATTCCGCTGGCCGCGTATAGTGCGGATATTCTAACAATCCGCCTTCAAAACTTTCTTCGTCCAAAGACTCGCGTGACCCCATGACACCCGGCAGCAACCGCAGACAGGCATCCAGCATCGTCAGGGCTGCAGGCTCGCCACCAGACAGAACGAAATCGCCAAGGCTGACCTCTTCGATTTCCCATTTGTCCAGCACCCGCTGATCCACCCCTTCATACCGACCGCATAACACCCGCACCCCTGATCCTGTCGCCAGATCCCGAGCCCGTGCCTGATCAAAGACCCGACCGCGTGGCGACAGATACAGTAAGGGCCCCGGCTTATCAGCCACTGAGGCAATCGCTGCATCCAACACATCAGGGCGCATGACCATACCGGCCCCACCCCCCATTGGCGCATCGTCCACAGTTGCATGACGATCCGTTGCAAAGCCCCGGATATCAACCGTTTCCATCTGCCACAGACCGGATTGCAACGCCTTGCCTGCGATGGAATGACCCAGCACGCCCGGAAACATTTCCGGGAACAGGGTCAAGGCCGTCACATGCCAGGGCGTTGCGGAAGGGATGGTATGCGCCATGATATCAGGCCTCCTCCCCTTCTTCTTCACCCTGTGTCGCTTCGACTTCCGCCGGGGGCAGAATGGTCAGGCGACCGGCATCCAGGTCAACTTCGGGAACAACCGCTTCCATGAAGGGATACAGGACAACTGACCCGTCTGCGCCCACCACTTCCAGCATATCGCCGCTGCCAAAATCAAACACCGCCCGGACTGTTCCCATATGGGTTCCAGCCCCGTCCAGTGCAGCCATTCCGATCAGATCCGCGTGGTAGAATTCTTCCTTATCCGCCTGGGGCAACAAGGCCCGATCCAGATAGAATTCCGTTCCCCGCAAAGCTTCCGCAGCATTCCGATCCGTGCATCCGGCCAGGCTGGCGATCAATTGCCCCTTCACTTCCCCTTTCAGGGTCAGCTTATAGACAGTATCACCGGTCTGATCGGTCAGGGGTCCATATGCCGTTAAATCGGCGGGATCGGCGGTAAAGCTCTTCACGCGCAGTTGTCCGCGCACGCCATGGGCGCCCGTGACAACTCCGACGATCAGTTTGCTTTCTACCATCTGTCCGATTCCATCCGGCATGATGCGACCTCTGGGCCGATGCAATCCGTTACCGGATTACTCGGTCTTTGCTTCCTCGGTCGCTTCTGCAGCCGCTTCTTCAGCAGGGGCTTCTTCAGCCGGGGCTTCTTCAGCAGGGGCAGCAGCAGCTTCCGCCGCTTCTGCTTCCGCAGCAGCAGCAGCTTCGGCAGCTTCAGCCTTGGCAGCTTCCGCAGCTTCCTTGGCCTTCTGTTCACGCTCGCGGATACGTTCCTGTTCCTTGGCGCGCGGCAGATGCTGTTTGGTCTGCTCTGGGATCGACGCCTTTTCCATCACGCCGGCATCGGCCAGGAAACGGTGAACGCGCGGTGACGGCTTCGCGCCGACCGACATCCAATATTTGGCGCGGTCCAGATTGATGCTCAGGCGTTCTGCATGATCGCGGGGCATCATTGGGTTGTGGAAGCCGATCTTCTCGATGAAGCGGCCATCGCGCGGTGCGCGGGTATCCGCAACAACGATACGATAAAAGGGACGCTTTTTGGCGCCACCACGGGACATCCGGATTTTAAGGCTCATTCGTGTTCTCCAGTCCTAATTGAAACGCTGGTACTCGGTTATTATTTGATCGGAAAACGCATCCGACCGGGTTGTAGCTTTAAACGCTATTTCTTCGGAAAGCCGGGGGGGAAACCAGGGGGCATCCCTCCCAATCCTGGAAGCTGACCCGGGCCCTTGCCCATGGATCCGCCCCCCATATTCGCACCGCCCATCAGGGCGCTCATATCTCCACCCATGCCGCCGGGCATACCCATCATGCCCTTTTTGCCCATTTTGGAGACCTGCTTCATCATCTTGGCCATCGTTTGGTGCTGTTTCAGCAGCTTGTTGATGTCCTGAACACTGGTGCCCGACCCAGCAGCCACGCGACGCTTGCGCGAGGCGTGCAATACCTTCGGGTTGCGTCGTTCCTGAGGGGTCATGGAAGAGATGATCGCTTCCTGCCGGATCAACGCCTTCGGGTCCAGATTGGCACCGGCCATTTGCTTTTTCATTTTGGCAATGCCGGGCAACATGCCCATCAGACCTTCCATGCCGCCCATTTTGCGCATCTGTTTGAGCTGCTGGGCCATGTCTTCCAGGTCGTATTCGCCCTTCTGCATTTTGCGGGCGATCTTTTCGGCCTCGGCCTGATCAATAGACTCGGCAGCGCGCTCCACCAGGGAAACGACATCGCCCATCCCCAGAATGCGACCGGCAACGCGATCAGCCTTAAAGGGCTCGATCTCGTCCATCTTTTCGCCGGTGCCCAGGAATTTGATCGGCTTGCCGGTGATCTGACGCATGGACAATGCCGCACCACCGCGGGCATCGCCATCAACGCGCGTCAGGACGATACCACTCAGGCCCACGCGATCCTGGAAGCTTTTAGCGACCGTTACCGCATCCTGACCGGTCATGCTGTCGGCCACCAGCAGGGTCTCGCGCGGGACAGCCGCATCGCGCACGGCGGCGACTTCTCCCATCAATTGTTCATCGACATGCAGGCGACCCGCGGTATCCAACAGGACGATGTCATACCCGCCCAGTCGCGCTGCGTTCAGCGCCCGCTTGGCAATCGCGACGGGCTGTTGCCCTGCTACGATCGGCAAGGTCGCAACGCCGGTCTGTTCGCCCAGAATTTTAAGCTGTTCTTGTGCCGCCGGGCGATACACGTCCAGGGACGCCATCAGCACCTTCTTGCGGTCTTTTTCCGTCAGGCGCTTACCAAGCTTCGCCGTCGTCGTCGTCTTACCAGACCCTTGCAACCCGACCATCAGGATCGCAAAGGGCGGCTCCCCGATCAGGTTCAGGTCCTGATCGTCTGAACTCAGCAACGCAGTCAAGGCATCGCTGACGATCTTGACCACCTGCTGACCCGGCGTCACGGATCGCAGCACAGCCTCGCCAACGGCCTGTTCGCGCACGCTGGCAATGAAGTCTTTCACGACTGGCAGTGCGACATCGGCTTCCAGCAGCGCCACGCGAATGTCACGCATAGCGGCATCAACGTCGCCCGCCTTCAGCGAACCCCGTCGTTTCAGGGCATCGAATACGCCGCCCAGCCGATCTGACAATGACTCAAACATGCACGCTCCTGCTTCAGCAAAGCACACACAACGCAAAACGCGCCGGTGCGCGAAACTCGCGGACCGGCGGGACCCCTTAGGACCTTCTGCAGATGTGACTGCCTGATGTGAGGCGGTTTCTAAGGCGTTCCACCCCGCCGGTCAAGCACAACTGTCACACTTGCTTGGGGGCCGGACGGTTCAGCGGCAAACCCGGTGATTAAATTTCCCCTTTTACGTACAAATAATTTTTTGCGCCATTAAACATTGAATAACCGATTTCGGTGTGCAAATAATAGTTATACCATTAAAGAGGGAAATTCATGGCTCAGCAACACAAAGGCACGCGCCGACAGCCAACAGATGTCGATAAATTGGTTGGGGCGAATGTCAAACGCTTGCGCCGCGCCCAAAAAATCACACAGGCGCAGTTGGGTCAGGATATCGGCCTCAGCTTTAAGCAAATCCGTAAATATGAATCGGGAGAGAACAGAATTTCCGCCAGTGCGTTATTTCTTATCGCGCGCGCCCTGAATCACCCGGTGGAAACGTTCTATGATGGATTGGACTTGGTTGAAGGCACCAATCCGGATTCCGATGATGAAGCGCGCATGCTGGCCGGATATTTCAATGCGATTGAGGCCCCGTATCAACGCCGCGCCTTTTTCAGAATGGTCTTGGAAATCAGTGAGAGCGAGCTTTACGCATAACAACCTACCGAGAGTCGCCCCCTGCATTTGCCCTGAAACAACAGTCAAATTGCGTCAGCAGCCAACCCGTCTTATATAGGGCCCTGAAACGGGCACCCTGATTGCGGGTGGCGCAGCTATTTTAAGACTGTTTTGGCGAGGACGACCATGGTGGCGTTCAAGAAGATGCATGGGCTTGGGAACGACTTTGTCGTGCTGGACGCACGGGCAGAGCCGATTGACCTGCCGGAATCCCGCATCCGCCTGATTGGGGATCGACATTTCGGTATCGGTTTTGACCAGTTGATGGTGATACACCCGCCCCAGTCGCAAGACGCCGATATATTCCTGCGAATCTATAATCCAGATGGCAGTGAGGCAGAGGCCTGTGGCAACGGCACGCGCTGTGTCGCCAATCAGGTGATGACCGAACTGGGCAAAGCCACCTGCACCATCGATACGATCAGGGGGCGCCTGTTGGGGCGGCGTCAGGATGACATGGTCACCATCGATATGGGCGCTGCCTTGCTGGACTGGCAGGATGTGCCTTTGGCCTCTGCTATGGACACACTGCATCTCAACATTTCCCAAGGCCCCCTTTCCGACCCGGTCGCCGTGGGAATGGGCAACCCGCATTGTGTGTTTTTTGTTGAAGATGCCGAGGCGATTGACCTGCCAACGCTAGGACCGATCCTGGAACATCATCGGTTGTTCCCAAGGCGCACAAATGTCGAAATCGCATCCCTCTCTCCCGATGGGCAGTTGCGCCTGCGGGTCTGGGAGCGTGGCGCGGGAATCACGCTGGCTTGCGGATCTGGCACCTGCGCAACGGCTGTTGCCGCCCATCGACGCGGGTTGGTCGATGCAGCCTCTGCACCCGTCAAAATTCGCGTGGATGGCGGTGAAATGTCTATCCAGTGGCGGCAGGAGGATGGTCATGTCCTGATGACCGGGCCGACCGCCCTTAGCTTTATCGGGGAGATGGCGCTGTGACCAAGACCCCCGACACAACGAACGCCCTGGAAATCATCACCTTCGGCTGTCGCCTGAATGCCTTTGAGTCAGAGGCGATCCGTAATCTGGCTACGGCAGGCGGTCGTGAGAACCTGATTGTCGTCAATACCTGCGCTGTAACGGCGGAGGCAGAACGCCAGGCGCGCCAGACAATCCGCAAGCTGCGCCGGGACAATCCCGACGCTGAAATCATGGTCACCGGTTGCGCGGCCCAGATCGACCCAGGCACCTATGCCGCCATGCCGGAAGTCAGCCGCGTTGTTGGCAATCAGGAGAAGCTGCGGCCAGAAACCTATGGCGCCGCTGCTGAAGAGCGTGTCGTGGTCAATGACATCATGTCGGTCACCGAAACCGCCGGACATTTGATCGATGGATTTGCCGAGCGCACCCGGGCCTTCGTTCAGGTACAGAATGGCTGTGACCATCGTTGCACCTTCTGCATCATTCCCTATGGGCGCGGCAACAGCCGATCTGTGCCCGCCGGAGAGGTGATTGGGCAGATTCGGACCCTGGTGGAAAATGGCGTACAGGAAGTTGTCATCAGCGGCGTCGACATCACCTCCTATGGCGGGGATCTGCCGGGGGAACAGGGTTTGGGACAACTGGTTCGGCGCATCCTGAAGCTGGTGCCGGACCTACCCAGACTGCGCATTTCTTCGGTGGATTGCATTGAACTGGACCCGGACCTGTTCCGCGCCATGGCCGAAGAAGAACGCCTGATGCCCCACCTGCATCTGTCGCTGCAATCAGGCGATGATATGATCTTAAAACGCATGAAGCGACGGCATTCCCGTGCTGATGCGATCAACCTGATTGAAACCCTGCGCGCCAATCGGCCGGAAATCGTCTTCGGGGCGGATCTGATCGCCGGATTCCCCACCGAAACCGAAGACATGTTCCAGAACAGCCTGAACATCATTGAAGAGGCTGGCCTGACCTGGATGCATATCTTCCCCTATTCGGAACGCCCCGGTACGCCCGCTGCCCGCATTCCCAATCAAGTGCCCAAGGCGGACCGCAAGGCCCGCGCCCGCAAACTGCGCGAAGCAGGGGCGAAGGCAGAGGCGAAGTACCTTTCCTCTCTGCGCGGAACAGAAGCCAATGTTCTGATAGAGCGCAATGGCCTGGGACATAGCGAAGGTTTCGCGCCCGTGCGCCTGATCGGCGATATGCCCGATGGCACCCTGGTCCGCGCGCGATTGGGAGAGATCAAAGATGGTGTTATACGAGGAGAAGTCCTAAGCAAGCTGGCGGCGGCGTAGAACGTATTGATTTGTGCTGGCGGTCCTGGATTCCCGCCTGCGCGGGAATGACGTCTTCAAAAAATGATACCTTCAATGCGTCCCCCCCGGACTTGATCCGGGGTCCAGGGGCAACAAACCAAATGCGGAGCCTGAAATAGTAAAATCGAAAGACAGTGAGACATGGCGTTAGGGTGGTTTGAAAAACTAAAGCAGGGTCTGGCGAAGACCTCCGCACGGCTGACCGATGGTGTTGCCGGTATCTTTACTGGCAAGCGTCGGCTGGATGATGCTGCGCTGGAGGAATTGGAAGACGTCCTGATCGGCTCTGATCTGGGCCCTGGCATGGCGGCGCGCATGACCGCCGAACTGGCGCGCACCCGCTTTGACAAGGAAATCGGCGGCGATGAAGTGCGCGAAGCCTTTGCAGCCCATGTGACCTCTGTCCTGGAACCGGTTGCGAAACCGCTTGTGATCGACAGAACGAAAAAGCCGCATGTCGTTCTGGTTGTCGGGGTGAATGGATCAGGTAAGACCACCACGATCGGAAAATTGGCAAAGCATTATAAAGACCAGGGCCTAACGGTCATGCTGGCTGCCGGGGATACGTTCCGCGCCGCCGCCGTTGAACAATTGAAGATCTGGGGCGAACGCACCGGATGCCCCGTCATTGCCCGCGATACCGGCAGTGACGCCGCCTCCCTGGCGTTTGAGGCGCTGACCGAGGCCAAAGAGGCTGGCGTTGATGTCCTGCTGGTCGACACCGCCGGGCGGCTGCACAACAAGGCCGGCCTGATGCAGGAATTGCAGAAGGTTGTGCGGGTTCTGGGCAAACAGGATGACAGTGCCCCCCATGACACGATCATGGTGCTGGACGCCACCGTTGGCCAAAACGCCCTGCAACAGGTCAAGGTCTTTGGCGAAATGGTGAAAGTGACCGGTCTGGTCGTAACAAAACTGGATGGAACCGCCAAGGGCGGCGTTCTGGTCGCACTGGCCGACACATTCGGCCTGCCGGTACATGCCATTGGGGTTGGCGAACAAGCCGAAGATATGCGCCCCTTCGAAGCCCGCGATTTTGCCCGCAGCCTGATGGGCTTGAGCGTGACTTCCTAGAAGACATGCTCCAGCAAGGGCAGCATTCGGCCCGGAATACTGTCTGACGCAACCTCCCCAATCAGGACCGCGCCTCTGCTTTGATAGAACGGCACAGCATGCGGGTCAGATACGATTGTCATCCGTGTACATGCCTGCGCCTTTGCGCGTATCACAGCATCTGCATACAGGGCAGCCCCGACTCCCATCCCGATTGCGGTATCATCCACAAACAGCTTATCCAAAGACGCATCGGGTGGAGAGCAAATCACATGCTGGACACCCAGCAATCGTGAATCCGCATCAGAAACAGCGACAATCACTGTATCGGTCTCTATCACACGGCGCTCGATAAACAGGGTCGCAAGACAATGTTCCATGAACTCCTTTGAATAGCCCCAATGTGCCTTGGATCGCAGCATCAAGGCCGTGATCTCTTCCGCTTCTTCTGGCGCGGCTTGACGCAGGGTGACCCTGTTTTTCATGCAGATGTATCCACTGACGGGCCGGTAACTTGGAGGGGGTATAGTACAAAAAAACCCTCCCCCAGCAAGGCTGAGAGAGGGGCTTTGTAGTCGGTATGTCGGAAAGGCTTAGTTCTTGGTTTTGTCGACCAGGGCCTTTTCGGAAATCCAGGGCATCATGGCGCGCAGCTTGGTGCCGACTTCTTCAATCGGATGCGCGTCATTCAGGCGGCGGGTTGCCTTGAAGCTGGTCTGGTTGACCTTATTTTCCAGCATCCAGTCACGGGTGAATTTGCCCGACTGAATGTCATGCAGAACACGCTTCATTTCCGCCTTGGTGTCATCAGTGATGATGCGTGGGCCGGTGACATATTCGCCATATTCCGCCGTGTTGGAGATCGAGTAGTTCATGTTGGCGATGCCGCCTTCATAGATCAGATCGACGATCAGCTTCACTTCGTGCAGGCATTCGAAATAGGCCATTTCCGGCGCATACCCGGCTTCGACCAGGGTTTCAAAACCAGCGCGGATCAGTTCGATCAAACCGCCGCACAGAACAACCTGCTCCCCGAACAGATCGGTTTCGCATTCTTCCTTGAAGCTGGTTTCGATGATCCCGGCCTTGCCGCCGCCATTGGCGCACGCATAGGACAGCGCCAGTTCCAGCGCATTGCCAGAAGCATCGCGATCCACGGCAACCAGGGTCGGAACCCCACCGCCCCGCAGATATTCAGAGCGAACTGTGTGGCCAGGGCCTTTCGGGGCGATCATGAATACGTCCAGATCGGCGCGGGCTTCGATCAAGTTGAAATGAATGTTCAGGCCATGGGCGAAAGCAATCGCTGCGCCTTCCTTCATGTTGCCATGCAATTCGTCCCGGTAGATGTCGCCCTGCAATTCGTCAGGGGTCAGCATCATGACCAGATCCGCCCATTTCGCGGCTTCCGTTGCGGTCATGCATTTCAGGCCGGCTGCTTCCGCCTTTTTGCGGGTGGCAGAGCCTTCACGCAGGCCAACAACAATGTCTTTCACTCCGCTGTCCCGCAGGTTCATCGCATGGGCATGGCCCTGGCTTCCGAAACCGATGATCGCGACCTTCTTGGTCTTGATCAGATTAACATCGGCATCACGATCGTAATACACGCGCATGATTGGGCGCTCCCTTTTCAATCTGTCGTTCAAAATAGATGGCATTGACTGCCAAAACCGCGTCTCTCTAGCGGTCTTGGGCGGATGGATCAATGACAGAGTTGTGTCATTGCGATCATAAGGCTTGTGACGCAACAATCTGTCGCGAAAAATACTGAATGTTTCGCATCAGGACCCTTAAACCCGGTAATAGAGTCATACGATAGCGGGCGATACACGGCGAAGGAGCGTTACATGACCTTACCGCAGAAAATGAGCGGCGTTGTTCTGACCGGTCACGGCGGGCCGGAAATGCTGGAATGGCGCGACGACCTGACCGTCCCCACGCCCGGAAAAGGGGATGTGATTGTCCGTGTCAGCGCTGCGGGGGTGAATAATACCGACATCAATACCCGCCTTGCCTGGTATTCAAAGGGGGATGGCGATGCAGACGACGCCACATGGTCGGGCGCGCCGATAGCCTTCCCACTGATCCAGGGGATTGATGTCTGCGGCCAGATTGTTGCCACCGGTGAAGGTGTAGACCCCAAGCGCATTGGGGAACGGGTCCTGATTGAACCCTGTTTACTGGAAGCCAATGGGGAAAGGTTGAAAACGCCGTGGTTTCTGGGCTCTGAATGCAATGGCGGCTTTGCCGACTACACCCGCGTGGCGTCCCGTCATGCCTATCGGATTGTGAGCGATTTAACGGATGCGCAATTGGCGTCATTTCCATGCTCCTATTCAACGGCGGAAAATATGCTGACGCGCACCAATGTTGGTCCGGATGACACCGTGTTGATCACCGGCGCATCCGGCGGTGTCGGCTCTGCTGCCATTCAACTGGCCCGCGCCAGAGGGGCCACAGTGATTGCCGTCACAAGCCCGTCAAAAGCCGAGACTCTTAAATCCCTGGGCGCGATCAGAACCGTTGATCGCAGCAATGATCTGATCGCCGAATTGGGTCGAAACAGTATGGATGTCGTGATTGATCTGGTCGCCGGTCAGAAATGGCCCAGCCTGCTGGACGTATTGCGCCCGGCTGGGCGGTATGCGGTTGCAGGGGCCGTCGCTGGCCCGATTGTGGAACTGGATGTTCGGACCCTGTATCTTAAGGATTTGAGCTTTTACGGATGTACGGTTCTGGAGCCACAGGTCTTTGGCAATCTGGTACAGCGAATCGAGCGCAAGGAAATAGCCCCCCTGGTCGCGGAAACCTATCCATTGCGCGATATTGCCGCCGCTCAAAAGGCTTTTGGAGAAAAAGGCTATGTCGGGAAAATCGTGTTAACGGTGCGTTGAAACAAGAACCATCAGACAACGATATTCAGGTAAAACCCGCGCCGCACACCTTCGCGCGGGCCTTTGTCCCCATCGAAAGCCAACAAGGTGCGCAATCGATTGAAGGCGCCTTCCAGAACGGATGTCGAATCAACGGACCGCCCATCGCCTGGCGACGCATCCGAATTGCCCGACCGACCAGCGCCAGGACGAGTCAGCCCAACGCCACCGCCGATGCCTTCCTGCGGGCGTGGTTGAATGCGGGTACCAATGCCTGATCCAAAATCGCTCATACACAGAGTATACCGATAGAAACCCCCTTTTTGCAATGATTGGAAAAGGCTGAAATCGGAAGGGTGACGGCACTGGAACAATCGCTTATATAGGGTGCCATGACAGATCAACGCCCCCCTTCTTCGCGCACGCACCAGGACGCCAAGGCTCCAAAAGCCCCGGCCTGGCTGAAGCCAACAATCGAATTTGCCCCATTGGGGGCATTTTTAGTGACCTGGTTGACAACCAAAGACCTGATGCTAGCAACAGCGGTTGTCATGGTCGCCAGTTTCGTCGCCGTCATCGTCTCCTTTGTTGTGCAAAGGCAAATTCCATGGATGCCGCTGATGACAGCTGGAATTGTCGGGGTTTTCGGTGGATTGACGCTGTATCTTGAGGATGAGAGCTTCATTAAAATGAAGCCCAGCATGATCAATACCATGTTCGCCGCCATCCTGCTGGGCGGGCTGATGATCAAGAAACTACCGCTGCGGGCTGTGATGGGCCAAGCCCTGGAAATGCCTGAGCGGGCCTGGAAGTTATTGACCCTGAGAACGGCGATCTTCTTTCTGGCGCTGGCTGCCTTGAACGAGATTGTATGGCGCACACAAGCCACGGAAATCTGGGTCTATTTTCGCTTCCCGGGTCTGATGCTGCTGACCTTTGGATATTTCGCAACACAAATGCCATTCATGATGCGCCACGGTAAAGAAAAGCCAAGCGAGTAACGCGACAGGGGATTCCAGAGTTTCTATGGCTAAATTGGAAAAATTGATCGAAGACGCGGAAGAACATTATCGCCAGGGCCGATTGGATGCTGCTGTTGTCGCCTATGAAAAAGTCCTGAAACAAGAACCGGATCATTTAGAAGCCCTGGAATGGCGCGGGGAATTGGCCGTGCAACAGGACGACTATGAACGGGCCGTGGAAACACTGTCCCGGGCACGCCAATTGCGCGGCGATGATGCCTTTACCGAATATACCAATCTGGGCCTGTGCTATTACGAATTGAACATGCCGGAAGAGGCGGTAGAGACGCTGTGGCGCGCCGTGCGGCGCGACGCCGATGATCTGGTTTCCCATTCCAATCTGGGAAAGTCGCTTTACGATCTGTATGCCCATGACAGGGTGGAAGAAGCGGTCACCATCGCTGCGGAATGGATGCGGCGCTTCCCCAATGTGCCAGACGCCCAACATATCGGGGCGGCAATTTCCGGCCTGGGCCTGCCCGACACCGCCAACGCCGCCTATGTCGAAGATATCTTCAATGACTATGCACCGATCTTTGATGAGAAACTGGCTGAGCTTGGCTATCGCGCCCCGGCACTGATCCTGCAAGCCTTGCAGCCACATCTGCCAAGCCCCAATCGGGACCTGGTCATTCTGGATGCAGGTTGTGGCACGGGCCTGTGCGGCCCCCTGCTGGCCCCGTATTGCCAGCGTCTGGACGGGGTGGATCTGTCACCAAAAATGCTGGAAAAGGCCAAATCCAAGCAACTGTATGATCGCCTCAGCAAGGCGGAACTGACCGCCTTTCTGAACAATGCGCCTGACATGTATGATGTCATCGTTGCGGCAGATGTCCTGTGCTATTTCGGCGATCTCAGCCGCGCGGCAGCCGGCTTCCTGAATGCCCTGGTACCGACCGGGCGATTGGGATTTTCCGTTGAACGCATGGATGATGCCACCGCTGACGAACCTGGATATCGACTGGATCAAAGTGGTCGCTATAAGCATGACCCCGCCTATGTTGAACGCGTCCTGGAGGAATCAGGCCTGCTTATCATCGATATCACACAGGAAGACCTGCGCAGTGAATATGGTGTATCCGTCGGCGGCCTGATCATTACCGCAGCGAAGCCCGCGTAAGGATGCTTCCCCGACCCGGCGTTCCCAGTGTAAGCTTGCCCTATGGATAAAGACGATACGATAGGCGCACACGACGCAAGACCAGACCCGACGGAGTCTAAGACCCCGCAGACGGATGACCCAGTTTCTCCAAAATCCGACTCTGCAACGGCCCAGACAAATCAGAATAAGGCTGCGCCGCGCCGCGCGGTTGCAAAGGCGGTTGTTTCCAAGGCTGTCGCGAAACGCCTGCCGACAAAACAAGCCCCTGCTGCGCAGCCCGCATCCGCCCGCACTGTGGCGAAGGCAACCTTCACCAAACGCACCACGACCAAGCGCCCAATTGCAAAGGCGGTCATTAAGGCGGCTGCAAAAAAAGCGCCGGTGGCGATCCAGGATCAAAAACCCGACCCCCTTCCCCCCCCGGAACAGAAGAGACCGGCAAAACCGCCAGAAAAACCGGTAGCTCAAATTATCTCCCGCCCGGACCGGGACCCTAAACTGTTGCTCAGACAAGCGTTGCGCGCCCATCAGACCAATAAACTGGAAGAAGCCGAAGAGCTGTATCAGCGGACCCTGAAACTGGATCCTGACAATGCCGCAGCCTGGATTAATATGGGGGTATTGCTGCGCCGCCGCGGCCACCTGGAAACCGCTGTTACCTGTCTGAAACGGGGGATCGCACTGACCCCAAATGATGGTCCTGCCTGGTCAAATCTGGGCAATGCGTTGCGATCATCCAACAGATTAGACGATGCCCTGATGGCGCAACGCCGCGCCCTGGATCTGTCCAGCGATGTGGCGCGCATCCATTATAACTTTGGCCTGACCATGCGCGATAAGGGGGACCTGGAGCAAGCCGCCAGCGCCCTGCGTCGGGCGGATTTGCTGGGGTATGATGCACCCGAACTGGGATGGGACATCGCCTTGACGCATTTGTTGGCGGGCAAGCTGCGCGACGGTTTCCAGGCTTATGAGAACCGCTGGAATTTACCCGAATCCACAAAGTCCCATCAGTCCCTGCCCGCCTGGGATGGCAAACCCTTAAAGGGTCGCACTTTATTGGTTTGGGCGGAACAGGGTATGGGCGATACGATCCAGTTCTGCCGATATCTTACCGATGCTGTCGATGGTATCGGCAAATCGGGAGAAAAAATCGTGCTGGAAGTTCAGGCTCCCCTGGCGCGGGTCCTGCAACGATCCCCCAACTTCTCCAAGATCACCGTTATTCCGCGCGGCACAAAACTGCCCCGCTGCGATTTACAGGTGCCCCTGTTGAGCCTGCCCCGGCTGTGCGGCACAGAAATGGACAGCATCCCGGACCATTGTCCCTATATTATCGCACCAACCGACACCACCAAACCCAGCGGCCTTCGCCGGGACAGACTGAATGTTGGTCTGTGCTGGGCCGGAAAACCCAGCCATAAAAATGATCGCAACAGGTCCAGCGCCTTGCATCACTTCGCCAGCCTGCTTGACCTGCCTGGGACAGATTTCATCTCTCTGCAGAAAGGTCCCGCTGCGCAGGATATTCAGGACTTGTCCTTAGCACCATTGTTGCGGGACATGGGCAGCGGATTTCGGGATTTCGCTGACACAGCCGTCGTGCTGCGGGATTTGGACCTGATCATTACTGTTGATACATCCGTTGCGCATTTCGCCGGGGCAATGGCGCGACCGGTTTGGGTCCTATTACCCTATGCGCCCGATTGGCGATGGATGCTGCGCCGGGATGATAGCCCCTGGTATCCATCCATGACGCTGTTCCGCCAGACCAGCCCCGGCGATTGGCCCGAGCTTTTCACACGGGTTCGACAGGCCCTGATCCGAAAACTGCGCAGTTTCGGTTAACCTAATCGGGTTTCCCTTCCCCGAAAATCAATTGGCCCGATTTGTTCTCCTAAGTTAAATGGGAACAAAACAAGAAATAGCGCCTTCTTTGCTTGCCCGCGCGCGCTCAAATCATCGCCCTTCACTCTAAAGCGGTACCCGCTAACTTCCAGCGGCGGTTTTTATCTTGTCTTATTATTGGACAACAACTTGCTGTTTGCCTGTTTTTAGCACCATATTCGTTGACGGATAGCGTATTCCCATGATATCCCATAAATACCCATAACCGTAGTATCTGACATAGTATGCGTGATGTGTTTCTGAAGACATTCGCGGAAAATGGGCAACCCGTTGTTATCAAATGGGTTTTTTTGAATACGTACCGGAATCGCCCATCGGGGGAGATATCCAGACACAAGGGGTGGCCTTCAGCATGACGCTGTTCGCTGGCACATTCGAAAATAAAGTTGACCGGAAGGGACGTGTTTCCTTGCCGGCCGATTTTCGTTCCGAATTGCCGGAAGGGGGCGAGCGGATCGTCTATATCTACCCCTCTCCTCGCCACGAAGCGCTGGAAGCCTGTGACAAGGCCTTCATGAAGCGCATTGTTGAAGCGATTGAGGCGCGCCCGCTTTACTCCGATGACGAAGAAGACCTGAATCAATCTATCGTCGCGACGGCCCGCAAGGCGTTGCTGGATGAAACCGGTCGCCTGGTTCTGCCGCCGGATCATGCCGCCCATGCCGGGATTTCCGATCTGGCGGTCTTTGTGGGCCAGGGCAATCGCTTTCAGATCTGGGCACCAGAGCGCTTTAAGGATCACAGCGAAAAAGCCCGTGCCCGCGCGAAAAACAAAACCCTGACATTGTTGCCCGCTCGGGGCACAGAAGGCGGTGACGCATGATCGCCCCGTCTAAAGACCCTCATTTCCCTGTCATGCTGCCGGAAGTCCTGGCGGCATTGAAACCGGCGGCTGGTGAAGTTCACCTGGATGGCACTTTTGGCGCAGGCGGCTATACCCGTGGTATTCTGGATACCAGCGATTGCCGCGTCTTTGCAATCGACCGGGACCCGGATGCTATTGCCCGCGGCCAATCCCTGGTTACCACGTATGGTGATCGTCTGACGTTACTGACCGGCACTTTCGGGGATATGGAACACCTGTTGTCTGGCGTTGGGGTGACCCAGTTGGACGGCGTCGTGCTGGATCTGGGTGTGTCTTCGCCTCAGATCGACACACCGGAACGTGGCTTTTCGTTCCGGTTCGATGGCCCTTTGGACATGCGCATGGGGCTGGATGGTCCCAGCGCCGCCGATGTCGTCAATGAATGGCCGGAAGAAGAACTGGCCCGCATCATCTGGGAATATGGGGAAGAGCGTTTTTCGCGTCGTATTGCCAAGGCTGTCGTGCGGGTACGGGCGGAAAGCCGCATTGAAACCACCACACAACTGGCGAATATCGTCCGGGGGTGCGTCCCCCGTGCGAAAGACAAGATCGACCCCGCGACACGGACATTCCAGGCGCTGCGCATTCAGGTGAATGATGAATTGGGAGAATTGGACCGCGCCCTATTGGCCGCAGAACGCCTGTTGGTGCCAGGCGGGCGGTTGGTCGTCGTCGCGTTTCACAGCCTGGAAGACAAACGCGTGAAGGCCTTCCTGCGCGCCCGGTCCGGTCGGGCCGGCGGGGGTGGATCACGCCATCTGCCCCAGGGTCACGCGGAAACCCGCAGCCCGTCTTTCACCCTGATGACAACCGGTACCGTCAAACCATCCGCATCTGAAACCGCAGTCAATGCCAGGTCCCGCTCCGCGCGCTTGCGCGGCGCATGGCGCACCGATGCGCAACCTTGGACCGATGGAGGATCGCTATGAGAGTTTTAGTAATCGCCATTTGGATCATCATGGTGACGGTCACCGGCTATACGCTGTTTCATATCAGCTTTCAGGTTGAGGCGCTGGATGGGCAATTGGCTGAATTGAACCAGCAAATTCGCGACGAACAAGAAACGATCCATAATCTGAAGGCGGAATGGTCCTATTCCAGCCGCCCGGATTGGATTGAATCCCTGGGCAAAGAATTTCTGCCCGACATGCATTCGATGGAGCCATCCCAGGTGATGGCCATTGAAGATATCCCGTTTCGCCGCACCGATCCGCAAGAAGCGGATGCGGGCGCTGAAGCCGCCTCGGCGGCACCATCTGGCACGACAGAAGTTTTGCCAGCGACCCTAGTGAGGACCTCACAATGATCGGACCGTTCAGAAAGACACGGCGTCCGAAGCCACCGGAGTTCGCTCCGCCCCGGCATCGACCGCATTCAGATCGTCGCCCAGCTTTACCTTGTGCCCCCATTCGATCCGACGGCAGCTTCCGTCGTGCGATAGAGATGGGGCGCGCCCGGTTGCTGATCACCGGCGCGGTGATGGCATTCGCCTTTACCGCCGTCGGTGCCCGACTTGTTGATTTAGGGGCGTTCGCCAATCAGAACGTGGCCTCTGTCCAGACCCACGCCATCATCAACCCGGATTTAAGAACGGAAAAGGCGACCATCACGGATCGCAATGGCGTGATCGTGGCAACCAGCCTGACCACGACGGCGCTTGCCGCGCGCCCGGACCGCCTGTTGGATCCAGTGGATGCGGCCCGTCGCCTAGCCCAGCTATTTCCTGAGTTGGACGAGAGTGACCTGCGGGCAAAGCTGACGTCCGATTCTCCCTTCGTTTACGTGAACCGTAAATTGACGCCGAAAATGGAACAGGCCGTGATGCAATTGGGCATCCCCGGTCTGGAGTTTGAACGTGCAGAAACCCGCGTCTATCCCCATGGGCGGCTGTTGTCGCATATTCTGGGTTATACCGATGTCGACGGCAAAGGGCTGTCTGGCATCGAACGGGGTCTGGAAGATCGGCTGCGGGCCAGCAAAGAGCCGTTGCGCCTGAGCATTGATCTGCGTTTCCAGCATGTCGTGCATGAAGAATTGAGCAAGGCTGTCGAAGAATACAGCGCCGAAGGTGGTGCTGGTATCGTGATGGATGTGAATACCGGTGAAGTCATGGCGATGGTTTCCTTGCCGGATTTCGACCCGAACCGTCCTGCAAACACACCTGAAATCAATCGCTTCAACCGTGCGACCTTCGGGACGTACGAACTGGGTTCAACCTTCAAGATATTCAACACGGCGATGTCCCTGGATTCCGGTGCGGCAACCCTGAATGATGGGTATGACGCAACGAACCCAATCAAGATCAGCCGTTTCACGATTTCGGACTATCACGCCAAATCGCGTTTCCTGACATTGCCTGAAATCTTCGTGTACAGCTCCAATATCGGGTCTGCGAAAATGGCGTTGGATGTTGGTCCACCGGCACAGAAGGCCTTCATGGACAAATTGGGCCTGTTAGAGCCCATCGCGCTGGAAATTCCCGAAACCGGTCGTCCGATGTTTCCAAACCCCTGGAATCCGATCAACACGATGACAATCGCCTTTGGTCATGGATTATCGGTAACGCCGCTGCATTTGGCCAATGGTGTTTCTGCCATGCTGAATGGCGGAGAATTGCTGCCTCCCACGCTTCTGGCCCGGGACCATGCTCCCAAAGGGCGTCGCGTGATTTCGGAACGCGTAAGCTTTGACATGCGCCGTCTGATGCGTTTGAACGCCACCGAAGGATCCGGCAAGGCGGCGCTGGTACCCGGCTATATGGTCGGCGGCAAGACTGGAACGGCAGAGAAACCCAGCAGCGGTGGCTATAAGAAGCGGGCGCTGATCTCTTCCTTTGTCGCGGCCTTTCCGATGAACAGCCCCCGCTATGTGGTCTATGTCGTTTTGGATGAACCACATGGCACCAAGAAAACCTTTGGCTTTGCCACGGGTGGTTGGGTTGCAGCTCCGGCGGCTGGCGCAATCATCGAACGGGTTGGTGCCATTGCTGGCATCAAACCGATTCAAGAGAATGCGCCCGAAATTCAACACGTATTTGCCATAGACCTGCCAGAGGAAACCAAGAAGCTCGCCTCGCTGCAACAATAGGCGTTGGGGTGATGATGTGAATGAGGACACAAGGACGGAGATGACCGCAGACAGGATCCTACCGGATATCCCCCTCACCGGACTGACGGCTGACAGCCGCCAGGTCCGGCCAGGATACCTGTTTGCCGCAATTCCGGGCACCGTCGCTGACGGTGCCGCCTTCATTTCTGACGCCGTGGCAAAAGGTGCCGTGGCGGTACTGGCCCCGCCGGGCATTTCCGCCGGTCAAGTCGGGGCCAATGTGACCCTGATCACGGATGCAAATCCCCGTCGTCGTCTGGCCCGAATGGCCGCGGCATTCTATGGCCCGCAACCCGATACGATTGTTGGTGTGACAGGCACCAGCGGCAAAAGCTCAGTCGCAGGGTTCACCCGCCAGATATGGGCCGCGACTGGCCTGAAGTCGGCCAGCGTCGGTACCCTGGGCATTGAAGGGCCCGGCTATACGGGCAGCGAAGGGCTGACGACCCCTGACGCAACCGACCTGCACCGCGAACTGGCTGAAATGGCAAGGGCCGATATTGACCATGTGGCGATGGAAGCGTCCAGCCACGGCCTGGATCAATATCGACTGGATGGCGTCCGGTTCAGCGCAGCGGCCTTCACAAATTTAAGCCATGAGCATCTGGATTATCACCCAACCATGGAAGCCTATCGCCAGGCCAAGATGCGCCTGTTCGAAGACTTGCTGACACGCGGCGGCAGTTGCATCGTCAATACGGCTTCCGCAGAGCACGACCATATCGCCGCCATCGCTCAGGAGCGCGGATTGCGCATGCTGTCCTATGGCTTGGTCAATGGTTCAATCCGCTGCATAGATGCGATTGAAGGCCGCGGCGGCTATGCCCTGACGCTGGATGTGATGGGCGACCGGGTAAAAGTCGATTTTCCCCTGCCCGGCAAATTCCAACTGGAAAACGCCCTTGCTGCCTTGGGCCTGGTCATCGCCACAGGCACCGATGGTCGCCGCGCCGCCCAAATGCTGTCCCGCCTGGAAGGTGTGCGGGGGCGCATGCAACTGGCTGGAACCCGTCACAATGGCGCGCGGATCTTCGTTGACTACGCCCATAAGGCAGAAGCGCTTAAGACCGTCCTGAACACCCTTCGGCCCTTCGTGAAAGGTCGTTTGGTGGTGGTGTTTGGCTGTGGTGGCGACCGTGATCGGGGTAAACGGTCGGTCATGGGCAAATATGCTGCGGAATATGCCGATCAGGTGATTGTCACCGATGATAACCCCCGCACGGAAAATGCCGCCGCGATCCGCGCAGAAGTCATGCAGGGCTGTCCCGATGCCACCGAAATCGGTGATCGGGCCGTTGCCATTGCGCAAGCCGTGTCTGGTTTGACCGGTGACGACATTCTGCTGATTGCAGGCAAGGGCCATGAGACTGGCCAGAAGATCGGCACGACGATACATCCTTTCGACGATGTGGTTCAGGCGAAGACGGCAATAGCCCTTTCTGATGGCACGGCAGCGGGAGGGGGCGTATGAGCAACCAACCAATCCTGTGGACGTCTGAAACCGCCCATGCCGCCTTAAAAGCGCGATCCAACGCAAAATGGGTTACGACCGGTGTCTCCATCGACAGCCGCGCCGTCGCGCCAGGGGATCTGTTCATCGCCCTGAAAGGTCCGAACCATGATGCCCATGATCATATCGCCCAGGCGATTGCTGAAGGGGCCGTCGCTGCAATCGTAAATGCTGATTGGGCACAGGGCCAATCCTTGAATTTCCCCCATCTGATCGTCCCCGACACGATGCAGGCCTTGATAGACCTGGCCCGGTTCAAGCGGGACACGACGCAAGCCAAGGTCATCGGTATTACCGGCAGCGTTGGAAAAACCGGCACGAAAGAAGCGCTGGCCGCCGCTTTGGCAAAGATTGGCGAGACCCACAAGACAATGGGCAATCTTAACAATCACATCGGCCTGCCTTTGACTCTGGCGCGCCTGCCCGATACGGCGCGGTTTGCCGTCCTGGAAATGGGGATGAACCATTCCGGTGAAATCGATGTGCTGTCCCGTCTGGGTCGCCCTGATGTGGCGATCATCACGACGGTCGAAGCCGTGCATCTGGAATTCTTCAAAGGAATTGAAGACATTGCAGATGCAAAGGCAGAAATCTTCAGCGGCATGAATGCACAGGGAACTGCAATCCTGTTTCGTGACAGTCCGGTTTTTGACCAGTTACGGGACCGTGCAGAAACATCAGGCATTCGAAAGATCCTGACCTTTGGCGCGCATATGGATGCCACTATCCGCCTGATCGACAAATCCCTGCATTCAGCCTGCAGCGCAGCGACCGTCCAGATCAATGACAAGACCCTGGACTATTGTCTGGGGGCACCCGGTTTGCACTGGGTCATGAACAGTCTGGCCGTTCTGGGGGCGATTAAGGCCCTGGGCGAGGACCTGATTGCAGCCAGTGCCACATTTTCTGACATCCGCGCGCCGCGCGGTCGCGGGGCCTATCGCCAGATCACACTGTCCAATGGCGGCAGTTTCGGCCTGATCGATGAAAGCTATAATGCAAGCCCTGCCTCCGTCCGTGCCGCTATTGCCGTATTAGGCGGAACACATCCAAAAGACGGTGGACGCCGCATCGCCGTTCTAGGCGACATGCGAGAGTTGGGTGCGGCTGGACCAGACCTGCATGCGGCCCTGACCAAAGACCTGCAACAGGCAGACATCGATCTTGTTTTCTGCTGTGGCCCGTTGATGAAATCGCTGTGGGCTAAATTGCCCCCGGCGCAACGCGGCAGCTATGCCGAAATTTCCACCGATCTTGTTGATCCTATCTGTGCCGCCCTGAAGGCCGGGGACATTGTCACGGTCAAAGGATCCCTGGGCACAAATATGGCCCCAATCATTCGCGCACTGGATATGCTGGGCGCGGAAACCAGCCGGGCCGCAATCGCCCAGGCTGCAGGAGGATAATTCTATGCTCTACACCCTCCTGGCCCCGTTTGCCGATACCTTTCCCGGCATCAACCTGTTCCGGTACCTGACCTTTCGCACGGGTGGCGCGATCATGACGGCTTTGCTGATCAGTTTCCTGATCGGCCCAACGGTTATTCGCTGGCTAAAGTCAAAACAGCGCGGATCCAGCAATATTCGCGAAGACGTGCCTGAAGGCCATCTGGTGAAGGCGGGAACGCCAACAATGGGCGGCTTTCTGATCCTGGTCGCATTGGTTCTTTCCACCCTGCTATGGGCTGATATCAAGAACCATTATGTCTGGATCGTCCTGCTGGTGACGGTTGGCTTTGGCGCTATCGGGTTTGCCGATGATTTTCTGAAACTGACCAAGCGCAATTCCAAAGGGCTGCCTGGCAAGATGAAACTGTTGGCGCAGTTCATTATCGGAACTGCAGCCGCCTTGTGGTTTATGTCCGTGACCAACGAACCCTTATCAAGCGGCCTGGCGATCCCCTTCCTGAAGGATACATTGATCAACCTGTCCTGGTTCTTCCTGCCTTTCGCCTTGTTTGTCATGATCGGGGCGTCCAATTCAGTGAACCTGACCGACGGGCTGGACGGGCTGGCTATCGTGCCGGTCATGATTGCAGCAGGATGCTTTGGCTTTATCGCTTACCTGGTCGGAAACACTGTTTATGCCGGTTATCTGGGCATCCACTATGTTGAAGGCAGCGGCGAACTGGCGGTTTTCTGTGGCGCCGTTCTGGGCGCAGGCCTGGGCTTTCTGTGGTTCAATGCACCTCCTGCCATGGTCTTCATGGGCGATACCGGATCCCTATCTTTGGGCGGCGCATTGGGGGCAATCTCCATCGTCACCAAACATGAAATCGTATTGGCTATCATCGGTGGCCTGTTCGTGCTGGAGACCGTGTCGGTGATTGTTCAGGTGGCCAGCTTCAAGATGACCGGCAAGCGCGTCTTCGCCATGGCGCCGTTGCACCATCACTTTGAAAAAAAGGGCTGGAAAGAGCCGACCATCGTGATCCGGTTCTGGATCATCGCCGCCATCCTGGCCCTGGTCGGCCTTGCCACCCTGAAACTGCGGTGAGGCAATGACACACAGACCTGACATTCGCCCGCTGACCCTGTTTGCTGACAAGCCCGTCTATGTCGTCGGGCTTGGTGCGTCTGGCATGGCCGCCGCACATGGTCTGCGTGCCGGTGGCGCGAAGGTGTTGTGCTGGGACGACAATCAGGCGACCCGCGACAAAGCCTTGGCGCAGGGATTTAACATCGATGATCCGGCAACCTCTTCCCACCTGGAAGAAGCCGCCGCGCTGGTACTGGCACCAGGCATCCCCCTGACCCATCCAGCCCCCCATCCTGCCGTATTGGCCGCACAGACAGCCGGTATTGAGATTCTGGGGGATATTGAACTGTTGTTCCGGGCACAGCCGAAAGCGCGCTATGTCGGGATCACCGGGACGAATGGCAAATCCACCACCACGGCCCTGGTCGGGCATATCCTGCGCCAGGGCGGTGTGGATGTTGCAATTGGCGGTAATCTCGGAATTCCCGCCCTTACCCTGCCGAATGCCGCCGTCTATGTGCTGGAAATGTCCTCTTATCAACTGGAGCTGACTCCCAGCGCCATGTTCGATATTGCAGTCCTGTTGAATATCACACCCGACCATTTGGACCGCCATGGTGATCTGAACGGATATATTCAGGCTAAGATGCGCATCCTGCGACCACGCGACGCCGACAGTTTGGCAATTATTGGAATTGATGAGCCGCACAGCGCCAGCATCGCAGACCAATTGATGAAAGATGGGCGCGCAATCAGCCGCATCGCGCATACGACCCAGCCTGTGGCGGATATGATCGATGACGGGCAATGCCCTGCCCTGGCGGGTGATCACGGCAAGCAGAATGCCGCCGCAGCCTTCGCCATCGCCCAGGCGCTGGGCCTGTCACAGGAAAGCATCCTGGAAGGCCTGCGCAGCTTTCCTGGTCTGGCCCATCGCCAGGAGCGGATTGCAACACTGGATGGCGTCACATTTATCAATGATTCCAAGGCCACCAATGCGGAATCCGCTGCCCGCGCCCTGTCGGCTTTTGATGGGATCTACTGGATCGCCGGCGGCAAGGGCAAGGATGGCGGTTATGGCGCACTGGACGCCTATCTGACCCGCGTGCGCCATGCCTTCCTGATCGGGGATGCCGCGGCTACCATGGCCGATTGGATCGGCAATCGCGTCCCGACAACTCTTTCCGGCACGCTGGAAACCGCGATTGGTGCTGCCTTTCAAATGGCCCGCACTGAACCGTCCGCTGGACCGGTTATTCTGTCGCCCGCCTGTGCATCCTTTGATCAATTCCGAAACTTTGAGGTCCGGGGCGATGCCTTCCGTGACCTTGTGCTAGCGCTTCCTGCCAATTCCCGCACGGTTTTCTCAACAAGGGAGGCCGCGTGATGGCCATCGCACGTAATGATACTTCTGTCTTGGGTCGCTGGTGGTGGACCGTGGATCGGTGGACACTGGCCGCCCTGCTGACGCTGGCATTGCTGGGCCTGTTGATGACCCTGTCCGCCAGTCCCTCCGTGGCGGAACGCATTGGCGCGGACCCAATGCATTTTGTGCGCAAACAGGCGATCCTGTTGATCCCATCCCTATTGGCAATGATCGGCGTTTCCCTGATGGATCCCCGCGCCATTCGTCGCCTGGCCCTGTTGATGCTGGGCGGTTCCATCGTCCTTTTGGTCGCAACCCTTTTCATCGGCGCAGAAATCAAGGGCGCGACCCGATGGGTCTCCCTGGGCGGATTTACGGTACAGCCGTCAGAATTCGTAAAACCCGCCTTCGCAATCATCGCTGGCTGGATGTTCGCCTCTCAACGGATGGGGGAAACGATGCCCGGCTATGCGTTTGCCGGGCTTCTTTACCTGCTGGTGGTCAGCCTGTTGCTCTTGCAGCCCGATGTCGGACAGGCCGCCGTTGTGACCGCGATCTTTGGGGTGCAATTTTTCCTGGCTGGCCTGCCGATGATTCTGGTGATCATCATGGTCCTGGGGGGCATTGGCATGCTGGTCAGCGCCTATTTCGTCTTTCCCCATGTGCAGAGCCGAATTGACCGCTTTCTGGATCCCGCCGCAGGAGACACTTTCCAGATCGATAAAGCCCGGGAAGCTTTTATGAATGGTGGCCTGTTTGGACGCGGCCCCGGTGAAGGCATTGCCAAGGCGAACCTGCCCGACAGTCATGCGGATTTCGTGTTCGCCGTGGCTGGTGAAGAATTGGGCCTGATCGCCTGTTTGATCATTGTCGGTATCTTTGCCTTCATCGTATTGCGGGGCTTCTCTCGGGTGCTGCAAGACAATGACCTGTTCGTCGTCGTCGCTGCGACGGGTCTTCTGGTTCAGTTCGGCTTGCAGGCACTGATCAATATGGCCTCTACCCTAAGCCTGATTCCAACCAAGGGCATGACACTGCCGTTCCTGTCCTATGGCGGGTCGTCTTTACTGGCTTTGGGGATTGGTATGGGGATGCTGTTGGCGCTGACACGAAAGCGACCGGGGGTGCTGTCATGACATCCAATCCCTTGATCGTTCTGGCGACTGGCGGCACCGGCGGGCATGTCTTCCCGGCCCAGGCCCTGGCCGAAGAATTAAAGAAACGCGGTAATCGCCTGGCCCTGATCACGGATCGGCGGGGCGATGCCTATTCAGGACCCTTAGGGGAATTGGATGCCCATACGATCAGTGCTGCGGGTGTTTCCGGCAAGGGCCTGATCGCACGGTGTATGGCGGCCTTTCAATTGCTGATCGGATATTTTCAGGCCCGGTCCCTGCTGTTGCAGATGACACCATCCGTCGTCGTAGGCTTTGGTGGTTATCCAAGCGTCCCCACGATGATGGCGGCCAGTCACCTTGGCATTCGCACTGCCATTCATGAACAAAATGCCGTCCTGGGCCGCGCCAACCGCCTGATGGCGTCGCGCGTCGACAAGATTGCGCTCAGTTTCGATGAAACGGATGGATTGCGCCCCAAGGATCAGGACAAGGCGCTGCGCACCGGTAATCCCGTTCGCCCGGAAATCGCCGCCCTGTCCGGGCGTCCGTTTACACCGCCGGGCCCGCAAGACCGCCTGAATATATTGGTCGTGGGGGGCAGCCAGGGCGCACAGATTTTGGGGGAGGCTGTTCCCGCTGCCCTGACCGGATTATCCCAGGATTTGCGCAATCGCCTGTCTGTCGAACAACAGACCCGCGCAGAGCAATTGGATGCTGTAAAGGCTGCCTATCAATCGGCTGGCATTCGTGCCGATGTGCGCAGCTTCTTTGACGATATGCCCGAACGCCTGGCGCGGGCGCATTTGATAATCGGGCGCGCTGGAGCGTCGACCATGGCGGAAGTCGCGACCGTCGGCCTGCCCGCCATCCTGATCCCCTATGCCTATGCGATTGATGATCATCAGGCAGCCAATGCCGCCCGGCTCAGCGATGCAGGCGGTGGATGGGCTATTCCCCAGATGGATGTAACAGCCGCCGATTTAGGGCGCCGATTAGAGCAATTATTGGCCAACCCCTCCGTATTAAGCGCCGCCGCACAGGCTTCGGCACGAACCGGCATTCCAGACGCAACGGTTCGACTGGCAAATCTTGTTGAAAGCCTGGCGACAGGCGAAGGCAGTGTTGGCGCGGTTCGGGCCGGAAATGCCAGAAAGGAAGCCGCATAATGCAAATTCCACTCTCCCTTGGTCGTTTGCACTTTGTCGGGATTGGCGGCATTGGCATGTCTGGCATTGCAGAAGTCATGCACAATCTGGGCTATGCCGTATCCGGCTCTGATATGGCAGAAAATGCCAATGTTCTGCGCCTGCGCGGCCTGGGCATCGATGTGAAGATTGGACACCTGGCGGAAAATGTTGCTGGCGCAGCCGTGGTTGTCGTCTCCACCGCCGTTAAGCGTGAAAACCCTGAAGTCGCCGCCGCCCGCGCAGCCTTGATCCCGGTCGTGCGTCGCGCGGAAATGCTGGCGGAAATCATGCGCCTTAAATGGTCCATTGCGGTAGGCGGCACCCATGGCAAAACCACAACCACCTCTTTGGTCGCGCAAATGCTGGACAGCGCCAAAATGGACCCGACCGTCATCAATGGCGGCATCATCAATGCCTATGGCACGAATGCCCGCCTGGGTCAGGGCGACTGGGTTGTCGCCGAAGCGGATGAAAGTGACGGGACCTTTGTAAAACTGCCCGCCACGATTGCGATTGTGACCAATATTGATCCCGAGCATATGGATCATTACGGGACATTCGATGCCTTGCGCGATGCGTTCCGGACCTTTGTCCAGAACATCCCCTTCTATGGATTTGCCGCGCTGTGCCTGGACCATCCAGAAGTCCAAGCCTTGATCGGGCGCATCGAAGACCGTCGTATCATCACCTATGGCTTCAGCCCGCAAGCGGAAATTCGCGCGGTAAAGGCCCAGCCTGGACCAGATGGATATGACCTTACCGTCGAAATTTCTCCCCGTACCGGTAACAAGCGGCAGATACCCGATATCCACCTGCCGATGCATGGTGACCACAATGTTAAGAACGCCTTGGCGGCGATTGCTGTCGCGGTAGAAATGGGCCTGTCGGATGACACAATCCGCAAGGGTCTGGCTGATTTTACCGGCGTTAAGCGTCGTTTCACCAAAACCGGCACCTGGAATGACATCACCATCATTGATGATTACGGTCATCACCCTGTGGAAATTGCAGCCGTCCTGAAAGCGGCACGACAAGCAACCACCCACAATGTTATCGCGGTCGTTCAGCCGCACCGCTATACACGGCTGCATGATCTGTTCGAAGATTTCTGCACCTGTTTCAACGATGCAGACAGCGTGCTGGTCGCGCCGGTCTATACCGCAGGCGAAAACCCTATTGAAGGCGCAGACCGGGACCATCTAATCGAGGGCCTGCGCGCACGCGGCCACCGGTCCGTCGCTGGGATTGAGGGGGAGGACGACCTGCCCGCCGCGATCCGCAACCTGGCAAAGCCCGGCGATATGGTGATCTGCCTGGGGGCGGGTTCCATTACCTATTGGGCCAATGCGCTGCCGACAAAATTGGCGGGGGGTGCATGATGATGGCGCTGCGCACCGATCCATTTGGCGACGACCTGATCAGCCGCCTGCCCAGCACAATCGGGCGACTGAGCGAAGGCAGCCTGCTGTCGAAAGTCACCTGGTTCCGCGTCGGGGGACCTGCGGAGGTTCTGTATAAGCCCGCCGATCAGTCGGACCTGCAAACTTTCCTGGCCGCCCTGCCCAAAGATATCGCGGTAACCCCGATTGGGGTTGGTTCCAATCTGTTGGTCCGCGACGGCGGCGTCGCTGGCATTGTTTTGCGTCTGGGCGGGGCTTTTGCCGACATCACCGTAGAGGGAAATGAAATCGAAGTCGGCGCAGCTGCCCTGGATGCCAATATTGCAAAAACCGCCGCCAATGCCGGATTGACCGGCCTGGAATTCTATTCCGGTATTCCTGGCACGATTGGCGGGGCCCTGCGTATGAATGCGGGGGCTTATGGCACTGAAACCAAGGATGTTCTGGTCTGGGCGGAAGCACTGGATCGTTCAGGAACCCTGCATCGCCTCAGCGCAGATGAAATGGGCTTTAGCTATCGCCATTCCAGCATTGATGACGACTGGATCTTCGTGCGCGCCCGCTATCGCGCGTCCCCCGGTGATAAAACTGAAATCCTTGCCAAGATGGCGGAAATTCAAGAAAGCCGCAGCGCCAGCCAACCGATCCGCAGCCGCACCGGTGGCTCCACCTTCCGCAATCCCCCCAATGGCAAGGCCTGGCAGACGATTGATGCTGCGGGCTGCCGGGGCTTGGTCTGGGGCGGCGCGATGGTATCAGAACAACACTGCAATTTCCTGATCAATACCGGCACCGCCACTGCGGCAGACCTGGAAGGGCTGGGCGAAGAAGTGCGCCGCCGGGTGAAAGACAGTCAAGGCATTGACCTGACCTGGGAAATCAAACGCATCGGGAGGACCGCATCATGACAAAGAAAGTGACGGTCCTGATGGGCGGTTGGTCGGCAGAGCGGGATGTGTCTTTGGTTTCTGGCACAGACTGCGCCAATGCATTGGAACGCGCAGGCTATGATGTCACCCGTGTGGACATCGCGCGCGATATTGGTTCGATCGTGAAGGCCTTGGATCCCCGTCCCGATGTGGTGTTCAACGCCCTGCATGGTCGCTGGGGTGAAGATGGTACGATCCAAGGATTGCTGGATATCATGGCCATTCCCTATACCCATTCCGGGCGCGTCGCCTCCACTTTGGCGATGAGCAAGCCACTGTCGATCCAACTGTTCCGCGATGCCGGTCTGCCGACGGCCAATCATGTGACAATGCCAATCGAAAACCTGCGTGCGGGTGTTGATCCCCTGCCGCGCCCCTATGTGGTGAAACCCGCACATGAAGGATCCTCAGTTGGTGTCTATATCGTTGAAGAGGGCAGCAACGGTCCAGACTTCGGTAACTGGAAATACGGCCTGGCCATGGTCGAAGACTATATCCCCGGCCAAGAACTGACCGTCGGTGTTATGGGCGGCAAGGCCATGGGCGTTACGGAACTTCGTCCGCTCAGCGGCTTCTACAGTTACGAAGCGAAATACACCGATGGCAAGACCGAGCATCTGTGCCCTGCGCCAATCTCGGACAGTCTGGCACAGAACTGCATGAATATCGCAGAGCGCGCCCATGTTGCTTTGGGCTGTCGCGGCGTCAGTCGGTCTGATTTTCGATACGATCCAACGACGGAACGATTGGTGATTTTGGAAACCAATACCCAGCCCGGTATGGCCCCACTGAGCCTTGTACCCGAGCAGGCGCGGCATATTGGCATGAGTTTTGAAGAGCTGGTCACATGGATGGTGGAGAACGCGGAATGCGATTCATGACACGGGGCAAGAAACCAAAGGGACGCGCCGCAAAGGCGACGCCAGCCCGGCGTCGCGGCGAAGCGGCGAAGCAACGCACACGGTGCATCGATCATGATCGCCTGAAGCGGGGGCTCAGATTTGGCGCAGTCGCAGCGATGGCACTGATACTGGTCGGCGGCAGCGCCACCGCCTGGCATTTGAACCTGCCTGGACAGGTTGCAGCTTGGGCGGAAGCGAAAACAATGAACGCGACGGCCTCTATGGGTCTGGCGGTAAAAGAGGTCTATGTTATCGGTCGTCAGGAAACCGCACGGGAAGATCTGCTGACCGCGCTTAACATTCACGTTGGCGACCCTATTCTGGGGTTCAGCCCACAGGCAGTCAAACAGCGTGTTGAACAATTGGGATGGGTGAAATCAGCAGAAATTCGCCGCACCCTGCCCGGCATTGTCGTCGTGAAAATCGAAGAACGCCGCGCGGTGGCCATCTGGCAACATGAAGATGAGTTCGTGCTGATCGACAGCGAAGGGATAACCATTGGCGCAAAGGATGTGCATCGCCATGGTCATCTGAAAGTCGTCGTGGGTCCAGACGCACCGGAACATGCGATGGACCTGTTAAATATGTTGGCGCAGGAGCCAGAACTTGATGACCGTGTAATTGCCGCTGTGCGCATTGGCGCGCGTCGATGGAATCTGCGCCTCAGCGGCGATATCGATGTAAGCCTGCCGGAAGAAAATGCGGCAAAAGCCTGGCAACAACTGGCGATTTACCAGCGGGACCATGAAATTCTATCGCGCGCGATCCAGGAAATCGATCTGCGCAACATCGATCGCATGACCCTGGAATTGACGGAACCCGCCTTGCAAGAGGTTAGCGGACGCAACTTGGGTGAACAGACATAGCCTTTTAAAACACACGACCGACTGGCTCAGGAAAGTATATGGCATCCGGCCCAATGCCGGGGGATCAGGGTAAGGAAGAACGAAAGTGGCAACGCGCAAACTAACGGCTTTAGACATTGGATCTACCAAGATTTGCTGTTTTATCGCGGAAGTCTCGGAAGCGGGACGTATTCGCGTCACGGGGATGAGCCACCAGCAATCCGCCGGGCTGAAAGGCGGCATGGTGGTCGATATGGAAAGCGCTTACCGCGCCATCCTGTCTGCCGTGCATTCCGCCGAACAAATGGCCGGGACGACGATTGAAGACGTGGTCTTGTCCATCAATGGTGCGCGCCCCCACAGCACGACCCTGACGCGGGAAATGCAAATCGGTGGTGGCGCGATTCGCGATCCTGATATTTCAAGACTTTTGCAGGAAGCCCGTGAAAGCGTCGCTCTACAGGACCGGATGTTGCTGCACGCCATCCCAATCGGTTATTCCGTCGATGGCGGTCCATTGCTGAAAGAGCCACGCTCGATGCATGCCCAGACCGTGGGCGTAAAAATGCATGTGGTCACAGCGAATGAAAGTGCCGTTCAGAATTTGGTGAACTGTGTCGCGCGTTGTCACTTGACCGTATCCGATTTCGCTCTTGCCCCCTATGCCGCGGGTTTGTCCGCGCTGGTCGAAGATGAAAAGGACCTGGGCGCTACCGTGATCGACATGGGCGGCGGCACGACCAGCTTCAGCGTCTTTTATGAAGGGGCGGCGGTTTATGGGGACTGCATCCCGGTTGGGGGTCAGCATGTGACATCCGACATTGCACGGGGTCTATCAACCACCCTGCAACAGGCAGAGCGGTTGAAAACCCTGTATGGTTCCTGCCAACCCGCGCCGTCGGATGATCGGGAATTGATCGATGCGCCGCGTATTGGAGAGGAAGATGACACCTCTCCGAATCGGGTTCCCCGCAGTTTTCTGGTGTCCATCATTGCACCGCGGCTGGAAGAGACCTTCGAATTGGTGCGCAAACGCATGGAAGCGTCCGGGGCCAATGGCATGGCGGGTCAACGGGTCGTCCTGACCGGCGGGGCCAGCCAATTGCCAGGTGTTCGGGAAATGGCCGGACGGATCCTGAACAAACAGGTGCGTCACGGGCGTCCTTTAAAAGTTTCAGGTCTTGCGGAAGCGACCGGCGGCCCCGCTTTTGCGACCGCTGCAGGCCTTTTGCACTTCGCCGTAGACGATTGTGGGGAGGCCCGGGGCAGCACCTCTCAATCAACTGCGAATCAGAATGGACTCCTTGCCCATATAGGAAAGTGGTTTAGTGGCTTTTAAGCAACACTCAAACAAAAAAATGCAAATTCTGTCCGAAAATGCACCTGAAAAACGGTCCTTTTTCGGCGAATCACGTGAGACTCGCCTCAGCTGTCGCGTTTCACGAATCCAGTACGGCTGTTAGACACCATCGCTCGAAGGAGGCGAATATGAGCATTAACTTCCAAGCACCCCAGACGGATGCTGATCTTAAGCCGCGGATCGTGGTCGTAGGCGTCGGTGGCGCCGGTGGCAACGCCGTCAACAATATGATTCGCTCCAACCTGGAGGGCGTCGAATTCGTCGTCGCCAACACGGATGCGCAAGCCCTCAAGCACTCGCAGGCGGATCTGAAAATCCAACTTGGCGCGACCTTAACGCAAGGTCTTGGCGCCGGGGCCCGCCCGGAAGTCGGCCGCGAAGCTGCCGAAGAATCCATGGCCGATGCGATGGAACATCTGGCCGGGGCCAATATGGTCTTCATCACCGCCGGTATGGGCGGTGGCACTGGAACTGGTGCCGCACCTGTTCTGGCCGAGGCCTGCCGCGATCATGGTATGCTGACGGTGGGTGTTGTCACCAAGCCCTTCCATTTCGAAGGCGCACACCGCATGCGCGCCGCCGAACAGGGCATCGAAGAACTGCAACAGTTCGTTGATACGCTGATCATCATTCCAAACCAGAACCTGTTCCGTGTCGCCAATGAAAAGACGACCTTTGCCGATGCCTTTAAAATGGCAGACGATGTTCTGTATTCAGGCGTTCGCGGCGTCACCGACCTGATGGTCATGCCGGGCCTGATCAATCTGGATTTCGCCGATATTCGCACGGTGATGAGCGAAATGGGCAAGGCAATGATGGGAACCGGCGAGGCAGAAGGCGACAATCGCGCCATCATGGCCGCGGAAAGCGCGATTTCCAATCCGCTGCTGGAAGATGTGTCGATGGCCGGCGCGCGGGGCGTGCTGATCAACATCACCGGCGGTCCGGACATGACCTTGTTCGAAGTCGACGAAGCTGCAAACCGTATCCGGGAAGAAGTGGATTCGGACGCCAATATCATCTTCGGCTCGACCTTTGATGAAAATCTGCAAGGCATCATGCGCGTTTCCGTGGTCGCAACCGGCATTGAATCCGAATCCGCTCAAATGCCACGTCCACAGTCCAAGGCAACGGTTTCCCCGCTGCGCCCTCGCCATGTGGCCCCTGTTGCTGAAGAAGCCTCTGTTGAAGAAATCGCACAGGTTACAGCGGCAGAACAGGACGATATTGCCGCCCACAGCGATAATGCCGCCTATGACCAGGACACCTATGATCACGACGACGCAGAGGTGGATCCTTATGCCGATACAATGGCACAGGAATCTGACGTCGCAACCGAAACGGCAGCCGCTGACGATAATGCAGATCTGGAGGAAGACCTTCCAGAACCGGCCCTGTTCGATGCCCCTGCAGCAAAAGCCCCGGAAGCGGCACCTGCGATGCAGGCAAAAGAGACGGCACAGACCACGCCTCAGGCCGCCCCTCAAGCGGTTCGCCCTAAGGATGCCTTCATTCCACCACGCCCTGTTCGCCCGGAAGAACTGAACCGTCGCGCAACAGAACGGAATGCGGAACCATTTCGCGAAGCCGACCTGATGAATGCGGGAGAACACGCAGGAAAACCGAAAGAAAAGCAAAGCCTTTTCAGCCGCGTTACTGGCTTGGGTTTGAACCACACCGCCAAAGCGGCCCCGGCAAAGCCAAGTGAACCATCGCTTGTCCGATCCGAACGGACATCGCCGACGCCAGCCCCGGCCCCACAGCAGCAGGCCCCAACCCCAATGCAACGCCCTGCTGCGCCCCCTCAGGCGCAGTCTCACCCTGTGGAAAAGGATCTGGCGCCGTCCAAGGCGGAAGAGGAAATGCTTGAAATTCCAGCCTTTTTGCGCCGTCAGGCAAACTAACAAGTTTCGCATCCAGCGCCTGTATCAGGGGGTTGGATGCGTAAGATTTAATGCACCTGCATAGAAATTCCGGCCGCGACCAATAACAGGCGCGGCCGGAAATCTGTCTGGTCCCTGATCTTGTGTGGTACAAATCTTGCTCACACAAATTCTAGACGGAGCATCCTTGAAACAATACCCGTAACTGGCTAGAAGAATACACTGTGGAAGGAGCAAAAAAGCCAAACAAATCAAGCTGATATTTCTTCCGGATAGAAACAGAACAATGCAACAAAATGTAACACTAGTTGATTTGAGGCTTTGAGAGCACAGTGCTATCCATCGAACATACCGATCACCTGAGTTTAGCGTAGGCTTAGTCGCTGCGGGGGGATGGGTGAAGAATACTGGAATAAATGTTTGGGCACCGTCGGAAACCCAACACACGAGATAGATAAGGCCGGTGATAAGAATGTTGGATGGTATGAGCGACCTGATGGAAGCGTCCACCCGCTCGGTAACGACCGGGTTGTTACAGCGGACGCTGAAGGCACCGATCCATTGCAATGGTATCGGCCTTCATTCTGGGTCGACCATCAATATGACGCTTGTCCCCGCTGATCCCAATACGGGCATTCTGTTCCGTCGCATCGATCTGAAAAATGGCGCCCGGGATATTCGTGCCCGGTATGACGCCGTAGTCGATACACGCATGTGCACAACAATCGCCAACGATCATCATGGGTCAGTGGCAACGGTCGAACATCTAATGGCGGCACTGGCTGGTTGTGGTGTCGATAATGTGGTGGTTGAATTGGATGGACCAGAAGTGCCGGTTATGGATGGCAGTTCAGAACCGTTCGTCTTCCTGATTGAATGCGCCGGTGTGGTGGAACAGGCTGCCGAACGCTCCGTCTTGCGGATCAAGCGTCCCGTCGCGGTTGAAAATGGTCTATGCACGGCTGCGCTGGAACCGGGTCATCGCTTCACCATGGCAATGGGGATCGATTTTGACAGCCGCGCCATCGGTCGCCAGGATATTTTCCTGGAAATCAGCGATTTGACCTTCAAACGGGAATTATCCCAGGCCCGTACATTTGGCTTTCTGCACGAGGTAGAGGCCATGCGTGCGGCAGGTCTGGCGCGCGGCGGCAGCCTGGACAATGCCGTTGTGATTGATGGTGATTCGATCATGAATACGGATGGTCTGCGCTTTGATGATGAATTTGTCCGTCACAAGGCCCTGGACTGTGTCGGCGATCTGGCCCTGGCTGGTGCCCCGATCCTGGGCCATTTCAAGGGACGCCGCACGGGTCACGATTTGAACAATCGCCTGCTGCGGGCTGTTTTCTCAGATGCGGATAATTATGAACTGGTTCCCAGTTCATCCGTACTGACCAGCCTTTAATCCAATTCCGCATCCTGGTTCTTGATATGGCGCTAATCGGTCGCAGATTATCGCTATTGGCGTTTTGATCCCCCGCCCGGAATGCTATAGTCTGTGCGTTCGTTCCCACTGCAGAAATGAGCGGTCCCGATGCGTCTGAGAGAATTCATCTCACCCAATCGTCTGATTCTGTCCATCGCGGCCTTGATGCTGCTGGCATTGACGGCCTGTTCCGATGAAGAACCGGTCTATGTCGAACGTCCGGTTGAAGAATTGTACAACGAAGCCATGGACATGCTGGAGGTGCAAAACTATACCGGCGCCGTTGCTTCCTTTGAAGAAGTCGACCGTCAGCACCCCTATTCGGTTTGGGCGACCAAGGCACAGTTGATGTCAGCCTATGTGAATTACCGCGCCGATAAATATGACGAGGCGATCATCGCCCTGGACCGGTTCATAGACCTTCACCCCGGAAACCGTGACATTGGATATGCCTATTACCTGCGGGCAATTTCCTATTATGAACAGATTGTCGATGTTGGTCGCGACCAAAAAATCACCCGTCTCGCCCTGGACTCATTACAGGATGTCGTGCGCCGTTTCCCAAATTCTGAATATGCGCGCGACGCACAATTAAAAATCGATCTGGCGCGGGATCATCTGGCCGGCAAGGAAATGTCCGTTGGCCGATATTATCAACGCCAGGGGGAATATCTGGCCGCGATTAACCGGTTCACCACCACGATCCGGGACTATGAAACAACAACCCATGTACCCGAAGCCCTGCACCGGCTGGTCGAAAGCTATGTCGCCCTGGGTATCCGGCCGGAGGCTGAGCGCACCGCATCGGTTTTGGGGTATAACTTCCCGGGCAGCGACTGGTATTCAGACTCCTATGCGCTGCTGGAAGGAAAAAATTTGGATAAGCCGGAAGACAATTCCTGGCTGAGCTGGACCTGGTCCTGGATCTTTTAGAACGGCGCGCCATGCTGACGAGTCTAACCATCCGAGATATCGTTTTAATCGATAAACTTCGGCTGAGTTTTTCCAGCGGCTTGTCTGTCCTGACGGGCGAGACCGGGGCGGGTAAATCTATTCTTCTGGACTCACTGGGCCTTGCACTGGGCCGCCGATCAGAAGCCAAGCTGGTGCGCCCTGGGGCCGAACGCGCGTCCGTTACCGCAGAATTTGACCTGCCCCCTGATCATGCCGTCCACGCCCTGCTTCAGGAAAACGATCTTCCCAATGAAGACCGACTGCTGCTGCGTCGCACTGTATCCGCAGATGGGCGCAGCAAGGCCTTTATAAATGACGAGCCGGTTGGCATCGCCCTTTTGAAGCAAATCGGGGAGAGACTGGTTGAGGTGCAGGGGCAATTTGACCAGCACGGCTTAATGGACCCAAACACCCATATAGACCTGCTGGATGCCTATGGCCGCCTGACGATGGAACGCGAGGCCGTCGCCCGACACTATACCGCCTGGCAGGCGGCCCGAAAGGCGTTGGACCGCGCCAAGGCCGCTGCGGAAGCAGCACGACAGGAAGAAGACTATCTGCGGTTTGCGGCAGATGAATTGGACAAGCTGGCCCCCCAGCAGGGCGAAGAGGAAGAACTGTCTGAAAACCGCAGCATGATGCAAAATGCAGAACGCCTGACTGAGGCGATCACCAGTGCGGTTGAGTATCTGACCGGTCCCAAAGGGGCTGATCAAGGCCTGCGCCAGGCCCAGCGGGCACTGGATCGCATGGCGGACAAGATGGGCGAGCAACTGAATGATCCGCTTTCGGGGCTGGAACGGGCATCTGTAGAAGTGGCTGAGGTCATCGCGACGCTGAACCGCATTGGATCGCAATTGAATGCTGATTCCACGACATTGGAGAATATTGAGGAACGGCTGTTCGCCCTGCGCGATGTGGCGCGCAAGCATAATGTCCCCGTCGATGACTTGGCGCGCCTGCGGGATGATTTCTTTGAACGCATCGCCCTGATCGATGCGGGGGAAGAGAAACTGGCTGACCTGACGGAAAAGGCTGATCGTGCCCGTGCCGATTATGAAAAAGCTGCGGAGATCTTGAGCATTAAACGCCGCGCTGCTGCGGAAAAGCTGGATGCCGCCGTCAATGCGGAACTTCCGCCCCTGCGCCTGGAACGTGCAAGGTTCACCACTGAAATTGTCGAACTGGAGCCATCCCGCTGGGGGGCTGCGGGCCGCGACAGAACAGGATTCACGGTGACAACCAATCCCGGCATGCCGGGGGGACCCCTGGACAAGATCGCATCGGGGGGTGAGTTAAGCCGGTTTCTTCTGGCGATTAAAGTCGCCCTGGCAGAGGTTGGGACCGTACCGACCCTGGTCTTTGATGAGGTCGATGCAGGCGTCGGCGGGGCAACTGCTGCCGCCGTTGGTCTACGCCTTGGACGATTGGCGGAGCGCCTTCAGGTCCTGGTCGTGACCCATTCCCCGCAGGTCGCGGCCAAGGGTGCGGCCCATTGGCGGGTCGCCAAGGCGACCGCAGAAGATGGGCGCGCTGCCACATCGGTCGACAGTCTGGACCCGCATCACCGCCGGGAGGAACTGGCCCGCATGCTGTCCGGGGCGGAAGTCACCGACGAGGCCCGCGCTGCAGCGGACCGATTGATGGAAGAGACCCATCCATGAGCCAACAAAAGGACGTGTCTGAGCTGACTGAACGGGAAGCACGCGCGGAACTGGCCCGCCTTGCGATGGAAATCGCCTATCATGATGCGCGGTATCACAAGGAAGACGCACCGGAAATCACCGATGCGGATTATGATGCCCTGCGCCGCCGCAATGATGCGATAGAGGCGCAGTTTCCGGAACTGGTGCGCAAAGACAGCCCTTCCCTGAAAGTCGGGGGCGGGCTGAAATCCGGCTTTGGTAAAATCCGCCATGTGAAGCCGATGCTGTCCCTGGGCAATGCCTTTTCAGAACCGGATGTCGCCGAATTCCTGTCCCGCGTGCGCCGGTTTCTGGGCCTTGGCGATGCGGAAGAGCTTGCCATACTGGCAGAACCAAAGATCGACGGCCTGTCTGCGTCGCTGCGCTATGAAAAGGGGCGTTTGATCTATGCCGCAACGCGCGGCGATGGCACAGAGGGCGAAGATGTTACCGCCAATATGCGCACCCTGGCCGATGTGCCCGAAACCCTGGCGGGCAGTGACTGGCCGGACGTTCTGGAAGTGCGCGGTGAAGTCTATATGCGCAAGGATGAGTTTTTGGCCCTGAACGAACGACAGGAAGCGGCGGGCAATAAGACCTTCGCCAATCCCCGCAATGCCGCTGCCGGGTCCCTGCGCCAGTTGGATCCATCCATCACGAAACAGCGGCCCCTGCACTTCTTTGGCTATGCCTGGGGGGATTTGTCGGAACCGCTGGGGCCAACGCAATCGCAATCCAGAGACCGCCTGAAACAGCTGGGGTTCACATTAAACCATCCAACAACCCTATGCCACAGCCTGGATGACATCATGGATCATTACCGGCTGATCGAACATCAGCGGGGCGAACTGCCCTTCGATATTGATGGGGTGGTCTATAAGGTCGATCGGCTGGATTGGCAGGAACGCCTGGGTCAGGTCAGTCGCGCGCCACGCTGGGCCATTGCGCATAAATTTGCCGCAGAAAAAGCGGAAACAGTGATTGAAGAAATCACCATCCAGGTCGGTCGCACCGGGGCATTGACGCCTGTTGCAAATCTTAAACCCGTCACGGTCGGGGGCGTCGTGGTATCGCGGGCGACCTTGCACAATCATGACGAAATCACCCGATTGGGCGTGAAAGCGGGCGACACGGTGCGCATCCAGCGGGCGGGTGATGTGATCCCCCAAGTATTGGAAGTGACCGCCGATGGCGGCGGCGCGCCCTTCGAATTCCCGACCCATTGCCCGGTCTGCAACAGCGAGGTGGAACGCGAAGCGGGTGAAGTCGTCTATCGCTGCACCGGTGGGCTGATCTGTGATGCCCAAGCCGTTGAGCGCCTGAAGCATTTCGTCAGCCGAGACGCCTTTGACATTGAAGGTCTGGGCACCAAAAGCATTGAGGAATTCTGGGGCGAAGGCCTGATCAAGGAACCTGCGGATATCTTTAAGCTGGTGGCCTATCGCGATACCATTCTGGGGCGGGAAGGATGGAAGGAGAAATCCGTTTCCAACCTTTTCAATGCAATACAAAGCCGCCAGGAAATCCCCCTGGACCGGTTCCTGTTCGCCCTGGGCATTCGTCACATTGGTCAGACCACGGCCAAACTGTTGGCGCGCAGCTACACGTCCTTTACCGCATGGCGTGACGCAATGCAGGCCGTAGCATCCGAACGCAAGGCCAAGCCTGATGAGAAAAAGCCAGATCTGATCGGCCCACATTATGCCGAACTGGTAGCCATTGATACCGTTGGCATGGCCGCAGCAGACAGCCTGTCGGCCTTTTTTAATGAGGCCCATAACATCACCGTGCTGGACAACCTGGTTGCCGAACTTCACATCACCGATGTAGACGCCCCCCAGGCAGGCAATTCCCCCATCGCCGGAAAAACCGTCGTCTTTACGGGTTCCTTGGAAAAGATGAGCCGGGGGGAAGCCAAGGCGCGGGCGGAATCCCTGGGCGCAAAGGTCTCCGGGTCTGTGTCCAAAAAAACGGACTATGTGGTGATCGGTGCAGATGCCGGGTCCAAGGCAAAAAAGGCACAAGAACTGGGAGTAACCATCCTCAGTGAGGAAGAATGGCTGTCCCTGATCGACCAAACACCCCCCCTGGTATCAGAAGCACCAGAAGCCTCCGGCAGCCCGCAAGGAACCCTATTGTGACCCAATGGTCCATCCGCCTGCTGTATGCCCTAACGTTCTGTATCACGCTCACCACCACGGGCGCATATGCGCAAAATTGGAGCATCCTGGAATATGATAAGGACGGCAAAGTCACAGGGGTAAGGGAAGGGACGGACGATACACAAAGACCCAATGGCCTGGGTGAAGAAAGCCAGCGCGCAATTGAGCCAGGTGAAATCCTTGTGGTTGACCCGACAGACACGGATCTGGCTGCTATGGAATCTGCCGGTTTCAAACTGATGCGCAAAGACACCCTGTCAGGGCTTGAAATGATCCTTGCCCAATTCAAAATTCCAGAAGCAATGAGCGTACCCGACGCACTGGAATATTTTGCACGGCAATTCCCAAATTTGACAGTTGGAACAAATGACCTGATGGATTTGTCCGGCGGCGCGCGGGTGCAAACAGCGCAAGCATTTGATTATTCACGCAATCTGTCGGGATGGGGCATCGTTCCAGACACATGCGGGAAAGGCATTGTACTGGGCCAGATCGATGGCTTCGTGGACGAAAACCATCCCGCATTACGCGGTAAGAACCTGGTCTATAAAAGCTTCCTGAAATCTGGCCGCCTGCCAGCGGCGGAAAATCATGGGACCGCCGTCGCGATCCTGTTGATTGGGCGCAAACTCCCCAACTATGGTGGTGGCCTTTTGCCCGGTGCGAAACTGTATGCGGCCAATATATTTGAGCGTCGCAACGGCAAGGATGTTGGTAACCTTGCCGCCATGATCCGTGCCGTCGATTGGCTGGTTACACAAGGGGTGCAGGTCGCCAATTTATCGATTGCCGGTCAGGATAACGTCATCATGCGATTGGCGATCAAGCGTTCATTGGAAAAAGGCATACTGTTGGTTGCCGCCGCTGGCAATAATGGGGCGGGTGCGCCCCCTGCCTGGCCCGCCGCCCATCCTGATACGTTCTCGGTCACAGCGATTGATGATTCGATGCATCTGTATCAATTTGCCAATCAGGGAAAGTATATCGATTTTGCTGCACCGGGTGTGAATATACCAACCGACACCCCAAACGGGCTGATGGCCCAAAGCGGCACATCCTTTGCCGCACCCTTTATAACCGCCATGGTGGGCCTACATTTAAAGGCCGGGTTCAAATTGGACCCGGACCTTATTCGCCGCAGCATGCAGCGCTATTCGACCGATCTTGGGTTAGCCGGAAAGGATGACCTGTTCGGCTGGGGTCTGGTGCGGTTGCGCCCAGCCTGCTGATTGGGGCCTGCTGATTGGGAAATAGCCCCCAAATTGCCTAAATCCATCCGCATCACTGCCCAGAAGCACTGGCAGTGTGCTGGGCATGACATACCGCATCCTCCCTATGCTCGCCGTCAGCATGATCGGCATCGGATTGGCCATCGCAGCCCCGGTTGGGGCTTTCTTTTGGTCTCGCGACCCTGGTCCATCACAGAAAATGGAACGCCTGGCTGCGGAACGTCTGCTGCCAGAAGATATCAACCGTCCGCACACGGTCAAAAGTCGGCTGAACAGTTTTGGACCCGCGGCACGCAGTCGCCTGAAACAAGCGTTTCTTACCGCCCCCCTGCCCTATCCGCCCGCAGAAGTCGTTCTGTTGGGCCTGAAGCAGGAAAGGTTGCTGGAACTGTATGGCCGTGCGCCAGGGGATGAACTGCGCTTTATCAAGTCCTATCCCTTCGCCGCCTGGACCGGTCGATTGGGCCCGAAGCTGCACGAAGGAGACCGACAGATACCAGAAGGCGTTTACGGCATCGATTATCTGAACCCGAATTCTATCGCCTATGTATCTTTACGCATCGGCTATCCCAATGCGTTCGAACGCGCCCGTGGTAAGGAAGATGGACGTACAGAATTAGGGGGCGATATCATGATCCATGGCAAAACCGGCGGTTCTGAGGGCTGCATCGTCGTTGAAAATTCAGACATCGAAGAATTATTCACCCTGGCCGCCGATACCGGCATTCAGAACATCCGTGTTCTGCTGGCCCCAACAGACCTGCGGCGCAACCCCGCCCCGACCCATCCGGGAAACCCATCCTGGACAGACCATATCTATACCAATCTGATCCAGGAAATGGCAGAAATCCCGATGGGTAAGATACAGGTGGCCGGGGATTGATTAGCGCATACCCAGGGCGGACATATAGGTGTCCAGCAGGGCTTCTTCTTCCGCGCGATCATCCGGGTCCTTCTTGCGCAGACTGACGATCTTCCGGATGATCTTTACGTCAAAGCCATGACCCTTGGATTCTGCATAGACTTCCTTGATATCTTCAGCCAGGGCCTTCTTTTCTTCTTCCAAGCGCTCAATACGCTCAATGAACGACCGCAGGCGCGCGCCGGTGGCGGTTTGGGTCGCGTCTTCAGGACTGGTGTCATTGTCGGCGGTGGCGGCGATATCAGCCATGCGATCGGCTCCCTATTCATATCTTCGGGGTGAGGTGATGTTGGGGGGACTGTACCGGTGCGCCCCCGCTGCTTCAAGACGCAACAGCACTTTGATCAGGATCAAGGCACGCATTTTATGAACCGGCGATAACACGGCATGACACATGATCTGATCAGCCGCTATGGCGGCAACGCGCCGCGCTATACCAGCTATCCCACCGCCCCACATTTCAGTGCGGATATTGGGGAAACACCCTATCGCGCCCGCTTGGCCAGTCTGGCACCAGAGCCGATTTCGCTTTATGTCCATATCCCCTTTTGCGACACACTGTGCTGGTTTTGTGGGTGTCACACCAAAATCACGCGCCGGTATGAACCTGTCCTTGATTATGTTGATATTCTAATTCTGGAAATGGCTGAACTGGCACGCGCCGCCCCGCCCAATATGCAGATGAGCCACATGCATTGGGGCGGTGGATCGCCAACCCTGCTTACCGCCAACGATACGCTGCGCCTGGCCCGAGTCGCAAAAAATCTGTTTTCCCCCACCGAAGCATTTGAATTCGCGGTAGAGATTGATCCTAGAGAGACCGGCGAAGATCGGATCGCTGCCCTGGCAGAAGCGGGTCTGACCCGCGCCAGCATCGGTGTGCAGGATTTTGACTCCCAGGTGCAGCAGGCGATCAACCGAACCCAAAGTTTTGAAGAGACGGCCGCCGCCGCCCATAGCCTTCGAAACCATGGGGTTCAAAGCCTTAATCTGGATCTGATGTATGGCCTGCCCTATCAAACCCTAGAGCGAACCCTGCGCACCATTGAACAAGCCCTGACACTGGCACCAGATCGGGTCGCGCTGTTTGGCTATGCGCATGTCCCCTGGATGAAGAGCCATCAGCGGCTGATCCTCGAAGAGGCGCTGCCAGGCCCGCTAGAGCGCCGGGAGGCCGCCGATGCCGCTGCGGAACTGTTGATTTCTGCGGGATATCGCCAGATCGGGATTGACCATTTCGCCTTACCGGGAGACAGCCTATCCCAGGCCTGCGATGCTGGAATGTTACGTCGAAACTTTCAGGGCTATACGACGGATCAGGCAACCACCCTGTTGCCGGTCGGGGCCAGTTCCATCGGTCGCCTGCCCGATATGTTCATTCAGAATGAACCGTCCCTGAAAAGCCATGCCCGGCGGGTGACAGAAGGGCATTTGCCAATCGCTAAAGGGGTTCTGCTGAGTATGGATGATCAATTGCGCGCGGCGGTCATCGAGCGTCTGATGTGTGCCTTCTCCGTCGATCTTGCGGCAATCTGCACCCTGTTTGGTGCTGATATCGCGTGCCTTTCCGATGCCTTTCCCAGGCTGCGCGCAATGGAACAAGACGGGCTGCTGACCCATAACAGAAGCCAGATCACCGTGACCCCCGTTGGCAAGCCTTACATCCGCCAGATCGCCGCCTGCTTCGATACCTATTTCAGCCAAGGCACCGCGCGCCATTCCAGCACGATCTGATATCGTCAGCCTCCAGGTGTTGGCAGCGTTGCCTTCACATTTTCTGGCTTGCCGACAACGACAAAGGTCAGTGCGTCCGGGTCCAGCAGATCTTTGGCCAGAGCATTCACATCCTCCAGGGTTACCGACTCGATCAGGCCGTTCCGGGTTTCAAAATAGTCGATCGGAAATCCGAAATACTGCATGGATTCCAATTGCCCTGCGATGCGCGAAGAGTTTGTGAAGCGCAGTGGAAAGGACCCTGTGATATAGGTTTTCGCATCGGCAACCTTGTCGGCGTCCAGACCATTTTCCTTGAAGTCCGCGAAGACCTTCTTCACCAGATCAATTGTTTCCCCCACCCGCGCATTCTGGGTCCCAGCACCGCCACGCAACAGGGCGGCGTGATCCATGGACGCCATATAGCTGTACACAGAATAGGCAAGGCCTCGTTTGACACGGATTTCATCGGTCAGAACAGAGCTGAACGATCCACCCCCCAGCACATAATTCATCACCATGCCGGTATAATAGCGCGGATCATCAATCGACAGGCCGGGCTGCGCGAAGGCGATGGTGCTTTGGGGCACGTCCATATCAATCACAACCGTGCCACCTGGGGTCTTGCCATTAAAGGCCGGGACTTTGTCGGAGGCGCCGGTCTTGGGCAATTTGCCAAAAATCTTATCCAGCATAGGGCCCAATTCTTCCGGCGTGATCGCGCCAACAACGCCAATTTTCAACTTATCGCGCGTCAAGGCGTCGGCCATATAGGCCTTCATATCCGCCACCGTGATTTTAGGAACACTCGTCAACGTGCCTTCATCCGGGCGGCCATACGGGTGATCCTTGAATATCGTTTCCGCCATCGCCTTACCGGCAATCGCATCAGGGTCCGTCTGGGCCTGTTTCAACCCGATCAGAATTTGGGATCGAACGCGCTCCACCGGCTCTTCATCAAACCGGGGTTCTGTCAGGGCCAGAGAGAGAAGCTCAACCGCCTCATCCCGATAGCGATTGAGGGCATAGAAACTGCCTGAAAAGGCGTCCTGTCCGGCATTGAAGGAGATGGTGATGGACTGATCCGACAATTTCCCCTGAAAGGTCTTGCTGTCATAGGGGCCAGCACCTTCATCAATCGTGCTGGCTGTCAGGCGTGCAGTGCCTTCTTTGCCGGGCTTATCATGACCTGCGCCGCCCCCTTTGAAAGAAAACTCGATCGCGGTGACAGGCACAGTCTCGTCCCGAACCAGCCAGGCCGTGATGCCCCCGGGGCTGACCACTTCCTCCACCTTTACTTCCGCAAAGGCTGGACGCAGGGCCAGCAATAGAATTAACGAAGCCAGAGTCACTAAGACGGCGACTTTTGCCATCATGGCGGTGTTGAGGGTCACAGCGGCGGTCGTTTGGGTGCCAGATTGTCTCATTGCGTGACCTCCGCATCTGATTTCGGTAACAGAATATCAACCACCTCGCCCGGTGCACCCAGCACGCGCCGTGCAACCTCATTGACTTGATCCACGGTCACCTGCCCGATTTTGTCTGGCCAGGTTTCCACATCGTCCAGGCTGTAGCCCACCGACAAGGCGCGACCAATGTTCATGGCCGGCCCGCTTAAGCTATCGCGGGCAGTCGCCGCCGAATCCTGAATACGGGTGATCGCACGGGTTACCTCATCCTGGGTAACCCCCTCTTTCAGAACCAGGTCGACTTGCGCGCGCAGGGCGGCTTCCGCTTTATCCAGGGGGACATCCTGGGCAGGGCTGACATACAGGCCCATCATACCCGGACCCCGACCATCCCCGTCATACCAACTGCCAGCACTGATTGCGATGCCCTGATCGATGACAAGGGACCGATACAGGCGGCTGGTGCTATTGCCGCCCAGGACCTGCCCCAGAACCTCCAGCGCATAAGCGTCGGCCTTATTATCCGCCTGAACCCAACTGGGGGCCTGTTTTCGGATCGACAGGCTGGGCTGGCGCACGCGGTCATCGCGATAGGTCACACGGCTGGACACCAGAAGCGGTGGCTCACGCAGGTCGGGCCGATCCGGCAGGGCTCGCGATGGAATGGCGCCATAATACTTTTTCGCCAGATCAAAGACCGCGTCGGCTCCAACATCGCCTGAAACGACCAGAATGGCATTGTTGGGTGTGTAATAGGCATTGTAGAAATTAACCGCATCCTGCACTTGCAATGCTTCGATTTCGTGCCGCCACCCAATGATTGGAACAGCGTATGGGTGATTGCGATAGAAGGCAGAGGCCGCCTGCTCCCGCAATATAGAGCCTGGATCATTGTCCGTGCGCATGCTTCGCTCTTCCAGAACCACCTGTTTCTCTGGAACGAATTGATCCTCTGCGATATTCAGATTCGCCATTCGATCCGATTCCAGCTTCATCACCATTTCCAATCGATCACTGGCGACAGATTGGAAATAGGCTGTGTAATCCTGACTGGTAAAGGCGTTGTCCTGGCCCCCATTGCGGGCCACGGTCGCAGAGAATTCTCCCGGAGCGACCGTATCTGTGCCTTTGAACATTAGATGTTCCAGAAAATGGGCGATACCAGATTTTCCCGACGGCTCATCCATTGCGCCAACCCGGTACCAGACCATATGGGTCACGACGGGCGCCCGGTGATTTTCCACCACAACGACCTGCATGCCATTATCCAGGACCATCTGTTTCGCATCATAAATTTCTGCCTGTGCGGACCATAAGGTCACACCCCATAACAGCATAGACGCAGTGATTGTCTTCCCAAGATTGGCTATAAAGGGGAGTCTCATTAAGCCTCCTAAACCGGTGCGACGCGGGCATCCGGAGTCATAAATAAAGGAACCCATCTGGGTCCCGGAGCAGGATGTGGAGATAACATAGTGTCGACACTGCGCGTGTTCCACAGCCTGCGGTCATAAACCGGCACACTTTTCAGAATTCGCAAAAATGTCGCAGAACACGATTCGAAAAGAGAAAAACTCAGAACGCCCTAGAACGGCCATTCGAAGAGTGATTTTTCACCTTCACGGGTGATGATGGGCGTGTTTCCGTCGGTGACGGGTTGTCCAAGGGCTGAATTGCCTTGCAGACGGCGGGTTTCTTCCCCGGCGTCTACCACATCCCCGGCAGGTTCCTTGTCACGCCAGAAGACCAAAGTATCCACAAAGGATTCCTGTTCCGCGGTCAGGGCCGCCGTTTCCTGATCGACCACACGGCGTATGCTGGAATCCGCGTCCAGACCACCGGTGCGCGTCAACAGGGCGATTTCCCCCTGGCTGCTGCCGGCGCGGCGCATATCAGCTTCTGTCTCAAGGCGTCTCTGTACGGCGTCTTCACCAAACACGGCGCGCTGCGCTTCCAGCCCTGGCTTCAGGTCCTGGGTCCGCTGACCATTAGGATCTGGTGGACGCAAACCGAATTCCGGCGGCAGCGTTAAAGGTGCCCGGGTCACCACAGCAAATTCATCTGGAGTCTGACGATCCAGTCCCAGGATTTTGCCCGTTTCTCCACCACATGCTCCCAACGCAAAAAGCGAGGTCAGGATACATGCCGTGCCGACGTGACGCCGTATCTTATTAAGCCCAGCAACCATTCGTTTCCACCACTACTGCAATCACCCGTCGATTTTAACACATAAGACGTTGGATCGCATTATTTACCCTATCCTATTTAGGCTCTTTCGCTGTCCCAAACAAGCCATCGTATGCAATCAGAAAAGCCCCCACCACGATTGCGCAATCCGCTACATTGAAGGACGGCCAGTGATATCCCGCGACATGAAAGTCTAGAAAATCAACAACTGCCCCATATAACAGCCGGTCCAGCGCATTGCCAAAAGCCCCCCCGATGATCAGACCACAGGCAATGGCCATGATCCGCTTATCGGTTTTACGCAGCAGGAAATAGTATATCGCCACCGCAATCGCGATAGCCAATCCGGCCAGGATATAGGGCCCCAAACCACTGTCATTGGACAGCAGACCAAAGCTGACGCCCCGATTGTATACCAGCACCAGATTGAAAAAGGGCGTCACCTCGACAAACCGTACGCCCCCGTCGAAGACCGACAGAATCCAGGGCTTGGAGATCTGATCCAACCCAAAAATACATACTGCGAGAATTAGCCCAAGGCGCTGCATTATAGACCCGATACTTTCTAAAGGAGTTATTCCGCCGCCTGGGGCGAGGCTGAGACAGCATCCGCGCAACGTCCACAGATACCTGGTGTCTGGGGACGGCTGCCGACATCGGACAAAACCTTCCAGCAACGCTGACATTTCGCGCCATCGGCCAGCTTGAAAACAACCGCGATCCCTGGACAATCCGGCAAGGTGAACGCCCCTTCCGGCGGTGTTTCAAGGCTTAATGTGCCAGCAGACGTGATCAGAATATCGGCCAGATCCAGATCGGCAAAAGCCGCCTGATGCGCGGCATCGACATAGACCGTCGGGGCCGCATCCAGGTTGGAGCGGATGACTTTTTCCGTGCGTTTCTGTTCCAGGGCGGCCAACACAACACGTCGCACCCGACGCACTTTGCCCCACCGGGCAGCCTCAGCCTCGGGCAACAGCCAATCGTCGGACACTTGGGGCATTTGGCGCATATGTACGGACACATCCGGCCCATCGCCGTGCCGTGTCAGCCAGGCTTCCTCCGTCGTGAAGCACAGGATAGGGGCCAGCCACGCTGTCAGGCTGTTGAACAATGTATCCAGCACAGTCAATGCCGCCAGCCGGCTCGGGCTGTCCGGGGCATCGCAATACAGAGAATCCTTGCGGATATCGAAGTAAAAGGCCGACAGGTCCACCGCACAGAATTCATGAACTTCCCGGAATATCAGGGTGAAGTCATAGGTTTCGATGCCCTTGCGGACGATTTTATCGATTTCCGCGACACGATGCAGGGCCCAACGCTCCAATTCCGGCATATCGGCGGGATCGACCCGCTTTTCCGGCTGGTAATAGGCCAGGCTGCCCAACAGCCAGCGCAGCGTATTGCGGAACCGCCGATAATAGTCGGTCAGCTGCTTAAGCATGCTCTCCCCGATGCGAAGGTCACCGGAATAGTCTTCCGACACGACCCACAGACGCAGGATCTCCGCACCATATTTATCGTTTACAGTGGCCGGAACGACGACATTCCCCAGGGATTTGGACATTTTGCGACCGTCTTCCGCCATCACAAAGCCATGGGTCAGAACCGCGTCATAGGGTGCGCGCCCCCGCGTGCCACAGCTTTCCAGCAGGCTGGAATGGAACCAGCCGCGATGCTGATCCGACCCTTCCAGATACAGGGATGCCGGCCATTGCTGGTCTTCGCGCCCTTCCAGCACAAAGGCATGGGTGGAGCCGGAGTCGAACCAGACATCGACGACGTCGCGGACCTGCTCATACTCTTCAACATTATACTCATTGCCCAGGAATCGGGACGGATCGCTGGAGAACCAGGCATCGGCCCCTTCCTCCCGGAATGCGGCAACGACACGATCCACGACCGCCTGATCCCGCAAGGGCTCCCCGGTTTCCTTGTTCACGAAGACAGGAATAGGCACACCCCAGGCCCGCTGACGGCTGATGCACCAATCCGGGCGTTCCTTGATCATGGAATGCAGCCGGGTTTTGCCCTGTTTCGGATAGAAATCCGTGTCGTCAATGGCCTGCAGCGCCACATCGCGCAAACCATGGCTTTCCATGGAAATGAACCACTGCGCCGTATTGCGGAAGATCAAGGGTGCCTTGGAGCGCCAGCTATGGGGATAGCTGTGACGCAGGCTGCCCTTGGCCAGCAAGCGTCCGACAATGGCCAGTTCCCGCATGACGGATGGATTGGCATCGCCTTCCTTGCCTTCCTGCGTGATCACGACCTTACCCGCCATCAGCGGCACGAAGTCATAGAAGCTGCCATCCTCGCCAACGGTTTGCGGGATTTCGATATTGTTCTTTTTGCCCAACTGCCAGTCATCGGCGCCGTGGCCCGGCGCGATATGGACGAACCCCGTCCCGGTATCGTCGGTTACGAAATCTGCCAGCAGGACAGGCACGTCAAACCCATAGCCATCCCCCGCTTCCGAATGATCAAACCAGGGGTGACGACAGACAGACCCTGCCACATCCGCCCCTTTCAGGGTGGACAGGATCGTGTGTTCCGTGATCTTGGCCTGTGTGCAGACCGCTTCAATCAGGGATTTGGCGATGACCAACTTCTCCCCGACAACAGCGCCTTTAGCGCCCTCATCCACCGCATCGACCTGCATCACGACATAGTCGAAATCCTCGTGACAGGCGACCGCGCGATTGCCCGGTATGGTCCAAGGGGTCGTGGTCCAGATCACCACCGACGCGCCCTCCAAATCAGGGGACTTTGCCACGCTGACCGGGAATTTCACCCAGATCGTGGTGGATTTATGCTCCATATATTCGGCTTCGGCTTCGGCCAGCGCGGTTTTTTCGACCGCCGACCACCAGACCGGACGTGCGCCCTTATACAGGCTGCCCTGCATCAGAAACTTACCGATTTCCGCCGCGATCTGCGCTTCGGCACCATAGGCCATGGTGGTATAGGGATTATCCCAATCCCCCTGCACACCCAGGCGTTTGAACTGGGTGCGTTGCTTGTCGATCCATTCATCGGCAAAGACGCGGCATTCCTGGCGGAATTCGACGATGGGCACATCGTCCTTGTCCAGACCCGCCGCGCGATAACGTTCCTCGATCTTCCATTCGATGGGCAGGCCGTGGCAGTCCCAGCCCGGCACATAAGGCGCATCAAAGCCGGTCATCTGGCGGGACCGAACGATGATATCCTTCAGGATCTTATTCAGGGCATGGCCAATATGCAGGTCCCCATTCGCATAAGGCGGACCATCATGCAGGATGAATTTCTCACGGCCCTTGCTATCGGCGCGCAGACGGTCCCACAGCTTGGTCTGGGCCCAGCGATCCAGAATTTTCGGCTCAAGATCCGGCAATCCGGCACGCATCGGAAATTCTGTCTGGGGCAGATTGATGGTATCTTTGTAATCGACGCTCTGTGGCGTTTCAGCGCTCATCGTTTTCAGACTCTCTGTCTTAAATCTATAGAAGGTGGACTGGGTTCAAAGGGGTCGACCGAACCAAGTGGTGGCCGCAGCAACAGCAAACCTATCCCGACGCCCGCGAGCCCCGCCCCGCGAGGGCCGGGCCGATAATTCGAGTCCCAAAAGCGCCAAAGCGCGAAAGGCTGGTGAAGCGGTGTTTCATAGCGGCGCGACTGTATGGGCTAGCCTGCCTGAAATCAAGCATCTGAATGCCGCATTGATCGCTTTGTGCCTGTTTTAGGATCGGATCATTGTTAAGCAGTCCTTAATCTATTCCTGCTATCAAAAGATCATGCGCCCCGACCTGACAAATGCCTGGAAGGAAGTCCTGCGGATGGCTGAGTTAGAATCAATATCGCTGGAAAACCTGCGGGACCGTCGTGGGGAAACGCGCCTTACAGTCGTTCTTCCGGTATTGGAGCTGGATGGACATCAATACCGGTTGATGGATTTCAGCGACCATGGCTTTCGGGCAATCGTCCCAATGGAATACCGTGTCATGGGCAGGACAGGGTGCGCTATATTACACCTGCACGCGGCCGGCTATAGCGTCCATAAGCATGTCGACTTTACAGTCGTACATGTCACACGCTCTGAAATCGGCGTCACATATCAGACCGTTGAAACAATATCAGAACACAGCGCCAGCTTATTTTAAAGCGACATGGAACAGGCAATCCCCCCGAATGACCCGCGCGGGCACGCGGTGCGCCAAGGCAATGCTTGGCTGATCGAAATGAACATCCAACGGAGCCTTACCCGGCGTCTCGGGAAAATGAATGCGCGCGACCACTTGACCTGCTGCGATCTCTCCGCCTGCCAGAACCAGCGGTTCGTAAAGGCCGGGCTCTTGTGCGAAAATGTAGTCTTCCCTTTGAAAATCACGATATGTTGGGGACAGAACATCCCCTACAATCTGGCCGGTGTAAGATCCAACTGCGGCCAATGCCCGCAAGATGCCGGTTTGCGCGCCCTGTCGGATAGCGGGATCGACCGTTCCACCCCCGCCCAATTCCAGGGTGAAGCCCGCCGCCCCGGCCCGCCAGGATGCAGAGGACGAATACCACCCTTCAGCTTCCGGTCCATGACGCAGCACGAATGGCAACCCCAATGCTTCCAGAACCTTCAGACGCATGGAATTTCGGGCGTTTCCTTCAACCCAGGATGTCATGGCGAAGGGCACACAATACAAAGAGGATCCGCCTGAATGCAGGTCAATCATCATATCCGTACCGGCGATCAGATGGTGTTCGATATAGAACGCAATCATTTCTGTCGGTGCCCCCACCGCCCGACCGGGAAAGCTGCGGTTCAGATTGCCACTGTCCAGGGGCGATGTTCTAAGTCCAGCCTCTGCAGCCGGGAAGTTCGCCATTGGCAAAAGTGTCAGGCGACCACATATATCTGTTGGGTCCAATGTACGGATCAAATCCGACAGGATGACCTGGCCTTCGTATTCGTCCCCGTGATTACCCGACATCAGCAAGACAGTCGGCCCAGGCTTTGGCCCGACGAAAGATACAATGGGCACAGGAATATGCCCATACGCTGATCGATGGACTGAATGAGGCACTCTGAGAAACCCCAGATTACGTCCTGGGATGGTCAAATCAACGGTGCACTGAACCGGGGAAAGGGTCATAAACTTGAATCCATCACGTTTTTATAAAGATCTCAGACAGATAGAGTAGACGTCCCAATTCTACAATTGGCAAGAGGCGCCAATCACATTGGGCAATCGTGACAAACAAAATTGTAACTTTACGGTCGGCATGGGCCGAAGCGAATAAAAATGGCATCGGATCGGTTAATGACATCAACACAAGCGCACTTATCTGATGCAGATCCAAGAATTCTGGATTTTCTGAATGCTTGGCGTGCGGCACGACGGGGAAATGAAACCGTTCCCTTGAAGAAGAACTTCGACCCTATGAGGGCCCCAACACTTTTGCAATTTATGTGGCTATATCGCTTTGAACCCTCCAATGGCAATTTTTTGTGTCACTTGGCGGGAGAAGAAGTCAATGCGGCCTGGGGTTACAGCATTAAGGGCAAGAGCCTGGCGCAGATCGTTGGCCCCGTGGACTATCCAACGGTTCTTAAGCGCTGGCACATGATCACCAACACACCCCTTGTTCAGTATGGCACCGCCAGGGAAAGACTGACGGAACAAACCACGCAACAAGCAGAGCGGATGCTGGTTCCTCTGAAAGACACGTCCGGGGCAACGTCCTATGTATTAGGCGTCAGCCTGTATCGGTATGTGAATTTCGAACCCGTTCACATCCCGCCGTTATCAGGGAATATTGTAAGGATCGCCTGCGCGGATATCGGATAGCGCTGCTCTAACCCGCCGCCCGAACAGGTTCACCCTCCCGCTGTTTGGTTTCCCAATCCGGTGCAATCCAAACCGGCGCGTTTGAGGCAGGCAATGGGTCGCGCCCCCGCAGCAAATCCGCTGCCTTTTCTCCCACCATAATGGTTGGTGCATTCAAATTTCCATTGGGAATTGTTGGAAAGATCGAGCTATCCACGATGCGCAGGGCTTCAATACCGATCACGCGACAATCCGTATCGATAACAGCGGTAGGATCGTCTTTCGCGCCCATTTTACACGTGCAGGACGGATGATACGCGCTTTCAGCATTTTCCCTGATCCAGGCATCGATCTCCTTATCCCCGGCGATCGCTTCGCCTGGTTGGATTTCTGACCCCCGGAAATCATCCATTGCTGGTTGCGCCATAATCTCCCTGGTTAATCGAATGCAGGCGCGGAACGCCTCAATATCTTCCTGTTCTGTCATATAGTTATACAGGATCTCCGGCTTTGCGGCCGGGTCCGGGGATGTGATGTGAATATGTCCCCGGCTCTTGGGCTTGTTTGGCCCGACATGAACCTGAAAACCATGCCCGTCAAAGGAGGCTTTGCCGTCATAACGCATTGCGGCTGGCAGGAAGTGATATTGCAGATCCGGTGACTTCAGCCCTGGTTTTGATCGGATAAAGGCACAGGATTCAAAATGATTGGTCGCCCCCAGCCCGGATTTGAAAAAGAACCAGCGCGCCCCGATCATAAACTTGCTGAACGGATCCAGTTTTCCATTCAGTGTGATGGGCTTTTTGCTGCGGAACTGGAAATAGACTTCCAGATGATCCTGCAAATTACCCCCGACGCCCGGCAGGTCATGCACGACATCCACGCCAGCCTTCTTCAGAACATCGGCGGGGCCGATCCCTGACAGCTGAAGTATTTGTGGCGACCCGACCGATCCGGCGCTTAGGATGACTTCCCGATTGGCCCGCGCCTCTGTCACCTTGCCATTGACCTGATAGCGGATGCCAACGGCCTTCTTACCCTCCAACAGGATTTTCTCTGTCAGGGCTTTCGTTACAACGGTCAGATTTGGGCGGCCCATGGCAGGTTTCAAATAGGCATTGGCGGTTGACCAGCGAACGCCATCCTTCACTGTCATATGCATCCGGCCAAAGCCTTCTTGCCGATAGCCGTTATAGTCTTGCGTCTTGCCATAGCCAGCCTGCTCCCCCGCCTCAATCCAGGCGCGATAGAGCGGGTTTTTCATATTATTGCCATTGCAGGTCGATAAAGGGCCATCCGTGCCGCGATAGGCATCCTGCGGGCGATCGTCCGGGTCCGACCATGTTTCCGCCCGCTGAAAATAGGGCAAGCAGTGGCGATAGGCCCAGCCTTTGGCGCCCTGCTCTTCCCATTCATCAAAATCGCAGGCATGCCCGCGCACATAGACCAGACCATTGATGGAAGAAGAGCCCCCCAGCACTTTTCCACGAGGCGTGTGCATCAGACGATTATTCAATCCTGGTTCAGGTTGGCTTTCAAAGAACCAGTTGAACTTTTTCATATTCATTGGGATCGACAATGCCGTTGGCATCTGAATAAAGATCGAAGAATCACTACCGCCTGCTTCGATCAGCAGGACCCGCACATCAGACTCCTCAGTCAGGCGCGCCGCCAGCACACATCCGGCCGACCCGGCCCCCACAATGATGAAGTCATACGTCTGATTTTCCGGCATGTCCGTTCCCCTTTGTCACACCCTACGGGTTTGGGTCATCGCAACCCGATCGTCAAGGATGGCGAAAGGTGCGCACACAGAAAAAGTTAATCGGTGTTTTACATTTCGGAAAATCCGCTAGAGCATATCAGTCAGACCACGTTGGGGAGAAGTGTTCATGCGATTTGCCATATCTGTATCTATTCAATTCAACACCCTGGGCCTTGCCTTGGGATCTCTGTGATTGGGGATACTGTTATGACTGATGCTGTTCGCCGCCCCTCCCTCAGGGCCTGGGCTGCCTTTGCACTGGGATGCCTTTGTTTCGGCTATGCCTTCACACAACGTGTTGCCCCCAGCGTTATGACCGAAGACCTGATGCGCGCTTTCGCCGTTGGTGGCGGAGCACTGGGATCGCTGAGCGCATTCTATTTTTATGCCTATGCAGGCATGCAGATGCCGGTTGGTGTTCTGATGGATCGTTTTGGCCCCAGAAAATTGCTCAGCGGGGCCATGACGCTGTGTTTGATCGGCAGCCTTATCTTTGCCCTGGCCCACAGCCTGGGCATTGCCTCAATCGGGCGCGCAATTATCGGCGCTTCGGTTGCCTGTGGGTATGTCGGTACGATGAGCATTGCAGCCGCCTGGTTTCCGGCCCGCCGCTTCAGCATGCTGATTGGCATATTGCAAAGCGTTGGCATGACCGGGGCGATGGTCGGGCAAGCACCACTCAGCTTCTTCGTCTCGTCTTATGGATGGCGGGAAACGATCATCAGCCTTGGGGTGATCGGCGCTATCCTGGCGGTTCTGATCTTTTTTGTGGTCGCTGAGATTCCCAGATCCAAACCCCAACCTGTTACCGGAAAGCCTGCCACAGGAGGGGGGGCATTTCAGGATGTCCTGTCCCGCCGCGACAGTTGGGCCTGCGCGATATTGGGATTCACGTTGGCCGCGCCCATGCTGTCCTTTGCAGGCCTTTGGGCGGTTCCATGGCTGGTTCAAACACAAGGATTTACAAAGGCCGATGCCGCTGCCTGTACATCCCTGATTTTCCTGGGATGGGCCTGTGTGGGGCCCGCCCTTGGCATCATGACAGAGAAAATCGGACGCCGGAAACCCATCCTGTATGCCGGGTTCATAATGGGCGCACTGTCATTGGCAATCATGATTTATGTCCCAAATCTGTCGCCCACCGTGTTGGGGGTTCTATTCTTCCTTAACGGCGTTAGCGGCTGCACGATGATCTTATCTTTCACCTGTGTGCGCGAAACAAACCGACCCAGCCGAATGGGGGCCGGGCTTGGCTTTGTGAATATGGCTGTTGTGGGATCAGGCGCGCTGTTCCAACCGCTGCTTGGATTCATCCTGGATTTGCGATGGACCGGCCTGGAAGAAAATGGGGCCCGCATCTATGAAAATGCGGCCTATGTCACCGCTTTCTCAATGCTGATCCTGGCTTATGCCATTGGTTTTATTGCCTGCATCCTATTGCGAGAGACGCATTGCAAACAGCTTGTCCAAGAATAACCGGGATCGTTTAGAGCCTAAGACGCGACAGAGAAGCTCTCGCCACAGCCGCAGCGCGCGGTTTCGTTTGGATTACGGAAGGTAAACCCGGACTGAAGCTTGGATTCCTCGTAATCGATTTCCGCCCCGATCAGAAACATCGTTGCCGCCGGATCGATCAGCACCTTGGCACCATCGACATCGACTTCTTCCTCAAACTGTTTCTTATCCTTGGCATATTCGACAACGTAAGACAGGCCGGAGCAGCCCTTGGAGGATACACCAATCCGCAGGCCGATCACGCCGTCACCACCCTTTTCCATCAAACTGCGCACCCGTTCAGCGGCAGTATCGGTCAGGGTCACTATGGCTTTTCCAGTCCCAAACATATCAGTTCCTCGCATTCCTATAACGCACTGTACACTATATCATAACGCTGTCAGAAGAAATCCAGTGCCATTTTGGCATCTTCCGACATCATTTCCGGGCGCCAGGGTGGCGTCCAGGTCAGGGTAACACACACCACCCCGATACCTTCAACCGCCGCGACGGCATCGGCAACCTGTTGCGGCATCTCGCCCGCCACGGGACAAGCCGGGGCGGTCAGGGTCATGGTGATGTCGCAATCCCCTTTTTCATCCACCTCACAGGCATAGATCAGGCCCAGATCATAGATATTCACCGGGATTTCCGGATCATGGACCGTGCGCAAGGCCGCTTCTACCGCATCCGGGCTGGCAACAGCGGTGCCCTCTGGCAGAATATCACCTGACAGGGCCTGCATGCCCTCTTCAGCCTGTTTCTCGCCAAAGCCGCCCAGATAGGGATGCGCAAAATCCGCCCCCGTCTGTGGGGCCGGGGCGACTTCCAGCCGGTCTCGTTCGTTGGTACGGTCGTCCATATCGATCTTCCTATCCAAAAATCGCGTTCACTTTTTCCAAGGCCTGGGCCAAGGCATCTATTTCGCTGCGGGTATTGTACATGCCCAAAGAGGCACGAGCGGTGCCCACAACCCCCAAACGATGCATCAGGGGTTCGGCGCAATGATGTCCGGCCCGAACGGCAACGCCCTGTTGGTCGATGATTGTCGCAATGTCATGCGGATGTGCTTCGCCCATCACAAATGAAATCACCGCAGTTTTGTTAGGTGCCGTGCCAACCACGCGCAATCCATCAATAGAAGCCAGCCGCTGCATGGCATAGGTCAACAAGTCGTGCTCATGGGCAGCCACACGCTCAATTCCAACCCCGGTCAAATATTGAATGGACGCGCCAAGCCCGATGGCTTCGACAATAGGCGGTGTTCCGGCCTCAAATTTTGATGGCAATTCAGCCCAGGTCGATTTTTCAAAGGTAACGGACGAAATCATATCCCCGCCCCCCAGAAAGGGCGGCATGGCCTCCAACAGCGCTTCCTTGCCATACAGAACACCAATGCCTGTCGGGCCATACAGTTTGTGGCCCGTAAAGGCATAGAAATCGCAATCCAGATCCTGCATATCAACAGACATATGCATCACGGCCTGGCTGCCATCAAACAGCACTTTCGCTCCAACGGAATGGGCCATTTCCACAATTTTCTTTGCAGGCGTGATCGTACCCAAAACGTTGGACACATGGGTAACCGCCACCAGCTTCACGCTGTCATCCAGCATGTCGGCATAGGCATCCATGCGGAATTCGCCTTCATCGGTGATCGGCACGACCTTCAGCGCAACACCGGTGGCATCCCGTAACAACTGCCAGGGGACAATATTGGAATGGTGTTCCATCTCCGATATCAGAACCGTATCTCCTGCTTTCAGGATACCCCGACCATAGGAATACGCGACCAGATTAATGGCCTCGCTGGCATTCTTAGTGAAAATGATTTCCCGCTCGCTTTTGGCATTCAGAAAGCCGCGGATAATCTCTCGCGCGCCCTCATAGGCCGCCGTGGTGCGTTCCGAAAAGTCATAGGCCCCGCGATGCACATTGGCATAGCATTCCTCAAAAGACGCACGCATCGCCTCAATCATCGCCCGGGGCTTTTGCGCCGATGCGCCACTGTCCAAATAGACCAGCGGTTTACCATGGACGGTTTGGCTGAGGATCGGGAAATCCGCGCGAACAGCCTCGACATCATAGGCCAGGTCATCTGTCAGTCGGATTGCGGCGTCGTTCATACCAAATCTCCTTCCAACCGATGGGCCAGCGCGTCACGGAAGACATCCCGAATTGCCGGTCGGGCGATATGTTCTACCGCCTCAATCAGGAAAGATTGCGTCAACAAGGCACGCGCCTGAGCCTCTGGAATGCCGCGCGCACGAAGATAGAACAACTGGTCTTCATCCAGGGCGCCAACGGTTGCGCCATGGGCGCATTGCACATCATCGGCATAAATTTCCAATTCCGGCTTGGCATCGACCTCTGCCTGACCGGATAACAGCAAGGCCTTGTGTTGCTGTTGACCATCTGTCCCCTGAGCGCCTTCCCGCACCAGGACCTTGCCCTGGAAAACGCCGCGGGACCGGTCATCCAACACACCCCGGAAAAATTGTCGACTGGTGGCATTTTCTGCGACATGGGTGACAAAGGTCGTCGTATCGATCAGGGCATCGCCTGTTCCAAAATAAGCCCCGGACAAGGCAGCTTCGCCTCGTTCTCCGGCCATGGTTAAGCGTACTTCCCGCCGGGCCAGGCCCTTGCCGATCGACAGGATAAAGGAATCCAGCACCGCCCCTTTTGACACACCGATATCGGCAAGGCCGATCTGAGATGACCCCGCCTTTTCCATCAATGCCGAATACAGGCCCAGTCTGGAATTTTCACCCAGACTGACGCCCAGGCTTGGCACCGTAAATCCATTACCGCTGGCGGTCACATGGCTTTCCACAACGGTTGCCTCAGCCCCCTTGTCCAGCGTGATCGTGACTCGCGCCGCATGGGCGATGGCCGCATCGGCATCTGCCCCCCATGTGATATGATGGATATGAATGGGGGCCTCAATCACCTTGCCTGCATCAACCCGAAGGGTCAGTTCCTCCTGTGTCAGCGCGTCGCTCAACCGATCCGTAAAGCCATCACCATAGGCTTCAGAGGCCGGTCCAGCCTCCAGCGACAGGCCCATTGGCAGATGATCCAATGCGGACAGATCCCGATCCAGGAAACCGTTGACCAGAACAATATTGATCGCGCCTTCAATCTTAAGGGCCGCATCGGGTATCGCTGTCACGCCATGGCTGTCTTCCGCCAGCCAGACCGACCAGCCGAATTTATCCAGCCGTTTCAGGTCGGTATATTTCCATGCTTCCGCCTTGCGGGTAGGCAGCGCCTCCTTAGGGTCAAACCGCCCGGAGTCGCCCCGCTGGCGCAGCAGATCTTGCAGCAGGTTATCCGTCATGCCGCTTCATCCTCATAGGCTGCATAACCGGTCTTCTCCAATTCCTGCGCAAGCTCTTTACCACCGGTCTTCACAATCCGACCAGCGGACAGAACATGCACCTTATCCGGCACGATATAGTCCAAAAGCCGCTGATAATGGGTAATCACCAGGAACGAACGATCCGCGCTGCGCAGCACATTGACGCCATCGGATACCAGCTTCAGGGCATCGATATCCAGCCCGCTGTCGGTTTCATCCAGGATTGCCATGCGCGGCTCCAGGATGGCCATTTGCAGCGTCTCATTGCGCTTCTTTTCCCCGCCGGAAAAGCCGACATTGACCGGCCGTTTCAGCATATCATCTGGGATATTCAGCTCTTTCGCCTTTTTGCGCAGCGCTTTGACGAATTCCAACGCATCCAGTTCCGACTCGCCCAAATGTTTGCGACGCGCATTCAAGGCGTGTTTCAGGAAGGTCGTATTGGCAACACCGGGCAGTTCTACCGGATATTGAAAGGCCAGGAACACCCCTTCACAGGCGCGCTCTTCCGGGGCCATCTCCAGCAGGTTCTTGCCCTGATAGGTGACAGATCCACCGGTCACTTCGTATCCTGGGCGACCCGCCAGAACATAAGACAGGGTCGATTTACCTGAGCCATTGGGGCCCATGATCGCGTGCACTTCACCCGGTTGAATATCCAGGTTGATCCCTTTCAGGATTTCCTTGCCACCGACAGTCGCGCTCAAATTTTCAATCTTCAACAATGACATTACCGTTCTTTCCATTCCTCAAAAGACTCACCGTCTCCCCGGACTTGATCCGGGGTCCAGAGCGCCACGCTGGCTTCCTGCATTTGGCTCTGGATCCCCGCCTGCGTGGGAATGACGTATAACTTCTATCGACTTATCCAACGCTGCCTTCCAGTGAAATGCCGATCAGCTTCTGTGCCTCAACGGCAAATTCCATAGGCAGGGTCTGCATCACTTCCTTACAGAAACCATTGACGATCAGCGCCACGGCCTCTTCCTCGCCGATCCCACGGGACAGACAATAAAACAGCTGATCCTCACTGATCCGGCTGGTCGTTGCCTCATGTTCCAATTGCGCCGAGGGATTGCGGCTTTCGATATAGGGGATGGTATGCGCCCCGCATTTGTCGCCAATCAGCAGGCTGTCGCACTGGGTGAAATTCCGTGCGCCACTGGCATTGGGCAAGACCCGCACCAGCCCGCGATAGGTCTGATCCGCACGCCCGGCCGAAATCCCCTTTGAGATGATACGCGACCGGGTGTTTTTGCCGATATGAATCATCTTCGTGCCGGTATCGGCCTGCTGACAGTTATTCGTGATCGCAACGGAATAGAATTCCCCGACCGAATTGTCGCCTTGCAGAATGCAGCTTGGATATTTCCAAGTGATCGCAGAACCGGTTTCAACCTGCGTCCAGCTGATCTTGGAATTGCGCCCACGACAGGCACCACGTTTGGTGACGAAATTGAAAATCCCGCCCTTGCCGTTCACATCGCCGGGATACCAGTTCTGCACCGTCGAATATTTGATTTCCGCATCGTCCAGCGTGATCAATTCCACCACGGCGGCATGCAGTTGATTTTCATCACGCATCGGCGCGGTACACCCTTCCAGATAGCTGACATAAGATCCTTCGTCAGCAATGATCAGGGTGCGTTCAAACTGCCCGGTTTCCTGGGCGTTGATGCGGAAATAGGTGGACAATTCCATCGGGCATTTCACGCCCTTGGGGATGTACACAAAGCTGCCATCGGTAAACACAGCGGCATTCAGACAGGCATGTTTGTTATCGGAATACGGTACGACAGAGCCCAGATATTTCTTCACAAGGTCTGGATGCGTTTTCACCGCTTCTGAGATGGAACAAAAGACAATACCGTGTGATTCCAGCTCTTTGCGATAGGTCGTCGCAACCGATACGCTGTCAAAAACAGCATCCACGGCAACTCGAGGCGCACCCTCAACACCGGCCAGAACCTCTTGTTCCTTCAACGGAATGCCCAGCTTGGCATAGGTTTCCAACAACTTCGGGTCAACCTCATCCAGCGATTTCGGACCGTCCTTCTTCGGGGCGGCATAGTAGTAGACATCCTGATAATCAATCTGCGGCACATCGGGCTTCTGCCAGCCGGGTTCCGGCATATCCTGCCACAGCGCAAAAGCCTTCAGCCGCCATTCCAGAAGCCATTCGGGTTCTTCCTTTTTGGCGGAAATCAGGCGCACGATGTCTTCGTTCAAGCCCTTGGGCGCGAAATCCATCTCAATATCTGTTGAGAAGCCATAGCGGTACTTTTCCGCTTCCAGGGCGCTTACGCGTTCAACTGTGTCTGTCGTAGCCATGATAAATTACCGTCCTACTGTCGCCAGCCCGGAAGCGGGCGCATCTTCAAAATGTCGGATCATGCCACTGTCACTGATCAAATCCGCCAGACTTACATTGTCCAAAGCCGACTTCACGGCCAGGTTGATGCGGTTCCACCCCCCCGCCATCGGGCACAGGCTTTCCACCGCACAATTATCATCCGACCCGTCTACACAGGCCGTCAGCGCGACCGGTCCATCCAGGGCCGTAATAATCTCTGAAACGCTGATTTCCTGTGTGGGGCGGGACAGGACATAGCCCCCCAACGCCCCGCGTGTCGCCGCCAAAACGCCCGCTTTAGACAGGGATTTCAATATTTTGGCAACTGTTGGTGCAGGCAGCGTCGTGCGATCAGCCAATTCCGGGGCCGTGCATAACACATTGGGTTGCTGGGCCATATAGCTCAACAAAACCACACCATAATCTGTCATTCGTGACAGGCGAAACACACTGAAAACCTTTCGCTTTCTCATACTGGACTAAATAAGTCCTGTTTCTAGATGTAGCGGAAAAGGTCGTCTTTGCAAGGCCTGAAATGGGATTTGTGAAATTTATTCCGCTGCTGCGCCGGCCCCCAGGGCCTCGTGTGAGGTACCCACATCCGCAATTGCGATTTCATAGTCTTCACTGTGCGCCAAAACGCCGGTCGGCGTGGTCAACAGGATGCCATAGGCCGCCGGTTCATCCACCGACAGTGATACATCCATCGAATCCATATTCATCGGCATCTGGTGACAGGGACTTTTGAATATGCTGAACGGAACACCGCGATGAGACCCAGAAATCGTGCGATGCACATGGCCGGCAACAAGATGCTTCACACAATTGAAACGCCCGATCACGTCATACAGGGCCGGACCATTCTTTAACTTGATGGCATCCATGCCGGGAAACCCGATATCATGGGGTGGATGATGCAGGAACAGCAGCACCGGTCGATCCCCAGCTTCCCTTAGCTGTCCTTGCAGCCAGTCCAACCGGGCCGGACACAGATAGCCACTATACGTTTCCGGGAATTCATAGGGGGGCGCATTCAATGTGTCCAGAAAGACCAGACGCCAATCCCCAACATCCATCACGCTTTGGACAAAGCCATTTGGGTCGACGGACACGTCAGGGAAACAGGACAGGAATGTTTCGCGGGAATCGTGATTGCCGATCAACAGGCTGACGGGAATATGCGTCCGGTCCAACAGTTCCGCCAGGCGCCGATAAGAGTCTGCATCCCCCCGATGGGTTAAGTCGCCGGTACAGACAATACGGTCTGCATCTGGATGAATTTTGGTCGCATGGTCAATACCAGCAGCAAGACGCGCATAGGGATCCAGACCAATGATCGTCTTGCCGATGGGCAGGATGTGCAAATCCGTGAACACAATAATCTTCGACATGCCCGATCCTTAAGAAGCCCCTGTCTAAATCACACAAACAACCCTGCCAAACACACCGACATCTGGCGAGTGAAGATTGTAAGACGATGCGGACAGCAACACCAATCGGACAAAAAGAAAGGGCGGCGCCATTGGCACCGCCCCTCTTCACCGCTGCGCGGTACCGGTCTTAAGGATTACTCCCCAAGATCGGTTCGCGCGGCGTTAGGATGCGCGCAAATTCACCGCCTTCGGGCCGCGACGGTCGGCTTCGACCTCGAATTCCACGGCTTGGCCATCGCTCAGCGTGTCCATGCCGGAAGCCTGAACAGCAGTGATGTGAACGAAAACGTCCTTTTCGCCGCTATCTGGTGTGATGAAGCCGAAACCTTTGGTGGTGTTGAAAAATTTGACGGTGCCTTTGGCCATTTTCTCGTAGTCCTACTTGTTTGATTCGCTGGTCGGCCTTCCTTCATTGAAAGACCAAACCCGATATGCATTCCCGGACCGCGCTCGTGCGGAACCGGGGCGAGTCGCCCTGATTAGGATTTTTTGAGGAAGGTAGTCTCTAGCACGGTCGCAAGCGTAAGCTTAGTATCGTCTCTAAAGTCAAACATCACTCGCAAACCAGGTGCGGGGTCGTCACGAGGCGGACCATGCGCCGGAACCATACGGAATGCAAGGGGAATCTTGCGTTCCTGCTGTTTGCTGCGCGGAACAGCCCGATTTTTGTAACGGTTTGCCCACACAAGCCCTGGCAGTATTAACCATAATTCCCAAACAATGACCTATTTGTCAGAATACTGACCAAATCGGATCAAATGTAAATTGGCTGTCAAAGGGGTCAGGTTTCTTCCGGCACGCGCAAGCGAATGCCATCCAGCGCATCGGTTACGCGAATCTGGCAGGTCAGGCGGGATGTCTTGGTCAGGCCAAATGCCAGATCCAGCATGTCTTCTTCATCTTCACTGGGCGGATCAAGCTTTTCATACCAATCCTGATCTTCAACGACCATATGGCAGGTTGCGCAGGCCAGGGACCCTTCACAGGCCGCCTCGATCTCAACATCATTCTCGACAGCGGTTTCCATGACCGACAGGCCAGCTTTCGCATCAACAATGGTCTCGCTGCCGTCGCGGTGAATAAAGGTGATTTTTGGCATCCCGGTTTCCTTACGCCTGACTATTCTTCGCTAACGCGGTTATTTGGGATAAAGCCCCGGTGAAGTCAATCGCCTAACTCAGGCCGAGCTATTTCTTGCTTACAGCCGCCAATAGCATTTCAGCCGCAGCCGCGATGTCATTCTCTGTGGTAAACCGGCCCAATCCGATACGCAGGCCTGCTGCAACCTTGGCCGGATCGTGGCCCAGCGCCTGCAGAACATGACTGGCGGCCTGCGCCCCGGAAGAACAGGCTGAGCCACTGGAAACCGACAATCCGTCCAATGCAGCCAGCAATTCACTGCTCTCCACCCCCGGCACGGTGATGTTCAGATTGCCCGGTAAACGGTTGTCCATATCCCCATTCAAACTTAAATCCGCATCAGACTGTTGCAGCAGGTCCCACAACCGGTTGCGCATCCGGGTCAGTCTTTCAGCCTCCTGCCCCATTTCGGATTTGGCGATATCTGCCGCCGCGCCCAGCCCAACGCACAGGGGAACGGGCAAGGTGCCGGACCGCAATCCCCGTTCCTGGCCCCCACCATCCATCAACGGGTCCAGTTCCACCTTCGGTTTGCGGCCCCGTACATACAGCGCGCCGACCCCCTTGGGTCCATAGATCTTATGGCCGGAAATACTCATCATATCGATGCAGATAGCATCAACATCCAGCGGGTACTTTCCGAAAGCCTGTGCCGCATCGGTATGAAACCACGCGCCGCACTCCCGCACCATCGCACCGATATCCGCCAGGGGTTGGATCACCCCGATCTCATTATTCGCCGCCATGACAGATACAATCGCAACCCGGTCATCCAGCGCCTCTTTCAGGGTCGAAAGATCCAGCAATCCATTCTTCTGAATAGGTAAAATCTTAACGTTAAAGCCTTCCCGGCTTAACCGTGCGGTGCTTTCAAGGACGCATTTATGCTCACTGGCCAGCGTGATTACCGTGTCGCGACCGTCCGCCTGCCGTCGATGCCGGGCTGCGCCCTTAATTGCAAGATTGTTGGATTCTGTCGCACCGGACGTGAAAATGATGTCCCTTGGCTTTGCCCCGATCAGGGCTGCCACCTGCCCGCGCGCCGTCTCCACGGCGGCCTCCGCCTCCCAACCATGTCGATGATCTGCAGAATGAGGATTCCCAAAAATATCGCTGAAATAGGGCATCATACGATCCACGACACGGGGATCACACGGCGTTGTCGCCTGATAATCCAGATAGATCGGGCGATTTGGTCGATTAGCAGTCATTATAAGATCCTATCCCGCCACCTGGCCTGCATGGGGGGTGTCCTTCGGCAGCAACCGTTCCGCCATCGCAAGATAAGCGTTCACAAAAGCGTCTATATCATCTCCCGTGGTGCGCCATCCCAGACTGATCCGGATCGCTGACGCGGCGATATCGGCAGATAATCCCATTACCGTCAGGACAGGACTGCTTTTCACCTTACCAGAAGAGCAAGCCGATCCGGCGCTGACACAAAACCCCGCCAGATCCAGGCTAATGACTTGCTTTTCAGCGGGCGCGCCAGGCAACGACAGGCAAGATGTATTTGCAACACGCGGAAGACCAGCCCCAATGATCCGAAGCCCCGCACAATTCTGTGCAAGCCGATGTTCCATGTGGTCCCGCAGTCCTGAAAGGCGCTTTTGTTCCGATGCCATATGATCCAGAACCCATTCTGCCGCCGCCCCGAAACCAGCGATGCCGGCGACATTTTCTGTGCCGCCCCGTCGCCCCTTTTCCTGACCACCGCCCTTTGTCTGCGCGGTTATGGCAAGACCTTCATTAAAAACCAACGCCCCCACGCCGGTTGGCCCACCAATCTTATGGGCGCTGAGGCTCAGTGCTGCGAGGCCAAGGGCGCGTATGTCAAAAGGAAGCCGCCCGGCGGCCTGAACCGCATCAACATGCAACAGCGCCCCTGCCGCCTTCACAATTTCTGCGATTTCTTCAATCGGTTGGATCAGCCCCGTTTCATTGTTAACCGCCATAACCGATACCAGATCCCCATCGCACACAGACTGTCGCAAGGCGTTCAAATCTATCACGCCCTGCCCTGTGGCAGGTAAGACCACGGCGTCGGGGACGGCGTTTAGTACGCTGTCATGTTCTATTGATGAGACCAGAACACGGTGACGGGGAAGTCCGCGCAGGGCCAGGACATTTGCCTCACTGGCGCCAGACGTAAACACAACTGCGCCTGGGCGCGCCCCAACCAGGGCTGCAACCTGACGCCGCGCCTTTTCTATCAGGGCCCGTGCGGCCCGCCCCGCGCCATGTATGGATGACGGATTACCGCCAACAGCGATGGCGTTCCCGACGGCATCGGCTGCAACCGGTAAAACCGGGCTGGTGGCATTATAATCCAGATATATTTGCTGAGTTTGCATAAGGCATTTTTTGCATGCCTTTGACCTTAAGAAAAGGATGCTGACGACAGATCAACCAGCCCTGCTTTAGCGGCTATGCCCAACCATTGACTGGGGCCGTTGCTCTGGACTGAGGATATGCCCCTCGCAGACATCTTCCAGGCTGACCGATGACAGCGCCGCATCCATTTGAATCGTCAACATTTCCCATAAGGCATGGGTCGCACATCGTTGATTTCCAGGCATGCACTGATGCGGTGAACTGGGGGAACAGCGAACCGGGCGCGCGGAATCATCCACGGATTTTATGATGGTGGATATCAGAATAGTCGAGGCAGGAGCCGCCAACATATAGCCGCCGCCCGGCCCCCGCACACTTTTCACGACACCACCCTTTTTCAGCTTCGCGAAAAGCTGTTCCAGATAGGATAAAGAAATGTCCTGGCGCTCCGCTATATCTGCAAGTGGCACTGGTTGACCGGCGCTCATGCTGGTCAAATCCACAATAGCCATTACGGCATAGCGCCCTTTTGTCGATATCTTCACACCAAACCTCCAAACCCTGATTTTTGTAAAAACCAACAGGGCTGATCCCATGACAAGGGAGGCGCGACATCTGCACAGCACACAACAGTGCACGCCATACCCGTAAGTCTGTAAGCACTGTCAAACAAATATACGTTTGGGATACCCCTCGTAGATCAATACGAGGGGAGATTAAGGCTGGATCACATCAGTAACATTATTGTCGAAAATCTCATTTTTTCGCGGAACGCGCAGAATCATCTGGGGCATCATCAGCGCCAAAAGAAAAATTCGGGCGCTGTTCTGCATCCGTCAAACGACTTTCCAGATCACCAACCTGTGCTTTCAGGACATCCACTTGCGCCATCAAGGCTTCTATGGCGCGGGCGGCGGGATCTGGCAAATCTCCCAGCGGTGTCCCATAGGGCGCAAAGCTGGAATCCGCGCGATTGGCCTGGCCAGCAATAGGCTTTGCTGGAATACCGACCATAGTTGCCATTTCCGCAACATTCTTGATCACAACAGCATTTGCCCCGATGCGGGCACAGCGGCCCACCGTGATTGGACCCAGAATTTGAGCACCGGACCCGACAATCACATTGTCACCCAGTGTAGGGTGACGCTTCTGGCAGCGCTGACCGTCCGAATTTTCAGACGGGGAAACACCGCCCAATGTCACATCATGGTATAGGGTAACATTGTTGCCTATTTCCGCTGTCTCCCCGATCACAACGCCCATACCGTGGTCGATGAAGAAGCCGTGACCAATCTTTGCCCCGGGATGGATTTCAATACCGGTGAACAACCGGGCGACCTGGGATACGAAACGGGCGAAGAAAAACCACTGGCGCTGATACAACCAATGGGCCACGCGATACAGGATGATGGCGTGAAATGCCGGATACAACAGCGCAACTTCCAACCGCGACCGAGCGGCCGGATCACGGGAAATCATTGCATCAATATCGGACTTCAAAGTTTTAAACATCGCATCACCCGCTTGGTTAGGGTATTCATTCATCCCGCCGAAAAAGCCTAAGGCCGCCTGTTTCCGCCGGAATGAAACCATAAAGTCGCTCTTTAAAGACACGACTTCACGCCTTAGATATACTGCCTGTTTCGTCAGCGTCAAGCGACGCCCGGAACACAACACCGCGATAACGCTTGTATCTCAAGGTCTTGACGTTTACAGCCAATGGCTTGGTAACAACAGTTTTTCCATCCTCTCACTTCTACCGGGGATTCTTTATGCCTGAAGTTACAATTAACGGTCCAGAAGGTCGCCTTGAAGGGCGTTACACCCACGGAACCGACAGCAATGCGCCCATCGCCCTGTTCCTGCACCCGCACCCACAGCATGGCGGCACGATGAACAATCGTATCGTCTATGAAATGTATCATACTTTTGCCAAACGCGGGTTTTCGTGTTTGCGCTTCAATTTTCGGGGGGTTGGACGATCGCAAGGCGTGTTCTCCCGGGGCGAAGGCGAGTTGTCCGATGCAGCGACGGCATTAGACTGGCTGCAGACCTATAATGAAAATGCTCGCGATTGCTGGATTGCCGGATTTTCCTTCGGGGCTTGGATTGCGATGCAATTGCTGATGCGCCGACCGGAAATCAATGGGTTCATTTCCATCGCGCCGCCTGCCAATCAATATGACTTCACCTTCCTGGCACCCTGCCCCTCTTCCGGGCTGATTTTGCAGGGTGATGACGATGACATCGTCCCCCATGAAACGGTTGGCAAGCTGGTGGACAAGTTGCGGGCGCAAAAGGGCATCACGATCGATTACGAAGTCATGCCCGACACGAATCATTTCTTCACCGGTAAAGTCGATGATCTGAAGGACAGCGTCAGCACCTATCTGGATAAACGCCTCAGCAACGGCCCTTTCTAAGGTTTTGACACGAAGCGACCCCCCGTCAAAGGGGCTTTAACGCCAGTTGTCATTGGGAAACTGATCGGCAGCCCCAGGCGGCTGCGTACGGCCATATAGGCGAAAGCCTGTGCCTCCAGCACATCCCCGTTCCAGCCAACGGCCTCAACAGGTTGCACGGGCAGGTTCAGGTGGTCAGCCATGCCTGTCATAAAGGTTGGATTATGACGCCCCCCGCCGGTGACCAGGATTCGAACCGGCCGGACCGGCAGCAACTCGATACCTCTAGCCACGCTTTCAATTGTAAAGGCAGCCAGGGTCGCTGCACCATCCTGAAGAGACAAATCCGCCACAGGGCCGGGGTCAAACGCATTGCGGTCCAGGGATTTCGGGTAAGGCTGATCAAAATAGGGATTGCCCAACAACTGATCCAGCGCACCAGCATTCACCGATCCTGAACCGGATATCCGGCCATTTTCATCCATGTGGCCCGCACCATTTCGACTGATCCAATCATCCAGCAAGGCGCTGGCAGGACCAGTATCAAAAGCTATGGGATCGCTGTCGGGGCCTTCAAGGAAGGTGATATTGCCGACACCACCCAGATTCAGGATTGCCACAGGCATTTCCAGGGATTTTGCAAGGGCGCGATGATAGACCGGTGCTAAAGGGGCCCCCTGTCCGCCTGCCGCCACATCCGCGCGCCGAAAATCATAGACTGTATCGATCCCCACAGCCTTTGCCAGCCGCCCCCCCAGCCCCAATTGCCAGGTCCATCCCAGATCAATGCGATGATTGATGGTCTGACCGTGGAACCCAATCACATCAATGCAAGGGGCCGATAGCCCGGCACGATCCAGCAAACGGGTTACTGCAACAGCATGCAGGTCGGTCAATTCCCGCTCTAGGATATCAATTGCGGCATTGCGTTCCACTGCACCCAGAACCGACCGCAAGCGCGATCGAAATGCAGGGTCATAGGGCAGCGTCAGATACGGACCAAAGGACTGAACACCATCCCCGTCGGTTTCAATCAACGCGGCATCAATACCGTCCAGGCTGGTGCCACTCATCAATCCAATAGCGCGACTGTTTTTTGTCAATTTTAGGTTCCTCCCCAACCCGGTTTAAAGCAGCTTGGTTGCCGGGCCGTGACCGACATGCTATCTCGCGCTTCCTATTTTCTACAAACAGCAGTTTGCACACTATGACACAGATACGCTCGGAATTCCTGAAAGCCGTCCGTGACCGGGGCTTTTTGCATCAATGCACGGATATGGACGCCCTGGATGCGCGTGCCATGGAAGGACCAGTTCCCGCCTATATCGGTTTCGATGCGACGGCTGATTCGCTGCATGCTGGGTCACTGGTGCCAATCATGCTGCTGCGTCTGCTGCAACAGACCGGCCATAAACCCATCGTCCTGATGGGCGGCGGCACGACCAAGGTTGGCGACCCCAGCGGCAAGGACGAAGCACGCAAGATGCTGACCGATGCTGATATCGACCGCAACATTGCCGGCATCAAACAAATTTTCCAGAAGTTCCTGACCTTCGGGGACGGTCCAACTGATGCTGTGATGGTCAACAATGACGAGTGGTTATCTGGAATCAACTATATCGATTTTCTGCGCGATTATGGTCGGCATTTCTCTGTCAATCGCATGCTGAAATTCGACAGTGTCGCGCTGCGCCTGGAGCGAGAACAGCCGCTGAGCTTTCTGGAATTCAACTATATGATTTTGCAAGCCTACGACTTTGTGGAGTTAAATCGGCGTCACAAGGTCTGTCTGCAAATGGGGGGATCGGACCAGTGGGGCAATATCGTCAATGGGGTCGAATTGGGGCGTCGCACCGATGACAGTTCGCTTTTTGGCCTAACGGTTCCACTGCTAACGACATCTTCTGGCGCAAAGATGGGCAAAACAGCCTCTGGTGCTGTCTGGCTGAATGCGGATCGGTTGAGCCCTTATGACTATTGGCAGTACTGGCGTAATACTGAGGATGCTGATGTCGGGCGCTTCCTGAAACTGTTCACGGATCTGCCGCTGGACGAAATTGCACGTCTGGAAGCCCTGGATGGTGCAGAAATCAATGCCGCGAAAATTGTGCTGGCCAATGAGGCAACGCGCCTGTGCCATGGCGAGGATGCCGCCCGGGCCGCGCAGGAAACCGCCCATAAGACCTTTACTCAGGGCACGATTGGTGATGACCTTCCAACCATCGATGTGACCGCTGCGGAAATTAAGGCAGGCATCGGGGTTCTGGAAGCCATGACACGTGCGGGTCTGACACAAAGCAACGGGGATGCCCGACGCCAAATCAAAGGCGGCGCGGTGCGCATCAATGACGAAAAAGTGGACGATGATCGCCGCGTTCTGGGGTCGCTGGATGTTTCAGAGGGCGTGATAAAACTGTCTTTGGGCAAAAAGAAACATGCCCTGATCAGGGTTGCCTGATCAGGATTTGCCGCAGCGTTGACGTCAGGAAACGGGGGCCAATGCGGCGGCGATGGCCTGATCGGCGATCTGTCGCAGGGCGCGGGCATCCGGATTCACTTTCGAGATAACCTGCAGGCCCTGTATCGCGGCCAAAAGCAGCCGAGCGCGGGCGCGGGCATCAGCCTGTGCCGGCACCTCCCCCGTTTGCTGGCCCCATCGCAACAATCGATCAAACGCGTTTTCGACACCGGCCAGTGCTATGCGTGTATGCGCCAAGATATCGGCATCCTGACTGCCGAACTCCGCCACTGTATTGGTTATAAAACAGCCCCGGTTTCGCCCATCTGACATCAAGTCCAGGACCTGATCGATATAGGCCTGTAAGGCGGCTCGCACCCCACCCTTGCGGGTCGAGGGATCCAATTCAATGATCGGCCCTGTTTGGACATAAAGCTGAAGCGCTTTCAGAAACAGGTCCCGTTTGTCCCCGAACGCGCCATACAAGCTGGCGCGGTTGATCCCCGTACACGCGACCAGATCCTCAATGGACGTTGCCTCAAATCCCCGTGCCCAAAAGGCATGCATCGCCCTGTCCAAAACACTATCAGGATCAAAGGATCGCAACCGGCCCATGCATTATTCTCCTTTTCTTTACCAAAAACAGCTTATCAGCATTTACTGGAATGATCATTCAATAATTATGGGAATTTTGGTGTTTGTCCGGACCGTCTGGCATTGCTAAACCTAATTTAAGACAGGAAGGAACAGGCAATGACAGAATTTACAGGCACATCGGTACATCGGGTTGAAGATCAGCGACTGCTGACCGGCTTGGGGCAGTTTGTTGAGGATATTCAACTGCCAGATACTGCCCATGCCGTGGTCCTTCGTTCCCCCATTGCGCATGGTCGGATCACCAGCCTGGATATCAGTGACGCAATGGACATGCCGGGCGTTCTGGCGATCTATACGGGGGCTGATCTGGAACGGTTGGGGTGTCACCCCATGCCCTGTGTAACCGCCCATCCCAGCAGCGATGGCACCCCGTTCCAGGCACCAAACCGGCCCCTTCTGGCACAAGACACGGTGCGGTTTGCAGGCGATCCCGTCGCCTTTATTGTCGCCGAGTCAGAAGCCATGGCGATTGAGGCGATGGAACTGATTATGGTCGATTATGATGAAGAAGATGCCATCACAGAACCGACCCAATCACAGGATATCGCCTGCATCTGGGAGGAAGGCGACAAAGCGGCTGTAGATCAGGCGTTCGCTGGGGCCTCACGGGTTGTGGAAATCACCCAGCGCAGCGACCGTATTGCCGTTAGCCCGATTGAAACCCGCTCTGCCCTTGGCACGTTTCAGGACGGCCAGTACACATTGCATACCCAAAGCCAGGGTGTGCATTTCATGCGCGACATGATGGCAAAGACGATTGGCGCGGACCCGGCCACGATCCGCGTGATCACCGCCGATGTAGGGGGAAGCTTTGGCATCAAGATTACAAATTATCCCGAGCAGAGTCTGGTTCTGGTGGCCGCCAAAGACCTAGGTCGTCCAATCCGTTGGGTTTCCAGCCGCTCTGAAGCCTTCCTGACCGATGCCTATGGGCGCGGCCAGGCCAGCACAGCAAAACTCGCCCTGGACAGCGAGGGCGGTATTCTCGCCCTCTCCGTCGACTCCATTGGGGATATGGGGGCCTATGCCTCTGCGCTTGGGATCAGTGTCCTGACAAAAGGGTTCGGGAAGACGCTGGGCCATGTCTATGACATTCCCATGCTGCATTACCGGGTGAAGGCGGTCTATACCAATGCCGCCCCGACGGATGCCTATCGGGGGGCCGGTAAGCCCGAAGCGCAGTATCTGGTGGAACGCCTTATCGACAAGGCCGCGACTGAAACCGGGCTGGGGGCCATTGCCTTTCGCCAGAAAAACCTGATCCCGCCCAGCAAAATGCCCTACACAGCCGCCAACGGCTTCCCCTATGACTCCGCGCATTTTGAACAAGCCATGATGGCGGGGGTAAAGGCTGCGGATTGGGTTGGCTTTCCAGCACGCCGTGCGGCCTCCGAAGCAAAGGGTCTGAAACGGGGCATCGGTATTGGTGTCTATCTGCATCTAACTGGTGGAAGCCCTAAGGAAAAGAGCGAAGTTCTGTTGCAACAAGACGGATCAATCCTGATCCTGACCGGCGTCCAGGCATCAGGTCAGGGGCACCAAACCGCCTTCGCCCAGATGGTCGCCGACCGGCTGCAAATCCCGATGGAGCGCATTGATGTCGTCGAAGGCGACACCGCACAGGTCAAGACCGGTGGTGGGACTGGCGGGTCGTCGTCTCTGCCCATCGCCGGGGTCACGATCCTGAAGGCGACGGACGCCCTGATTGATCTGGCAAAGGCACAGGCAGCCGAGCAATTGGAAACGGCCATCGGGGATATTGAATATGGCAATGGGGGCTTCACCGTGATCGGGACCGACAAGCGCATCAGCTTGATCGAACTGGCAGCTGCCCAACCGACTGAGGGCGAAAAACTGTGTGGTATGGCCGACAGCGATCATGAAACCCAGACCGTGCCCCATGGTGCCTATATCGCGGAAGTCGAGGTCGACCCAGAAACCGGTCACGTTGCGCTGGTGGCATTAACAGCTGCCGATGATTTGGGACGCCGCGTCAATCCGATGATCGCGGAAGGTCAGATCCATGGCGGATTGGCCCAGGCAATCGGTCAGGCGATGTTTGAACGCACCATCTTTGATCCCGATACCGGGCAATTGCTCAGCGGCTCCTTCATGGACTATCAACTGCCCCGCGCCGGGGACCTGCCCAATTTTGATTTACATGATGTCGATATTCCTACGGACAATAATGTCCTGGGGATGAAAGGCGTTGGGGAAAATGCCTCCATCGGTGGCCCCGCCGCCGTCATCAATGCCATTGCAGACGCTCTGGGCACACAGGATATCGATATGCCCATGACCCCAGAACGGGTCTGGCGCGCGCTGTCGCGTTAAGTGATGTTTCGTTAAGGTTCCACAAAAGAACAGGACCTCAGATTTCCTGAGGCCCTGTACCAACTCCCACCCTTAACGAGATATGACTTTAGCTGGCCATGCTGGGCGCTGTGCTGGCAGGTGTCGCAACTTTCGGGGTCTTCGAGGTTTTGCGCATGTCCTTGCGGATATGTTTTGTGCTGTAGCCGTTGAAGATGTGCCCCAGCAAACCGCGATTGAGATCCGATGTCCCGAAGAACCAATCCGCAATCGGGAAGGTCAGGTTCATATTCCGCTCCATCATCAAGGATTGATCATGATGGGCGGTATGGTGGCGGCGGATCGTATTCACAAACGGCATGTTGCGCACGAAGGAATTTTCTTCCACATGGCAGCAGAAATGCATGAATTCATAGGTCAGATACATGCCGGTCGTGGTGCACATGACAAGCCAGCCCACCGTCGGTGAAATCAGCCAGCCCAGAACCAAGGCACCTGGAATGGTGGCCAAGATGAAGGTTACCAGCGCATAGGGCGGAAAAAAGGTGACACGCCAGTCACGTTGATCGGCAAACCGCATTTCATTTTCCGTGAAAAACTGATGATGCATCAGGGTGTGGCGCGTATAGATCGCCCGCAGGCCGATGATGTTCAGCGGCCGGTGCATAACATGGCGGTGCAGGAACCATTCAAACAGATTGCATAACAGGAACACGACCGGCACGGTCAACCATTCCCACCACAGCGGCGACTGCATATTGCTGATGTAAATGTATAGGGCCGCGATGCCGATCGTATAGATCACGGCGACATGCAAGAAACCATTGTACCATCCGGCAATACGATCCCGGTACTCACCACGATACTTGCGCTGGCGGTCCGACATGGGAGACGTTTGAAGTTCCATTGCTCTCTCCTTTAGATGCTCTGCTCGATGCCCGATGAGATAATCAGGTTCGCCCCTTCATCTGATATATCAGTTGCACATCATATATTCAATGGTAAACGCATATGACATCACATCTGTTCGCGCTGTTGTGTCGCAAAGATTGAGGTATAGCCGCCACTCCAATCCGGCGGAACGATGTAATCGCCATCCTCATGATGCGCCCAACGTGCCTGTTGGCCGCGAATAATCGCCTGCTCATAGCGCGATGGCAGCGGTTGCGAGGTATAGGGCAGTGAATCCGCTGCGGATACGACATTCAGCAGAAGGGGTCGCCCCCGCCCGGTCAGGTTCGGTTTGGACCCATGCACCGTGCGATAATTATGAAAGGTCACGGACCCGGCTGGACCGTGCAGATAGCGGACATTATCGACATCCAGCTTACCCAGATCCTTGTCCTGAATGTCGCCGGTCCAGTGCCCGTCTTCTGTATAGTGATCATAGATCGGGCCTTTGTGACTGCCCGGCAGGATGGCCAGCGGCCCCTGATCCATATCGCAGTCGTTCAGATACAGGCCACAGGTCAACACGCTGGTATTGGTGTGAGGAAAGAAGGGCGCATCCTGATGCCATTTCACCTCTGCCCCACCCTTGGCCCATTTGAAATTCAGTTTGGACTGATAGAATTTCACATTCGGACCCAGCAGATCTTCAAATGCATCCCCAATCTTGGAATCTGTCAGGAATTGCCAGAACACCTCATCCTGATCGCACGGGCTGGAAACACGACGCAAGCGCGGCTCTTCTGCGGTATGATCACGCTCCAGATCAAAGATTGAACCGCTTTTGGTTTCTGCGCGGCTCAACTCGATCTGCCGATCAATCGCTGCGCGTAGTTTTGCCAGCCATTCCGTACCAATCAAGGCCGGCACCACGACCGCGCCATCATTGAAATATTCGTCGCGTTGCGCCTGACTCAATACTTTGGCCGGACGGCTCATTATGTCTTCTTTGCGCATCGTCCCATCACCTCATCAGTTAGTTAAAGCCGAGAAGCTGCTTAGGCAGCCACAGCGTGATTTGGGGGAAAGTCATGACAATCGCCAGGGTTATGCCCTGTATGACCAGGAATGGCACAACGCCCTTATACATATCCTTCAGCGTAATCTCCGGCGGCGCGATGCCCCGCAGGTAGAAGATCGCCGGTGCCATTGGCGGGGATAGATAACTGGATTGGATCATGACCAGAATCAGCATGCAGAACCACACTGGATCGAAATATCCGCCATAGCCGGTCGCGGCCCAGCTTTCCCGAATGAACGGGATGAACAGAGGCACAAAGATCAGCAGGATCGAAATCCATTCCAGGAAGAAACCGGCAATAAAAACCAGGGCCAGGAACAGAAATAACAATCCCCATGGACCCAGATTTACCGCTTCAATCAGCTCGCGCATGATACTCATGCCGCCAGATCCGACAAAAACCCCGGTAAAGATGCTGCCGCCCAACAGGATCAACATGATCATCGCCGTCACGGTCAGGGTTTTTACAATGGCTTCTTTAAAGGTCTGCCAGGTGCATTTGCCATATAGAACCGTCAACAGGAACGCACCCAATGCCCCCAGGGCGGATGCTTCCGTTGGCGCAGCCCATCCCATCATGATGGAGCCCAGTACAGCGAAAATCATCGCAACCGGCGGCACCAGAGCCTTTGCCGTGATGATTAGTTTTTCGGCAAGCGGCAATTCGACTTCACCAGGTGCCAGAGTCCGGCGCGGGCCCGCTTCAGGCTTCAATATGCACAGGCCCAGAATGTAGACGATGTACAGGAAGGATAACAGCAAGCCGGGGAAGATCATCCCGACCATCAGGTCGCCAATGGATACATCGGCAATGGGACCCAGAACGACGACCACGACGGAGGGGGGAATAATTGTTCCCAAGGATCCGCCTGCACAAATCGTCCCGGAAATCAGGGATTTGTTGTATTTGTACCGCATCATCGCCGGGATCGCCAACAAACCGACCACGGTTTCCGTGGCCCCGACCACACCGGTCGATGCGGCGAAGATGATGCACATGATGATCGTCCCGATCGCCAGACCGCCTGGCAGTCGCCTTGTCCACAAATGGACGGCGCTGAACAGATTTTCGGCAATACCAGACCGTTCCAGCATAGCCCCCATAAAGACAAACATAGGAACTGCAGCCAGCACGAAATTACTGGCTATATCCTCAATCTTCTGGGTGTACAGAAAGAACGACGCCTCACCAAAGGCAAACAAGCCAAAGACAAAGGCAACCCCCATCAAGGCGAAGGCGACCGGCACGCCCATAAAAATCAAAAACAGCAATGCCGGGAACATCAAAAGGGCTTCCATTGCCTTATCTCTCCACGTCAGAATAGGGTCGATTGAGCAGGGTCAGCAGGCTTTTCAGGCATTCTGCGATGACTTGCAGTGCCAACAGGGTAAAGCCACAGGACAACAGCACGCGAAACGGCCAGATCGGCGGATTCCATGCAGAATTACCGGACCGCTCTCCACTGGCGAAGGCCGCCAATGCGTAATGCCAAAGCGCATCGTTCAACAAAACGAGGAAAGGAAGAAACAGCGCCACATAGAAAGCCAGGTTCACAAGCGCCCGCGACTTTAAGGACAGTCGATCATATAGGATATCAATTCGAACATGGCTGTCGCGCGCCAAGGTGATCGCTGCGCCAATCAGAAAATGCGTACCGGTGATCATGTACCCCAGTTCATAGGCCCAGATCGTCGGCGCGCCAAAAACATAGCGGGCGAAGACCTCATAAGTCGCGGTCAGCACCAGCGGAATAATGGTCAATGAGATCAAAAAGCCTGTCCGTGTTGTCAGGCTTTCGATCAGGCGAATGATTGAGTGCATCATAGCCCTCTTTGTAAAAAGATACCTAAGAAGGATTCGGTCGAGAGGCCTGTTGCACCTCTCGACCAAACTTATTCACAGTGCTATTCGCTGATAACGTTGCGATAGCGGTTGGCATCTTTCCAAAGGTCTGCGAAGGCTGCCTGATCATCCAAAACTCGTTTGAACCAGGCATTTTCCGCCGCGATTTTATTTGCCCAATCGATCCCCGCATTATGCGCGGCAATCTGGGTTTCTGCATCCAATTCAATGATTTCATTGCCCTGGGCCCGATAGAAGGCCAAGGCTTTGGCATCTTCCTGACCAATCGTCAGCCAGGAATTCATCGTTGTATCAAACGCAGCATCCCTGATCAGCTTCTGGTCCGCTTCGGACAAGGATGCCCAGGTCTCGCTGTTGATCACCAGTTCAAACGGGGCGGTCGGCTGATGCACACCCGGAATGATCACATATTTCGTGACACGGTGGAAACCAGGAGAAATGTCTTCCCACAAAGTGCCCCATTCCGTTGCATCGATTGCGCCGCGTTCCAGGGATGCATAAACGTCACCACCCGGCATCGTGACCGGAGCAGCCCCCATGCTTTGAGAGATTTCCAACCAGGCACCGGCCGTACGCAATTTCAGGCCCTGCAAGTCAGCCAGGGATTTCACAGGCTTGCGGGAATGCAGGAACACTTCCGCAGTCCGGATGAACAAAGGCATTGAAACAAGGTTGAATTTTTCCTTGCGCCATTCCGCCTGCAGTTCAGCACCACCGGCACGATACAGCCAATGCAGCATCCGTTCCGTGTCGAAGCTGCCGGCATAACCGCCGAACAACACAGCCGTCGGATCCGCGCCCCAGTCATATCCTGCCCAGGTGTGACCCATTTCCGCCACACCACTGCTGACTGTTTCTGAAACCTTCAGACCCGGGCCAAGCGTCCCGGCGGCAAACACTTCAACTTCAATCCGGCCATTCGATGCTTCTTTGACACGATCCGCGAAAGCCTTCGCGCCGATTTCCATCAATGGCCCACCGGCCCAACCGGTCGCCATCTTGAATTTATGCTCCTGCGCGAAAGCCGTGGTCGCCGCAAAGGACATCCCAAAAACTGCCGCACATAGGGTCGATACGACCCCAATCTTTTTCAGGTTAAACATAGCAATCCTCCCACTCTTCCTTGGGGCCCCGCTTGGCCACCTTGTTGATGAAATCTGGTGACTTTTTGTCACCTTATTGCGCGGTTGTTATTTCAGTGCCACCTGGTCCGACACGGCGTCTTTAATATCGCCTTCCGTCATGACCCATTCATTGGCAAAATTCGCGACCACCCTTTTCATCAGGGTGTCACAGACCTTCAGGGCCAGCGCGTCATCACCAAAAACATCTGCTGCCAGCGCCAGGGCCAGTTGTGTCGGGGCTGTTCCTTCATATCCCCATTCAAACCCCAATTCGCTGAGCGTTTTCAGATCAAATCTGGGGTCTAGGGGCGCGCCATCCACCATGACTTGTACGCCATCTATGGTGCGGTCTCCGGTATATGTTTTCACAGTCATTTCCCCTGGTCGTCCGCAGGTTTATCCCTGCGGTTTTCAATGTTGTTTACGCTTCTCAATCAAGGTCAGAAATTCCTCCAGCACACCATCGGCGACCGAATAGCTGTGATCGTCATCGGGGAACTGGCTTTCCTTAACCTCCCGCACATATTCTTTCAGACCCGCAACAGCGACATCGGTCAGATTGGCGTATCGTTTTGTGAATTTGGGTTTGAAGTCGGTAAAGACGCCCAGTAAATCGTAGCTGAGGAGAATTTGACCGTCGGTGCCAACACCGGCCCCGATCCCAATTGTGGGGATTTCCAACTGTTCAGAGATCAGCTTGGCAATCGGCGCGGGAACGGCTTCGAATTCCAGCATGAAACATCCGGCATCCTGAATGGCCAGGGCATCTTCCAGAATCACCATGGCGGTTTCCGCCGTGCGCCCCTGAATTTTGAACCCGCCAAACATGGCGATCGTGTGGGGCGTCAATCCGATATGGGATGCAGTGGGAATACCTGATTCCACCAACGCCTTCAGGATATGTGCTTGCGACTTACCGCCCTGGGGTTTGACCGCATCACAGCCTGCATCCTGCATGAAGCGGGTCGCATTCATCAGCGCCCGATCCACCGTGTTATAGCTTTGATAGGGCATGCAGCCCAATGTGAAAGTATTTGGTGCCCCCCGGCGCACGGCTGCGGCATGCATCACCATCATGTCCATCGTCGCGGGGATTGTACTGGGATATCCATGGGCGACCATCGCCAGGCTGTCACCAACCACACAAACATCGACACCAGCAGCCTCTGCCCAGCGCGCCGACGTATAGTCTGGCACGGATGTGTAGACCATTTTCTCGCCACTGGTTTTGGAATCTCGTATCTCCCCGATGGTCCGCTTCTTTTTTTCTTCGGCGGTCATCAAACTCTCCCTTTTCACAAACACGCAACTGATATATCTGTAATATCTGTAAGGGATATTGAAACAGCTGGTCAAGTAGTGATTTCACCAAAGTCCAACGAATTCACGGAAAGGACGCCCGAGCCGTGTTTGTGCAATTCCTTCCCGGTCTGATTACTCTGTTTGGCACGGTGGCCCTGTTGACGGCAGGCATCATTCTGTTGGCCGGGTTTCTGCCAATGGATATGTCAAAGAGGGATGGTGCCAGCATCGCGATGACCTTGCTGGTCTGTGCGACAGGCGTAGCGATTGCGGTCTGTGCCGTTTCTCTGATTGTGTGGTGCATAGACAGCCTGCCCGTCAGTTGGGCTATTGTCGCCGCCGGGCTGGGACTGTTAACCGGCCCTTTGGTGTTTCAAATACTCCCGAACCCGTTGCGCAATCAACCAATGGGGTTGATCTGTACAATGGGCGTAAGTCTGATAACAGGTTTCCTGCTACACGGGACCATCCCGGTATGATAGAAACAGAGCAAAAGAATTAGGAGGATTATTCATGCCAGTTCCCTTTAAAATTCTACTGACCGTCTTGGTCGCGCTAGTCGCAGCCACCGCCCATTTCTGGCAAATGGATATCGGGAATGTTGTGCCTGCCTGGGTAGTGCTGGGTCTGGGCGCCTTCATGATTTTTGCACTGTGGCTTTTTCCGGAAACCAAACGCCGCAGCCCAACCAGTCGCAAGTGAGCCCATCGGAACTAGGAATAGATGTATTCCATTGCCGCATGTCAGGGACTCCGCAATACTGAGCGAACGACAGTTTGATCACGCGATTGAACTGCACAGATTGCAGGACGGGTTTTAGATGGATCGTGGTTTGGAGCGCAAAGAAGGGGTACCTGTAAAGGCAGAGGCACGCCTTAGTCTGACAGAACAGGCCTATCGCCAGATAGAAGAGCGAATCGTGACGTTGCGCCTGGAGCCTGGTGAGGTTTTGTCCGAAGCATCGCTGTCGCTTGAACTGGGAATTGGCCGCACCCCGATCCGGGAGGCGCTGCAACGGCTGGCCCGGGAAGGATTGGTCAATATTCTGCCCCGTCGTGGCATTCTTGTATCTGATATCAATGTGCGTAACCAGTTGGAGTTGCTGGCCGTTCGGCGCGAAGTGGAACGACTGATGGCGCGTCTTTGCGCTGTTCGTGCCAGTCAGGAAGAGAAAGACGCCTTTCTGACCTTGGCCGCGAACCTGGAAGAAACGTCGCATACTGCCGATGACGTTGAGTTCATGCGCCTGGATCGTCGCATGAACGGTATGATCTCCCGTGTCTGCAGAAACGACTATGCGCGCAGTGCCATGGGCCTGATGCACGGGCTGTCGCGCCGATTCTGGTATCAACACTACAAGCAGGTGTTGGACCTGTCGCTATGCGCACGCCTTCATGCGGCGGTAGCCAAAGCCATTGGCAATGGCGATTCCAGCGGTGCGGCAGCGGCATCCGACACCCTGATCAATTACATCGAGAAATTCACCCGGGCGACCCTGGATCAATCGAATATCAACTGATCCTTCGTGAACAATCGACGATTCCCTTGCGCGTTGACCGACCAATTGAGGAGGCGTAAGTCTGCACTCCCTTCCCTTGGCATCGCAACGGAGCTCCCATGACCGACACCCCCACTTTCGTTTCCCATCTGGAATGTTCCATGACTGGCAAAACCTATCCGGCGGATACGGTGCAAGGCCTGTCAGAAGCTGGGCGGCCCTTGCTGGTTCGCTATGATCTGGATGCGCTGGCGAAAGCCGTGACCAAGGAAGACATCGCCAAGCGCACGGATGGCTTTTACCGCTATCGCGAGTTTCTGCCGATACGCCGGGATGAAAATGTTGTCAGCCTGGGCGAGGTTGTGACGCCCCTAATTCCCCTGCCCCATACAGCAAAGCGCCTGAATGCCAAGTCGATCATTGTCAAAGATGAAGGACGCCTGCCAACCGGATCCTTTAAAGCACGGGGCCTGGCGCTGGCGGTTTCCATGGCAAAGGAATTGGGCCTGACCCATTTGGCCATGCCAACCAATGGAAATGCAGGGGCGGCGATGGCGGCCTATGCCACCCAGGCCGGAATTCGCAGCACTGTTTTCTGTCCCGCCGATACGCCGGAAGTCAATGTCTCTGAAATAGAACTGCAGGGGGCGACTGTTTATCGCGTCAACGGGCTGATCAACGATTGCGGCAAGATTGTTGGCGAAGGCAAAGGCCCGGTCGGCTGGTTCGACCTATCCACGTTAAAGGAACCCTATCGAATTGAAGGCAAGAAGACGATGGGGCTGGAACTTGCCGAGCAAATGGGCTGGCAAGTACCCGATATTATCTTTTATCCGACAGGCGGAGGCACCGGTCTGATTGGGATGTGGAAGGCGTTTCAGGAGCTGGAAGCAATTGGCTGGCTGGGCCAGAAGAAGCCCAGAATGGTAGCCGTTCAGGCAACAGGCTGCGCACCAATCGTAAAAGCCTATGAGGCAGGCGAGGAGCACGCCCCCCTGTGGCAGGATGCCCATACATACGCGGCGGGCATTCGTGTCCCCATCGCCGTCGGCGACTTCCTGATCCTGCGGGCCGTGCGCGAAAGCGGTGGCTTTGCCATTGCTGTAGAGGACGAGGCCATTGCAGAGTCTCTGGACGAAGTGGGCAAACAAGATGGCCTGCTGTTATGTCCGGAAGGGGCGGCCACGATGGCGGCCTATAAACAAGCCCTGGCAAGCGGCCTTGTGGATCGTGATGAACGGGCCCTATTGTTCAACTGTGCAACGGGGTTGAAATATCCCCTTCCCAAAATTGACCGCGCCCTGGACCGACACCAGCCCATCGATTACACGCAGTTTTAAGACCGCGCGCCAGAAATATATATTTGCAGTGGGGCCTTGTCCGCCTCTGGAAAGTCCATTTGGGGCAACCGATATCCGGGCCTCACCCCTTCTGGAGTTTTCTGTCATCATGGCGGGCAAGCTTTCCTGGTATGTCACAGCAGCGGCTGCGTCGCTGCTGACTGGCATCGTGGTTTTTGGAACCATCACTGCCCTGGTCTGGGCGATCTTCAACAATTTCACCTTTTCTGTGCCGATACTGGATATTGCAATGCTGGTCGCAGCCCTGCCCAGCGTGGCATCGATATGGTTTCTGGCCGGCGCCGCCTATCGAGCGGAACAGCGGTTGGACCCGCTTTAGAGGTTGGAACCCTGTGCCTTGTTTGTGCAATTCAATCAGATTTGCCGGGCTGTATTCTAAAACAGAAGCGCAGATTTTGCATTCCTGGCCTGCTGTTTAGCCCCCTGCTCAAACGATCACAGTTGCCGAATCATAAAATCCGGCAGCGATGAAGACACAGCCTGTCTGCGCACTGCCCTCCTCTTTCTTAGAAAGAACCATCATGTCACCGGTGCTCATGGATTTCACGATCGCGTTGGGTTTTACTGGTTTTGCTGCCCTTATGCTGCCCTTGGCCTATGCTTTTTTTGAACGTGTCCCGGCCAACAGGGATATCAGCATCCAACTCTCACTTGTCGCCTTTGCGATCACAGTGATTCTGTCTTTTGCCCTTCTGTATTTCGTAACAGCAGCGTTTTCTGCTGAAACTGTTAGCGCCACTCTAACTGTTGCGACCCTCAGCCCAATTGCTGTGGTTCTGCTTTTAGTGGTGATCTGGAAGCTAGTGGTTCCGTTTCTTGTTCACGATACATCAAAGCGTATTGGCCTGATGCAAGCGCCAATCGGTCACCTGCCCGCCTGAGAACCAATAAGAAGCAGGCCTTCATCGAAAACCGTGCTGCGGGAGGTAACGTGATTTACCTCCCGCTTTGGCATGTCCAATTCTCATTTGAATTGCATCCCCCCTCGTTTGGCGGGTAAGAAAGATGGGGGAGGATTTTCATTGTCTGATGTTTAGATGACACAATTTTGAGGGTTGCACCGCAATGGCGCAGATAAAAAAGCCTGAAATTCAGCAAGCTATTCTTGATGCCGCAGGAAAAATGTTTCGGGAATACGGGTATCACGGTGCCTCAATGGCTCAGATTGCGAAACATTCGGGCGTTTCCAGTGCCAATATCTATGTCTATTTCGCCTCTAAGCTGGAAATCCTTTTTACCTTATTTGATCCATGGCAACGGGCCCGGCTGGAACAACTGGAAGCCGATGTCATGAAAATCAAAAACCCCCGCGAACGGTTGCGGTTTATTCTAAAGACCCTGTGGCATGAAATTCCGGGGGAAGAAAATTGCTTTGCAAATAACTTGATGCAAGCGCTGTCAACCGCCTCTCCAAAAGACAAATATTCACGTGAACTACTGTTTTGGGCCGAACAGAAATTATCCATGCTGATCGCATCCTGCCTGCCGGAAGACCGCCGATACCTGTGCGAAAGGGGCAGCATTGCGCATATATTGTTTATGGCCTTTGACGGATTTGCCATGAATCATAAATTGAATGGTCCGTCCAAACGGATAGATCACTCCGTTGATCTGATGGTCACCATGTTGGCGGGAAGCCATCCAGATCCAATTTCCGATTAAATAGAGTATTTTCGAAAATTTCTTAAAAAAATTATTGACGCTGAATTAAAACCGAATGATAGTCGGTAATAGAAATTCAAACGATCCCGCCACCCTGTGTTGGCGACAACCAAGAGAGAGAAACCAATGCACGTTGCTTCAATCCGACCTCAGGAAATGAACCCAGCCAAAATGGCGTCACTCTTTGAACGCCAATTCAAATTGTCCAATGTAAAAAAGGGCGAAACGATCTGTTGTGTCAGTGACTTGACGACACGCCGCGAATACATCCAGGCGTCCTTTGCCGCTGCCGATACATTGGGCGCTGATGTCTATGAAATGTGTGTCAATTCGATTCCCGGCTGGACCAAGGTCGGTGTTCCAACCATTGGCCAGTGCAAGGGCACATTGGAAGCAGCCAGAGCAGCCGATATTATCGTCATTTTCCATGTGCCGCTGTTTACCAGCTGGTTGAAGGACGTGCGGGATAATGGCACCCGGGTTTTGATGATCATTGATGCGCCTGATGATCTGGAACACCTGATTGCCCCTCCGGGATTAAAAGAAGCCTGCCAATACGCAGACGACCTGTATTCAAAGACGAAATCTGTTCGGGTTACGTCAGCCGCCGGGACAGATTTGACCTTCACCCGGGGAGAGTATCCAGTTATGACGCAATGGGGTTTTGCTGACGAACCCGGCCGTTTCGATCATTGGGGCGGCGGTCATATCCACACCTTCCCGGATGAAGGGTCCGCCAATGGCACCGTTGTTTTCGCACCAGGCGACATTATCATCCTTCCCTTCTGTCGCTATGTCGTGGATGAGGTACGCCTGGAAATCAGGGATGGCTTTATTCGCAAGATCGAAGGCGGCCTGGATGCAAAACTGATGCAGGACTGGCTGGATGACAACAAGGAAAGCCCGGATGACATGGACCCGTTTGCGGTATCACATCTGGGATGGGGCTTGAATCCTCAGGCGCTTTGGTATGGCCTTGCCCTGAATGGAGACCAGCCGGAGCGTAGCCGGGCAGCGGCGCGCACTTTCCCAGGCAATTTCCTGTTTTCAACCGGACCCAACACGCAAGGGGGCGGCAATCGCAGAACGCGCGGTCATTATGATGTCCCAATGCGCGATTGCACGATCTCCTTGGATAACAAGGTCATCATTGAAAATGGTAAGATTGTTGACCCGAAGATGATTGTGGAACGCGTCAAGATCGTGTGATGTCTATACGGTTCCCAAAAGGATCAGATAATGCAGATTGAACAATCTTTTACCGTCAATGCGCCGCGATCCAGGGTCTGGACTCTGATCCGCGATCCAGAGCAAATGATCACCTGTGTACCGGGCTGCGAATCCATCGAGGAAACCGGCCCGGACACCTACAAGGCAGCGGTCGTTGTATCGGTGGGGCCTATTAAGGCACGGTTCAGCATGACCATTAAGATAATTGAAGAAACCATAATGGAATATGTCCGGACCGAGTCAAAAGGGGAGGAAGGGTCCCGCGCCAGCGTCGTTCAGGCCATCAGCGATATGCGCCTGACCGACACGCCGGAGGGGGGAACAGAAATCCATTATTCTTCAACCGTTGAGATCAGTGGCAGATTGGGTCGATATGGGTCCGGCATGATGAAAAAAATCGCCACAAAATTGGCCGCGAAATTTGAAGACTCCTTCCGTGCCATGGCTGAAAAACAGGAAGAAGTGTGCTGACGTCTATGACGAAACAAGATTTTCATAAGCCAAAGACCGTAAAAGACGCCATAGCCTTGTTAAGGGAAGCTGGCGAAGATGCCCGCCCTATTTCAGGGGGCGCCACATTGGTCGCACTGATGAATGCAAGGCTGGTTCAACCATCACGGTTGGTCAGCCTTTCTGCTATTGAAGAACTGACACAATGCACGCATCAACCCGATGGGTCGGTTCGCATTGGCGCCATGCGCCGCCATCGCCAGACCGCCTTTGAAAGTGACCTGAAGGCGGCGCATCAGGTCGTATCCTGTGCGGCATCCCAAATCGCCAACCCGCCGGTGCGCAATATGGGCACAATTGGTGGATCCATTTCCTTTGCCGACCCGGCGGCGGATTATCCGCCATCCCTGGTCGCCGCAAATGCGGAAATTGAAATTGCCGGACCGGAAGGACGCCGCTGTATCCCGGCGGAGGAATTCTTTCTGGGCTGGTACGAAACCGCCCTGGAACCCGGCGAAATCGTCACCGCCGTCATCCTGCCCCCGGTGCCTGCAAGCTCGATCGGTCACTATGAAAAGCTGTGCCGTGTGGCCGGTGACTTTGCCCTGGCATCCGTCGCAGTGACGATTGATTTCGATGACAACAACACCGTCTCCAGCCTGCGCCTTGCCGTTGGGGGATGTGGCGGTGGCCCGGTTCGGGTTGAAGCCGCTGAAGACACCCTGATCGGCACCAAGCTGGAAACGGACGCAATCGCCGCCGCTGCGGAATTGTTGGTCGCGGAATTGGACCCGGTTGATGATGTTCGCGGCAGCGCTGAATACCGGCTGAAAGTTGTACCGCGCCTGTTACAGCGCGCCTTTAATAATCTTGTTGATATCCGGGAGCCCGCACAATGAGCCAACCCGTCACCCTGACCGTAAATGGAAAAGAAAATGAAGTGTCCTGTGGGGCGACGACCACCCTGTTGACCGTGCTGCGCGACACCCTGGCGCTGACCGGCAGCAAACGGGGTTGCAACCAGGGCGTCTGCGGCGCGTGTACTGTTCTGGTGGATGGCACCCCCGTGCGGGCCTGCCTGACCCTTGCAGCCAATACTGAGGGTCAGTCGATCACAACCATTGAAGGCTTACCAGACGGCGGTGACTTAAAGCCGATCCAACAGGCCATTATCGATTCTGATGCCGTCCAATGTGGCTTCTGCACGTCGGGAATGATCCTGACCGCCCATGAATTCCTGCAGCGCAACAGCAACCCATCGATTGATGATATCCGCACGGCGCTGTCTGGAAACATCTGCCGCTGCTCTGGTTATCGTAAAATTGTCGATGCTGTCGCCCTGGCGGCGTCCCGGGGAGGTGCATGATGGACGGTCTGGATTTTAACGGCGTCGGCAGCAGCCCCCATCGTCTGGAAATCATGGAAAAGGTAACCGGTGCGGCGGAATACATCGCTGATCTGTCGCGCCCGAACATGCTGCATGCGGCGATCACGCAAAGCACCGTCGCCCATGCGAAAATCCTGGGCTATGACCTAGAAGATGCGCTGTCAGTGCCAGGCGTTGTCTGCATCCTGACCGGGGAGGATTTCCCCGATGGGCGCATGGGGGCGTTCATCAAGGATGAGCACGCCATCGCCAAAGATAAAATCCGCTACTTTGGGGAACCTGTCGCCGTCGTTGCCGCCGAGACCGAGGCCATTGCCCGCGAAGCTGCAAAACGCGTCATTGTAAAATATGAAGAACTGCCTGCCATCCTGTCGCCCGAAGAAGGCCTGGCAGAGGGTGCTGCCATCATTCATGAAGAACTGGACGATTATATCAAGGTCTTTCCGGCGATCAGTTCCGGCAACATGGCATCCTATACAGAGTTAAACGAAGGAGATCTGGAAGCAGGCTTTGCGCAAGCGGATCTGATCGTTGAAGGCACCTATGACACAGCCCCGCAGGCGCATCTGGCAATCGAACCCTGCGGCGCGCTGGCGGATATCGACAAACAGGGACGTGTGACCCTGTGGTCGGCCAATCAATCCGTCTTCCGGGTACAGGCGAATGTCTGTGAAAGCCTGAAAATGCCCATGGGCAAGCTGCGCTGTCTGACACCGCGTGTTGGGGGTGGTTTTGGCAACAAGATGGAGCCCCACATCCAGCCGCTGGTCGTACAAATGTGCCAGGCGACAAAACGCCCCGTGAAAATGATCCTGAACCGAGAGGAAGATTTCGAATGCGTGCGCGCCCGCCATCCCTTCAAGGTGCGCTGCAAGACCGGCGTGAAGAAAGACGGGACCATTGTCGCGCGCGAAGTAGAAGTGTTGCTGGATTGTGGTGCCTTTGGGGACGATAGCCCCGGCGTGCTGGGCTACAGCCTGTTAATGTGCCTTGGCCCCTATCGCATTCCCAATTCCAAGGCGCATGGCAAGCTGGTTTATACCAACAAGCTGCGGTTTGGTGCTTTCCGTGGTTTTGGCAATCCACAGGTCGCCTTTGCAGGGGAAACTCAATTGGATCAGATCGCAGAAAAGCTGGGTATGGACCCGCTGGATCTGCGCCAGAAGAACCTGATTCAGCCAGGCGATCCTTGGTTCGGTGGCGGTAAAGTGGCCTCCAACGGGCTGCAGGAATGCGTGGATAAAGCCCGTGCGGCCTCTGATTGGGACAACCGCAAATCCCGCACCGCGCCCAAGGGCAAGCGTCGTGGCACCGGTGTAGCCCTGGCCGCCCATATCTCCGGCCTGCTGGGCACGGGGGCGATCATCCGCGTGTTTGAAGACGGCAGTGTCGCGCTGAACACAGGGGCAGTGGATATCGGTCAAGGGTCCGATACCGTGCTGAGCCAGATGTGCGCCGAAGCCCTGAAAATCCCGCTGGAAAAGGTCAGCCTGGCCAGCCCGGATACAGATGGCTCTCCCTACAACTGGGGCACCACGGCCAGTCGTGTCACCTATACCACCGGTCGCGCGGTTGTCGGCGCTGCGGCGGAAGTTGAAAAACAATTGAAGGAACATGCCGCACAGATGCTGGAATGTTCAGAAATGGACCTGGAACTGCGGCCCGGCGGCATTGTCGGAGTGTCCGGGTCAGACAAGGAAGTCTCCTTCCACCAGATATCCCTGCGTGCCCATTGGGCGGCGGGTGGACCGATTGTCGGTCATCACACCTGGGTCTTCAACCAGCCGACTGTCGATCCCAAGCGGGCTGTGTGCAGCGGCATTCCCTTCCCTCAGGTCGGTGTTTTCAGCTTTGGCTGTCTGATCGTTGATACCCTGACCGACGAGGCCAGCGGCAAGACAGAAGTGGTGGAAGCCTGGTCTGCAGTCGATGTTGGCAGGGCAATCAATCCGTCTTCTGTCGAAGGCCAGATCGTGGGTGGTTTCGTCCAGGGCATGGGCTTTGCCCTGACCGAAGAAATGGTCTGGGATGGTGCTAAATTGGCCAATCCGACATTGCTGGACTACAAAGTGCCGACCGCCCTGGATACGCCCTATGACATCCATTCGATCATTGTAGAGGCTGCCGAACCGGACGGGCCTTTCGGTGCCAAAGGGGCGGGCGAAATCGGTCTTGTCCCCGTCCCCGCCGCCATTGCCAATGCGATTGCCGATGCCATTGGCGGCCATGTGCACAGCCTGCCCATGAAACCGGAAAAAGTTCTGAACAAGATGTTGGAAATCGAAGATGCGACCTGAAGACTATCCACCGCAGGAGCCGTTCAGCGAATTGGGCGCGCGCCATCAAAAGGAAATCTCATCCCGTATCGCTGATATCGAGGGCGAAAACTTCATCATTGGTGAAAACCCCTATCAGTCCGTTGTTGTCTATCCGGCGGACCAGCCCTCAGGCGTGGTTATCGGCCTGATGCATGGTGGCGGATGGACCAATGGCTATAAGGAATGGATGGCCCTGATGGCACCGGGCCTGAACGCACGGGGTGTTACGGTGGTATCCATCGGCTATCGCCTGGCCCCGCACCATGTCTATCCCGCCTGTTTCGATGATTGCGCGGATGCTGTCGCGTGGATGTACAAGTCCATTGCAAAATGGGGTGGCGATCCGGACCGAATTTATGTCTGTGGACATTCTGCCGGGGGCCATCTGGCCGCCCTCCTGGCGCTGAAGACCGATTGGCAAAGCAAGCGCGACCTGCCCGCCACAGTCATCAAAGGGGCCTTACCAATATCTGGCACATTCCAGTTCGGTCCGGAATCGGGCCTGTCGATGCGCCCCAGATTTCTGGGCGATCCAGTCGGTAATGCTGAGGTGGATGCCTCCCCGCAAACGCATTTGCGCGCGGATGCACCCCCTTTTCATGTGTCGTACGGCACGAAGGATTTTCCACATCTGATCAAACAATCTGAAAAGTTTGCAGCGGATTTGGGAAATTTGGGCGTCACGGTGGAAACCTTGGCGCTGAATGAATGCGATCATCTGGGCGCAAGTTATGCGGCCGGGGAACAAGACGGACAATGGGTCAAGTCCGCGGTGAAATTTATGAATTCGGGGACGTAACAGGTGCATGGCGGATATTCCGCAGGCCTGCAAATCTAAGCCAAATGGCTTAAAATGGGAGAAGAAGGAATGTTAAAAAAGATTGCACAGGGACTGGCATTGGCAGCCGCGCTGTCGCTGCCGACCGCAGCACAGGCTGCTGATACACTGAAAATTGGCTATTCCATCGCCAAAACCGGACTGTTCTCACAAGCTGCGCCGTCACAGGTCAATGCCTATGACCTGTGGGCGGAACAGGTGAATGCTGCCGGTGGGTTGAATGTCGCCGGGGTGAAGCATCCAATTGAACTGGTCTGGTATGACGATGAATCCGACCCGGTCAAATCCGCACAGATTTACGAACGCCTGATCAGCGACGACAAGGTCGATCTGCTTCTGGCGCCCTGGGGCACCCCCCATCACCTGAACATCGCGGGTGTTTTGGAACAGCATGGCTTCCCTATGGTTGGCAACACTGCAGGCTCCGTCGCCATCCGGGAAGTTGAGCCCGGCAATATCTGGTTCCCAACCGCTGTGCTGCCCGACCGGATCGGCCCTGCGTTGGTTGATATGCTGGCGGCAAATGGCGTGAAATCTGTTTCGATCATCGCCAACGTCCTGCCCTTCAGCCAGGAAAACCTGCAATTCCTGGTCCCGGCCCTGGAAGCGGCGAATATCGAAATCAAAATGAATGAAAGCTATCCGCCGGATATCAAGGACATGACCCCCCTGCTGACGCAGATGAAATCCGCCAATGCCGATGCGGTGATCGCCCTGACCTATCCGTCCGATGCCTTCCTGTATACCGGTCAGGCAAAGGAATTGGGGATTACCACACCCTATCAGTTCCTACTGATCGGCCCGACGATTGCTGCCTATAAGGATGCTTTTGGTCCGGTTGCAGACGGGATCATCACCCTGGGCCATTGGTCACCTAAGCAAAAGGACTGGCCACGGGCACAGCCTTTCTTCGACGCCTATGTTGCAAAATATAACAGCGCACCGGATTACCTGGACTCCGCGCTGGCCTACATGTCCTGTGAAATTCTGCAACAGGCAGTGGCGAAGGCAGGACTGGACCACGACAAACTGCGTGAAGTCATTTCCAATGACACATTCGATACCATCAATGGTCCGGTGAAGTTCAAAGGCGTGGAAAACATCATCACCCCCAGCGCCTTCCTGCAGATCCAGAAGGGCGATATGGAACTTGTCTGGCCGAAATCGATTGCTACAGCCGATCTGATCAAACGCTAAGACCAGCGCGTTAAATCCCCAACGGCACATTTGTGTCGTTGGGGTCGTGCTGTTGCTTCATAGAAAGCCCCTCGATGGAGAGTCTTCTTTCAGGACAATTATTATTCGCCGCGCTTGTTCTGGGCGGGCTTTATGCGTTGATCGCCCTGGGCTTGAATCTGGTCTATGGGACGATGCGCCTTTTGAACATTGCCCATGGCGATTTGCTGATGATTGGCGGCTATGGTGCGTTCTGGTGTTTCACGCTGACCGGCATGTCCCCCCTGTTGGGCCTGCCCGTCATTGCGGCGATCACCGCCGGTCTGGGCATTGCCCTGTATTACCTGCTGTTTCGCGGCCAATTATCCTCAGGCAAGCCGATCCCACAAATTGAGGCAAACTCCCTGCTGTTGTTTTTTGGTGTTTCTGTCGTCACCCAGAATGTGATCGCGCTGGCCTTCAGCGCGACCCCCCGGGCCTATCGCTATCTGGACGATGTCTATCAATTCGGACAGGTTGCCATGACCGGTAATCGTATCGCGGCCCTGGCGATTTCTCTGACCTGTCTGGTTGCCATCATTCTGGTTCTGAACCGCACCATGTTTGGCATGTCGATCAAGGCCCTGATCCAGAACCGGGACGCCGCACGCATTGTCGGCATTAATGTGGAACGTGTGCAACTGACCAGCATCGCGCTTGGCTTTGGCGTGGCTGGCATCGCTGGTGGCCTGGTCAGCATGGCCGAACAGATCTCCCCCTTCATGGGATTCCCCTTCACCATTGCCAGTTTTGTGGTGATCATCATGGGGGGCCTGGGCAATGTGTTTGGCGGCATTATTGCAGGATTCCTGCTGGCCTTTATTGAGATTTATGCCGTTGCCCTGACTTCCGCCAATATGCGATCGATCCTTTTATACGGGATCTTCGTGGCTGTCTTGATCCTGCGCCCCCAAGGCCTTTTGGGGAAAGCCCGCCAGTCATGACCATTCCCTTTATCAGGACCAACAGCTCGCTTCCTGCTGTAAGCGCCACGCTGATCGGCGCCGCCCTGATTGTCGGCCTGGGGGTCACGATGGGGTCCTATTGGACAGTCGTTGCCCTGAACCTGTTCATGTGGATCGCGTTGACGCAAAGCTGGAGCCTGTTCAGCGGCATGACCGGCTATATCTCTCTGGGTCATGTGGTCGCCTACGGCATTGGCGCCTATCTGGTGGCAGTCACCTTTAAGATGATCCCCCTGTGGCTTTCCATCCCCCTTGGTGGATTGGCCGCCGGGTTGTTTGCCCTGATTGTCGCCATCCCTGTCCTGCGGGTGCGCGGACCCTATTTCGTGATCCTGACATTCGGCCTGGCGGAACTCGTAAAATATATCCTGCTCTACACAGAAACCACCTTCGGCAAATCCAGCCGCCTGCTGTTCGGGGCCCCGAAGACCGAAGTCCTGTTATACTGGGTCGCAGCCCTGGCCGTCATCGCCACATTGATCACCTATTTCGTCGGCCGTTCCCGCTTTGGGAAGGGACTGGCGGCGGTACGTGAAGATGAGACGGCGGCAGAAACCATTGGCGTCCCCGTCACCCGGTTGAAAGTGCTGGCCTTTGCGGCATCGGCCGTCATTCCCGGCATGATCGGTGGATTGATGGCGATGCGATCTACCTATTTCGATGTGCTGCAGGTCTTTAATCCAACCATCTCCTTCTCCATTGTGACCATGGCGATCATAGGCGGGGCGGGTGATGCGCGCGGCCCCATCCTGGGGGCGTTGTTCATGCTGGGACTGGCGGAACTCCTGTGGAGCACCGCGCCACAGCTTTATTTCATCCTGCTGGGCCTGTTCCTGATCGGCTTTGTCCTGTTCGCGCCCAACGGTCTGATCGGCTTGATCAAGCGGCGCAAACAGCAAAAGGGCGCTGTGTCATGAGCCTGTTGTCCATTAAATCACTCAGCAAGAATTTCGGCGGGTTGCAGGCCTTGAACCAAATCACCCTGGATGTGGCGGAAGGCAGCGTCCATGGCCTGATGGGCGCGAATGGGGCGGGCAAGACGACCCTGTTCAGCATCATCGCAGGCAATCAGCGGGCGACAACGGGCACCATTCTGTTTGCCGGACAGCCCATCAACGGACTGCGCCCGGATCAGGTCTGTAAGCGGGGGATTTCCCGAACCTTTCAGATCGTGCGCCCCTTTGCCGGTCTGACCGTGCGCGAAAATGTCGAAATCGCCATTCTATATGGCCGCCAGGCGCCCCCAAAAGTGTCTGAAGCTGCGGCCCTGGCCCAGGACATCCTGGCCGATATCGGCCTGGATGCCCTATCGGACCTGCCGGCCGGATCGCTGACCCTGTCCGGGCGTAAACGGTTGGAGGTCGCCCGCGCCCTGGGCACAGAACCGCGCCTGTTGATGCTGGATGAGGTCATGGCGGGACTGACGCCGGTGGAAGTCACCGACATGATCGCCAGCCTGCGCCGGGTCAAGGATAATCACGGCCTGACCATCCTGATCATCGAACATGTGATGAGCGCCCTGACCGATATGTCAGATACCATCACGGTCCTGCATCATGGCGAAAAAATCGCCCAGGGCACGCCACAGCAGATTGCGGATAATGCCGCGGTCCAGGAAGCCTATTTCGGCATAGCAGAACCCCTGGAGGCACCGGCATGACCCCATCCCTTCTGGTCACCGATCTGACGGCCGGCTATGGCGAGGTGCAGGTCCTGAAGGGTGTCTCCCTGACGGCCAGGTCTCAAGGGGTCACAGCGGTCATCGGCTCCAACGGGGCGGGCAAGAGCACCCTGATGCGCCGTCTGGCCGGTCTGCTGCCCCCCACAGGCGGACAGATTGAATTTGAAGGTCAGGATATCAGCACCCTGGCCAGCCACGATCTGGTGGCCCGTGGCGTCGTCCTGGTGCCGGAAGGCCGATTGATCTTCTCTGACATGACGGTTTTGGAGAATCTGACCATCGGCGCGGTCAATCCCCGCGCCAGGGCGGACCGGGACAATACGCTGGAAACCGTCTTCGACTTCTTCCCCCGCCTGAAAGAACGCCGCAGCCAGTTGGGCGGCACCCTGTCTGGCGGCGAACAGCAGATGCTGGCCCTGGGCCGGGGCCTGATGGCCAATCCAAAACTGCTGCTGCTGGACGAACCCACATTGGGCCTGGCCCCTGGCATCGCCAAACAGATCTTCCAGATCATCCCCGGCCTGGTCAAACTGGGCCTCAGCGTCATCCTGGCCGAACAGGACGTCCACAAGACACTGGCCATCGCCGATTATGTCTATGTCCTGGAAAACGGCACCATCGGCGCAGAAGGCCTAAGCCGCGACCTGCAAAACGACCAACGCATCAAGGATGCGTATCTGGGTGCATAAAGCGCAAAATATCCTGCGAACCGCAGCATACCTATCACAATTTGGGAAGAAAAACTGGAGCGGGCGAAGGGATTCGAACCCTCGACCCCAACCTTGGCAAGGTTGTGCTCTACCCCTGAGCTACGCCCGCTCCGAAGACCGTCCGCCGTCACTGGCGGGGTGGTCACGCCTTATCTCTAAGGCAGCGGTCGTATATACCCTTAGTCCCTTTCCTGGCAAGCCCGATTTCGTCAAAAATTTATCATATCTTGGAACACGCCGCTCTCTGCGGGTTTTCTAACGCTTGCGAATGGGTTAGCACAGCGCAACACTTGCACAGCGGGAGAGAGAATTGCCATGCCGAAACAGGATCACGACCTTTTTGCGCGACTCGATGACCTGGGAATCGCCCATGAGACCATCGAACATCCCGCCGTCTTTACCGTTGAGGAAAGCCAAAAGCTGCGCGGGCGGTTGACCGGTGCGCATATTAAGAACCTGTTCCTGCGCGACCGCAAAAAGCGCCTGTTCCTGTGCAGCGTGCTGGAAGACCGGGAGGTCGACCTGAAGGCCCTGCGCAAGCGGTTGGGGGCAAAGGATTCGCTGAGCTTCGGATCACCGGAGACATTGATGGAGGTGCTGGGCGTCCTTCCAGGCTCTGTGACGCCGCTGGCGGTAATCAATGATACAGACCGCCAGGTCACTGTCGTCCTGGATGAGGGAATATTCGCCCAGCCCGTCGTGAACTGTCACCCGCTGCGCAACACCGCGACCACCACAGTGGCGGTCGGTGATCTGCTGCGTTTTCTGGAGGCAGAAGGGTATCAGCCGGAGCGCATTGATTTTGGACAGGCGCTGTTTCCTGACAGCTAAGGACTTGAGGGAGACGGGCGGAACGCCTAAGTGATGGGACATCAATACGGCGAGCCGCCGAGCTACAACGAGACAATTGGAGTGATGCGTCTATGGAACCCTTAATTGGACAAGCTGATGCCCAAGCGGGCGCTGCTGCGATCATTGATGGCAGCGATGCGACCTTTCGCCAGGACGTGATGGAGCCCAGCCAGACGACCCCGGTTATAGTCGATTTCTGGGCCCCCTGGTGCGGCCCGTGCAAGCAATTGGGCCCAGCCCTGGAAAAGGCGGTCACGGCCGCTGGTGGCAAGGTCAGGCTGGTTAAAATCAATATTGATGAGAGCCCCATGATTGCCCAGCAATTGCAGGTTCAATCCATCCCTGCCGTATTTGGATTCGTCGGTGGGCGTCCGGTGGATGGCTTTGCCGGTGCACAGCCAGAAAGCGCTATCCGCGATTTCATTGCCCGCCTGTTAAAGGCAGCAGGCAATGATGACAGCCAGGATCCGATTGAGGCCGCACTGGAACAAGCGGATGCAGCCATTGAAGCCGGCGATTTCGCCATGGCTGCTGGCATCTTCGGACAGGTTCTGGAACACGACCCGGAAAATTTCAAAGTCGCGGCCAAGTTGGCACAGGCCTATATCAAATTGGGAGAGGTCGAGGCCGCCAAGGCCATTCTGGCGGAAATCCCTGTCGCAAAATCTCAAGACCCGGACGTCCTGTCAGCGCATGCTGCCTTGGAATTGGCAGATAAGGCAGCAGAGGCCCATAGCCAGTTGGCAGACCTGGAGGCCAAACTGGCCGCAGACCCGAAGGATCATCAGGCAAGACTGGATCTGGCGGAGGCACAAGCAGCCGTTGGACAGTCAGAAGAGGCCGTTGATAACCTTTTACACATTATTCAGGTCAACAAGGACTGGAATGATGGCGCGGCCCGCCTACAGTTACTGAAAGTATTTGAGGCGCTGGGACCGATGGACCCTGTCGTGCAATCTGGACGCCGTCGCCTGTCGTCATTATTGTTCAGCTGACACCATTGTATAGCTGACAACGACAGACACCAGCGCCTGAAGGCCGAAACAGGGCGGCAGAGACCAGTCCTGAGCGCGGGCCAGTATGCGAGGTGACTGAAACGATGTGTGGTCAAGTATGAGCCATTTTGATGTTAGTTTCGAAGATCTGCCAGCCAGTGTGCCGATTTTTCCCCTAACCGGGGTTTTGTTGCTGCCGCGCGGTATGCTGCCACTGAATATCTTTGAACCTCGCTATCTGAACATGGTCAAGGATGCGCTAGCTGGGGATCGGTTGATCGCGATGGCGCAACCCTGCCAGAAATCTGCCGCAGTTAAATGCGATCCCCCGGTATATCCGATATGCTGTGCCGGGCGGATTACGGCATTTGAAGAAACAGACGATGGGCGCATCCTGATCTCCCTGAAAGGTCTCAGTCGTTTCCGGATATCTGAAGAACTGGCGACCACACGCGGTTATCGGCGTGTGATGGCAGATTGGCAGGACTTTGAAGCCGATCTTCAGGAAGATGCGGGGGACGGCGTTGATCGTGACGCCTTGTTTAAAAGCCTGAAGGCCTATTTCACCGCCCAGGGCATTCAGGCCAGCTGGGATGCCTTATGCGGAACCCCTAATGAGCGTTTGATAAATTCTCTGGCGATGATCTGCCCTTTTGCGCCCCCGGAAAAACAGGCCCTGTTGGAGGCGACCAGCCTGGCCGACCGCGCCAGGGTCCTGACCACGCTGGTCGAGATGGCCGTGCTTGACACAGGCGGGGATGGCAGCGAGAAATCTAAGCAATAGTCTGATGCATGGGAACGGCAGCGATGCCGCAATAAGAGGAAATGGACGCGATGGCTGGCGATACGAACAAGGATGTTCCTGGGGGACCCCAGGCTAAAACGCCCGGCATTGACAGGAACCTGTTGGAGTTTCTGGTCTGTCCCGTCACCCGCGGCACCCTGCGCTATGACGCCGCCGCGCAAGAGTTGATCAGCGATACGGCGGGGCTTGCCTATCCAATCCGCGACGGCATCCCGATCATGCTGCCCGAAGAAGCGCGGGAGATTAAGGCTAAATGACCGCCGGTTCCGATAATGGGTCCGACGCAACTGCACAGGATCGCTTTTCCACCAAGGCCTGGCCGACAGAGGTCAAACACATCAAGGCGGAAAAGCGACTGGAAGTACAATTCGACGATGGGGTGCGGTTTTCCTATCCCGCAGAATATCTGCGGGTCGAAAGCCCCTCTGCCGAGGTGCAGGGCCATTCTGCCAGCCAGAAGCAACTGGTCCCCGGTCGCCGCCATGTCGGCATCATGAAGCTTGAGCCCGTCGGCAACTATGCCATGCGCATCCTGTTTGATGACATGCACGATACGGGCCTCTATAGCTGGCAATATCTGTATGAACTGGGCGTCGAATACGATGAACGCTGGCAGTCCTATCTGAACGCCCTGGATTCAAAAGGCCTCAGTCGGGATCCGTGAACAGGGGAACCGTCTCCATAACCGCCGGTCGCGCCGCCATATCCTGACGCCAGTGTTCCAAGCCGGGATATTGGCGGATCATTTCCGCCCCTTCGGGTACCATCGCCAGATAAGCCAGCATTGGATATAAATGGATATCTGCCAGGGTTATCGCGGATCCCAGCATCCAGGGGCCATCCCTCTTCAATGCGGCGATAACATGCAGAATGGCAGGGGCAGTCTTAAGCCCCGCCGCCAGGGCGTCCGGATCCACCCTTTCCCCGAACTGTGGCGCAAAAACCCCCTGTGCAAAGACCTGACGCACAAAAGGCCAATAGGCATAGCTGTCAATGATTGAGAGGATCTGAGACTGCCTGGCGCGATCAACGGGGGTGGACGGTTGCAGGTCGGGGCCAGCGAATGCCTCATCCACATAACGGGTGATGGCGACAGTCTCATACAGGCTGAAATCTGCATGCTGCAGCACAGGCACACGCTTGAACGGACTTAGCGTCAGGAATTGATCTGGCAGGTCTGCCGCAAAGGGATCTGTTTCAACCCACTCATACACAATCCCTTTTTCCACCAAGGCTAGCTTGGCAATCCAAGAGTAAACACTGTAACGATAACCAATCAGGGAAAGAATCATCCTGTCTGTCCGTTCAATCTAAAAACCCCAAAAAATGTTGAACTCAAACAACACCTTATACCATCACAACCGTTAGCAGTTAACGGCACACGAAACATCAACTGTACCAACAAAAAATTGCATAACCGACAAAAGATTCAAGCGACTCATAAAGCTTTTGTTAATCAAAATCCTATAGTAAATAGCGCGATGATGCATCATCAGAGGGTGGGAACCTGAAACTCTGTATGAGACGCATGAAAAATGGAAAATGTGAACGCCCTGAATTATCCTATCCCATTCGATGAGGACTATCGCCTCCAGGTTCTTCATGAATTGAACATTCTCGATACTGAGAAGCAGACAGAATTTGACAGACTCGTCATACTGGCCAGCAAGTATTTCTCCACGAAAATGGCGCTCGTATCGCTCGTCGATAAAGACCGTCAATGGCTGAAATCAGCCTGTGGCGTGAATGTCACGGAAATGCCCCGGGATGCCTCATTTTGCACCCATAGTGTGGCAAAAAGGCGCCCTTTGTTGGTATTGGATGCGACGGAGGACTCCCGCTTCTATGACAATGATCTTGTGACCGGACCACCACACATTCGATTTTATGCTGGTTTCCCGATTTTCTTTGAAAATGCGGCTATTGGCAGCTTCTGTATCATTGATGACAAGCCACGCGACAACTTTTCCGAAGAAGATCAGGCCGCATTGAAAAATTTTACAGAAATCGTGCAGGATCAAATCAAGTTATTTTCGATTACCCGTTCGAATTCAAAAACCGCAGCAGAAGCTTTGCAAAGTTCCAAACGCTTGACCAAGGCTGGTACCCTGGCAAAGAAGCAATTCTTAGCCCTTATGAGCCACGAGTTGCGCACCCCCTTGAATGCCGTCATTGGATTTGCCGATGTCATTCACAACGAGCTGTTGGGACCCATCGAGAATTCTGCATACACATCCTATGCGAAAGAGATATCCAGATCTGGGCATCGCCAGTTGGAACTTATAAATCGGGTGTTGAAACTCGTTCAAACCGGGTCCCTCGAACTGGAGAAAACCAGATTTGATCTGGTGGAATTGGTGAAAGACTGTGCAGAGATTTTACGCAGCGAACAACTGCACAAGAAAATTGAACTATGCTTAACCCTGCCGTCGGACCCGATTTACATCAAATCAGACCAGACGATAACGCAGCAAATTATCTTGGAGCTTTTTGCGAACTGCATCAAGTTTTCCCCGAACAACAGTAAAATTTACGCCTATGCGGCAACCGACAGCCTGGGCCAAACCGTTTTGACAACCAGAAATCCTGGAAGAATAGAACGAGAGCTGGAACCAGAGTCCGATATCCAAGAAATTGGGGATATCGGCGATGTCTATTCGAGAAAAAAAGACGGGATCGGGCTCGGCTTACCTTTGGTGCAGAAGCTCTGCAACCTGCTGGGCGCGAAGTTCTTCATCGAAAATGAGAACAACAATCTGGTCCAAACAAAGGTCTTTTTCACCAAGAAAAATCAGGCCCCCGGTGCCAGCGAAAGACGCCAAGCGAGTTAGACAAGGTCAGACAAAAGTGCTCTAAAGCGCTTCGCCCCGCACCATGCGAGGCAGGTCTCCAACGACCCCCATGGCGTGGCGCATCAGGAAGTTTTTGGCGGGGGGCAGCCGATTGACGGCTGCCAGCCCAATATCCCGGATGGTGCGCAACGGCGGTACATCATTGGAGAACAATCGAACCAATCCGTCCGTCACGACCGTCAACAGAATGTTATCAAACCGCCGCCGCCGCTCATAGGCGCGCAAGGTCGCCGCACTGCCAACATCCAGGCCCAGTCGATGGCTATCGACGATCACCTCCGCCAGGGCGGCGACATCGCGCAACCCCATATTCAGCCCCTGCCCTGCAATCGGATGAATGGCATGGGCGGCATCTCCGATCAGAGCGAACCGTGTATCAGTATAACGGTCGGCCTGAAGCAGGCTAAGCGGATAGGCAAAGCGCGGGCCCACCAGTTCCAGGTCGCCAAGCCAGTCGCCAAACCGCAACGCCAGTTCCTGCAGGAACGCGTGATCGTCCATCGCCATAAAGCGTTGCGCAAGATCTGTCTGTTCTGACCAAACAATGTTGCAACGATTTTCCGTCATGGGCAGCATTGCAAACGGACCACCGGGCAGGAACAGTTCCACAGCAACCCCGTCATGGGCGCGCTCATGGCGCACGGTTGCGACAATGGATGTCTGATTATACGTCCATCCACTGGTTTTGATGCCCGCTTCTTTGCGGCGCATGGAGAATTTTCCATCCGCAGCAATCGCCAATGACGCATGGATTTCCCGGCCATCCTCCAGAACAACCGTGGCACAATCTGCATCGCGATCAATGCGCACGACGTCGGCGGGTGCGATCAGGGTCAAACCGTCTGTTTCCGCCGCAACCTTCTGCAAGGCCGTGCGCGTGATCCGGTTTTCAATGATCCATCCAAAGGGATCATCACCGACATCGGCGTGATCATAATGCAGGAATAAAGGCGACACACCGCGCAACGGATGACCATCAGCGACACGGATATCCCATATCGGCGATGCGTCAGCGGCCATATGCTGCCACACGCCCGCTGCTTCCAGCACCCTTTTGGATCCCAGGGCAATCGCAGATGCGCGACCGTCATAGGCCAGGTTCAGCACGGATGCCGGGGGTTCCCGATCCACCACGACAACCGATAGGCCCGACCGTGCCAAGGCAATCGCCAGAGTCATTCCCACCATGCCGCCGCCCGCAAAGACAACATCAACACGCTTGTTTGCCATTCGGCCACCCTTCGTCAAACACCAAATCCTTCCGTCAAAGGTTGCGCCATACGACCCGGAAGTCCAGCGTTCGATTGTCGCATTATTTTGCCTAAAAAATATGCAAATTTTATTTTCGGCTATTAATTGGGCATGAAAACTGTATCAAAAATTACCTAACCCTAAATAAATTTTACCTTAATGTATTGATAATTAACAATATTTCAAATTCATGACGGTTTGGCACGCATCTTGTTATTACCAATGCGAGCCTCATGCGTGGTGCAGGGTTCGCGCAAGCGAGCCATCGGGGATGTCGGCCGGGGGGTCGGTGATCATCCGGATGTCCCGAAGACTGTAGCGGCGCGTGGGAGGGAGCAATATCGCTTCAATAGAGAGGGAGCCCTCGGGGAAATCTATGAAACTGATCATGGCGATCATCAAACCCTTCAAGCTGGACGATGTGCGCGAAGCACTGACCGGACTTGGTGTACAGGGGTTAACCGCTACCGAAGTCAAAGGCTTCGGTCGTCAAAAGGGGCAGACAGAAGTATATCGCGGGGCTGAGTATTCCGTGAACTTCCTGCCAAAAGTCAAAATCGAAGTGGTTGTGCCATCTGATTTGGCCGACCAGACCGTCGAAGCAATTCAGAAGGCCGGCAACACCGGTCGAATTGGCGATGGCAAGATCTTCGTCCTCGACGTCGCTCAAGCCGTGCGCATTCGCACCGGCGAGACCGATGCCGACGCGCTTTAAGGGGAGATAATTCGATGATGACCGCATCAATCAAACGTTATGGTATTGCAGGAGCTGTCGCCGCTGCGATCAGCTTTATTGCAATGCCCGCAATGGCGGATGTTCCGCTGGAAACGCAGTATATTTTCAACAGCCTTTCCTTCCTGATGCATGGCTTCCTGGTCATGTGGATGGCGGCAGGTTTCGCCATGCTGGAAGCGGGTCTGGTTCGCTCTAAGAACACTGCGGCGCAATGCCTCAAGAATATCGGTATCTATTCGATCGCCGGTATCATGTTCTACCTGATCGGCTACAACCTGATGTATATGGATGTCAGCGGCTATTTCGGCAGCTTCGCAATTTGGGATGCCGGAACAATCGCTGCTGCAGACACCCTGGAAGGCGGCGAGTATTCCGCTGGTTCAGACTGGTTCTTCCAGATGGTCTTCGTTGCGGCAACAGCCTCAATCGTCTCTGGTACAGTGGCAGAGCGCGTCAAACTGTGGCCGTTTTTCGCATTCTGTGTCGTGCTGACCGCAATCATCTACCCGATCCAGGGTTCCTGGACCTGGGGCGGTGGCTGGCTCAGCGAAATGGGCTTCTCAGACTTCGCTGGCTCTACAATCGTGCATTCCGTTGGTGGTTGGGCAGCTTTGGCCGGTGCCCTTGTCATTGGTGCCCGTAAGGGTCGCTATGGTGACGGCGGACATCCAATGCCCGGTGCGAACCTTCCCCTGGCCACGCTTGGGACGTTTATCCTGTGGATGGGCTGGTTCGGCTTCAATGGCGGCTCTCAGCTTGCTATGGGCACAATGCAGGACATCTCCGACATCGGGACGATCTACATCAACACCAACCTGGCCGCAGCGGCTGGCGTTGTCGTGGCGATGATCCTGACCCAGATCCTGTATAAGAAAATCGATCTGACGATGGCTCTGAACGGTGCTTTGGCTGGTCTGGTCTCTATTACGGCTGAACCTTTGGCACCAAGCCCGATGCTGGCGATCTTCATTGGTGCCGTTGGCGGTGCCTTGGTTGTCTTTGCCGTGCCTCTGCTGGACAAGCTGAAAATTGACGATGTCGTCGGCGCAATCTCGGTCCACCTGGTTTGTGGTATCTGGGGCACGCTGGCGGTTGTCTTCTCCGGTGCGGACTTTGTTGTCCAGTTGACCGGTATTGTTGCAATCGGCGCCTTTGTCTTCGTCACCAGCTTTATCGTCTGGACGGTATTGAAACTGGTGGTCGGTGTCCGCGTCTCTGAAGAGGCTGAAATGCTCGGCCTCGACAAGGCGGACCTGGGCATGGAGGCCTATCCTGAATTTGGTGCGGGTTCGGCTTCTAAGTAAGAAGCCTGACGAAAACAAGGAAACAACCCACACCACACTGTTTCCACCCCGCAAACCTTATCCCCCGAGGAGTTCGCTCTTCGGGGGCCTTTTTTTTGCTTTGCAGCTAGCTGCGAACAAGCGCTGTTATTTTCCTCAATATCTAGTATATGGTACCCTATACACGGATTGGCGCGCATATTGCTTCTAGGGCTAGAAGAGTGAGGTCCTAAGCGAGCGCCAGAAGACCTTGCGGCACAAACAGCAATACGGATCGCGATATGGCCGGGCATCGGCTTGATCAATTGAAGAATTTTCCATTTCGTCGCATCGACGAATTGCTGACCGGCCTGGCGCCGGGTTACCCCCCTGTATTCATGCAAGTGGGCGAACCACAGGCCGCCGTACCTGCCATCGTTGCCCAAACGGTTACACAAACAGCGGCACTGTTTGGCAAATATCCCCCCCCCGCCGGATCGCCTGGATATCGGGAGGCCGTTGCGCGCTGGCTGGAACGTCGATACGGATTACAGGCAAACGCGATCAATGCAGCAGCACAGATTTCTGCCCTGTGCGGATCACGCGAAGGGTTGTTTCAGGCAACCCTGATGGCGATCCTGCGTAAGCGGGACCGGCTGGGCGATACCAGCATCACGCCAACTGTACTGGTCCCCAATCCGATGTATCATGTCTATTTCGGGGGCGCGATTGTCGGCGGCGCGGAACCGATCCTGGTTGATACAGTGGCCGAAAATGATTTCGTCCCGAATTATGCGGCACTGCCGCTGGAAGTATTGGATCGCGCAGCCATCTGTTTCTTTTGCACGCCTGGCAATCCAACGGGTGCAGTTGCAACCCGGGCAGCATTGACAGAAATGCTGGCCCTGGCCCGAAAGCATGACTTCGTGCTGGCAGTCGATGAATGTTATTCGGAAATCTGGTTTGATGCTCCACCGGCTGGCGGCTTTGACGCGGCCCAGGATTTGGGGGGATCGCCCGATAATCTGCTGGTCTTCAATTCCCTGTCCAAACGCTCTGGTTCTCCCGGCTTGCGGGTGGGATTCGTTGCTGGGGACCCCGCCTTAATCGAGCCCCTGCTGATGCTGCGCAGTTATGGCGGCGCGCAGGTGCCAGGCCCCCTGATGGCGGCGGGAGAGGCCCTATGGCAGGATGAAACCCATGTGACCGCAAATCGCGCCCATTACCTCAATTTGGTCGAAATTGCCGACTATCATCTGGGGCGGCTCCCCGGTTTTCATCGACCGGAAGCAGGGGTTTTCCTGTGGCTGAACACGAAAGCCACAGTCGGTGACGGAGAAACGGCGACGCGCCTGCTGTGGCAGCATGCCGGAATCAAGGTTATGCCAGGGCGATACATGTCCCAAACCGACCCGAATACCGGAAAAAGCCCAGGGGATGACTATATCCGCATTGCGCTGGTTCATGATCCGAAAACGGTTGAAGACGCCATGGGGCGCATTGCACAAGTTTTAAGCACACATAACTCGATCAATTGACGACGACACAGAGAGAGTAAGAGATGGTGGCAAAGACACAGGAAAAAGCAGCCTTTCTTCCAGATGGGGCAACTGATTACCTGAAGAAGCGAGGCATTGAATGCCTTGGCATCGGGCTGATCATTCTTGCCTTCGCGCTGTTGACGGCGCTTGTCTCCTATAGCCCTGCAGACCCATCGCCGAATAATGCCACCAGCCAGCCAGTCAGCAATCTGTTGGGGTATCCCGGTGCAAGCATTGCCGATGTCGCGCTGCAAAGCCTGGGCTTAGCCAGCTTCCTGGGATTCCCGCTTCTGGCCGGCTGGGGATGGCGGCTGGTTATGGATCGCGTGCTACCGCGCGCCTGGATCCGACTGGCCCTGACCCCGGCCCTGGCGGCCTTGACCGCCCTGGCACTGGCAACGCTTCCCCGCTATGACGCCTGGCCTTTGGGGGCCGGATTGGGCGGAATACTGGGGGATGTTATCCTCTCTGGAATAAGACCCCTGTTGGTTGGCATTGACCTGTCCTGGATCGGGCTGGCGGCTGCGGTTCCGGCTGTGACTATCGCCTTGTATGGATTTGGCATCACGTTATCAGAATGGCGCACGGTCATTGTGAAATCCTGGGCCGGTGCCAGGCGGGGTGCCGGCGCGCTGCGTAATGCCGACCAACTTGCCCCTGCCCTGAAAGAACTGGTTCTGCGGCGGGGCGATGGCCGCGTAGAGCCAACCCTGGCCCCGGCGATAAAGCGCGCAACGCCGCCGCGCGCCGCACCTTCTGCTCCCCGCGCCCAGCGAGAAGATCGGGTTGAAACACCGGAAAGCCCAAAACCATCCAAACGCGCCACAGAAGAGCGTCAGATCAAACTGGCCCTGCCGCCGCAGGATGGGGAATTCCACCTGCCTCCGTTGGATATTCTGGTCGACCGCCACCCTGATTCAGAGGCACAATCCAAGAATTCTGAAGGATTGGAACAGAATGCCCGCATGCTGGAAGGGGTGCTGGAAGATTTCGGCGTCAAAGGAGAAATTACCAAAGTACGCCCCGGCCCCGTCGTCACCCTGTATGAGTTGGAGCCCGCGCCTGGAACCAAAACCAGCCGCGTGATTGGTCTTAGTGATGATATCGCACGATCCATGTCCGCAATTTCCGTGCGCATCGCAACCGTTCCAGGGCGCAGCGTTATCGGGATCGAACTCCCCAATGCGCGCCGGGAAATGGTGGGCTATCGGGAACTGGTCGCATCCGACACATATGATAAGTCAAAGGCGAAATTGCCCTTGATTTTGGGGAAGGATATTGGCGGCACGCCGGAAGTTGTTGATCTGGCAACCATGCCCCACCTGCTGATCGCCGGGACCACCGGGTCCGGGAAATCCGTGGGCATGAACACAATGATCCTGTCCCTGCTGTATAAGCTGACGCCCGATCAATGCCGCTTTATTATGATCGACCCCAAGATGTTGGAATTATCCGTCTATGATAACATTCCGCATCTTCTGGCCCCGGTGGTGACCGACCCGAAGAAAGCCGTTGTCGCCTTGAAATGGGCGGTGCGTGAAATGGAAGACCGCTATCGTTCCATGTCCAAGCTGGGCGTGCGCAATATCGAAGGATACAACAAGCGCGTTGCCGAGGCGGATCGCAAGGGTGAGGTCATCACAAGGCGCGTACAGACCGGATTTGATTCCGAGACCCATAAGCCGATTTTTGAAGAAGAGCCGCTGGACCTGACCCCCCTGCCCTATATCGTCGTATTGGTCGACGAAATGGCGGATCTGATGCTTGTCGCGGGCAAGGATATTGAGGCATCCATCCAGCGCCTGGCCCAGATGGCGCGTGCGGCGGGGATCCACCTGATCATGGCAACCCAACGCCCCTCCGTCGATGTTATCACGGGGACGATCAAGGCGAACTTCCCGACACGGATTTCATTTCAGGTCACCTCGAAAATTGACAGCCGCACAATTCTGGGCGAACAGGGCGCGGAACAATTGCTGGGCAAGGGCGATATGCTGCATATGGCAGGCGGTGGGCGCATCACCCGCGTCCATGGTCCTTTCGTCGATGACACCGAGGTTGAGGCCGTCTGTCAGTTCTTAAAAGCACAAGGTGTGCCGGCCTATGTTGAAAGTGTGACCGATGAAGACGATATGTCAGGGGGATTCGATACCGATGTCAGCGGCGCAAGCTCTCTTTCCGGGGGCAGCGGTGGTGACGACGGTGGTGAAAACGCGCTGTATGACCAGGCGGTTGCCCTGATTGCACGGGAAGGCAAATGCTCTACCAGCTTTGTCCAACGTCATTTACAAATCGGGTATAATCGTGCCGCCAGGATCGTTGAGCGCATGGAAAAGGAAGGGGTCGTCAGTGCGGCGAACCATGTTGGAAAGCGTGAAGTCTTGGTTGGTGATCATTCCCGGTAATCTTAAATACACTGCATCGCACCGCCGAAGCCGCGGCCTATTGGCCGCGCTGATTCTGGTGGCGGGGCTTGGTCTGTCCGGTCAAGTGAAGGCGGAAACCCAGGCCGTCGATCCCAACGCCGCGATTGAACGGCCAGAACAACACCAAATGGGCTCCGTCGAGCAGAAAATTCTGCTGTCAGAGATCGAAAGCTATTTTGACAAAATCAATACGCTAAAGGCGCGATTCCGCCAATTCAACATGGATGGAACTGTGTATCAGGGCGATGTCATGATGGACCGTCCCGGCAAGATGCGCATCGATTATGATGCCCCCCTGCCGTTCAAGATTATCGCAGATGGCACATTCTACATTTTCGTCGATGAAGATTTGAAAGAGGCGAGCCACATTCCTCTGGGGCTGACCCCGGCCTCCATGCTGTTGCGCCAGCCAATGAAACTTGGTGAAGAGCTTACAGTTCTGGATGCCGCCAAAGATAAGGGTTTCCTGCATATCACAGTTGCCCAGAAGGATGCGCCCGATGCAGGGTCACTGACCTTCACATTCTCAGAACAACCGTTGAGTCTGGTGCAATGGACTGTGGTTGATCAGCAGGGCACTGTCACCCGTGTCCTGCTGGAAAATGTACAAACCGGGATTGATTTGGATTCTGACCAGTTCTATTTCGTCAATCCGTGGATCACTAAAAACAATCGATAACCTGCGGTCTTACCCGAACGCATATGCATCCATGGCAAGAACATTATAGCATATGCTGTGATGCAATCTGCGCCCTTGAACAGCAGGATGCCCGCCCGCCATACCAGCCCCCAGGGCGACAAAGAAGGGCAGGAAATGTTCTGGTGTCGGATGGTTTTCGCGCCCCATCGGGGCCTGCATGAAATCCAATAGGGCCGGGATATCAGCGGCTGTTACCTTGTCATAGACCCAGTCCTGAAAGGTTGTAACCCAATCAGGCACTCCATCCTGCCCCAACTGACGCAGGCGCGCCCAGGCCCGCAGGTTATGGGTGATATTACCCGAGGCGAGGATCAGAATTCCCTCGTCGCGTAACGGAGCCAACGCCCTGCCCAGCGCCAGATGATGCGCCGCCCCAAGGTCTGTCTGGATGGACAATTGAATGACCGGAATATCCGCCTCCGGATAAATCAGGGTCAACGGCGTCCATGCCCCATGATCCAACCCCCGTTCTGAATCGCCATGGGTGGGGAAACCTGCATTTGAAAGCACATCTTGAACCTGCCGGGCCAGATCGGGAGATCCGGGCGCGTCATACCGCATTTGATACAGGGCATCCGGGAACCCATAGAAATCATGCAAAACTGTCTGGTCAGGCCGAGTCGTGACCGATGGTTCAGCGGTTTCCCAATGCGCAGAAACCGCCAGGATCGCCTTCGGCCGAGGCAAATCCTTGGCCATGCACGACAAGAATTCCCGTGCCGGAATGTCTTCGAATGGAAGGGTCGGTGGGCCGTGGGACACAAAAACGGCGGGTATAGTTTCCTGTAACGTCATCGGGCCTCTCCATCATCACCAGAACTGTATAGTTACGAGAAGGACAAGCGGACGATAAGCCCTGTTGAAGGAAACGCATCGTCGACAAACAAGTGGCAATAAGAACAACGCCATTGTCTTAATACAAGAGCGCCCCGTCTCAGGGGGAGGGGAGAGACGGGGCGCATGCCTGTTTAAAGGCATCCAGGGCAACCACCTAAAAGGTTTATGCACCTGGTAGATACGCCGCTTGGGGTTTGGGGGAGGAGGTCAGCGGCGCATCCTCTATACCAAGGATATGGCCCGAACCGAGGCTTCTTAAAAGGTGAACAATATGCACCCCCGCTATGTTACAGGTGCATAGCTATTGCTCATTGCCGCGGCGCGTATCTGCCGACTCTTGCTATTCATAAAGTGACTGGTGCGATATTTACAAGGTACTGTCGCTTGCAAATGGCCCACGGCCTTCATAGCTTATTCTAAGTATAGTTCCCCAAACACCAGGATCCGCTTCTATGACATCGGCCACTCTTTTTGATCTACAGAAAATACTCCAGGACGCAGATATCATACGGGATGAAGCAGAAATAGAAGCGCTGTTGCGCGGTGCCGCCGCCGCCCCGCCAGACTCTCAAGACCGCTGGACGGATTTGATTGCCCCAAATGCGACCACGGCTGTGCGCGCCCAATTGGCCCAGGCTGGTCGTGCTTACATGGACGGGCTGGGCAGCCCCTTTACCGATGGGCCAGCGCCAAAGGAACGCTTGGACGCCCTGCGCGTTGAAATGCGCAAACAGGGATTGGATGGGTTGGTCATTCCCCGAACCGATGAATATCAGGGCGAATATATTGCGCAAAAGGCGGAACGGGTGCTGTGGCTGACGGGCTTTGCCGGGTCGGCCGGGACTGTTGTAGTCGGCCTGGACAAGGCGGCAATCTTCATTGATGGCCGCTATACGTTGCAGGTTCTCGATCAGGTCGATACCAGCCTGTTTACACCCCAGCATATGATTGAAGCCCCGGCAACTGACTGGATCGCGGAGAATTTCAAAGCCGGGGACAAAATTGGATTCGATCCCTGGCTGCACACACAACATGGCGCAGGCCACCTGAATTTAGCGGCCCAGCGTGCGGGGGCCAGCCTTGTGCGGGTTGAGCCGAACCCCGTCGATACGGTTTGGCAGGATCAACCCGCCGCCCCCTTAACCCCTGTTGTGCCGCAAACCCTGGAGTTCGCGGGCGAGGCATCAGAGGATAAACGCGCGCGCCTGGGTGCCGCCTTGGCCAAAAAGAGCATCGACGCCGCCGCAATCACCGCGACCGACTCCATCGCCTGGCTGTTGAATATGCGGGGCGGCGATGTGCCAAACTGTCCCCTACCGCTCAGCTTCGCGCTGTTACATCAGGACGGTGCGGTCGATTGGTTCATTGACGAGCGCAAATTAACGCCGTCTGTCCGCGCCTCGCTGGGCAATGCCGTCTCCCTGCGCCCGGAAAGCGACTATGCTGATGCATTGGCCGAACTGGGTCGCCAGGGCAAAACTGTGCAGGCCGATCCTGCCACGGCCCCCTGCCTGATCTTTGATCGCCTGCAGCAATATGGTGCCAGGATCGTGGAGGCCCCCGATCCCTGCCTGATGCCGAAATCCTGCAAGAATGCTGTTGAGATTGAGGGTACCCGCAGCGCCCATAAGCGCGATGGCGCGGCCCTGTCGAAATTCCTGCACTGGATCGCTGAAACAGCGCAGAAGGGCGGGTTGACTGAGTTGGAAGCCATCGACCACCTGCGCAGCATTCGCGAAAAGGGAGAGAACTTCCGGGGTCTGAGCTTCGACACGATTGCAGGCGCTGGCTCTAACGGCGCGGTGATCCATTATCGCGCTGGCCCCCGCACCAATAAGGCCATTGAGACCGGTCAATTACTGTTGGTCGACAGTGGCGCGCAGTATCTGGATGGCACCACCGATGTCACCCGCACCATGGCGATTGGCACCCCAACGGCGGAGATGATCCACCGCTTCACGCTGGTCCTGAAAGGCCATATCGCGATTGCCACTGCCCGCTTTCCTGTTGGCGTGACGGGCAGTCAGTTAGACCCACTTGCACGATTGCCCCTATGGCAGGCGGGGCTGGATTTCGACCACGGCACCGGCCATGGCGTTGGCAGCTATTTGAATGTGCATGAAGGCCCGCAACGCATCGCCAAGGCCCATAACGCCGTCGCCTTGAAGCCCGGCATGATCCTGTCGAACGAGCCCGGCTATTACAAAGCCGGTGAATACGGCATCCGTATTGAAAATCTGGTCGTGGTGAAAGAAGTCGACACGCCCCCCGCTGGCGCAGAACGCGCCCTGCTGGAATTTGAGACCATCACGCTGGCCCCCATCGACCGCAGGCTGATCGATGCATCCCTGCTGTCAGAAGACGAGCGCACCTGGCTAAATGCCTATCACGCCCGCGTCTTCGCAGAAATCGCCCCGCAATTGGAAGGGGCAGAGAAAGCCTGGCTGGAATCAGCAACCGCGCCAATTTAGGGCACCTTAAAGCCCCGCCTCTTTCCACCAGGTGTCGGTCAGGAATTTGCCGGGCAGGTCTTCATCATTGGGACTGTGCCCAGCGATGGCGATTTGGCGCTGCCATTCTTGTTTCAGGCTGTCGGGCAGTTTTTCCCCGCACCAGGGGCAAAAATCAATCTTCACCATTCGGACGGGGTGTTCATCCTTTAGTCGATCCACCGCCAGACGCCGAATGCCATATTCCCGAGTCCAAGGGATGTAGCAGATCATCACCCTGATATCTTCCATAGCATCTGATAAATTGCGACACAGATGGGCAGGCTTTTCCCTGGACCGATATTTACCAGTTCCCTTTGGATCTTTTAGCAAAAAATGATACCGCACCATGTAGTATCCTTCAGGAACATGAGGACGATGAACCTTCGGGCGGCGGCGGCGGTCTATTTGGCGGGTTACCCACCATTCCTCTGATCCATAAAAGCCATCCGGCAAGTCAACGAGTTTTGGATTCCCCCAATAAGGAAGGTAGATACCATATTCCTCTTTCAAAACCTTGGACCGGGCATGCTTCAGATTCCCAGGCAAGACGCGTCCTGACCAGGGGCAATAATCAATCCTGGCCGTATAACTCCTAAAAAACTCATTGTTCGTGCCGTGGGAATAAAACTCCTTCCAAATAGCCTGATTCACAATATAGATGCCATAATTCCGCGTCCCAGGGTCATACATAAGGCACACTTCGGGGTCCGACGCCGCCGCCTGCAGCGCCTCATGCTGATCCTGAAGTTGTTTTCCCCGTTTCAATCTCATTTTCTGAAACTTTACCATCTTTGATCGTATCTGCCCTGTCGGTCCATTCCCCAGTGACACCATCAATCGCCCCAAGATGACGGCCACTTTTAGAATAAACTTCTATTTCACTATGACCATAATCCCATTCATAGTAGCGGGAGTCTTTGCCTTTGAGACCATTAGTATATTTTCCATCTTTCATTGGATTTTTCTTGATCTGAGTCCATAAAAAACTCTGAGACGGGGCAATTTTGAGGTTCTCGCGAATTTTCCGCTCTTCCATAAGACGTCCTCCCTCGCCTTTTAAATAGTTATCATAAGCGCGTCTCTGTCCCTCAGTCAGCGAGATATTCGGTTCTTGGGTCATTCCCTCCCTATCGACATCAAAGCCTCTAAAGCCTTTGGCAAAAGGTGTTCTTCCTCCATGAATAATATGACCGCCGGCACCGCCGGGTTTCACATAGGTTCCAGGCAGAGGTTTACTGGGAAGTAATGTAATCTGCGGTACTTCATCGGACTGATCAGGAAAAGGGGATGGGTTGTTAGGCCCTAAGACATCGGATTGATCAGGACGACCGGAGTCACTTGAGTTTTGATCGTCATGAGCCCGTGAACTATCTGGGTAGGTTTCAGGCGCATCCAGGCCCGCAGGCGGGATAGCGGGGAAGGGCGGCATGATCGGGGGAAGAGTTTGGTTTGGATCCAATTGACAGGATGGATTTCTTACCCAACCGAATGGAGCAGACCATAGAAACGCAGGCTGGCCATTCGCGTCTTTTGGAATTTTATTTGTGTGCGCATACTGAACAAATGGGGCCTCCTTTCGCTCATCTGAGATACCCTCATTATTCTCTACAGTCAGTTTCTCCACCTGCGCTCGAATGGGGGTGGTTTGGTCAAAGGCCGCAGCCTGAGCGGGAGAAACACCCAGCGCCTTTGTTACCAGCCCCAGCAATGGGGAGGGGTGGGCTGGTTTGTCATTGAGAGCCTTTGGTGTGAAAAGCTTGTTCCTGTCGCCGGCAGTCGGAGTCGGCGGGACTAGTCCCCCTGCGCATTCCAAAAGATTTCTTGATCAGTTGTCCCGCGAGCCTACCCGATAAAGGCTCAAGCATCTGGCGACTATAGTCCAGCATCCAACAATGCAGACGCATCAGCCCGCCGAGAGACAAACTTGCGGGGCGCGCCGGGGTGCTATTCCGCAGCGGCGTAGGCGGCCCAGCGGAGGTAGTAGTCGGCTTCTTCGGTATAGATCGAGCCTGTATGGGCCAGGAAGCTGGAATACAGCACGAAGCGGTCCGCCTCGAAGCTGCGATCCAGCGGCAAGCGCCGTTCCGCAACGAAGCGTTCCGCCTCCTGGATGCTGGTCGTTTTCAGGCGGGCCAGCGTCACATGGGGCAGGAACTTGCGGCTTTCAGGCTTGAACCCGCAGCGCACGGCGGCGGATTCGACCTTCCTTTGCAGGTGCATCAGCCCCTCATCCTTGCGGGCCTGGGCGATTAGGGCACTGGGTCGACGCTTGTTGCCGAACCAGTTGAGCTGGTCCAGCGTGACGTCGAACGCCGGTGCATCAATGCGCATCAGGTCATGGGCGAGATCTTCGGCAGCGCCGTAATCGATCTCTCCGATAAACCGCAAAGTGAGGTGGAAGTTATCCGGATCGGTCCAACGAGCCCCAGGGAGCCCGTTCTGTAACCCGGTCAGCGCATCCCGAATATGGTCTGGGATGGGCAGGGCGACGAAAAGCCTAATCATGGCGCGCCTCCACTATATCTGGGGCCAAAATCGACCCCTACCCCCTTAATACCCGATTGGCGTGGCTTTGTGAATGGTTTCTATGTCGGAAAGTACATCTTCCGACAATTTCATGTCCCCGGTGGCGATTGCGGCCTTTAACTGATCCATCGTGCGGGCGCCGATAATGTTGGCGGTGGTGAATTCACGGGTGTTTACAAACGTATTGGCCATCTGGGCCGGATCCAGGCCATGTTTGCGCGCAACGGCCACATATTTCGCCGTTTCTTCGACGGCGCGAGGCGAAAGGTAACGCCCGAAATACTTACCAAACAGGGTCAGGCGCGCCCCTTCCGGCCAGGCACCGTCCAGATACTTACCCGACAAAGTGCCCATTGCCAGGGGCGAATAGGCCAGCATCCCGACCCCGGTGCGGCAGGAAACTTCTGCCAGTCCGAATTCATAATCCCGTTTCAACAGATTATAGGCATTCTGCACGGAAACGATTCGCGGCAGGTTCATCGTCTCCGCCATGCGCAGAAATTCCATCACGCCCCAGGGGGTCTCATTGGAAACGGCGATATGACGAACCTTCCCCGCAGTAACCAATTCTTCCAGGGCGCGCAGGGTTTCTTCCAGGGCGACACCATCTTTTTCCGGCACATGCGTGTAATTCATCGTGCCGAATGTCGTGGTTTCCCGTTCCGGCCAATGCAGTTGATAGACATCGATATAGTCGGTCTTCAGCCGCTTCAGACTGGCGTCACAGGCTTCCAGGATCGATTGACGGTCCAGGCGGGTTTCCCCGTCATGCAAGTGCGGGCGCATCCAGGGCAGTCGATTGGCGCGACCGGCGATCTTGCTGGCCAGGATGACTTCGGACCGGCGGCCCGTCTTTTCAAACCAGGTGCCGATGATTTCTTCGGTCCGACCATAGGTCTCTGCGCTGGGCGGAACTGAATAAAGCTCCGCCGTATCCCATAAGTTAACCCCCTGATCCAGGGCATAATCCATCTGTTCATGGCCTTCAGCCTCGGTATTCTGTTGCCCCCAGGTCATTGTGCCCAAGCAGACAACGCTGACATCCAAATCAGTATGGCCAAGCTTATTGTAACGCATGTTAGATCAGGTCCCCTTTAATGGATTTCAGGGCACACGCCCCGTTATAGAAACAGTGTTAACACGCCCGTATAGGCATAAAGGCGATCCCGGCAGAATTCACCATTAGCGAAAAAGCCCGTGATAGGAAAGGTCCCTAAGGCCTCCGCAATCAATTGTGTTTCCTGACTGGGATCACTGAACTGGTTGGGGCCACGTGCCGCGCAGGACACATAAACTCCACCCCGAATGGGTTGCTTGCCAGTCCGGGATTTCAGTTCCGACAGCATGCGACGCATATCGGAAACGGCGGTGGTTGGATCGCGCCGACAGAACATCACCCGATCGCCCGGATTAAGATGCGCCGCAATTGCCACGGCCCCTTGATGCGGATCTATGGCCACCAGATTGCGCACGGTATAATCACCCAAATCGGACCCTTCCACCGGCAAGGCGGCGAAAATGTATCCCGCGCACCGATTAAGATCCCGCGCCAGAATTTCACCAATATCCTCCTTGAAGACCTCCAGCGCGGGACGGCCATTCAATTCCAGAATCACATGGTCCTGAGCATTGGTGACAGTGTGAGCGGGGCCAATCGGGCTGCATCCCTGGCTTAATGCTGTTTGCAGCGGGATATGTTCCAGCGACAGCAAGGCCCCGCTGAGGCCCTGCCCGTCCGGGCCATCTGCGATTTGGGAGCCTGGACCCTGAGCGGCGCTCAATCCCCCGATCAGGAAGCCATCCGTCTCCTGGACGATATCATCCATCAGGCCACCCAATAACCCATTCCCAGGATCGCCATGGGCCAGAATGACCGGCGGCACGTCAGAAGACAGCCAATCACTGAATTGCGCGCTGATCCGGTCACTTTCACCCCGCAGGCCAGAAAAGACCCGAAAGCCATCATTCTGGAACGGACACAGCATGACCGACAGGCTGGGGGTGCCGAAATTTTCTGCAAAATCTCCAGTCGCCGCATCCGTCCCAATCGTCCCGTAGCCAACAGTTCCCACCCAATGGGGAACACCCGTGGCCTGACCCAGCGCAGCCTCTATTTCTGCGGAATGCGTCGCATAGTGGGGCGTCATGTATATCAGGCCCAACTGGTGATCGGAATTCGCCCCCCGCAATACCGGTAACAGGGAGTCCAATGCCTCCTTCCAGGTTTGTCCGGTCCCTTGTGCTGATAAGAAGTCTGCACCCGCCGTCACGATGCGCCCTTTTGGCTTAAATCGGACAGGGCCTTTTCAACAATGGGCAGAATACGGGTCACGATCACGTCCACCCCCGCCCCTGTCGGATGCATGCCATCCCCCTGATTCAAGCTGGCATCGGCGGCAACTCCATCCAGAAAGAAGGGATAAAACAAAGTATCATATTCTGCCGCCAGGTCTGGGAAGACCGCATTGAATTCGTCGCTGTATTCCCGCCCCAGATTTGGCGGTGCCATCATTCCGGTCAGAAGAACCTTGACCCCGGCTGCCTGAGCTTTCTCAATAATAGCCGCCAGATTTTTCCGGGTCTCAGAAGGCGGCAATCCGCGTAATCCATCATTAGCGCCCAATTCCAGGATCATCAGGTCCGGCTTATCAGCAAACAGCCAATCAACACGGCTCAACCCGCCTTTCGAAGTATCGCCCGATACTCCGCCATTAACGACCCGAACGTCGTGACCGGCTTGATTCAGCGCAGCCTGTAATTTGTTGGGGAAACTTTCCGCCTTGGACAGGCCATATCCTGCCGTCAGGCTGTCGCCCAGCGCCAAAATGGTTGTTTCCGCTGAGGCTTGCCCAATTCCCAATGTCCCAAAAACTAAGGACATTGCGATCAGCAAACCATTGATTGTGCAGCGCAACGAGCCATATAGCCTTGAAACGCTGAAACGCACTCTATTGCAAGAAAGAGACTTCATGACATCCCGCGCTGAAACTGAAGAAAACCAAAACGGAGCATCGCCGATGATTGATCTGCGCGATGTCCACCTAACACTTGGGTCTTTAGCGGGCGAGGTCAACATCTTGCGCGGCATTGATTTGTCGGTTGGGCGTGGAGAGACGGTCAGTGTTGTGGGACCATCGGGGTCCGGCAAGACATCCATGCTGATGATCGTGGCCGGGTTGGAACAGGCAACTTCGGGCAGCGTCCGAATTGGCGACCAGGATTTCCGTGGCTTGAGCGAAGATGGTCTGGCAGAATTTCGCCGCGACAATCTGGGAATTGTGTTTCAAAGCTTCCATTTGGTACCCACCATGACAGCGGTCGAAAATGTCGCAATCCCCCTGGAACTGGCCGGGCGACGCGACGCCTATGAGCGTGCCGCCGAGGTTTTGGAACAGGTCGGCCTGTCACACCGGCTGAGTCATTATCCTGGCCAGCTATCGGGCGGGGAACAACAGCGTGTCGCCCTGGCGCGTGCTTTTATCGGCAGCCCTAAATTGATCCTGGCCGACGAGCCGACAGGCAATCTGGACGCCGACACAGGACAACAAATCATCGATCTGATGTTCAATCTGGCGCGCGATCATAAAACGACCCTGATGCTGATCACCCATGACGCGGATCTGGCGCAGGCCTGTGACCGAACCGTTGAGATGCGCGACGGACGCCTGGTCAAAGACGCCGCATTGAAGGCGGCAGAATAAGATGGTTTCTGCACGCATCGCACGACGCGAATTGCGCGGCGGCCTGAAAGGGTTCCGCGTCTTTGTCGCCTGCCTGGCGCTTGGTGTTGCCGCCATTGCAGGCGTTGGGTCCCTGGCTTCTGCTATCGAGGCTGGGCTGAAAGCTGATGGCCGCGTTCTGTTGGGCGGGGATATCGATCTGCGCCTGACCCATGTCGCCGCCGCCCCGAACGAACTGGAATGGCTGCGTGCCAATTCAGAACAGATTTCCCAGGTCGTGGAAATGCGCGCCATGGCCATTCGCGCTGATGGGACGGACCGACATCTGATCGAGTTAAAAACCGTCGATGAAGCCTATCCTCTATACGGCAAGCTGGTTCTGGAAGACGGCGTTTCGCTAAATGAACTGGACAAGCGCGATGGGGCATGGGGCCTGATCGCCGCGCCGCAACTGGTTGAGCGAATGGGGCTATCCCGGGGCGATAGACTGAAAATCGGGGAGGCAACATTTGATCTGCGTGGCACCTTCCTGTCAGAACCGGATAAAGGAACCCAAGCATTCGACCTGGGCCCCCGCGTCTTCATTCCGCGCGCTGCCCTGGCAGAGACCCAATTGGAACAGCCGGGCAGCCTGATCCGATACCATTATCGCATCGCCCTGGCACCGGGCACCGATGTCGCCGCCTGGACGGAGCAACTGAACACTACCTTCCCAGGGGCTGGCTGGCGCGTTCGAGCCCTGGATGATGCCGCGCCCAATATTCAACGTTTCGTTGACCGCGTTGGGCTGTTCCTGACGCTGGTGGGGCTGACCGCATTGCTGGTCGGCGGCGTCGGTGTCGGCAATGCGGTACGGGCCTTCCTGAACCAGCGGACCGCGACAATCGCGACGCTGAAATGTCTGGGGGCTTCCAGCAGCACGATCTTTTCCATTTACATGCTGCAGGTCGGCGCATTGGCGATTGTTGGCATCATCGCTGGTTTGATTATTGGCGGTGCGGGCCCTGCATTGATCATCCCCTTGCTGGCCGACCGATTGCCGGTCGAGGCGCGAATGGGTCTTTACCCCTTCCCCCTGATCCTGGCGGCGGCATTCGGATTGCTGACAACATTGGTTTTCGCATTGTGGCCACTGGCAAAGGCAAGCAACTTGCCCGCCGCGACGCTGTTTCGCGACCTGCTGAATCCGGTAATGGGACGACCCGGCCCCAGAATGGCCATAGCCCTGTCACTTTGCGCCATCGCTCTGGTTGGTTTGGCGGTATTGACCGCAGATCAACCCCTTGTCGCCCTGGCTTTCTGTGGTGGGGCGGTTGGCACCCTGTTGGCCTTTCGCGCCGCAGCCAGTGGGGCAATGACCTTGGCCAGGCGTTTGCCACGCGCGCGCAATATCCGCATCGCTTTGGCGGTCGCAAATCTGCATCGACCCGGCGCGCCGACAGCCAGTGTTGTCGTTTCGTTGGGCCTGGGCCTGACCGTCCTGATCGCCGTTGCGATGATCGAAGGGAATCTGTCCAAACAGGTTTCCGAAACCTTCCGGGGGGAAGCGCCAGGATTCTATTTCATCGATATTCAGCCGGATCAGATTGATGATTTCCGCACAGATCTGGACAATTTCAATGGATTGGATCGATATGACACGGTCCCCATGCTGCGCGGGCGTATAACCGCCTTAGCCGGGGTTCCTGTGGAACAGATTGAACCCCCGTCAGAGGTCGCGTGGATTCTGAGGGGGGATCGCGGCATCACATGGTCGCGCACGCCCCCAATCCAAGGAAGCGAAATCGTCGAAGGTGACTGGTGGCCGGAAGACTATTCCGATGCCAGCCGGACCCTGGTCAGCTTTGATGCAGAAGCCGCCGAACTGCTGAATCTCAAGATCGGTGATAAAATTACGGTTAATGTCCTGGGCCGGGAGATTGAGGCAGAAATCTCAAACCTTCGGGATATCGACTGGACCACTCTGGGGATCAATTTCGTCATGATCTTTTCCCCCGGTGTAATTGAAAGCGCCCCGCAGATGTATATCGCCACCGCCTATTTGCCTGCGGATCGCGAAGTCGCCCTGGAACAGGAACTGACCGACCAATTCCCCAATGTGTCAGCCATCCGGGTCAAGGAAGTCCTGGAAGGCGTCGATAAAATTCTGAAAGACCTGGGGACGGCTGTGACCGCCATCGCTGGCATCGCCATACTGGCCGGTATTCTGGTTCTGGCGGGTGCCGTGGCCGCAGGGCACAATCGGCGGATTTATGAATCCGTCGTGCTGAAGGTATTGGGGGCGACCCGCCGGGATATCCTGATCGCCTATTTGCTGGAATTTGGCCTGTTAGGGCTTATGACAGCGGTGATTGCCGGTGTGGTTGGGGGCATCGCAGCCTATGTTGTGATTGAATTTGTGATGCAGGCAGAATGGATCTTTGTGCCCGAAGCCGCTGCCCTGACAGTGGTGGTCGCCCTGATCGCAACCGTGTCTATGGGCTTTGTCGGAACATGGTCCGCCCTGGGCAAGAAAGCGGCCCCCCTGATGCGAAATGAATAAGCCAAAAAGATGAAATTTTTGGCACATCTTACTGTTGAAACAGTGTATAAGAATGTCCATATGAGTTAAGAAAATCGCGCTTCGGTGACCGGCATGGGCATCACCCTCCCCATACCGGCCACGACCGGGCGCGGCTGGAGAGTTTCACGGGGGTGACTACTAAAGGGGCAATGAGCCATGGCTCTCAATCCGAATCGTTATGCATCACAGACTGGTAGCGTCAGTCAGGCGGAAATCGACGCTGGCCTGCGGTCCTATATGCTGCGCGTCTATAATTACATGGCGCTGGGCGTCGCCTTCACAGGCGTGCTGGTCTTCGCATTGGCGCAAAATCCTGAAATCATGGTCACCATCGCCGTTGGGCCCATGAAATGGGTTCTGTTTGCGGCCTTGATTGGTATGGGCTTCTTCTCCCACCGCATTATCTCAATGAAATCCACTGCGGCTGCACACGCCTTCTACTGGGTCTATTGCGCGCTCTGGGGCGTGATGATTTCCCCCATGGTGGCCTATTTCCTGCAATCAACCGAAGGGTCGATGGATGTCGCGCGGGCGTTCTTCATCACCTCTGGCATGTTTGCGGGTGTCAGCCTGTTTGGCTACACCACCAAAAAGAACCTCAGCGGGTTCGCAACATTCTTCATGATGGCGATGATCGGCCTGGTGATTGCCATGGTCGTGAATATGTTCCTGGCCTCCACGGGCTTTGCCCTGCTGATTTCGTTTGCTGTCGTGGTTATTTTTGCCGGGGTTACCGCCTATGAAACCCAGATGATCAAGAACATGTACCACGAAAATCTGGGTGATGATCAGGTGACCAAGTTCGCCCTGTTCGGTGCCTTGGCGCTGTATGGCAGCTTCGTTACGCTGTTCATTCACATCCTGAACATCCTCAGCATCATGCGGAACTGATCCCGCATCATCTGAATAATGTTACGCCGCCCGGCAGGTCTCTGCCGGGCGGTTTTGCTTTTGGACAGCCCCATAAAGCTGATCCGTGATATCCAGGCGAAAAGCTCTTGCAGCGATTTCGCAAGACGAAGCCCGTCTTCACGTCTATGAAGAGCGCCTAATCTATTCTGGAGTGATCGATATGACATCGGAACGCAACGCCGCCCTGGTTCTATTCGCAGGCTTCCTGATTCTGGCCGTTGGCTTTGGCGCGAGAATTTCGTTTGGCGTTTTCCTGCCCAGCATGCCGGCAGAAACCGGTTTTACCATCGCCTCCCTGTCGCTGGTCCTGGCGGTTCAGAATCTGATGTGGGGTGCGGCACAGCCGTTTGCCGGTCGTTTGTCAGATCGATTTGGGGCAGCACCCGTCGTGTTCTTTGGCGCAGTTCTGTACGCTGGCGGCCTAGCAATGACTGCAATGGCGGAAAACTTTTGGGTCTTTGGGATGTCTGCCGGTCTGATCCTGGGCGTTGCACAGGCCGCCGTTGGCTTTCCTGTTCTGTTGGGTGCCATCGGGCGCACGGCGTCGGACAAACGCCGTGGTCTGTATCTGGGCATCGCAACGGCGGGGGGCAGCTTTGGACAATTGGTCTTCTCCCCCGTCAGTCAGTTATTTCTGCAAAGTTTCGGATTGATTGATGCATTTCTGGCGATGGCGGCTGTCTGCCTGGCTGCGTCGGCACTTGCCTTAGTCATTCGCCGCGAAACCAGGCCTACTGCCACGCAGCGGGCCTTTATCGCCGCACAGCCCGGTGAAAATCTGAAAGCCGTTCTTGGACGCGCCATGACTGATCGCAGCTTCCAGCTCTTGATCGCGGGATTCTTTGTCTGTGGCTTCCATTTGGCCTTCATCGCTGTTCATTTACCGAATTTCGCCCTGGTCTGTGGCCTATCCGCCGCCGCTGGGACGGCTGGGCTGGCGCTGATCGGTGCGTTCAATATCATCGGCACAATTACGGCGGGCCAGATCAGCGGCACATTTCGCCCAAAATACCCGCTGTCGATCATATATGCTTTGCGCGGTGTGGCCGCGATGGGCCTGTTGATCGTTCCCGTAACTGAAACCGTGCTGCTGGTGTTCAGTGCCGTCATTGGTTTGTTGTGGCTGTCCACTGTGCCGCTGACCAGCATGACAGTTGCCAAGCTGCACGGTCCGAACAATGTCGGCATGCTGTTTGGCATCGTCTTCTTCAGCCATCAGGTCGGCAGCTTCACGGGTTTGGTCATGGCGGGGGAATTCTATGAGATGTTCGGCAACTACGACGCCATGTGGATCGCCAGCGCGATCCTGGGCTTTGCCGCCGCCATCGTCCATCTCCCCATCGAAGACAACCGCAAACTGACCCCGGCAGGGGCTTAGGGCTTGGACTGATGATCACTTGACGTCGGCAGCCCTCGTGGCTGCCGACCAAGCAAACGATATAGGTCGTCCAATGCATCTGGGGAACCAAGCGCACTGGCCAGTTTATCCTGAAGGGATTGGCGCCCAGACAAGTCACCCAGACCAGGACGCGCGCGATAACTTTCCAGTTGCTCAAGGCGATAGGCGTCCAACCACACCCGATCCACCAAATCAGCGACCAGATACGCTGCCAACCGTGTTGCCTTTGCCGGGTCTTCAGTCGGAATATCGCCGCGCGCAGCCGCTATTCGCAGGTACAATCCAACTGTGTTGCGCAATGATTTGATGCGGCGCATGTTCATACCCATCGGCTGAACAAAATCCCGAATCATGATATCCAGGGTTTCGCTGGCAAGACGCTCATTAATCTGAGGGCGCAATTCAACGCCAACATCTTCTTCGGCTGGCTCAGCTATATTTTCTTCCACGCCTGATTTTCTCAGCACCATCTCATCAGGTTTGTCACCATTATTTCCCATGGACCCTAAGGATCCTGACTGTAGCAAAATTCCGTTCTCGTCCAGTTGCGCATCAAGGACCGGATCATCGATGTCCCCCCGGATCAGCCCCGCCTCTTGCACACCCTTTTCTGTCAAGGCTGGCATTCGAAATCCAACCTGCACGATTTTTTCCAGGAAACTGCGGCCAAACCCAATGCCATCTGGATGATGGGCAACGATTCTCTCATATTTCGCGTTCAGCGCGGCAGAAACGAATTCTTCATCGCAAGCAACTACCGTGACACATCCCGCCGTGGTCAGGTTATGAATGGACTCAACAAATTCAGCTACACGGTCCGGCGTGCATCGATCCAGATCATCAATAAAAAACGCCAGGGTGTGCCCAGTTTGCTTCCCGATTTCACTGATATCCGCATAAGTCTGTGCCAGGCGCTGCTGATCGCTGACCTTTACGACGCGACTTTGAAACAGGCCATTGATCCAGCTTCGAAGGCTGTCGCGAAATACGCTGGTGATAGCGCCAACAAATAACGTGACACCAGCCCCAATTTGGGCAGAAAAACCAGGGGCTGTAATGTCTACCGTTTCCGTGGATCGTGATACAAAGCCATGAAACCACGCCCAAGCGCCTGATGCGATCAGCACATAAAGCAGGGATCCTGATATCAAGACAAGCGGGACCAACGGCAGGACCACATTCTTGATGAATGCCATTGTTCCCCAATAGAGGCGATCAAAGCCCTGCTTTTTCCTGCGTGCCGCCTCTTCCAATTCCTTGCCCATCACATTGCGAAGCGTGTCAAGCATATGGGCATGCAAACTCTTGGACCCATCCCATTTCCAGGCATTCACTGGAATGATGACATAGCAGGCTTTGTCAGATTCTACGCTCAGCAGTGCCTTTTCCAAGGCCCCCATAAGGGTTGATTTGCCCGACCCCCAGGGACCAAACAGGCCTATCGTGATGTTGGCATCTACCCCTTTCTTTAAGGCATCCCGGCGCACAGACTCAATGGTGCTGCACAGTTCCTTCGCAATTTCAGGAAAACCCAGCTTGGGATTATGACTTGGCGCGTCATGGGTAGGAGCCAGATCATTCACTTGAACATCCCGTGCTGGCCCATCCCCGAAATACTGCGGCAGATGCGCATGAACAGACTGTGTGAACGTGGCGACTGTCGCCTTATCCTCGGCGCTATAGCCATACCCCACCATGAGATAGGGCGAGACTTGATCCTTTTCGCTAAGCGCATAATCGACCAACAGATACCAGCGCTTATGCGTCATGAAGGCGGCCCTGAAACGTTCCCTGACCCCCTCAGAAAGCCCTTCTTTCGCCAGCAATAATTGAGCAGGCGGCACCTTCACGTCACGATTGGGATGCGGCAGGATCAAGGCTGACCCGGACCAGAACCAATCTTGCGTTTCTGCATCAGGGCGTCTTGTTCGCGGCACAATCTGAATATTGGCGTCCCGCAGGGCCTCCCTGAATTCGGGGGGAAAGTCCCAATCGGATGACTGTAATATATCTTCACTTTCGTGCCACGGACGACGCAAAGGTATCGAAGATGGGGATACACTCAGAATTAAACGTGCAAACTCTGCAATAGGTTCCTCGAACTCCGTAAAAATATCACCCTCAATATTGATTGAGCCCGTAACAAAGACTTCACCATTTGGTAGTCTTGCAACATCATTCAAAAGGCATACGGGTAGTCCCTCAATAGAAGAAAAGAGTGACTTTTGATTTTCATTATCAAACCCTTTCCTAAAACCAATGATAACCTCTGGCGGGCCATCAAACCCAACTGTCAGGAATACATTCTGAAACCTAGGGATTTTAACAGTTTTAACTGAGATTTTTGGCAAGATTTTTTTCAAACCTCTTACCAGAATTCCCATCTGTTGCTGAGGACTAAAACTGTGCTCAGATTCAGGTTTGAAATTGGAAAGTTCCGTTTCATTGTTCATAGATCACCCCCTGAACATCACTATAAATTGCTTTAACAAATTTATGCACCCTGGTTCTCACCTCCTCGTGAGGTGGGGTTGGAATGTGCCGGTTTGGCCCTACATGAGTTTTGTATCGCTATGGTGCGATGCACACTTTAATGGGAATTCTCATGTCACGTTTAGACTCGGCTATCCGGCGGTTGCAGGCGCAGCGGCGGTTATTGGATCAGGCAGCGTCAGACATCCAGTCCTTGGAGGGGGTTGTTCTGGAACTGGGTCTTGGCAATGGCCGGACCTACGATCATTTGCGGCATATTCTGCCAAACCGCGACATCTATGTGTTTGAACGGGAAGTTCAGGCCCATCCGGATTGCGTTCCAGAGGATGACCACTTGTTTCTAGGAGATGTGATCGACGGGTTGCACCGCGCACAGAAAACACTAAGGGCCAGAGCTGTGCTGATTCATGCAGATTTGGGAACCGGCGACAGTCAGGCTAGCCGTGATTTCGCAAAGAATCATCTTAGCCCCGCCATCATTCCGTTACTGGCCGAAGGTGCACAGATACTCAGCGATCAGCCGCTCTCCCTCCCTGGCGCGACCAAGGTTCCTTTGCCCGAAGGAATGGATGCGGATCGATATCACGTCTACCGCGTGGATGGGCCAATAGAGGCGCACAAGCGCTTTCATAAGGCAGCCTGAAATCTCTGTCTGCCCCTCCTAAAAGGGCAGGCCCACGTAATTCTCCGCAACGACGGTCTGGGCCGCGCGCGAAGACATAAGATAGGCGATTTCCGCCTCCTGCATGCGATTTTCAAAGGCGCGATCATAGCCAGCCTCATTCGGGAACTTGTGTAACAGGCTGGTCATCCACCAGGAGAATCGCTCTGCCTTCCATACCCGGGCCAGGGCTTGATCAGAATATCGATCCAACAGATCAGACATGCTCTGTTTGTAAAACTGGACCAGGGCGCGGTACAGGTAATAAATATCTGATACCGCTAGGTTCAGCCCTTTCGCGCCGGTGGGCGGCACGATATGGGCAGCATCCCCAGCCAGAAACAGCGATCCATGGCGCATCGGTTCGGCGACAAAGCTGCGCATGGGGGTGATGCTTTTATCCAATAGGGGACCTTCATTGATGTGGTGCCCATCTGTATCGCCTATGCGATGGCGCAATTCATCCCAGATACGGGCATCCGGCCATTTCGACAGATCCTCATTCGGGCTGCATTGCACATAATGGCGGGAAATCGATTCCGAACGCATGCTGCACAAGGCAAAGCCCCGGTCATGGTGAGCATAGATCAATTCATCCGCCGCCGGCGCCGCCTTGGCCAATATCCCCAACCAGGCAAAAGGATAGGTCCGTTCAAATGTGCGGATTGCATTCTGTGGCAGGGACTGTCGGCACACCCCGTGAAAGCCATCACAGCCAGCAATAAAGTCGCAGTCCAACCGATGTTTTTGTCCCTGGTGGGAATACGTCACAAACGGCTTTGAACCATCGAAAGCATGCGGCGTTACATCCGCCGCTTCGAAGACGATCTCCCCCCCAGCCGCCAGGCGGGCTGCGATCAAATCCTTCGTGACCTCTGTCTGACCATAGACCGTGACAACCTTGCCATTGGTCAATTCATCCAGCGCAATGCGGTGGCGTCGCCCATTGCCTGCAATTTCAAATCCGTCATGAACCAACCCTTCCCGGTCCAGCCTGTCCGCAACTCCAGCCTCCCGCAGCAAATCAACCGTGCCCTGTTCCAGAACACCGGCGCGAATGCGGCCTTCGACATAGGCGCGATCTTTTCGCTCCAGTATTACCGACTCGATACCCTGTCGGTGAAGCAACTGTGACAACAGCAGGCCCGCCGGACCACTGCCGACAATGCAAACCTGCGTGCGACGTGATTTGCCCATGAAAAGGGTCTCCTGAAATAGCGCGTTTCCTTCCGACAGATTAGGCCTGCCCCGGTCAGGAACCCAGAAAATGAAACAGTTTACGCCCATAGATTCTTTTGGCATACTATATATCGAACAAATGTTCGATATTCGAACAAATTGGAGGATGAGATGATCAGTGCAGAGATGAACCGGAAACTGACCGAAATTGGCGCAGGGACAGAGGCCGGGGCCGTGCTGCGTCGTTATTGGCAGCCAGTCGCACTGGTCGATGAATTCGACGGGCCACGCCCGGTCCGCCCGGTCACTCTGCTGGGGGAAAAGCTGGTCGCCTTTCGCAACGAAGACGGAACCTATGGGCTGATCGATCGCCACTGCCCCCATCGCGGGGCAGATTTATGCTATGGGCGGTTAGAAGATGGCGGCATTCGCTGTCCCTTCCATGGCTGGAAATTTGATACGGATGGCCAATGTCTGGAAACCCCTGCGGAGCCAGAGGAAAGCCAACTGGCCAGCCGCATCAAGACCACGGCCTATCCGGTCGCGGTGCGCAACGGCATCCTGTTTGGCTATCTGGGCACGGGCGAGCCTCCAGCCTTTCCCGAACTGGATTGCTTCACCGCACCCGACAGCCACACCTTTGCCTTTAAAGGCCTGATCGAAAGCAATTGGCTGCAGGCGCTGGAAGTGGGGATCGACCCGGCCCATGCGTCCTTCCTGCATCGGTATCTGGAAGACGACGACCCGGCAGATGCCTATGGCAAACAGTTCCGCGATTATGTCGGGGATACTGATATCCCGATGACCCGCATTCTGCGTGATTTCCCGCGCCCAAAGATTGATGTGGAAACGACCGATTACGGCCTGCGCATCATGGCGCTGCGGGATCTGGATGGACAGGCGATGCATGTCCGCGTCACCAATCAGGTCTTCCCCCAGGCGATTACCATCCCGATGTCCAACGAAATGACCATCACCCAATGGCATGTGCCGATAGATGATGAAAACTGCTATTGGTATGCGATCTTTACCAGTTTCGGGAATGCCGTGGACAAGGCCAAAATGCGCCAACAACGTGAAGCCCTGTATATCATGCCGGATTATATCCCGAAGGTCGGCAAGCAGAATGGTTATGGCTATGACCCGGTAGAGCAAAAGATGCGCACCTATACCGGCATGGGCGATGATATCAATGTCCATGATCAATGGGCCGTCGAATCGCCCGGCCCCATTCAGGACCGGACCAAGGAACATCTGGGCCAGACCGATGTGGCAATCGCCGCCTATCGCCGTCTGTTGCTGCGGGCGATCAAAACCGTCGCAAAAGGTGAAGGAACGCTACCAATCCTGGATACACCGGGCGGCCCTGGCGCTATCAAGGGGCCAATCGCCATCGATACATTGGCCCCGCATGACACCTGGCGCAGCGCATGGCTTGCCAGCGAGCAAAAACGGCGCGAGGCTGCTCCCTGGTATTTCGGCACTGACAGCGTTGCTGCGGAATAGGGTCAAACATGAAGCTTTCATTTGAAACCGTCGGTCCATCGGACCGGCGCACCCGGATTCAGGATATCCTTGATCGCGTTTCCTCCGCCGGGGTCGAAAGTGTCCGGCTGTCCTTCGCCGATCAGCATGGATTGTTGCGGGGCAAGACCATCCCTGTTTCAGGGCTTAAAGACGCCTTGGAAAACGGTTGTGCCATGACATCCACCCTGCTGCTGAAGGACACATCCCACCGCACCGTCTTTCCGGTATGGACCAAAGAAGGCGGCTATGACTTGCCCGGCCTGAAGGGGGCCGGCGACATCTTGATGATGCCCGACCCCGACACGTTTCAAATTCTGCCCTGGGCGGAAAAGACCGGGTGGCTGTTATGTGACCTGGCGCTGAAGGACGGAACGGCCATGCCATTCTGTACCCGCTCACGCCTGCGCAATGCCTTAAGGCTGCTGGCAGAGGCCGGCTATGAGCATCGCACAGGGTTGGAACTGGAATTCACGGTCCTGAAATTGGAGAATAAGAAGCTTGCCTACCAGGATGCGGGCCATCCACCGGCCCCCGTTGAAACATCGCTGGTCACGCGCGGCTATCAATACCTGACCGAAAGTCAGGCAGATGAACTGGAACCGGTTTTCGAGACCATCCGAACCGTCTGTGAAGGCCTGTCCCTGCCCCTGCGCAGTCTGGAAGTGGAATTCGGCCCCAGCCAGGTTGAGGCGACGTTCCACCCCCAGGATACGATGAAGACGGCTGACTGTACCGTGCTGTTCCGCAGCGCCATCAAGCAGGCCCTGCGCCGCATCGGCTATCACGCGACCTTCATGTGCCGCCCGGCCTTGCCAGAAGTATTCTCCAATGGCTGGCATGTGCATCAGTCCCTGATCCATCGCGACACGGGCAAACCCGCCTTTGTCGATGCGCATGAGCCCTTATCCCCATTGTGCAAGAATTTCCTGGCCGGATTGCTGGACCACGCGGCCGCAAGCTGCCTGCTGACCACCCCGACAATCAATGGTTACAAGCGCTATCGACCCTTCGTCCTGGCGCCAGATCGCATTTTATGGGGCATGGATAACAAGGGCGCGATGCTGCGGGTTGTCGGTTCCCCAGGAGAGTCTGCAACCCGGATTGAGAATCGCGCACCGGAACCCGCCGCCAACCCCTATCTGTGCATGGCGTCTCAAGTCCTGTGCGGTATGGACGGCATGACGCGCCAGGCCGAACCGCCACCCCCGACCGAAGCCCCCTATGCCGAAGGTGTCTTGCTGCCCCGCACGATATTGGAAGCCATTGATGCTTTCAGCGGCAGCGCCTTCTATCGTAAAGCCTGGGGCGATGCCTTTGTCGATTATCTGGTCACCTTGAAAAAAGCGGAACTGGCCCGATTCTTTGCAGAAGTCACCGATTGGGAACAGCGCGAATATTTCGAGATTTTCTAGAATGAACGATGTCACGGAGGTCAAAGACAGCGAAATCGTCCAGACGCTGGCCAAAGGCCTGACGTTGATTGCTGCTTTCGGTCCAGACACCCAGACTATGACAATTGCGGATGCCGCCCGGTTGACGGGGTTCAGTCGCGCCGGGGCAAGGCGAATTCTGCGCACTCTTGAGGCAATGGGCTATGCATCCCAGGAAAATGGGCGGTTCAATTTAACACCCAAGATCTTAACCCTGGGATTTTCCTTCCTGCGATCCAGTGAGATTGGCGACCGGGTAAACCCGATCCTGCGTAAGGCGTCGAATGCCATGCGGGAAACCTGTTCTCTGGGTCTGCCCAGCGGCACGGATATGGTCTATGTTGCCCATGCTATTTGTGAGGATCGCCTGTTTTCCACACGGTTTACCATTGGCGCCCGGCTGCCCATGGCGGCCACGGCCATCGGGCGCGCCTATTTGGCCCATGTCAGTGAAACAGAGCGTGATCGTTTGATGGCCCAGATCGCCCCAAGATCAGAAACCCCCAACACCGTGATCGATCGCGGCGCATTAAAGGTGATCCTGGATCGCACTAGAAAGCAAGGTTATGCAGCCACCGATGAAGAATTTGAAATGGGGGCGCTTTCGGTCGCTGTCCCGGTCCTGGGTGTTTCAGGCACTGCGGTAGGGGCGCTGAATGTTGTCGTCAATAAGGGCCGTGTCGCGGTCAAGGACATGATCGAAGAATTCACCCCTGCCCTGAAAGAAGCCGCCCATGATGTGGGTCTGGCCTTAGGTTAGCGTCGCCTTCCCTTTGCCATTCCAACGCAGGCGTGACTCCAGAGCGGAACGCCCGACTCACGACCTGCCGCCCTGGACCCCGGATCATGTCCGGGGTGACTAAATAGAGAGGCCGTCATTCCCGCGCAGGCGGGAATCCAGAGCCACACGCACCAAATTCACCCGCCGCCCCTGAACCCCGCAACAAGTGCGGGGTGACGAAATGAGTAAAGACAACACTGTTCTATGTTTTTATTTCAGTTTTTCGATATATTGAACTTTCGGAATGCTTAGACTTTGGAGAACCCTGCGTGAAAGACAACCTGGTGCCACCGCCACAGCTTGGCGCAATCGTCCGCAAGGCGCGTAAACAGCACCGCCTGACCCTGGAACAGGTGTCAGAACGCAGTGGCGTGTCAAAATCCATGTTAAGCCAGGTAGAGCGCGGCACCGTCAACCCGACCTTTGCCGTGGTCTGGAACCTGATGCAATCGCTGGGGCTGGATATGGCCGATTTGACCGAAACGATTCAGGCGGAAACGCCGGTCATCGAACACAGCCACGCCTATTCGACACCCACCCGCAAGAGCCGCGATGGATTGGTAACATTACAGATGTTAAGTCCCTATCGCACCGTGCTGCCAATAGAATGGTATGAAATGCGGATGGAGCCCGGCGGTATCCTGGCTTCTGACCCCCATGCCATGGGCACGTATGAGCATTTAACCTGTCTGGATGGGTCTGTTGCCGTCGAAGTTGCCGACACGCGGGTTGAAGCCAGGGCGGGAGACACGTTACGCTATCAGGCAGATCGGGCGCATCAGATCATCAACACAGCCACCGGTCCATCGCGTGCGATCCTGCTGGTTGCCCTGCCCCAACAATATGATGCGCAGGCCAGGCAAATCATCCGTTGACAGTGAATTCCAGTATATCATACAAATTCCTGGATATCGAAAATAAAGGTAATGCCATGACACGCTCCCTTATCCAACATGCACAAGATGCCCTGTCACAAATTGATGCCGACGGGCTGATGAAGCGGGAGCGCACGATTACCAGCGCCCAATCCAGCGAGATTGATACCCTGGATAACGGGACTGCCCAGCATGTTATCAATTTATGCGCAAATAATTATCTGGGGTTCGCCGATGATCCCCGCTTGATCCACGCCGCAAAGGAAGCGCTGGACAGCCATGGATTTGGCATGGCGTCGGTTCGGTTTATCTGTGGCACCCAAGACCTGCACCGCCAGTTGGAAAGTCGTCTGGCAGATTTCCTGAAGACCGAAGATGCGATCCTCTTTTCCTCCTGTTTTGATGCCAATGCTGGGGTTTTCGAGGCATTATTGGGTCCGGAAGACGCGATTATCTCAGATGCTTTGAACCATGCTTCGATCATCGATGGGGTGCGGCTGTGCAAGGCACAGCGCTATCGCTATGCCAATAATGATATAGAGGAACTGGAAGCCCGCTTGAAGGAAAGTCAGGATGCCCGCCTGCGCCTGATCGTGACTGATGGTGTCTTCTCTATGGATGGCATTATCGCGGATTTACCGGCCATCTGTGCCTTGGCCGAACGCTATGACGCCACCGTCATGGTCGATGACAGCCACGCTGTTGGCTTCATGGGACCCCGTGGAGCCGGAACGCCCGACCACCACGGCGTCGAAGGGCGTGTGCAATTGCTCAGCGGCACATTTGGGAAGGCTCTGGGCGGCGCGTCAGGCGGCTATATCGCCGGCCCTGCCCCCATTGTCGCCCTGTTGCGCCAAAGGGCACGGCCGTATCTGTTCTCAAACGCGCTGGCCCCATCGATCTGTGCCGCGACCCTGGCCGCGCTGGATTTGCTGCAAAGTGGCGGGGAACTGCGCGAAACCTTGCGGCAGAATGCCAAACATTTCCGCCAGGGCATAATGCAGGCCGGTTTTGATCTGGTGCCAGGCGACCATCCGATCATTCCCGTCATGACCGGAGATGCCGTTCTGGCAACCAGGCTGGCGGCGGGATTGATGGCAGAAGGCCTGTATGTGACGGCTTTTTCCTATCCCGTCGTGCCAAAGGGCAAGGCACGAATCCGCACCCAGATGTCTGCCGCCCATACCCGTCAGCAATTGGATCATGCCATTATGGCCTTCACCAAAGTCGGTCGCGATATCGGACTGATCGCATGACCTTCGTTTCTAAGGACCCCAGCAATGCGCGCACTGTACAAATCTGAACGAGCCGTCGGCCTGTCTATGGGAACAGCGGATAAACCTGTTCCGGGCCCGCATGACGTGCTGATCAAGGTTCAGCGGGTCGCGATTTGTGGCACCGATTTGCATATCTATAACTGGGATTCCTGGGCACAGAAAACCATTCCCGTGCCCATGGTGGTCGGCCATGAATATTGCGGAATCGTTGAGGCCGTGGGCGAAGAAGTGACCCTGGTGAAACCAGGCCAGCGCGTTTCAGGGGAAGGGCATCTGGTCTGTGGGAAATGTCGCAATTGCCGCGCGGGGCGGGAGCATTTGTGCAATCACACCGTCGGTGTTGGCGTCAATCGCCAGGGAGCCTTTGCCGACTATCTGACAATCCCTGAACACAATGTCTGCGCCATTCCAGACGGCATTTCAGATGATATCGTCGCGATCATGGACCCGTTGGGCAATGCCGTACACACGGCCCTGTCCTATGACTTGGTTGGAGAGGATGTGCTGATCACCGGCGCGGGGCCAATCGGCCTGATGGCAGCCGCCGTCGCCCGGCATGTGGGGGCACGCCATATCGTTGTCACCGATTTGTCCGATGATCGTCTGCGCCTAGCAGAAAAAATGGGCGCGACCCTTGGCGTGCGGGCCGATAAGGAAAAGCTGTCCGATGTGATGCGGGACCTGGACATGACCGAAGGCTTCGATGTCGGGCTGGAAATGTCCGGGGCCGGGCGTGCCCTGAATGACATGGTTGGTGCCATGAACCACGGGGGCAAGATGGCGCTTCTAGGACTTTTTGCGACGCCGGTAGAGCTAGATTTAACCGCCGCGATCTTTAAAGGTTTACAGTTCAAGGGCGTCTATGGGCGCGAAATGTTTGAGACCTGGTACAAGATGATCGCCATGCTGCAAAGCGGCCTGGATGTCAGCCCGGTGATTACGCACCGATTGCCCTTTGAGAAATTCGAAGACGGTTTCACCGCCTTAAATTCAGGCCAAGCCTGCAAGGTCGTTCTGGACCTGGCCGCCTGAAATATCGCCTAGTTCTACAATCATCGGCCTTTGAAAAGGATCGTGTATGGCCCGCCCCGGACGCTCATCAGGACGCTCAACCCGCCTCCAAAACCGCGACACTGCCGATACGGCAAGCGCCCTGCATCAATTGCCCTGGGGACAGCTGACCTATATTGATAAACCCACCGAACCATTGGATGAAGAGGGGGTGAACAAGATCCACGACACCGCAATGCGCGTGTTGGAAGAGGTCGGCATTCTGTTTCTGAACGAAGAAGCCCGGGACATCCTGAAAGAGGCCGGATGTGACGTGGATCCGGTCACGTTCAATGTGAAATTTGATCGCAATTTTGTCATGGAAATGGTTGCCCGTGCCCCGGAAAGCTTTTCCATAACCCCCAGAAACCCGGCACGAAAGATTGAGATTGGAAATGGCCGCGCCGCCTTTGGCATGGTCGCCAGCCCGCCCAATACGATGGATCTGGAAAAGGGCCGCCGGGTCGGCAATCGCGCGGATTATCAGGATATGCTGCGCCTGTCACAGGCGTTCAACTGTATCAATTTCAATGGCGGCTATCCGGTGGAGCCCATCGACATCCATGCGTCGATCCGACATCTGGATGCGATTTTTGACCTGCTGACCCTGACAGATAAGGTTTTCCACGCCTATTCCCTGGGCCCGGACCGGGTTGAGGATGCGATGGAAATGGCCCGGATCGGGGCCGGATTGACCCATGCGGAATTTGACGAAGAACCCCGCATGTTCACCAATATCAATTCCTCCTCCCCCCTGAAACATGACTGGCCGATGCTGGATGGTGCCATGCGTCTGGCGCGTCGTCGCCAACCGGTGATCATTGCGCCTTTCACGCTGGCCGGTGCCATGGCACCGGTCACGATTGTCGGCTCCATTGTGCAGCAGACGGCGGAATGTCTGGCCGCTGTCGCCCTGTTGGAATACATCACCCCTGGCACACCGGTCGTATTCGGGGCGTTTACTTCCAATGTGGATATGAAGTCCGGCTCCCCCGCATTCGGCACACCGGAATATATGCGCGCCATGCAGATTTCCGGTCAGATGGCGCGATTCTATAAGCTGCCCTGGCGCGGGTCTAACGCCAATGCCTCCAACGCGCCGGATGGCCAAGCGATCTGGGAAAGTCAGAACTCGCTGTTTAGTGTTCTAAGCGGCCATTGTGGGGTGATATTCCATGCAGCGGGCTGGGTTGAAGGGGGGTTGAGTGCCTCCTTCGAAAAGGTCGTGATGGACTGTGAAATGATCCAACAATGGATGTATTACAACCGTCCGATTGATATGTCCGATGATGAATTGGGGCTGGATGCGATGAAAGAAGTCGGCCCGAACGGCCATTTCTTTGGCTGTCAGCACACGCAAAGCCGCTATCGCAATGCCTTCTATAACCCATTCCTGTCCGACTGGCGGAATTATGAGGCCTGGGCCGAAGCTGGGTCGCAGATGGCGCATGAGCGTGCCCATACGCTGTATAAGGAAATCCTGGCGGAATACACACCGCCCCCTATCGATCCGGCGATCAAGGCAGAATTGGAAGCCTTTGTCGCCCGTCGCAAGGAAGAAGGCGGCGCACCAACCGATTTCTAGCATTCTGCAGGCAGGAAGTCAGTATCACCCCCAAAGCTCAGGCTTTGGCGGATGCATCAGGGAGCCTTCGAATTCGAAGCCCGGTTCACGATCCACCGCCAACAGCAAGGGGCCATCCAGATCAACGAATTTGGCCCCCTGGGCGACCAGAAAGGCGGGGGCCATGCCCAGGGACGTCGCCAGCATACAGCCGATCATGATTTCCATGCCCGCCGCTTCCGCCTCTGCCCGCAACAGCAGGGCCTCGGTCAGGCCGCCGGTCTTATCCAGCTTGATGTTTATGACATCATATTTGCCGATCAGCGATTGAAACCCCTGGCGGGCATGGGCGCTTTCATCCGCACACAGGGGCACCGGATGGGCCAGATCCGCCAGGATCGCGTCCTGTGCGGCGGGCAAGGGTTGCTCGATCATTTCAACCCCCAACGCCCCAAGCTTCTCTGAAAACGGCTCCACCATTTCCGGCGACCAGCCTTCATTGGCATCAACGATCAAGCGGGTATCGGGGGCGGCGGATCGCACGGCAGCAACCCGGTCCAGATCGCCGTCGCCCGTCAATTTCAGTTTGAACAAAGGGCGCGCGGCGTTCTTTTCCGCCGCCTTTGCCATATTCTCCGGCGTATCCAGACTGAGTGTATAGGCGGTCACCAGGGCCTGTGGTGCCTGCTTGAAACCCGCTGCCTTCCAGGCTGGCACCCCACTGCGCTTTGCGTCCAGGTCCCATAGGGCGCAATCAATGGCATTGCGGGCCGCCCCGGCGGGCATGGCGGCATTCAAAGCATCACGACCCATGCCCTGACCCAAGGCACCTTCCATGTCCTGGATTTGCGCCATGACAGACGCGATGCTTTCCCCATAGCGGGCATAGGGAACGCATTCACCGCGCCCCGTTACACCATTTTCGGTCAATTCCACGACAACTACTTCCACCGTTGTCTTCGACCCGCGAGAGATCGTGAAGGTTCCGGCGATGGGAAAGCTTTCGTGCTTCGCTGTCAGCTTTATCATCGGGTTACAGCGCGTCTACCAACCGGCCCGCGCCCTGGCGGAAGGCATCGACCGTCGGCAGACCGACCTCCCATTCCACACTTTCCAGATAGTCGTCCTGACGATCCTTGGGCAGGCCTGATGTGTTGACCGAAACGCCGATCACGCGACAGGCCGGATTGACCATGCGCCCCATCTGTTCGTTGACCGCGATGCAATCCTTAAGAGACGGCAAGGCGAAATCAGGCAGGCCGCGCATATGGGTCCGCGTCGGTTCATGACATATCACCAAGGCATCGGGCTGTGCCCCATGCAACAGGCCAAGGCTAACCCCGGCGAAGGATGCATGAAACAAGGACCCTTGCCCTTCCACGACATCCCAGTGATCGGGTTCGTTGGCGGGGCACAGCTTTTCCGTCGCACCGGAAATGAAATCGGCGATCACCGCATCAACAGAAACACCGCCCCCTGCGATAAAAATTCCAGTTTGTCCGGTCGCGCGGAAACTGGCCTTCATGCCGCGTTCCCGCATCGTCTTTTCAACCGCCAGAGACGTGAACATTTTCCCAACCGAACAATCGGTCCCGACCGTCAGCAGACGCAGGCCGGGGCGCTTTGTGCCGCTGGCGACCTCAAAAGTTTCCGTTGGGTGGCGCACATCATACAGCTTGCGCCCATGTTCCTGCGCCAGGCTGGAAAGCGTTTCAATATCCGTCAGCTTGTTGTGCAGGCCGGATGCAACGTCAAAGCCCATGACCAGCGCTTTTTCCAGCGTCGCCCGCCAGGACGGAGGAATAACGCCCCCGCGATTGGCAACACCAACGATCACGGTCTTGCACCCAGCCGCCTGGGCCTGTTCCAAGGTCATATCGGGCAGGCCAAGGTCGGCCTTGCAACCATCCAGGCGCAGCTGGCCCTTGCACCAGTCCGGGCGCCATTTCGCAACACCATTGGCAACCTTTGCCGCCAGATCATCAGCAGCATCACCCAAAAACATCAGATAAGGATTCTCAATTTTCATGCGCGTGGAGCCTTTTCAATTTTGTGTATTTCACTGTTTCGTCGTTGCACCGCACTATAAAGAGGCCAATGCGGTGCGTCACGCCTTGTTGCAATCAGGAATCGCGCTAGGCTGAATTCCAGCGATAACAGAAAGCTTTTCGGCACCTGCCATGGTCCAGCCTTATCCGAAACAGTTCCCCCCCGGTTTGCGTGATGCTGCTATTGCCGCGTCACGGTTTGGATATGGCGCGCGCGCCGGGGAATTGCAGGGCATTTCCGCTGACCCACAAGGCTGGCTGTTGGCCCAATTGGAAGAAAGCGCCGTACCGACGGATTATTTCCAGGGACTGCCCGAAACCTCTGAAATCACGTCCCAATTGGTGATCGCCCAGGCATCAGGCGATCCTGCCTTACAAGCCCTGAGGCGCAGTCGCAGCACCGAATCCCAGGCGGAGGCAAAAGTGCATGCGGCTTATGCCATGGCAACCGGCGCGCCATTTCGCGAACGGCTGGTGCGGTTCTGGTGCAATCATTTCAGTCTATCGGCCCTGAATCCCCGAATTTTTCCGCTGACCTATGCCTTCGAACGCGATGTTATCCGTCCAAATCTAAGGGGCAGTTTCGTCAATCTGCTGACCGAAGCCGTGCGCCATCCGGCCATGCTGCTGAATTTTGAGAATGCCCGTTCCATCGGGGCCTATTCCTATGCGGGGCTGAAGGGGGCAGCGGCGCTGGATGATCGCCTGGCGCAAGCCATTCTGAAACTCTACACGTTTGGGCCACAGCGTGAACCCACGCCAAAGGATATCTTTTCCCTGGCGAAAATGCTGACCGGCTGGTCGGTCACCGGCCCGGAAGAACCCAATCCAGGCAGTTTTATCTTCCGACCGAAATGGCATGAACCGAATGCGAAATATTTCCTGGAACACAGCTTTCCCCCCGCGGGCGTTCTGGAAGCGGAGGCCGCCCTGGACAAGCTGGGCCGCACGGAACAGGCGGCGACCTATATCGCGACCCAAATGGCGCAGTATTTCATAACCGACACACCACCGTCTGAGTTGATTAACAGCATGCTGCGCGGTTTCACCGACGGCGCGAACAGCCTGGCAGGAATGGCCAAGGGCATGGTCACATCTGAAGCGGCCTGGTCGCCCATACAAAACAAGATAAAGACGCCGGAAGACCTGGTCCTGTCCACCGCGCGTGCGCTGGGGATGGGGGGAGAGGCTGGCAGCATGACCCTGCGGGCCCAGCGGGTTCTGGGTCAGTCCCCCAAACATGCCCCATCGCCCGAAGGGTGGCCCCAGCAGGCGGGGGCCTGGATTGCACCACAGCAGATGATGGATCGGTTGGCCTGGACAGGTGCCATAGCCAGACGCGGTGCCGCCCTGATGCCCGACGCACCGGTTACAGAAACCGCACTGGACATTCTGGGTCCCCTTCTGTCGCCGGTCACCTATCGGCGGATTGCGGTCGCAGCAGACCGGGGTGAAGGATTGGCCGTGCTGTTCGCATCCCCGGAATTCCAAAGGCGGTGAAGAGACGATGACACACGCCCCCCATCATTTCACCCGCCGACGCTTGCTGGCCCTGACCGGCGCGACCGTCGCAACCGCCGCGCTGGCGCCCCAGATCAGCTTTGCCGATGGACCAAAAGACAGGCCCCTGATCCTCATTCTGTTGCGGGGTGGGTTGGACAGTCAGGCCCTGTTCCCGTTATACACCGACCCCAATTACCGATCCCTGCGCGGGCCGCTGGCGCTGGCACCGCCTGGCAGTTATGGCGGATTGCTGGACCTGGATGGCAGTTTGGGACTGCATCCGGTTGCAGAACCGCTATTAGCCTATTGGCAGGCCGGACAGATGGCGGTCGCCCCAGCCGTCGCCAGCCCCTATCGCGGGCAATCCCATCAGGAAGCGCAGACCATCCTGGAATCAGGCCTGCAAAGCTATGACCCTAGCAACGCCGCAGGGGGATGGCTGAACCGTGCCCTATCGGCCAGCGGCGCTGGCGATGGATCTATTCGCGCCCTATCCCTGGGCACGACCGTTCCCCTGATTCTGTCAGGGGCAACACCGACCGAGCCATGGCTGCCATCGGAACTGGCCCCCAATCGGGCCGGATATCTGGAGCGGATTTCAACCCTTTATGCCAATGATCCGATCCTGTCAGAAGCCCTGACGACCGGCATTCGGGCGCGAAGCCTGCGCCATTCTGTCATGGGGCCTGATCATGTCGCCGCTGATACCGCAGGCATCGCCGCCCAGAATTTAAGCATTGCAACCGAAATGGTCGGACGCGCAGTATCGGCACCAGACGGACCGCGCGTGGCCGTTCTGGAATGCGGGGGATGGGACAGCCACCTGCAACAAGGGTCCCTGGAAGGACCGCTGGCCCGTGCGATGGCAGGGCTGGCAAGCGGCCTGAGCGCCCTGGCGGATGGGTTAGGGCCCGTTTGGGACAACACCATGATTGTCACAATCGGGGAATTCGGGCGGACAGTTCGCCCAAATGATCAGGGTGGCACGGATCATGGCACGGCAGGAATGGCGCTGATCCTGGGAGGGGCCTTAAAGAAATCCCAGCGGCTGGGCGATCTGCCAATGCTGCAAGCAGGGGGCCTGGACCCGACCCTGGACAGCCGCGCCCTGTTTAAAGGCATCCTGGCCCAACATTGGGGACTGACCCGATCCGTATTGGATAAACGTGTGTTTCCAGACTCCGCCAGCGTTGCGCCGATCAGCGGTCTTTAAGCGGTCATTAAATAAGTGGGACGGACGGCACCCAACAATACCAATCGGGATCAAAGATATAGCACTCGCGAAGGCCGTGGGGCTTGTCTATCGTGCCTTCCAGCATCTGATAGCCCCATTCCCGCGCCCGTGCCTCGGCTGCATCGGGATCGACACCATACAGGCGCAATTCCACCCCGGCACCGCGCCCCTGCACCGACCGCACCAGCCCGGAAAGACGATGCTTGTTATAGGTATGATCGGCATGCAAAAGCCATTGCGCGCCGCTGACCGGTTCCGCCATCACAGCAAAGTCTTCATCTTCATAGACGGCCTTGGCCCCCAGAACATGGCTGCAAAACCCGACAGAGGCGGCAACATCTTTCACCAGCAGATTGATGCCTAATCCCTTTGGAATAGATTTACCGAAATCCGCCGGCTCCATCCATGGCTCTTTAGTGCTTTTCGCTGTCATTTGCTGTGATCCAATCCTTAAACCTTTTGGGACTTTCGTCCCATGCCTTGCGGCCTATGACAAGCCGTGCCTCGATACAACGTGTGCCAGTCCACAAAGACAAACCTATTGAACAGACGGTTGCACTGATCGAACATTATCAATCTTGCCCAGAATATCTTGAATCGCCTGAACATTGGCCAGGGTCGCGTCAAAAGCAGCGCCGCCCCATTTGTCATTCAGGCTGCCTTCCGGCACACGGTTTGATTGTTGAAGGGTACCCAGAACCGTCCCTGTGGCATCCATCAACCACCAGCGGATGGTTATCTCCTGGAATCCATTCTCGGGCTCCCCCTGAAGGACCGATCCGGCCAACAGCAGGGTCGCGTCTTCGGGATTGTCAGCAATGGTCACGCCGGCCTCATCCAGCACGGTTGTCATGGCGCTTGCCAGGGCTGTGTTTCCATCCCCTGGTGCACCTTCCACCCCCATAATAGCAACACTGCGCGGTCCGGTCTGTTCTGTCAGAACCGTCGTATCCGGGCGCAGGGAGTTTGCCACCAGATCTGCCCCCGTATCGGCCAATTCCTGAACCAGCAAAGGATAGCCCTGATCATAGGCGGTGCGGGTCGCAGGCACTTCCGCCTGAATCAAAGCCACCTGATTGCCCAGATGATCCGTCAGACGCCAATCAACCAATGCCTTGCGGTCCCGCCAATGGGCTGTGCCTTCCAACAACAGGCCGTTGGTCAGCGCGCCCCCGGCTGTGGCAGGGATTTCGCGCGCGATCAATGCCGCAACAAGGGCCTCAGTGAGCGGCCCGGAAATATTAGGATTTGCCCCTTCTACCGGGGTTACAGTCACCCCGGCCCCATCCGGGATCGCCAGTAAGGGGTTGGATATCTTGGTCGCGGGGGCAGACTGAAACGGTTTTGGGATTGGGCCGCAGGCATTCAGCAAGCCCAGTATCCCAATGCAAATCAACCACTGGCGCTTATACAAGGCACGCCACCATAACAAGCAGCAGGCTGACCACCACCATCTGAATAATCCACGGCATCGACGCTGATCGCTTCCCTTATCCTACAGGCGCACCATGTCCAGGGGACTGCGTGACACGGTCTTTGACCCGGTTTCATCCAGGATCGAACTGCGCCCCAGGCACATGGCCAGTCCCTTATCGGAATTGACAATGATGATATGGATGAAAAACGCCATATTGGAAGCCAGAACCACCGGATTATCCGCATAGAACATTGGATAATCCATCCAGCACGGCGTGAAGCGTGCGCTCATCCCATAGCCACAGGCATTCAACCGATGTTCCCGCAAGCCATAGGAATCCAGCACCGTCGCATGGGCCTGAAACACATCGCCCATGGTATTGCCGGGCTTCAATGTCGCCTCGCATTCTAACAAGGCGGCCTTTCCGGCCTCGTACATATGCAGATGTTCCGGCTGGGGCTGACCAATGATAAAGGTATTCATCATGGCGGCGTGATAGCGGCGATAGGACCCCGCCCATTCCAATGTCAGTTGATCATTCGGCGACAAGGCGCGACGACCTGATTTATAGCGACACAGCAAGGCATCCCGGTCCGACCCGATGATGAATTCATTGCCCGCATAATCACCGCCGCCTTCAAAAACAGCACCTTGCATGCGAGAGAGAATAAGGCCTTCATCCACGCCAGCCGCAGTTACGGCAACCGCCGCGTCATAGGCATCATCCGCCAATTCCCCGGCGCGCCGGATACAATCCAGCTCAGCCGGGCTTTTCACAATGCGTTGCTGGCTGATCAGATCATTGGCAGGAACCAGAGTACAGAACCCGTCCAGCGCTGCCTCAACCTGTTTGCCGCGATGGGCGGTCAGGCCTGCGGCTTCATATTCCACGCCCAGCGTCTTGCCCTTCGCGCCATAACTGTCCAGCAGATCGCGCAATTGCAGGGCGGGTTGTGCGCCTTCCTTGTCCACCCAGATCTGAATGTCCTCGATGACACTGGTATGCTGGGCCTGGCGCAGGTCTGGCGCGCGGGTCAACAGGAAGAATTTCCCATCCGCACCCAGATAGAATGCCTGAAAGAAACAGAACCCAAATGTGTCATAGCCGGTCAGCCAATACATGCTTTCCTGAAGGAACATCAGCATGCCATCCAGACCCTGATCCTGCATCGCTGCACAGGCTTTGGCGCGACGGGCGGCAAGTTCTTCAACGCTGAAATGAACGGCCATGATGGGGTCTCCTATTTTGATACCAGGGCGATGGTTGACAGTAACCGGCCATAGTCAATGGAACCATCCGCGTTGCGCTCCTTTCGGTGCGTCGCGCGACGGAAGCTGTAAAAGCGATCAGGATCGGCATAGGTGTCTTCCGCGATATGGGCAAGACGCCCAACGCCGCTGGCGCGCATCTGGTCCAGCACAAATCCGGGCAGGTCGAACTGAAAATGTCCGGCCAGCAAAGAGGGCACAAAGAACCGATCCAATGCGGGATCCTGGGCCACGAACTGCGCCAGAAATTCAGGTCCAACTTCGTAGGAGGGTTGATGGATACAGGGGCCCAGAACCGCCGTGATATTGGATCGCTTGGCCCCCAAGCCTTCCATCGCCGCCACGGTGGCCTGGACGACGCCACCAATCGCGCCCTTCCACCCGGAATGGCAGGCACCGATAACACCCGCCCGGTCATCCGCAAACAATACAGGTGCGCAATCTGCTGTCGCGATCCCCAGGGCCAGGCCAGGCCTGTCGGTCACCATGCCATCCGCCTTAGGCAAAGCGTCTGGATCAAACGCCCGATCCACCACGACCACATCCGGGCTGTGGATCTGATACAATGTATTCAGGGCATGGGCTGGCAAATCCAGGGCCGCCATGGCCCGCGCGCGATTTTCCGCGACCACAGCCTGATCATCAGCAGACCCCAGGCCAATATTCAGACCCGCATATATCCCCTGGCTGATACCGCCCTGTCGCGTGAAAAAGCCATGCACAATCCCTGACAGTCCAGATAAAGCATCATCCTGCAAGGGGATCAGCGCATCGGTCATGGATCAGGCGGGCTCCAAACCTGGCAACAGGGGCGTCATTGGACCGGCAAGGCCCAGAACTTTGAACAGAGTGCCCATTCCATCGGCCCCGATCAAGCGATCGCGTGCACTTTCAATCTGTTTCGCCCCTGAACCGGATGCCACCTTCATAAGATTCTGGGCACGGATCTCAATGCCCAGCGCCCGCAGGAAATCCCCCTGGGTGCGCAAGGGCGAAACGCGCGCGCCTGCTTCTGCCGCAGCTTTTGCCAGGGCCGTGAAATCAACATGGGCGGTCAGGTCCGCCTCCCCCGGTGTTTCCAGAACGCCACAGGGCTTATGTGCCTTCACCGCCTGCAAGGTATCGCCTGTAGCGGGACCCGCATAGCCGTAATCGATGATCAGCGCCGCGCCGCCCTGGGCCGCCAAACGTGCCCCCAGATCCGCGGCTATACGCCAGGCCAGGGGGGCCAGTTCAACCACACGGCCCACCTTTGCGCGGTCCCTCAGCGTCTTATCGATCAAGGGCTCCAGGACGCTAGGGCCCGGCGAAAGGGTCAATGCCAAGGCATGGTTTCGGGGGTCAATCGCCAGCAAACGTTCCCGCCATCCGCCTTGAACGCGCTGAATCTGACGGATCGGTAAGGCGTCAAAGAACTCATTCGCGACGATCAACAGGGGCGCATCTTCTGGCAGGGTTGCGATATCACTGTGCCAGGATACAGGCACGGGTGCGCGTTCCAGACTGCGGGCCTGAACATCGCGCAGGACTGGGCTGGTTTCCACCAGATGCAGATCACTGGCCTTCAGGAAGCCCGGCAAACGTTTTCCCGCCCGCAGCAGATCGGCAGACAAGGTGCCGCGCCCAGGGCCAATTTCCACCAGATGAAGTTTATCAGGCGCCCCCATCTGTTGCCAGACTTCGGCGCACCACAAACCAATCAATTCCCCAAACATCTGAGAGATTTCCGGGGCCGTCGTGAAATCGCCTGCCCGCCCGAATGGATCGCGGGTGATATAATAGCCATGCTGAGGATGGCCCAACGCATCCCCCATGAAATCAGCGATGGTCAGCGGCCCTTCATGCAAAATGCGCCGGCGAAGATGTTCCTCGCAAGGCGTCATAAGGGCAGAGACTGGTGTCTGAGCGGGCATAGAATACGGTACCGTCACTTGCTTTGTTAAGCCTTCTTGGGGGATTTCGACAAAGGCGCTTGCTGCAAGGCCCGATAGACCAGATAGGCACCGCCCAACAGCATGGGAAGGGATAGCCACTGGCCCCATGTCGTGCCAAAGGGCAATGTCTGCATCAGGATTTCAGGCTCGCGGAAGATTTCCCCCGCCATTCGCGCACAGGCATACCCAATCAGAAACACACCAGATTGCAGCCCGGGGCGCGCCAATCCATTGAACCGCCGCTGGACGATGATCAGAATGGTCAGCAGCAACACACCTTCCATCGCACATTCATAGAGCTGGCTGGGATGGCGGGGCAGCAAGTCACCGGAATGAGGAAATGCGATTGCCCAAGGCACATCGGTAACACGTCCCCAATGTTCCCCATTGATGAAATTGGCGATCCGCCCCAGCATGATGCCAAAGGGCGCTACGGTGCAGACGATATCGGTCAGGGAAAACAAAGGAATCTTGTTCATCCGGGCGAAAATCAGCATCGCCACAAGGACGCCCAGCACCCCGCCATGGAACGACATCCCGCCCTTCCAGACCATTAGAATCTGGATCGGGTCCGCGAAGTAAGCCGCTGGATGATAGAACAAGACAACGCCCAAACGCCCGCCGACAATCACCCCGATTACCGCCCAGTTCAGGAAGCGATCAACATGATCGGGCTGAATGGCTTGCGGGCTTTTTGCGGCCAATCGCATGCCCCAGCGCCACCCGACGACCAGCCCTACGATATAGGCCAGGGCGTACCAGCGAAGATCAAATGGGCCGATTGAGAAAATCACCGGATCCAAATCATGTATCCAGACGCTTTGTTCCATAATCTGTCGCCTTTATTCAGCGGTACGGATCGTCTGTCGCCAGATAATCACGAATATAGCAGGCAACGCCCGATTCCAGTGTCGTTGCGGGCAGAGTATAGCCCGCCTGAACGATGCGGTCCATGCGCGCTTCTGTGAAATATTGATAATGGCGGCGAATTTCCTCTGGCGTGTCGCGCCAATCAATCGCCTCGGGCAAGCCCATGGCGGCAAAGACAGCCCGTGCGAGGTCCAGGAAACTGCGGGCCTTGCCCGACCCACAATTAAAAATACCGGAAACGGGTTCGTTGTCATACAGCCACAGCATCAAATTGACGCAGTCGTGGACCCAAACGAAATCGCGCATCTGACCACCATCCTCATAATCTGGATGGTGCGAGCGGAACAGCGTCGCGCGTCCTGTCTCCTGAACCTGACCAAACACCTGATGGACGACGGACCGCATACCGCCTTTGTGATACTCATTCGGGCCATAGACATTAAAGAACTTCAGCCCAGCCCATTGCGGCGGGGCCGCCCCTTGATCCGACAACCGTCTGGCATTGCAATCAAATAACTGTTTTGACCAGCCATAGGGATTTAACGGTCGCAATGCGGCCAGGGCCTGGGGGTCATTATCATCGTCAAAGCCCAGCGCCCCATTCCCATAGGTCGCCGCAGACGAGGCATAGATGAAGCGAACATCATTTTCCGCACACCAATACCACAGCTTCATAGACAGGTTCAGATTGTTTTCCAGAATCGCATCAACATCCGTCTCTGTCGTCGCGGAAATCGCGCCCATATGGAAGACACAGTGAATGCTGCCACCATTCTCCCCCAGCCAATCCATCAGGTTTTCCGGCAGGATCGTTGCGGCAATCTTATGCTTCGCAACATTCTTCCATTTGGCATCCGTGCCGAAGCGATCACAGACTGCGATCTGTCGCGTCCCTCGGGCAGCCAGGGCCGCCACAAGGTTGGACCCTATAAAGCCCGCACCGCCGGTTACCAGGATCATTCGGCTCTCCTAACCTGACACACTGAATACAGGGTTCCTTCATAATCCCCAAGACCGGGGCCCGCAACCATTGCCCCACCCGATTACCCCGCCCCATTGCCCTATAGGGGGATCAGGAATATGTATAGGGCAACTAGTCCTTCGCAATCAGGGAGCCTGTATCATGCAGACCAAAGGCAAATTCTTCGACGACGTCGCGAAAGTGGCCGGTGGTGCCATGGGCACCCTGGGCGGCATGAAACAGGAAGCGGAATCTGCGGTGCGGCAGCGGGTGGAACGCCTGTTGTCCGATATGGATCTGGTCCCCCGCGATGAATTCGACGCCATGGCCGCCGTGGCACGCCGTGCGCGGGAAGAACAGGAAAAGCTGACCGTTGTAGTGAAAGACCTTGAGGCCCGCCTGGCAAAGCTGGAAAAGGCATCAGGTACCAAGCAGGCGGCACCTGCCAAGAAAGCGCGCGTCAAGAAGACGACTGTGAAGGCGAAGGCTGCTGAACCGACGGCCAAACCCGCCTCTTAAGCTGATTTCGCTGCAACGACGACTGCGGCCCCGGTCAAGCATCCTGCTGCTGTGCGATTAAGCAATCGCAATGCCTTTGGTGTGCGCAATAAGGTCCGCGCTCGCCCGGCCAGAATGACATAGGGCAACAGGACAAGTATCAATACGACGAATGTAAGCCCAATCAGAAGACCTAAATCCAAGCCCGTAACGCTTCGCAGGTCGACAAAAGTCGGCAACAGCGCAAGATAAAACACAATCACCTTTGGATTTCCTAAGGAAATCGCCAAGCCCCCCAGAAAGCTTACAATTGGCCCTTGCGCTCTCTGCGTCTGGAACTGACTTGTCTCTGGCTTCGCCTGAAAGAATTTCCAGGCCAGAAACAGCAAATAGGCCGCGCCAAGATATCGAATGATCGTAAAGACCATCCCAAATGTGCTGGCAATATAGGCCAGGCCCAGCACCGCAGCGGTCAGATACACCACATCCCCCAGTGCCATGCCCATCATCATAGGCAGGGTCGGACGATAACCAGCCCCTAAAGATCGGGCCACAAGCGCGATCACGCCGGGACCGGGAATAGCCACAGCAATCCCCAGTGCAACCGCATACGTGATAAATCCAGAGACTTCCATCGCCACAAATCCTCTTTGAACTATGATCAGGCTATAGCGTATGGTCTCCCGATTGGGAAGATCAGTGCGACACTTAGGGGGAACAATGGACAGACGGCGCGGCGGCAGAAAATCAAGATCCGTAGCAGCAATTGCCCGGCAGCCAGATTACAGACAGCTACGCCATCCTTTTTCTCAACAATCTGTTTTCTCAGACGAAACCATCGCCGCCATTCATGACAAAGCCTTGCGGGTTCTGGAGGAATTGGGGATGAAAATCCTGCATTCGGAAGCCAGAGAGCTTTTGCAAAGTGCCGGTGCTCTGGTTGATTCTGACACGCATATGGTGCGGATCAGGCGCGATATCGTACAGGCGGCCCTGACCACGGCGCCTAAGTCCTTTCAAATGCGCGGTGCCAACCCTGCACGATATCAACAGTATGAACCTGGCGCGATGTTGTTCGCCGCCGGAGCGGGTTGTCCCAATGCCACAGACTTAACACGGGGACGACGCCCAGGGTCGCTGCGTGATCTGGAGGAGATCACCAAATTGGTGCAGTCCTTTGATGTCCTGCACATGTTCGGACCGAATGTGGAGCCACAGGATGTTCCCAGCAATTTGCGGCATTACGCCACGCTGAAAACGCAACTGGCCTATGGCGACAAGCTGATGTTCGTTTATGCGCGCGGTCGAGCGCAGGCGATGGAGAGTTTCGAACTGATCCGCCTCGCTCTTGACCTCAGTGACGCAGACTTCGATAGCGCTGTTTGGGCCTCCACCGTGATCAACACCAATTCCCCACGCCAGATCGATATCCCGATGGCCGAAGGGATTATCGATTTCGCCCGCGCCAATCAGTTGAGCATCATCACCCCCTTTTGTCTGGCGGGCGCCATGGCACCGGTCTCCATTGCCGGGGCGCTGGTGCTGCAACATGCAGAAGCCCTGGCGGCCATCACACTGGCGCAAGTCACCCGCGCTGGTGCCCCGGTCAGCTATGGTGGTTTTGGGTCCAATGTCGATATGAAATCCGGCTCCCCTGCCTTTGGCACGCCGTCGCATATGCAAATGACCATCGGGTCCGGGCAATTGGCGCGCCATATCGGCCTGCCCTGGCGATCGGCCGCCGGATCTGCCTCCAATGCCAATGACATGCAGGCCGCTGGAGAGAACCATATGGGCCTTTGGGCTGCGATGATGGGACATGCGACACTGACAGTGCATGCTGCAGGCTGGCTAGAGGGGGGACTGACCTTCGGCTATGAGAAATTCATCAACGATGTGGAAGCATTGCAAACCTTAGCCGAATTGTGCCCACAACTGGCCCAGGACGATGACAGCTTGGCCTGGGATGCGATCAGCGATGTCCAACCCGGCGGGCATTTCTTTGACACTGCCCATACAATGTCCCGGTTCAGCACGGCATTCTATGCGCCGCTGGTGGCGGACCTGCGAAACCATGGCACATGGGAGGAGTCTGGCGCGGTCCATTCTGCCGAACGGGCCACTAAAATCTGGCAACAGCGACTGGCACAATACACACCCCCACCGACCGCCGCCGGCGCCTGTGACCGCATCGCAGCCTATATCGAAAGCCACACTAAAGCGGGCGGTGCAGCGCCAGTTGGTGGGTAACGCCCGCCTTAATGCTCAGCATTTCGCAGCTTTGCGGGTGGCAATCCATATTCCTCTTTCAAGCGTCGTGTCAGATGGGATTGACTGGAAAAACCAACCTGAAACGCGATTTCCGAAATGGGCATCTGCGTCTCCCTCAGTAACTTAACGGCCTGGGAAAGGCGTATTCTCATCAGATACGCATTCGGGGTTTCACCGGTTGTGGCCTTAAACTTTCTGGCAAAATGATAGGGGCTGAAACCGGCAATCTCCGCCATGTCGTTCAGGCGAATTTTTTCGTTCAAACGGGACAGCAGGTATTGTTTGATTTTGCTTACTTCCCGTTCCTTCAGGCCCGCCTGCAAAACCGCAGTGTTCTGAAGAGCCGTTCCTTCAACAACCCGCAATAATCCCTGTATCAAAACGATGGCCCGCGCGTCCATTTCCAACGTTGTTGGTGGACACAGCGTGTCTTTGGCCCGTTCCAGATAGGTCATAATATCCCGCTGCCATGTGATATCTACCAGACCAAAAAAGTCTTCTTTTGGCTGCTTCTGAGACGTAACAGACACTGTCTCTAACGCCGCATCCAACAGGGATTGTTGGAAGTAAAGATGCGCATATTCAACCGCACCATTGCCTAAGGACCGGAAACTTCCCCCACTGCCTGGCAATTGCAACGAAATGGACCCGGTTCTGGCAAGCTGGGTTGATTCATTACGATCAGCACGCTGCACGGGAGACCCCGAAATATGATAGGTGAGCACATAGTGTGACACACCTGCGAAATCTGCCCCCTCCCCCAAAATGCTTCGGTGGCGCACAACGGGCATATCCCAGGCATCACCCAAGCCATAAATTCTCGGCAAAGGATCCACTGTGATCCGCCGATAGGCCAGACAATGTTCTGGATCTTCTGTGAAGGCGTGTTTTCCCATGCCGTTAAGCTCTTCGTGTACCAAAACCGTCACAAATTCTAGTCAGCTCAAAAAAGCAAAATCGTGCAAAACCAGATCGTGGGATTATAGAAGATATGGTTTGGGAAGTATGTAAAGACTTCGTCGGAAACAGTAACCCCACTTACCAACCGACGAACGGATAGCACATAATGACCAAAAAGCTGGAATTGCTGACCCCCCAGAATTGTCAAATCATCTTCATTGATCATCAACCGCAAATGGCTTTCGGCGTTCAATCGATTGACCGCCAAGTGCTTAAAAATAATACGGTTGGATTGGCGAAGGCTGCGAAGATTTTCAACATCCCAACGACCATTACCACCGTCGAAACAGAGAGCTTTTCTGGGCATACCTATCCTGAACTCTTAGCTGTCTTTCCTGAGACCCCTCTGTTGGAACGCACCTCCATGAATTCCTGGGATGATCAGAAGGTGCGCAATGCCCTGGCAACGAATGGCCAGAAGAAAGTCGTCGTGTCTGGTCTGTGGACGGAAGTGTGCAACAACTCTTTCGCCTTCTCCGCGATGCTGGAAGGGGGATATGAGATCTACATGGTGGCAGACGCCTCCGGCGGCACTTCAGCCGATGCGCATAAATATTCCATGGATCGAATGGTCCAAGCCGGCGTTGTGCCGGTGACCTGGCAACAGGTCCTGCTGGAATGGCAGCGCGATTGGGCGCGCCGGGATACCTACGATGCCGTTATGGACCTGGTGAAGGAACATTCCGGTGCCTACGGGATGGGCATCGATTATGCCTATACCATGGTTCACAAGGCCCCGGAACGGGTCCCCCACGGCGATCGACTGGCACCGGTTCCTGCGAAGTAACCGTCGCCCCTATCCTTGAAACAAGCCGCGCAGCATTGGCTGTGCGGCTTTTGGAGGCATCATGAAGATGTATATCATCGCAATCGCCGTTGGGCTTTTGGTTGGCATTATTTATGGGGTTTTGAACGTCCGTTCTCCCGCGCCGCCGATTGTGGCGCTGGTTGGACTGTTGGGCATTTTGGTTGGGGAACAAATCCCACCCCTGGTCAAGAAAATGATCAGCGAGCAATCAGTGTCCCTGTCAGTCATCAAAGAAACCTGTGCCAATCATATGTTCGGCGCCCTGCCTGACCGTCATGACGAAACCGATAAGAACGATCAAAACCCGCCTAAGGCCGTTGGTTGAGTGATCCATTGTTTTAAAGGGACGAAAACATGACAGCGCCTGACACAATCCTGATCAATGGCAAGTTCGCGACGTTGGACCCGGCAAATCCCGCGCCCGAAGCCGTCGCGATTACCAATCAATATTTTACAGCCGTCGGCGATGCATCCGAAATCCTATACAGCGCTGGACCATCCACAAAGGTCATCAATCTGGCGGGCCGTCGGGCCATTCCCGGCCTGTGCGACAATCACATTCATGTCATCCGCGGGGGGCTGAATTTTAACATGGAACTGCGCTGGGATGGCGTTCCCAGCTTGGCAGATGCCATGCGCATGTTGCGCCATCAGGTCGACATCACCCCGCCCCCGCAATGGGTCCGGGTCGTTGGCGGTTTCAGTGAACATCAATTTGCCGAAAAGCGGTTGCCGACCTTGGATGAAATCAACGCGGTCGCGCCCGATACGCCGGTCTTCATTCTGCACCTATATGACAGGGCCTTGTTAAACGCCGCCGCCTTACGCGCTGTCGGATATACCAAGGACACACCAAATCCGCCGGGTGGGGAAATCCAGAGGGATGCCGCAGGCAATCCAACAGGATTGCTGATCGCCAGCCCCAATGCAGGGATTCTATATGCGACCCTGGCGAAGGGACCGACTTTGCCGTTTGACTATCAGGTCAATTCAACCCGCCACTTCATGCGGGACCTGAACCGACTTGGCGTCACCTCCGTGATCGATGCCGGGGGTGGGTTTCAGAATTATCCCGATGACTACAAGGTTATCCAACAACTGCATGATGAGGGTCAGCTAACCTTACGGATTGCCTATAACCTGTTCACGCAGAAGGCAAAAGAAGAGAAGGAAGATTTCCTGCGCTGGACCAAGGAGAACAAATATCAACAGGGCGATGATTACTTCCGTCTGAATGGTGCTGGGGAAATGCTGTTTTTCTCAGCCGCCGATTTTGAAGACTTTCGCATGCCCCGCCCGGACATGGCCCCGGAAATGGAAGGGGAATTGGAAGATGTTATCCGCATTCTAGCCCAGAACCGATGGCCGTGGCGTTTGCATGCGACCTATGACGAAACCATCTCCCGCGCCCTGGATGTGTTTGAAAAGGTCGATAAGGATATTCCGCTGGAAGGAATCCATTGGTTCTTTGACCATGCCGAGACAATTTCAAAGCGCTCCATTGATCGGGTTGCGGCGCTGGGGGGAGGAGTCGCTGTTCAGCACCGGATGGCCTATCAGGGCGAATATTTTGTGGAACGGTATGGTGCCACCGCTGCTGAGTCGACACCGCCCTTTAAGGCGATTTTGGATGCTGGCGTGGAGGTCTCAGCCGGAACCGATGCAACCCGTGTGGCGTCTTACGATCCATGGGTTTCGCTGTCCTGGCTGGTGACGGGGCGCACCTTGGGGGGAACGCGTTTGTATCCCGATGCAAATTGCCTGGACCGCGAGACGGCTTTACGCATGTGGACAGAAAAGGTCACCTGGTTTTCAAACGAAATAGGCAAGAAGGGCCAAATCAAGATTGGACAACTGGCCGATTTGGCCGTTCTGGATCGGGACTTCTTTTCTATTCCCGGCGATGAGATCCGCCAGACGACATCTGTGCTGACGCTCTTGGGTGGGCGGGTGGTTTGGGGATCGGAAGAATTCGGCCCCCTGGCACCACCGCCACCCAAAGCCATGCCAGATTGGTCACCGGTCAATTCCTTCGGGGGTTATCACAAGGAAGCATCGGTCCCGAACAGTGTGCAACGGGCTGCCGTAGCATCCTGTGACTGTGACATTGGCTGTGCCGTACATGGTCATGATCATGCCCAGGCCTGGACAGCATCCGCCCCCGTTTCTGACCTGAAATCCTTCTGGGGGGCCTTGGGATGTGCCTGCTGGACGGTATGACATGGCGTCCTATTCGGTAACGTCTGCAATCAATACTCTGTTGGAAAACAACGTGCTGCGATGGGTCGCCCTGGTTCTTTTGACCTGTCCATACTGGACCAGCGGCATTGCCAAATTGACCGCCTTCTCTGATGCCATGGCAGAAACGGCAGGGCTGGGTTTACCAGCACCAATGCTGATCACGGCTCTGATAATTCTGGTGCAATTGCTGGGCTCGCTGTCTCTGATTATCGGCAGGTTTGTTTGGTTGGGGGCGGGTGCTTTGGGGGTCTTCACCTTCCTGGCAACCTTGATCGCTCATAATTTTTGGAACGCCCCACCGGAAGACACCATACGTCAATTCATTACCTTTACGGAGCATATGGGGTTAATCGGCGGTCTGATGGTTGCCGCCATCCTGGCCCGAATGAGGGAAATTCTCTGATATGCCCGCCTTCCGCGCAAATCTTCTTCTGTCTTTAATTCTAGCCTTTCTGTCGGGCTATATTGATACGGCGGTTTTCGTGCATATGGGTGGATTGTTCGTCGCCCACGTCACAGGCAACTTTGTTCTGTTGGGTGCAACTGTTGCGGGGTTGGAAAGTGTCGGACATGGCAGTTCAACCGTGCTGCAATTGATTTCCTTCCCCTTGTTCTTCCTTTCTGCCGCGCTTGCAGGCGGTGTTTCCGGGCGCCTTTCCAAAGACAATCAAACTCTGCTCCTGCTCTTCCTTTCTGCCCTGCTGATCACAGGGATTGGGGCCGCGTGTCTGAGCCCATCCATACCCGATACCATCGCCTCCATGGGCTTGGTGGTCGCGATGGCTTGGCTCAACGCGGCCCATCGGCTTGATAGTCGGCTGGGCGCGCCCTTTACAGTAATGACCGGCAATGTGACCAGCATTGCGTTAGAATTGGCCTATACGCTGAAGATCGGCAAACGTGAAGAGACTCCCAACACTACCAAGCCTAATGCTTCCCCACAATTTCGCATGCTGTATCTGGTTTTAAGTTTTGCAGTCGGTTGTGCCCTGGGCGCACTGTCTCAGCGTGCATACGGGTTAGAAACCATGCTGTTGCCCGGTTTCGTGTTGGTTTTGGGATTATTGAGTATAACCCTGCGCCGCCCCTGAACAATTTTTCACCATCGGGTAGATTCACAAGCACTTCCTTCCATAAAGTCGCGATTTTTTTACAGCAAACAGCTTTATTTGAGAATGATTATCATTATTATTGTGCAGCTTGATCCTTATCCCAGCCTTATTGGGACGGGTACATCACCACGAATTTAATGCCAGCGTGTAAATCGCCGGAAAGGAAAAGAAATGAAAAAGAGTCTCGCATCCGCGCTTCTTGCGGTGTCCATGTTAGCCAACACCCCAGCCTATGCTGCAGAACAGACGATCCATGTCGAACTGAACAAGACCGAAACCAAAGGGGATGCCTGCCGCGTTTATATGATCGTTGGAAATGAAAGCGGGCGGCGCAACGCCAGTTGGTGAATAGAATCAGCGATAATTCTTTGGTATTTGCAGCCCATCCGAACCATCAATCTGGTGCCTTCCGATAGGCCCGTTAACTTTGCACCGCTTTCTCATTTGCGGGGGTGATGATGGGAAACGTAGTTTGATCAGAGGGAGAATATGGAATTTTGAGATGTTTCGCCACCTGTGCAATCACAGTTTCAATCTCAGATTTCTCTTGCGCAACCAGGGAGGCGAAGGAAATCTTGACCAGACGATGCGGTGGGATCTGAGCAAGTTGTTCTGCGATGGCTATCTCTAGACCGCGTTGCTGTGCCGCAGCGGTTTCCTGCGCTTTCCCAACCGGGGCCACGCGAGGGAAATCAGGTGTGGGGCGTAATCCCCAAATAAATCGCACATCACCGTAGAATGCTTTGTTTGCAGTTAGAACCGATCGAATCACGGCGTCGGGGTCGCGCTCAACATAAACAAAAATTGCCTCAGGCAGAGCCAGGGCAAGCATTCCTGCTGATAATGTCGCCCTGTTATTCTTTGCGAGAACCGCTGTGTTGGCTGCATCTGCCAGACAGGAGAAGTAATTCTGGATGTCAACAGCAGCACGATGCCTGTCATCCGGCATTCTGGGATGGCTGTGATCAACACCAAACCAGCGGTCCCAGACCTCATAACAATCGCTTATTCCAAAAAAGCCCGCAGAAAAGCCGTAAAAGTTCTTACTGGTCGTCGCGACCGTGCCCTTTACGAACCGAAACAGGCTGTAGACGACCGGGGCGTTTGGAAACAGAATCGACATATTTCCCATGGGCGCCAGGGGCAGGGTGTTTTGCAGCACCTGAGCAAGGATTGTTGTCCCACTGCGGTGGTTTCCGATGACGATTACCGGACCAAGATGCCGCGCTGCCCTGTCATCGCGGGGGCCTTGCCAACTGAACCATGAAAGAATGAAATCTAACGGAAAACATACCATGCGAAGAAGCTTGAATAAGATTATCTGATACGCCACCGAATTGCGGCTTCCCAGAATGGTTACAGCGATCATGAGAACCTTGCGGGGGCTGCTTTGACTCCACCAGTCCCGGACATCGCGTCCGAGAGCGGACCATCCAAACGTAGCCAGCAACACTAGGGCGGCGATGAAGGGTGTCCGAAAGCGGGAATCCAATGAGGCACTGGATGACAGCACAATGAAATACGCAGACACAATAAACAGAACGAAGAAAAAGCTCTTGATGTCATTTGGCCAGCGGGGAAAGCGAAGAAGTGCCAGTATCGTCCCCATCGCGACACACAAAGTCAACGCACTGGAAAAAATCAGCACAAGAAAGAATCCAGGGACCTTCGCTATATAGGTTCCCCACAGGGTACGGGTTTCTTGACTGAACCCCAAGAAATCAAGGTTTCCCGCATTACCATCAAGTTCATCCGCAAAAAAGCGTTCCAATGGCCCTTGAGACGGAGCGAGTAACAGCTTTGCACCACCGACAGCGACATCGGTTACAAACGCCACCGGATACCGAGCAATGATTTTAAGGAATTCCTGGCGTTGATAGGCGTCACGGGCTGCGGGATCATCTCGGATATCTTCGGGAATGGCAGCTTCCATCTCAGCCCGGACAACCCATCGATCCTGGCCTGTTGCGCGCGACACAATTGACGGGCCGCGCCACAGATGCAGATGCTGCCCCACTGAGCGGACGCTCTCTATACCCAATTCCTTCTGGTTATAAGCGCTCCAGGCCGTGGCAACACCGATAGACGGGGCTGTCGCGATCACAAATACCAGAAAAGCCTCTCGCCACCGCATCGTTTTGGTAAGCGCATGAATTAGAAAAATAGCTGCGAGAACTGCGGGAAACATCAGCATGACATGCCGAACCGTCAGCGCCAGGGCCGCAATCCCCCCTAATACGACGGCATATAGGAACAGCTTTCTGCGGCTCCCCAATTCCAGCGTCAAAGGGACACACAGAATCCAAAGGATCAATGTCACCAGAAACGCAAAAAGCGTCTCTGTTAAGACCATCGTCTGGTAGTAAAAAAGTGTTGGATCGACACTGATGATCAAGGCGGCAACACACCCGATGCGCCAATGTCCGGCGCGACGCGCAATATCAAAAACCAGCAACGCCATGCCCAGACCAAGCGCCACATTGGCCAATACAAAATGGATTGACTGATCAAATCCCAGCAACCGCATTCCAGCCAGAAATGCTGGATAACCAGGTGCCCGAATTAAGTAGTCTGATGTGTACCAATCAGGACTTTCCTGTGCGATCAACCGCGAAAGATCAATGTAATCTGCGGCATCCCCAACTACTGAAAACTCCGGATTCTGCGTCAGGAATGAAAGAATGAACCCAACCTTAGCAAACGCTATGATCCCGATTGTTACTAATAACCACGCCGGTTTTATTTTTAGTCTACCTGTGTCCATAGGTCCCCAAATATCCAATTCTGAATTCATATCGATAAAATTCAACTCACAACATTATCTAAACAATTATTGAGGATAACCTTCCCATTTCATCGCAAGAAATAGCATGCAATTCAGTGCACGCATATCAGAAAACCCAGTTGCCCTAATGCTTCAATAAATCTGCATGTCACTAATCAGCATGCCCACGGCTCAGGCATTCTGACGCAGATCAATGTGAAAAAGTATTTTCTGTTTAAAGACTTTATTTGAGAATGATTATCATTATTATTGTGCAGCTTGATCCTTATCCCAGCCTTATTGGGACGGGTACATCACCACGAATTTAATGCCAGCGTGTAAATCGCCGGAAAGGAAAAGAAATGAAAAAGAGTCTCGCATCCGCGCTTCTTGCGGTGTCCATGTTAGCCAACACCCCAGCCTATGCTGCAGAACAGACGATCCATGTCGAACTGAACAAGACCGAAACCAAAGGGGATGCCTGCCGCGTTTATATGATCGTTGGAAATGAAAGCGGGCGGGCGTTGGAAACGTTGAAGCTGGATCTTGTCCTGTTTGATACAGACGGCGTTGTCGCCAAGCGGTTGGCAGTTGAAACGGCGCCACTGCCCATCGGCAAGACAGGTCTGAAGATTTTCGACATCGCCGACATGGCCTGCCCGACCCTGGGCCGGATGTTGCTGAATGATGTCCTGGCCTGTGCGGATGCCAATGGCCCTGTGGCCAACTGTCTGAGCTATATTACACCCACGGCAAAAGGGGACCTGACTTTTATCAAATAGCCGATCGCATAACGCCAGTGCGGGGTCAGGCAGCCCGCCCCCGCTTCTGGCGTGCGCGGCGTTTGATCCACCACATTGAAATGCCCGTAATCGAAAACAACAGCGGCAGAAAGCCAGAGATAAACACCAGACCATTCCAGATTGGTCCCAGTCCAACGCCCGCATGAAGCGGACGCTGCCATGCGACAGCCATATCCGTTCGGCCAAAGGCTCGGGGATCTTCGACTTTTACAACATCAATCTTCCAAGGATCGATCATCACCGTCACTTTTGGGGCGCCTTCTGCTGAACCAGGTACGTTATACTGAACGCGCAGGGGTTGTCCGGGGCGGAAGGGCATAATCGCCTGAACAAAGTCCACGTCAGACACAACCGTATCAGCCAGACGCACCGCATCCTGCAATCCCATTTCAGGAACGCCCTCAGCCGCCTTCACCGGGGGGCCTGGCGGGGATGAGCGTTCCTCCATCAAGACTGTTTCCATCAGGCTGGCGACCGGATTGGGAAATGCGATATAAACGCCCGTGAAGCTGACAATGGTAAAGACAATCAAGGTCCAGAACCCCACAGCGCCATGCAGGTCACGATGCAAACGCAAACCGCGCGCCCCCCGCTTTATGGTCAGGGCCGCCCATAATTTTCGGAGCTTGGGCCACCAGATAATCAATCCCGATCCACACAGGAACAGCATGATAACACCCAGCCACCCAACAATAGGGCGTCCAATTCCACCCGGAATCAGCGCATGACTGTGAATATCATGCATAATCCCTGTTAACAGGCTCCGCCCGCCAACGACCTCTCCCAAAACATCCAGAGTGACGGGATCAACGGCAATGCTTTTCGCACGGGGATCCCGAAAGCTTGCGCCATCAGGCCCAATGCGCGCGATGACAGGTTCCCCTGCCCCGTCTGGCATTCTGATCATGCGCAGACTAAAGCCCTGGGGCGCGGCGTCGGCGGCTACAGCGATAATCGCATCAACACTTTGGGGCACCCCCTGTGATACTTCAAAAGCCGGCCCCCCCGCCACTAGGGCGTCGAGTTCGTCATGATACATCAGATAACTGCCGCTTAATCCTAACAGCACCAGGGGTGCACATAGAATTAGTCCGAACCATAGATGGATTTCCGCCAACAGCCAGCGCAGCCCTTTGCCACTAACTTTAGTCATAAAGGACTTGCTTTCAGATTGCGTCGTATCAAGGTTGCTCATCTTGGCTAAAGCTCCGCCCATTGCCGCAAAAGGTTGTGATAAATCGCCGTCAATTCCATGATGCTTGAATGATCCGGGTGATCCCGCCCCAGGCGTTGAATGGACTGGTCCAGATCGAACAGGATTGTGCGATGCCCGTCGTCCCGGATCAGGCTTTGCATCCAAAAGAAGGAACACACACGTGCGCCGCGCGTGACGGGGCGGACATGATGCAGGCTGGTGGAAGGGTAGAGCACCATGTCACCCGCCCCCAGTTTTGCAGAATGGCTGCCATAGGTGTCTTCAACGATCAGTTCCCCGCCGTCATAGTCTTCCGGTGCACATAGAAACAGGGTGGCGGACAGGTCCGTTCTGATTCGCTCATTGGTGCCTGGAATCTGGCGAATGGAATTATCAACATGGCTGCCAAAGCTGTGCCCCCCGGCATAACTGTTGAAAAGAGGTGGGAAAATTCGCTTCGGCAACGCCGCAGAAATAAACAAAGGATGCCTGTTGAGGATCGACACAATGGCATCCCCAATCTGGCGAGCGACCGGGTGGTCTTCCGGTATCTGCTGATTTTTCTTAACCTGTGCGGATTGATGTCCCGCAGTCACCCGCCCATCAACCCATTCAGCAGCATCCAAATGCTTTCTGCATTCAGCGACCTGATCCAGGTCCAGAACATTTGGAATCTGCAACATCATGAATAGAGCCCTCCGACCGACCCCCCACAGGACGCAGGGGGTCGGGTATTTCCGTCGTTAGAATTTAAAGCTGGTGGACACTACGGCTGATCGACCTGTCCCTACCGTCGCAAAATGGGTCGCATACGGTTTCACATAATAGGTCGTATCGAACACATTGTTCACGTTCAGGCGCAGGTCGACATTCTCCTGGACGGTGTATGTCGCGACCGCATCGAACAACCAATAGGCTGGGACTTTCTTGTCATTTGACGAATTGGCAAAGCGATGGGAGACATAGGTGACCCCACCCCCCAGATTCACATCTGGAAGAATGTCATAGGTCGACCAAATGCTCATGCTATGGGCAGGAACATTGGGGATCTTGTTGCCTTCATCTGTCGAAACGGGGCCGTCATCGACAATTTCGGAATGCATGAAGGTATATCCCCCAAAGACATGCCACGCATCGGTGATATCCCCGGACACGCCAAGTTCGAGCCCATTGACTACCTGCTCACCTCCCAATGCCTGAGGTGCCCCGCGCCCCGGTGCCGTTGAATATCGCGCATTGGTCTTTTCGGTCCGGAAAACAGCCGCCGTTGCCGCAAGCTTTTGTTCGAACAGATCCCATTTTGTCCCGATCTCATAACTGCGGGATTCTTCCGGATCCAGGTCGGCATTGCTGGTTGAGATGTTATCACCCCCCTCTCCAGCGGTGGAACCCGGAGGTTCTGAAGACGTACCATAGGACACATAAATGCTGCCGTTAGACGCCGGCTTGTAGACCGCCCCCAACTGGTAATTAACGAATGTCGATTCATTCTCCAGCGCGCCGGATGTCGTTTTATAGTCATCTACCCGCAGACCAAAGTTCACCAGCCATTGCGGATCCAATTCGATCGTATCAAAGCCATAGATCGACCGCGTGCTGACCGTAGTTTTCGTAGAGTTTGCACTCGGCGTGATGGATCCGGTCCATGGATCGTTTGGATTCGGTGCGGCCAGGGTCGTACAATTGAACCCACCCGCAGCACCGACACCGCCAACAGAACAATCACGATTGCCGGTATCGACAACATAGTTCCGGTTGCGGCTGGTTTCATAGCTGATTTCAATCCCGGCATTGAAGCTGTGCTTCAGATTGTAGGTTTCAAAATCACCAGACAGATCGGTTTGATTGGACACGACTGTGGTGTCTGAATTGCGGCTTTTAATGGCGCGCCAAACACTGCCTTCAGAGATGTTATCCGCCGCACTGTCATTCGGGTTGGTAACGATATAATCATTCTCAGACCAGCTATAGCGCGACACGTTGCGCAGGGTCAGGCTGTCATTCAGTTCATGTTCAAAATCGAACGTGGCTGAATCAACCTGGGTTTCCTGAAAATCGCGGTTGGTCAAACCATAGAAGTTATCGCGATCAACATCGACAGGCTTTCCGGTTGCCGGATCATAGGGATGACCATAGTCAGGCATATCATCGGTTTGCAGGTGATACAGACTCACCGTCGCCTTGGTCGTATCATTAAATTGCAGGGCCATTGACGGGGCAAAGCCTAAGCTGCTGGTTGTCACCTCATCCCGGCCTGGGACTTCGCTGTCTTCTACCAGCACATTCAATCGAATTGCCGCATGTTCGGACAGGACATAGTTCGCATCCCCGGCCGCCCGCTTGCTGAAAGGCCATCCAACAGACACGTTCCCACCAAGGAAATCTTCATCCAGGGTGGCTTTCTTCGTCACCAGATTAATACTGCCCCCGGTAGAGCCGCGCCCGCTATAGGCGGATCCTGGACCTTTGACAATTTCCACTTGTTCCACATTGAACGTGTCGCGTGTTTGTGACCCGGTATCACGAATGCCATCGACAAAGATGTTTCCTTCAGAAGAAAACCCGCGAATATTCGGTCGGTCCGCACTGGGGATGCCCCCCTCACCCGCACCCAAGGTAATGCCCGGCGTGGTTCTAAGAACCTCATCAAGGCTGGTTGCATTCCGTTGTTCAATAATTTCCTGAGGAATGACGGTGACGCTTTTGGGTGTATCAACCAATGGTGCGGTAAATTTGCTGGACGCTGATTTATCCGTCTTGTAGCCGCTGTCTTCTTTCCCTTCGACAGCGATCGGCGCCAATTGAATGGGGGTGTCACTGGCCTGCGTTCCATTGGCGGGCTGATTGGTCGATTGTGCATGCGCCGGTGCGGCCATCATACAGGCCAATAGTGCCCCAATGGCTGTTCCCGCCTTAAGGCGATGACTAAAAGGGATGTCTGTTGCGGTAAGTCTATTCAGGGATAGGTCGTTATACATGTCTTACAGCTCCAATAGCTTCAGGTTTCGTTGAAATCCTGGCTGGCTATAAGAAGTGCAAACGCGCAGATCTTGGCTGGCTGGTTCCGTGTGTGTCACGCGCCCTTCACTGGCTGCGCGACCACAGCGTTCTGTAAAGAGCGAATGGGGTCATAGAGATGAAAAGATTAATATGCAAGTGATAATTATTCGCACCATTAAGTCTTAGGGAATATATACAGCGGTTTAGAACCGCAGGTTAATCTCCCCTCGCCATTCATCACATGCAGATATATCGTCGTAAGAAAGGGTGAAGGGTGAGCATATGCAAGAAAAAGACACCTCCCTGGAAACGGGAAAGCCTGCTGAGCTTTGGATCGAAAAGTTTGAAGGCCTTTCAAAACTGGAGGGCACGATCAAACAAACCCTGATGCGGGAAAGCACGATTGTAACCGTACCCGAAGGCACGATTATATTCGGTCCCGGCAAGCCCCCGGAAAATCTATTGCTGCTGTTGGAGGGGCGCGTTCGGGTGCACCAAACCTCAGAAGGTGGTCGCGAAATTGTGCTGTATCGCGTCGAAGCCGGGCAAAGCTGTGTCCTTACGACAGCGTGTCTATTGGCGTATGAGGACTATTCAGCGGAAGGCGTTGCGGAAACGGATATTCGGGCAGCCGCAATCCCCCGCCCTGTATTCGATACCCTGATTTCCCAGTCGGTCGATTTTCGAAATTTTATCTTCACCGCCTATTCAAAACGGATAACGGATCTGTTCCTGGTGATAGAAGAAATAGCCTTCCAAAGGCTGGATATCCGGCTTGCCCAGAAGCTACTGAATCTTGCGCGGGGGTCGGATCACATCAAGGTGACCCATCAGCAGCTTGCAGCAGAGCTGGGCACGGCACGCGAAGTTATCTCGCGCCAATTGGGTGAATTTCAGCGGCGTGGGTGGATTCTACAAGCACGGGGAACCCTGGGCCTGTTGGACAGAAACGGCCTGACGCATCTGGCTTCTTTAGATCCAGCATAGATTTCCACATTCAACAGATGATGCATCAAAAGCCGACGGTTTGGTGACTTCGTCACCGACAGCGTGCTTCCCGGGCGTTACAGTCAGGAACATTCTAACCGGAGGATCATTTTATGACAGTAAATGTTGGAGGTCTCGATCGATTGGTGCGTCTCGTAATAGGTGCCGCCTTGACCGCATGTGCCTTGCTCAGCGGCCTGGAGATTTTCGATGACGCATTCGTCAAATATGGTGCCGTCGTCGTCGGCCTGGTGCTGATCATCACAGGACTGGTGCGTCTGTGCCCACTGTATTCCATTCTGGGTATACGTACCTGCAAAACCTGAAATCTTAGGGGACGGAGATGACCTCCTATCCAATAAACATCACCATCAAACCCAAAGTCGCGGCTTTCTTTGACCCCGCAACCAACACCATCAGCTATGTGGTAGCGGATCCTGCCTCCCCGGCCTGTGCGTTGATCGATCCCGTATTGGATATCGACTATGCTGCGGGGCGGATCAGCTTCGACAATGCAGACCGGATCATCGATCATATCCGCCAGCAGAACCTATCGCTGGAATGGATTATCGAAACCCATGTGCATGCCGATCATCTATCGGCGGCCCCCTATATTCAGGGGCTCTTGGGAGGCAAAATCGGCATTGGCAGCAATATTACCATCGTGCAGGATACATTCGGAAAAGTCTTTAACGAGGGCACTGAGTTTCAGCGGGATGGCAGTCAGTTCGACGCCTTGTTCAAGGACGGGGATACCTATTCAATCGGGCAGATGCAGGCCATCGCCCTTCATACACCAGGGCACACCCCGGCCTGTATGACCCATGTCGTTGGCGATGCCGCCTTTGTCGGGGATACTTTGTTTATGCCAGACGGCGGGTCAGCCCGTGCGGATTTCCCGGGCGGTGACGCAGGAACACTGTATGACAGCATACAAAAGGTTCTGTCCCTGCCGGACGCCATGCGCCTGTTCATGTGTCACGACTATGGTCCAAACGGTCGTGACATTCAGTGGGAAACCACTGTCGCAGATCAGAAGGCACAGAATATCCATGTCGGCCAGGGCAATACCAAAGCTGCCTTCGTGCGGTTCCGGACCGAACGAGACGCAACACTGGGAATGCCGAAATTGATCATTCCCGCCTTACAGGTCAATATGCGTGCCGGAGCCATACCCACTGACAAAGACGGTCGCCGGATGTTGAAAGTGCCCGTCAACGCCCTTTAACCCATAGGAGCATCATGCAGCCCTATCCCGTATCCCCAACCCTGTCCGTCAGCCCCCAAATCTCACCTGATGATGTCATTCAGGCACAGAATCTGGGGTTTCAATCCATCATATGCAATCGACCCGATGGGGAAGAGTTGGGCCAGCCGACATTTCAAGAAATCGAAGCGGCTGCAAACAAGATCGGGCTGCCGATCCGTTATATCCCAATCTCACCGGTAGGAATTTCAGAAGTGGATGCCACAGCCTTCCGCACGGCAATGGACGACCTGCCCACCCCAATCCTGGCCTATTGCCGCTCGGGCACACGCTCCGCCACACTATGGAGACTTGTCGGAAAGAGCTAAAAGGGCAGCCAAACCTCGCTATTCAGATCTGATGTCAGATATACTTAAGAATGTCGCTGGGCGCCAGTTGATAGCCTGATATTTATAGCTAAGGCTGTCTGAATGTAACATTAGCGATGTCGTTAGATTGCATTTTTCATACTAACGATGTCCCTAGATTCCAGTATTATTTGTCTAGCATGCTATCCATTTTCTATTAAAAAATGCAATGACAGTCTATATTTTCAACTTTTGAGCGGTGGCGAGTTGTCCTCTACTAACCATGAACAAGCGGTTTGATACCGGAAACATCAATCTCTTTGGCTGCTTTTGACAGGTCAAAGTTGGTTTGCATGTTGAGCCAATAATGCGGTGTCGTGTTGCAGGCGCATTCCAAGCGCATAGCTGTGTCAGTTGAAATCGCAGCCGACCCTTTTAAAACTCGTTCAAGGCGCTGCATGATGGAAGCATATTGAAAAAACGTCTACCCTTGTGGTGCAACATTTACACCGGATGACCCAAGGACTCCCCCTGTGAATGGTGGATATTCGGGTCGCATGTCACTATTTGAGTGCGCTTGGAGATTATCCTGACAAATGATATTGAGAATTAGTCGCATATTGAATAATGTTTCTGGGATGTGACTGATCATGACCGGCCATGACAACAAAGTCGGTTCCATGATTTTGGGGAAAGCTTGGTATGCCCGACGAGAATCGGTCGAGATTGGTGTGTTTGCTCCTGGAGCATTACGACGACCTGACGCGTTATCTGGCGCGCCGGATCGGGTCCCAGGGAGCCGCGCGAGACGTGGTCCATGACACTTATCTGAAGCTTTCCCGGCTCGATACCGTACCGCCTCTTACCAATCCCCGCGCCTACCTTTACCGAATGGCGGACAATATCGCTCTGGACCGGCTGCGGGCGGACAACAGGCGTCAAAAAACCTTTGTTGGATCGGATATGGGGGAAGGCCGTCCGAGTGACATGCCTGGAAGCGAAGAAAGTGTTACGCAGCGGCAGAGAATTGCCCTTTTGTCCCGGGCGATTGATGCGTTGCCTACACGGCAGCGCCAGGTTTTCCTGATGCACAAAATAGATGGATTGAGCCACGCGGAGATAGCTCGGACACTCGGCATATCGAAAAGCATGGTCGAAAAACACATCATGCGTGCATTGGCGCAATGTCGTGATTCAGTGGAGAAAAACACGTAATGGAGTGGAAAAAGTTTCTATTAGGAGTGCGGTGCTCATGGCGGCGAAACGTCCTGCTAGGTGGAGACCGATCGCCCATGCGTAAAAGATCGCAACTGAAGTGCTGAGAGACATGCCCGAGCGAAAAGATCATGCCACGGCCGCACGGGACCAAGCCCTGCAGTGGTTCGTTCACCTGAATTCCGGCGGGGCAACGGAGTCGGACCACACCGCCTTCGGAGAGTGGCTGCGCACAGACAGCGCGAATTTCGAGGAATTTCGCCATCTGGAATGTGTTTGGTCGGACCTTGATCACATCCCGGATTCCCGATCGCACAACAGTAAGGTGACGCAATACGGATTTTGGACAACGAGACGGGCGGCACTTTTCGGTGGTGCAGGGTTGGCGCTCTCTACCGCATTGCTCACGGTCGGTATCGAGAGGCAGCAGATTGAAAGCCTCCTGTTGGGTGATTTCCGAACGGGCACGGGGGAGCGGCGCGATGTGTCGCTCTCGGACGGTAGCGAAGCCATGCTGGATGCAGGGACCTCAATCGCGCTGGATTTCACGCCCGCGCAAAGACAGATTCGTCTCATCTCGGGCCGCGCCGCCTTCACGGTCGTGCACGATCCAGCCCGGCCCTTCCTCGTTTCCTGCAACGGTGCAACCATTCGGGCGCTTGGGACCAAGTTTGTCGTGCATCGCCGTCGCAGCGGTATCGTGGTCGCCGTTACCGAAAACGCGGTCGAGGTCTCAATCAGCGAGCCAGCCAATGCGGCCCGTGGCATGGCCGTCGTGTCAGCCGGACAGCGGATTACCGTCGGGGAGCATATTCTGGGCGATGTAAAGCGCTCGGAGGATGATTCAGAAACCGCATGGCAACGGAACCGCATGGTTTTCAGAGACTGTCCGCTTGGGGACGTGGTTGCCGATCTCAACCGGTACCGGAAAGGCCGCATCGTCATTCTGGATGATGACCTGAACAATCTGAGGGTGGATGGAAGCTTCAATCTGGAGAACCCTGACTCCGCCTTCCGTGCTATCGTAATGACCCTTCCCGTGACCGAGATTAGGTTAACGGAGTACCTCGTTCTCCTCAACAAAGCATAACCCACAAATTTTTTTTCGTTTTTGGGTGAGGTCGCGGCCCCTGCCCGACGTCTTGGAGTCGAGAAGATGCAACTAAGACGCATTTTCACAATCTCAAGCGAGGGTGATATGATGAATTTTCGGGGAGAATGGAGGCCGTCTCGACGCAGCCGCCTTTGGATGACAACAGCTCTGGCGGTGACGGTTCTGGGGATGACAGCCACCGGATCAGCCGCATACGCAGCGGAGGGAGATGCCGTCAATACGGCCCTTCAGATTTCGCAGGTGCCACGCAACGAGGTTATGCAGTTCGACATTCCGGCCGGACTGATTCCCGATGTTCTTCTCACTTTCGGCGAACAGACCGGATATCAGGTACTCTACCCGACGGATTTGGCGCGGGACGTCGCCTCTCCCGGCGTGTCCGGTGAAATGACCCCGAATGAAGCCCTTGAACGCCTGCTGGGCGCATCCGGTCTCGTATATCGTTTCGCATCCGAAGACACGGTGACGGTCAGTGCACAGGAAGAAAAACAAAACGAGGGGATGTTGCTACCGCCTATCCTTGTGACAGACACCGCGACCAAGACCGATACGCGAATGGATGAAATTCCGGCGTCGGTATCGGTCATCACGCGTGAGGATATGGACCGGCGTGGCGTGGAGACCTTAAATGACGCGATGTCCTATACGCCGGGCATCCGCATCATCGATTATCCGGGGGGGCAAGGGAACTCCCAACTGTATCTTCGAGGATTCCGCACGCTCAATTTCGCTGGCGAGTATCATGATGGACTGCGCGGTGGTTTTAACGGTTACGATAATGACATCGAACTTTACGGGGTGGAACAGGTCGATTTTCTGCGTGGCCCGGCCTCGGTTCTCTATGGCCAGGGAGAGCCGGGCGGCCTGCTCAACCTGACGACGAAGCGACCGACACGCGACGCAGTCAATGAAGTGCAGATGCAGGTTGGGAATTTTGAGCATTTCCAGGGCGCCTTCGATGTGGGCGGATCCACCAACGAAAACGGCGACCTTCTATACCGTATCGTTGGACTTGCCCGAAGAAGCGGTACCCAGTTTGAACATATTCCAGATGATCGCGAGTATTTCGCCCCTTCCATCACCTGGAACGCATCGGACGACACCAGTGTGACTCTGCTGACAAGCTATCTGCACAAGAAAGGCGGCGGTGCCGAACAGAGCTTCCCGGCTAGTGGTACGATCGACGATAATCCGAACGGCTCCATCGATCATGACCTGTTTCTCGGTGAGCCCGATCACAATGACAGTGATGTCTCGAACCTTGCGACGACTGTGATCATCGACCACCGATTCAACGAGACTTTCGCCATGCATTCGGCGACACGCTACCTTTATGCCGACGCCGAATACAGCACCGTCGGCAGCCGCTCTGGAACGCTGACGGGGGATCGTCTTCTGTCCCGAAACTCGCAGTATCGTGAGCAGGAAGCGCACCAGATTCTGACGGATAATAACGTTGAAGTGACGCTCGATACGGGCCCTGTGTTTCATACGATCCTGGGCGGGGTAGATTACGCCGCCTATACGCGCAGCGAAACCCGATTTAACGGAAATAACACAACGCTGGACGTTTTCAATCCATCTTACGGAACGCCGATCTCGATTGGAACAACACCCTCCGTCGATACTAGGCTGACGATCCAACAGGTCGGTTTGTACGGGCAGGAGCAGGCACAAATCGGCGATCTAACGCTGACCGGGAACCTGCGCTATGACCAAGTGAAGTCGAACAGCAAGAACAAGCGGAACGGCACCACGACGAAACTATCCGACAGTGCGTTGACCTGGCGCGGCGGGGCAATATATGCATTCAACTCCGGCGTCAGCCCATATGCCAGCTACTCTACATCGTTCTTTCCTCAAGTCGCGGCGCCGGCTTTCGACGGCACCTCGTTCGATCCGACCGAGGGCGAAGAATACGAAGTCGGCGTTAAATATGAGCCGCGAGGATACAACAGCTCCGTCACTGCGTCCGTTTTCCACATTACCCAGACGAACGTTCTATCGGCCGATCCGTCTCATACCGGATACTTTCTTGCGGCTGGCGAGGTTGTTTCCAAAGGACTGGAATTGGAAGGGCGCATTGATTTAGCCGACGGTTTGTATACCAAAGGCTCCTATACATATACCGACGCGGTGATCACAAAAGACACGTCCCAAATCGGCGTGAAGGGCAACCAGATGGTGGCCGTTCCCAAGCATCAAGGATCAGTTTGGCTCGACTACACCCTCCAAGGTGGACCGTTGAGCGGCTTGGGATTGGGCGGCGGCGTTCGCTATGTCGGAAAGACCTTCGACGCGTCCAACACCAACATCGTCGATGCCTATGCTTTGTTCGATGCGAGCATTCGTTACGACCTGGGAGAGGTGCTGCCGTCCCTTGCAGGAACTGAATTGAGGGTCGACGGCAGCAATCTGTTCGATACCGAATACTACACGCCCGGATTTTCGCGGAACCTCGTTTTCGCCGGCAATGAACGCCGGGTAATCAGCACGCTGACGCATCGTTGGTAGGCGACTCGGCCGCAGTTTTCCCATCGAAGTGGACGGCGTTGCTGATACCAGGATGCGGAATGAAGAGTGATGTGATTGGCGGGGTCGAACTTAGGCTCCGCTATTTCACGTATCTAAAGGGTTGAATTGACGGTTGTGGAAGACCGACCCGTTTGGAGGAAGACCAGGTGGCCATGTCTCCATATCGGGGCGAGATCTATCGCGGGCAAAGGACGAGACCGATGTTGAAACAAGAAGGCAAGCAGCCTGAAGGCGAGGCACAAGGCAGCGTGTGTTTCGACCTCAACGGGGCCTCGTTCAGGATAGAAGACCGAGTGTTGGTTGAGCCGACGACGCTGTCGCTTACCGGAGGGCGTGTGTATGGGTTGATCGGCCACAATGGCTCCGGCAAGACAACGCTGCTGCGCCTTCTGGCCCGACAGCAAACCGTGAGTTCGGGACGTATTGATTTTCAAGGCCTTCCTCTGGATAACTGGTCCCATCGATGCTACGCGCGCAAGGTTGCCTATCTGCCACAAACCCCGCCTGCCGCAATTGGCATGACAGTTCAGGAGTTGGTCGCTCTCGGGCGGTATCCGTGGCATGGCGCTCTTGGCCGCTTCACCAACAAAGACCGACAGAAGGTCGAGGAGGCGATGGTCGCGACGGGTGTGGGCGCATTCGCAACGCGGTTGGTGGATAGCCTTTCAGGTGGAGAGCGGCAGCGGGCCTGGCTGGCAATGCTGGTGGCGCAGAATCCGGATTGCCTTCTACTCGACGAGCCGACTTCAGCATTGGATTTGGCGCATCAGATTCAAGTGTTGGATTTGGTGCGCCGCCTCGCGCGGAACGGCCCAACCGTTGTCGTGGTTCTGCATGACGTCAATATGGCCGCGCGCTTCTGTGATGAGGTGTTGGCGATGCGGGGCGGAAAGCTGATCCATGGCGGCCCACCCGCTGATGTCGTTACCGAAGCCTCGCTTAAGGCGATTTACAATCTTCCGATGGTCGTTCTACCACATCCGGAAACAGGCGACCCGATGGCATTCCCGCGATGAGAGAGGAGATTTCCCGTCGAAACCTGCTGGCGTGCTTGGGGCTCATGACAATACCCCCTGCCCTTACAACGAGTAAGGTCGCCGTTGGCACAGCGCATGCCGCCACCTCATCCGAGGGGGTGAACGGTCCACGTGTCGCCGCCCTTGGCTGGGCCACGGCGCAATCGCTGTTGGCCATCGGTGCCGAACCATTGCTGATGCCGGAGATCGAACGCTACAGCCGTCTTGTCGTCGAGCCGCCGGTACCCGAAAGCGTGAGGGAGGCGGGTCTGCGCTCGGAACCCAGCCTGGAACTCTTGGCCCAACTGCAACCGGACCTGATCGTGATTGATCCCTCGCTCGGCGGGGCCCGTGCCCGACTGGAGCGCATCGCGCCGGTGGAGGTTTTCGATATTCGCGCTACCGAGACGCATTCGGCCTATGAACGATCCGGTTTAGCGATACGGGAAATCGCCTTGCGCCTTGGGATGGAGGAGGCGTGCGAATCGTATTTGGCGCGCGTCGAAGATACAATCTCGGCAGCGGTACCAGGTTTCGCACAGTATCGCGGTGGGCCTGTCTATGTGGTCGGTGAGTTGGTTCGAAACGCCATGTTGGTATTCGGTGGGCGTTGTATCTACCAGGACTTGCTCGACCGGTTCGGCCTGCAGAATGCCTGGACCGGCCCGACAAGCGCGTGGGGCCATGCCACGGTCCCGTTGGAAGTCATGGCAGAAGTGCCGGAGGCCCGGCTTCTTTTATTAAGCCGCCAAGCCGCAGACTTAAAGGCAATGATCGAGGCACGACCGCTTACGCGCCGCCTCCCTTTCGTGCGCGACGGTCGGATCACGGTTCTGGACAACATGTTGTTCTATGGTGGCGTGCCGACCGCTGACCGTTTCACGCGGTTGTTGGTCGAGCGTTTGCCGCTGGACAAGTCGGGATCTGGCGCGGCTACCGGAGAGGAAACCGGACATGGTTGAGACCGTGACCGTCGATTCTCGGCGCTGCTCTGTCACCAAGCCTATGGCCCTCGCCGCCATGCTTCTCGCGATCGCCGCGATTTTGGCATGCCGCCAGTTGGAACTTCGATTGCCGCCGGAACGCTGGATTGACGCGTTATTCGGCCTGGATATCTCGGACGACGGCAACGCCTTGGTGGCGCACTACGTGCTCCTTCCGCGCATGGCGGTCGCGCTGATGAGCGGAGCGGCTTTGGCTTTGGCGGGAACAATCTGTCAGCAGGTTCTTCGGAACAGGTTGGCAGAGCCCACCACCTTGGGGGTCTCCGCAGGGGCGCACCTTGCTCTTCTCGCAGCAACGTTCTGGGCGCCCGGATTGCTGGCCGTCATCGGGCGGGAAGGGGTGGCCATGGCTGGGGCGAGCGCCGCTTTGATCGCGGTTTTCTGGCTTGCCTGGTCCCGCGCGCTGGCACCGCTGGCTTTGATTCTAGCGGGCCTGATCGTCAGTCTGTATTGCGGTGCATTCGGTGCGGCGCTGGCCTTGTTTCACCACGACTATCTACGCGGAATCTTCATTTGGGGCGCGGGCGAATTGGGCCAGCAGGATTGGAGCATCGCCGCCTTTCTGGCGCCCCGACTGGCGCTTGCGGCTGTCGCGGTGGCTTTCCTGGTTCGTCCATTGACCCTTCTAGGCCTTGACGACGATGTCGCTCGCAATCTCGGTCTCGGATTAAGTGGTGCTCGGCTGGCGGCGCTTGGGGTGGCGGTAGTTCTCAGCGCCTCCGTTGTAAGTGCCGTCGGCATGCTTGGCTTTGTCGGGCTGGCGGCACCGTCATTGGTCTGGCTGGCCGGGGCGCGGCGATTGCGCGACCGTCTGGTCTGGGCACCGTTTTGCGGTGCCGGGCTGCTATGGGTGACCGACCAGTTAGTGCAACTGTTGCCGCGCGGATATCATCATGTCCCGACCGGTGCGGTCATCTCGCTGATCGGCGCCCCGATGCTATTATGGTTGCTGCCTCGACTGGGCGGGGGGGCCGCAGTACGCGCAGGGGCCGCCATTGTCGTCGAGGTGCGCCGACGGCAACCGCTTCGTCTAATCGCAGTCTTGGTGTTGGTCCTGCTGTTCGCCGTCTGGATCAGTCTTGCGGTCGGACAGGGATCCGACGGGTGGCACTGGCTCGGTGTTCAGGGTATTCAGGAACTGTGGCCCTGGCGGGCTCCCCGGCTCTTCGCCGCGCTTGCTGCCGGTGTCATGCTGGCCTTCTCTGGGGTGATGCTGCAACGCCTAACCGGCAATCCGATGGCCGCTCCGGAAGTGTTGGGAATCAGTTCCGGTGCCGCCCTGGGTGTCATTCTACTGTTGTTTACCTTGCCCACTCCCGACCGGTCCTTGCAGATGCTGGCCGGAGCCGTCGGCGCCTTTGGGGTGTTGGTGATCATTCTGATGATGGGACGGCGCGCGGCCTTCAGTCCGGACCGCCTGTTGCTTGCCGGCGTGGCGACCAGCGCCGTTTTCGGAGCCGTCGTCGCGCTTGCCATGGCAACGGGCGATCCGCGTGTCGGTACGTTGCTCACCTGGATGGCTGGTTCGACTTATCAAGTGGATACCGATGAGGTGCTGCTGCCGGCCGGATTTGCCGTCGGGATGGTGTTGTTGTCCCCGCTCCTGGCGCGCTGGCTGGAAATCTTGCCACTCGGCAGCGGGCCTGCGGCCGCGCTGGGCGTGAACGTTCCCCAAAGCCGTCTGGTGATCATGGTTGCGACGGCTGTGCCGACAGCGATCGCAACTTTGTTGATCGGCCCTTTGAGCTTCGTGGGGCTTATGGCGCCGCATATCGCCCGCATGATGGGTCTGCACCGAGCCCTTCACCAAGTATTGGGTGCCGTGTTGATCGGCGCCCTGATCATGGTCATCGCGGATTGGATCGGCCGCACGATCCTGTTTCCCTTCCAGGTCCCGGCGGGCCTTCTCGCCACGGTGATTGGTGGCCCCTATCTGATGTGGCTGTTGCGGGCGCGGCCATGAAGGACGAAACCGTGTTTGAATCGCCGGATCAGCACGAGGCCCTTCAGCGGGACCTCGCAACCGTTTGTATCGGCCGCTTCGAACCGTATCGGCATAAACTAGCCATATCCACCTTGAACGCCCCGGGCCTGGTGTCCGGTCTCGATCTGGTATCGCCCGAGCATTTGGACCGCACCCTCGCCTTTTTGGCCAAGGAGCAGGAATGCGATGACCCGCGCGTGCTAGCCAGCCTCTGGACGAGATTGTACGGGGATGTTGTGATACCGGCGGTTCTCGTGGCCAACCTGATGTTCAGGCGCGACTTGCCGATTGCCCTGGACAGGATACGTTTCGCCGTCGACGCGGAGGGAAAGCCATCCCGCATCGTATTGGCGGATGCGGGCGGCATGCTCACGACCGAAAGCACCCCGACAGAGCGTTTCAAGACGCTGGTCAACGGCAATCTCGGCCCCGTCGTCGACGCGATCGCCCGTCACGGATCGGTCTCGCCACGGATGCTGTGGGGTAATCTCGCCAGCTATTTCGAATGGACCGCGCATGTGCTGATCGTTTTCTTTGATCAACCGCCGGAACCGTTCGAGCCTCTGGAAGCGCTGCTGAATGCGCATGATCACCTGGCGGGGCCGATGCGCGATCTGGTCGAAGCACTGAGCCCGCCAGGGCACGATCCGCGAGGACGAGACCCGAGAGGCCTACGGTGGCGACGCGTATGTTGCATCCGATACCTGATTCCGGCGCTGTCCGATGCCTATTGTATCAACTGCCCGATCCGCCGCCGCGACGACGGGCGCGTTCCGAGCAAGGTAAGCCCATCATGAAGACACGTCCTATGAGTGCGTTCCTTGAAATTTGGCGTCTGGTGCGGCCCTTTTGGGCGCTCTTGACCGCTTCGGCGGTATTCGGGGCCATCGGGGGGCTCAGCGTGACGGCCTTACTGGCTACCGTGAACTATGGCTTGCACGCGGAGCAAGATCAGCAGGGCACCTTGGCACTCGCCTTCGTCGCGCTATGCCTTTTAATGTTGATCGGTTCAATCGTGGCAGATGTAGGCACCAATTTTATTGGTCAGCGCGTTATCGCGCGCTTGCGCAACTCTCTAGCCGTTAAAATCCTGGCCGCCCCCATCGACCAACTGGAGAGATATCGCACCCATAAGCTGATGCCCGTGCTGACCCACGACATTGATACCATCAGCGACTTCGCCTTCATCTTTTCGTCCTTCGCGGTTTCCGTGACAGTTGCGCTGGGCTGCCTCGGATATCTCGCCTGGCTGTCTTGGCCGATGTTTTTGGTAACCGTGACAGCCATCGCAATCGGTTCAATTGTGCAAGGCTGGGCGCGCACGCGGGGCGTACGTGGCTTCATGGCCGCACGCGAATCCGAAGATGCGTTGCAGAAATACTACCGTGGAATCGCCGAGGGGGCAAAGGAGCTCCGGATCAATCGTCCGCGCCGCCAATGGCTTTATACCGAGCAGTTGCGACGGACCGTGAACGGCATCTGTACCTCACAAATTGCCGCAATCAACCTGTTCGTTTCCGCCAGGGCCTTCGGCACGTCGCTGTTTTTCCTCGTGATTGCTCTTACCCTAGCGCTGCGGGATGTGCTGATGCCGAATGCCGGTGCCGAGGTGGTAAGCGGCTTCGTGCTGGTGTTGCTTTACATGAAAGGGCCTCTCGACCAGATCATCGCCGCCATCCCGTCTCTGGCGCGGGTTCAGGTTGCACTCCTTCGGGTCGCCGATTTGTCGGAACGCTTCTCCAACCCCGAACCGCATTTAACCGCCGAAGGCGATATCAAGGCGACGCCGGAAAAGCCGATTCCAGCATTTTCAACCATAGAACTCAAGGGCGTGCGATATGCCTTTCCCGAGGCGGGAGGTGCAAAGGGCTTCGAGTTGGGGCCGATTGATCTGACGATCGAAGCTGGTGAATTGCTGTTCATCGTGGGGGAGAACGGCTGTGGAAAAACCACGTTGATCAAACTGCTTCTGGGCCTTTATACGCCGACGGAAGGGGAGATTCGTCTTGATGGAATATCCGTGGACGCGCCCAACCGTGACGATTATCGGCAATCCTTCACCACTGTTTTTGCCGACTATTATCTGTTCGACGAGGTAGCAGTTCGTGACCGTGAAGTTCCGGCAGAGGCAAACGAATGGTTGGAGCGTTTGGAGATATCCCACAAGGTTGCGATCAAGGGCGGCGCGTTTACCACCACCGACCTCTCAAGCGGCCAACGCAAACGGCTGGCTCTACTTAACGCGTGGGTGGAGGGACGCCCGGTCCTTGTATTCGACGAATGGGCAGCAGATCAGGATCCAACTTTCCGACACATATTTTATGTGGAATTACTCAAAGAGTTGCAGCGCCAGGGAAAAACAATCGTTGTCATCTCTCATGATGATCGATACTTCCATCTCGCCGACCGGGTCATCCGACTCGCCGACGGCCGGATAGCGGATGGAGTTAGCCCCTCTTGAATTCGCGAGCTTGATTTCATTACCTGCTAAGACGAGCTTCTGCGCCAGTGTTGCGCCGATATTTCCTACACCGACAATTCCGATCTTCATGAGGAGGAAGATGAAGGTGCTCTAATCGTTTTATGCTCTTCGCAAGACCAATCTATGTGAAAGATGACCTGAGATCTTATAATTCCACCAGGTTTAGGTAGAGTCCGTCGACGCTAAGGAGACGGATTTACGAAGCCCAGCCGGTTCACTGAAGAACAGATCATCGGGATATTGAAGGAGCAGGAGGCTGCCATGGATGTTTCGCGTTTTCAACAGTGCCGCCGATCAAAGAGCCGTGCCATCGGCGGAACGTGGAATGCTCAAGGCTGGTCATATTTATACCGGTCCGCTCTGCCAGATTGGCGAGGAACACATCGGGGGCGGCGCGATCCAGATCGCAGCGATACATCGGGCACCTGGCAAAGCGATCCGGTATAACTCGCGAGGAGTCAGGCCATTGCCCAGAGCCAATCGCGAGAACCACGACGAGAAAGATTCCCCCGGTTCCATGCGTGGACGGTATGGCCACAAACCGTTCGACAGCAACACGCCATCCTCCAGCAGAGAAAACTGCCGGAGTTTAGCAAGAAATTGTTACGATCACATGGAAGTTGGGTATTCGGATTACCGTGTTGTTTTTGTAGAATAAATTTGTTTTAAAATAATACTTAACGATGTCGCCAGCGACAAACTTAGCTATAAAACGACATTCTTAAGTATATCTGACATCTGACAACTATGTTGGATTGGGTGCAAGAGAGTGGCTGGGGCGCTAGGATTCGAACCTAGGTATGCCGGTACCAAAAACCGGTGCGTTAACCGCTTCGCCACGCCCCATTCGCCGCTCTTGCTGAGCGGGCCGCACTTTAATCGGAGCGTCCGGTTGGGGCAAGACAGCAAAATCATCAAAAGTGACGATTTTTGTCATGCGGCAAAATTAACTGCTATTTCTGCTTTGCCGCGATCATCAGCATAAAAGGCGCCGGATCTTCGCCATGTTCAAAATGCAAATCACCCATGGCGGTCACAACATGGCGCTGTTTGTTCTTCAATGCCGCGTTCAGTTCATAGTCGACATGCTGTGTCGGCAATACATCGCGATCGATATATTCCATAAAATGACGAACGATTCGCACTGGTGTTTGGCCCATAAGATCGTCTGGCCCTTCAAAATCATATACCCCTTCATTGCCGCTTTTCGCGTCCAAAAGACGGGCCGTATACATCGCCATAATTCCAACTCCTGCGTGAAAGACTGTTTCTGGGGCGCACTATCCACTGTATTCATGACGGTTGCGTGACACCATTCGGCCCCCCTATACCGACCTGGTCGACATGCGCCTTAACAGCCATTCGGGATGTACTAATTTCGCACGATATGTTATGATGCGCGACGCACGGTTTCGCCCGCCCATCCCGACCGGTCGCGCCCAAAACGACACACCCAAACGGACAGGTTCTCGCGTTCCATGGCTTTTCCGCAATCCTTCCTTGATGAAATCCGCGCCCGGGTTTCCCTGTCGCAATTGGTCGGCAGGCGGGTGCAGTTGAAACAGAAGGGACGCGGGGACTGGTGGGGCAATTCGCCCTTTACGAATGAAAAAACACCGTCTTTCCATGTCGTTGACGACAAAGGGTTCTATCATTGCTTTTCCACGGGGGAGCATGGCGATCATTTTTCCTGGCTGATGCAGGTTGAAGGACAGAGCTTCCCTGAGGCGGTCGAGATACTGGCAGGCCTTGCCGGGCTGGAAGTGCCAAAATCTTCGCCAGAGGAACGCCAGCGCGAAGAACGCCGCAAAGATCTGGGCGATGTCATTGCCTTTGCGCGGGATTGGTACACACGCCAATTGGAGAGCCCGGCTGGCAAGGAGGCCCGCACCTATCTGCAAGGCCGCGGGCTGGAGGCCATGACGATTGAGGCGTTCCAACTGGGCTTTGCCCCGGATGATAAGGACGCCCTGGCGACAGCGGCCAAGGAACAAGGCATCGAGATGGCGCAATTGCTGGAGGCCGGCCTGTACCGTGCCCCGGATGATGGCCGCGCGCCCTACCCGCTGTTTCGCAATCGCATCATGTTCCCGATCAATGACCGGCGCGGCCGCCCCATCGCCTTTGGCGGGCGTTTCATGGGCGATGCCAAGGCCATCGGGGTTGGGAAATACATCAATTCCCCGGAAACCCCGCTGTTTGATAAATCCCGCACCCTGTACAATCTGGACCGCGCAAGAGAACCCGCCCGCCAGGGTGAGCAATTGCTGGTCGCCGAAGGCTATATGGACGTGATCGGCCTTTGGCAGGCTGGCTTCCCTGCCAGTGTCGCCCCTTTAGGCACGGCGGTAACTGAATTACAGATTGCTGAACTGTGGCGTCATGCAGATGAACCGATCCTGTGCCTGGATGGCGATGTCGCTGGGCAAAAGGCCGCCATTCGCGCCGCAGAACGGGCTTTGAGCGGATTGGAACCCGGCAAAAGCCTGTCCTTTGCCTTTTTACCGGAAGGGGAAGACCCAGACAGTCTGGTCAGCGGCCATGACGGCATACGCACCATGAATGAGATACTCGGTGGTGCCCATCCCCTGGCGCAATTTTTGTTTGAAACCGAATCAGATGGGATGCGACTGGACACACCGGAGCGCCGCGCCCGTCTGGAGGCAGACCTTTTTCAACTCGTCTCAGGCATTCAGAATGATCTGGTGCGGAAGGAATATCAGCGCACATTTCGCGATATGCTGTTCAATCTGCATCGGAAACACAGCCAGACGCGGCTGAAGCAAGCCCGCCGCCAGGCTATCCGCGAATGGCGTGGAAACCGCGATACATCCTTGGGCCCGAAGGCGGAATCCCCGTTTGGCAAACGCCTGATGGACGATGCCGCGCGCCGCCTGGTGCGCCGCCGCCAAGAGATCGTTCTGGCAACCCTGGTCAATCATCCAGATCTGATTTCAGAGTTTGATGAGGTTTTAGACATCTTCGCCTTTGATGCCGACCTTGACAAGCTGCGCGCCGAACTCCAAAAACACGCTGTGTTGGGCATTACGCTTGACCCGGAGGCGCTTACACACCACTTGATCGCAAGCGGGGTGCAAGCGTCTTTGTCTGCTGTTACCGTTCCGGGCGTCTACAGTCTGGCTCCGCAGGCGAAACCCTCTGCCTCCTCATCGGAGGCGCGAGAGTTGCTGGAGCATATCCTGTTAATCCGGCAGCAAGGGGCGCTGCTGGGGGAATATCAAACAGCAGGCCGGGATCCCGTGGCGCAAGCGTCCTCGGGTCCTGACAGTTGGGGGCCGGGGGACTGGGAAAAGCGAGATGCCCGATTGGCGGCTTTGCGCCGATCGGTGGATGATGGAGAAGGCCAATTGGGCCAGGATCTGTCGGACTATAGTGACAAGAGCTAGGACGCTGGCGCATATCGCGTCAGGGTATCGGTGGAAGGAAGACGGGCAATATGGCGAGCAAAGCCGAAGCGAGTGAAGCGACCGAGACAACAGAAGAACAGGCAGACGGTCCGGTTCTTGAAGACGCGCACTCAGCGGTAAAGAAGCTTCTGCAAAAAGGCAAAGAGCGCGGGTTCATCTCAATTGATGAACTGAACGAAGCGCTGCCGCAGGAGCAGGTATCCTCTGAACAGATCGAAGACGTGATGACCATGTTAAACGACATGGGCATTAATGTTGTCGATGGTGAAGAGCCTGATAGCGACCCGGAAGCAAAGCCGGCGGAAGAGCGGACCACCGAAGCCTCGGGCGATGCCGGTAATATCTCGGATGATGAAGTCGGGCGCACCGATGACCCCGTGCGCATGTATTTGCGCGAAATGGGCTCTGTTGAGCTGTTGTCGCGCGAAGGCGAAATCGCGATTGCCAAACGGATTGAGGCCGGGCGCGAGAAGATGATCGGCGCCCTGTGCGAAAGCCCGCTGACCATGCGCGCGATCACGGACTGGCACGATCAATTGCTGGAAGGACAGATTCTGCTGCGCGATGTCATTGATCTGGATGCGACCATGTCGTCGGGTCCTGATGCCGATGATATGGCCGATATCGAATCCGGGGATGAAGAAGCCGGTGAATCTGAAGCGCTGAAAGCAGCAGAGAAAGCCAAAGAAGACGCCGAAGAGACGGAAGACGACGACACCGAAGAGGCCCCCAAGGTTGCGGCGAAACCAGAAATCGTCAAACCTGTCGAGGCCGCTAAAACAGCCGAACCCGCTGCGGATGGCGAGCCTGTCGATGGCGTTTCGCCATCAGGTGACAGCGATGAGGACGAGGACGGCGAAGAAAACAATATGTCGCTGGCTGCCATGGAGCAGGCCTTAAAGCCGACCGTCCTGGAGACATTCGAAAAGATTTCCGACACCTATGGCAAGCTGCAACGGGCGCAGGACAAGCGCGTCAGCAGCATGCAAAAAGGGGAATCCGTCTCCCGCTCTACTGAGCGTACCTATGACAAGCACCGCAAAGAATTGATCCAGTTGATGGATGAGGTGCGTCTGAACAATATTCGCATCGAGCAATTGGTTGAAGAGCTGTATTCAATCAACAAGAACATGATTACCCAGGAAGGCAAATTGCTGCGCCTGGCACTGGAATGCAAAATTGACCGCGAAGCCTTCCTGGAAAGCTATTACGGGCGCGAGTTGGACCCGAACTGGCTGGAAGAAATGGCAGACGTTTCCAACGCCTGGGCCAAGTTCGCTGCGAAATACGCGATCAAAATTGAAGAGCTGCGCGCTGGCATTGGCGAAATCGCTAATGAAGCAGGAATGCCCATACAGGAATTCCGTCGCATCACCTCGACCGTTCAACAGGGCGAGCGGGAAGCCAGTCGCGCGAAAAAGGAAATGGTTGAGGCGAACCTGCGCCTGGTGATTTCGATTGCGAAGAAATACACCAATCGCGGCCTGCAATTCCTGGATTTGATCCAGGAAGGGAATATCGGTCTGATGAAGGCGGTGGATAAGTTTGAATATCGCCGTGGCTATAAGTTCTCGACCTATGCGACTTGGTGGATTCGCCAGGCAATCACGCGGTCCATCGCGGATCAGGCGCGCACGATCCGTATTCCCGTGCATATGATTGAAACGATCAACAAGCTGGTACGCACATCCCGCCAGATGTTGCACGAGATTGGGCGCGAACCGACTCCGGAGGAATTGGCCGAAAAACTGGCCATGCCGCTGGAAAAAGTCCGCAAGGTTCTGAAGATTGCGAAAGAGCCGATCTCTCTGGAAACCCCAATCGGGGACGAAGAAGACAGCCATCTGGGCGATTTCATCGAAGACAAGAACGCACTGTTGCCGTCTGATGCCGCAATCCATTCGAACCTGCGGGAAACCACAACACGGGTTCTGGCCTCTTTGACGCCCCGTGAAGAGCGCGTGTTGCGCATGCGGTTTGGTATCGGGATGAATACCGACCACACATTGGAAGAAGTCGGTCAGCAGTTCAGCGTCACCCGGGAACGTATCCGCCAGATCGAGGCAAAGGCCTTGCGCAAGCTGAAACACCCCAGCCGCAGCCGCAAACTGCGCAGCTTCCTGGACTATTAGAGCAAATCCCGAGCAAACGGAATCGTTTGTGACGACGTATTTGCTTAGAAAACAAATGGTTAGAATATCCTGTCTGAGTTCATGATGCTCTAATGCCAATCGCTTCCTCTGCCCGGCGCATATCCTCATCATGGGGTCGCCGGGCCAGGGGGTGCTGAATTAGCCCCCAGTCAAATAGTGCAGTATAAATTGCAGCGACCCTCCTGTTGGGGCTTAGCTTATTATCCGATATTTCAATTAAATTCATTTATCCGAAATATCGCTTATATTGATTTATCCGTAAAACCGTGTAAAATAAACTGAGAACCAGGAGATAGGGACCGGACATATCATGACCCCTAAAGTAAAAACCCCTTTTGACATTGGGGCCATAATACGGGCGCGTCGTATGGCAATGGGCCTTACCCAAGCCAGCCTGGCAAAACAGGTTAGAATTCGACAACAGACCTTGTCTGGAATCGAAAACGGCGCGCAAGGAACGTCAATATCCACTCTGCTCGCCCTGTTCCACACATTAGGGCTTCAGATAACATTAGGGGATATTCCCCCCCCTTCTAACACTTCAGACACTATCAATCTCAGCGAGATCGTTGATTAAATGGCACGGGGGCAAAAGCTAGGTCGACTTGCGATCCTGATAGACGATACCTCCGTCGGCATGTTATTCAAAAGGTCAGGGTCTACAGTGTTCGTCTATGATGGAAGTTGGCTCGCCAATCCTAATGCCTATCCTTTATCGATCAGCCTCCCCCTCATTCGCGGGGAACACCCTGCACGAATATCAGAGGCTTTCTTTTGGGGATTGCTACCGGATAACGAGGCAATCCTTCAGCGAATTGCTGAAGACCATAACACATCTGTCCGCAGCCTAATGGGGTTGCTGCAGGCCATTGGCAGCGAATGTCCGGGTGCAATACGCATTCTGCCCGATTTGACCGATGCCGCCTTGGAGGCGGAACCAGAGAAAGTAACCTGGTTGTCGGAAACTGAAATCGCAGATCGCCTGCGAAACCTGGCGCGCCATCCATTAGGGCGCAAGACAACTGATCATGGACAGTTCAGCCTGGCAGGGGCGCAGCCCAAAACTGCCTTCATACGAGACTCCTCTGGCCGCTATGGCATCCCCAGCGGACGTATCCCAACAACCCATATCATAAAGCCTCCAGTATCCGGATTTGATGGTTTCGTTGAAAACGAGCATTTCTGCCTATCGCTTGCAAAACGATTAGGCTTATCAACCTGTGCAACTAAGGTGGAGCATTTTGGCGACCAGATTGCCATCGTTGTGACGCGGTTTGATCGGCGGTTTATGCCAGATGGACGCATTCTGCGCATTCATCAGGAAGATTTCTGCCAGGCTGCGGGCATTCATCCTGACAACAAATACCAGGTCTTGGGAGGGCCATCCCCAGAAACCTGCCTGGCTTTGCTGGACTCCTCGGATCGACCGGAGGTCGACAAAACCAACTTTATCCTGGCCTTGGGGTACAATTGGATTATCGGCGGCACAGATGGGCATGCAAAAAACTACTCCATGCTCCATACCCCGAACCAAACACGTTTAGCCCCCCTGTATGACATTGCCAGTGCGACAGCCTATCCTCAAAAATATGAGCGTCGCGATTTAAAGATGGCAATGAAAATAGAACAGAAGGCGGAATTTGATCAGGTCATGGGTCGACACTGGCAACGACTGGCGGAAAAAGCCCGATTGGACGGCGACTATATTCTACATCGCTTAAGGGAAATAGCAGACTCTGCCCCTGATCACGCACTTTCCGTTGCCACACAGTGCCAGCAAGAAGGTCTGGAACACCCGATCCTCCACAGACTTGTCGATGCCGTAACCCACGGTGCAAGGGCCTGCCACCATCAATTGACGCTGTGATACAAATCCCAGCCATGCATTCAGTGCGGGGATATGATCTAATTTTCGCAGCATGAATTCATTTTAAGTTTGCGTTGGTTTGCCCGATATAGCGTTCTGAACGCGCTGGTCCGCTCATCGGGAGTTAGACTAGGCGCGTTGGGATTTCCCCGTTATGGATAGTATTGTTTCCGAAGCAACCATTCGCCCTGCCGTTCTGGAGGACCTGGACGGCCTGGTGGATGTGGAAACCGCCTGTTTCCTGACCGACCGTATCAGCCGGCGCAGCTTTCGCCATTTGTTGATCAAGGGCCATCAATCGACCCGGGTGCTGTGTGACCCGACAGGGCAGTTGATCGGCTATGCGATGGTTCTGTTTCATCAGGGGACCTCTCTGGCGCGCCTGTACTCTTTGGCGGTCCTGCCGGATCGCCGTGGAAAGGGCTATGCACGGGCGCTGCTGGCGGCCGCAGAAGACGCCGCTGCTGACGGGGATGCGGCCTATCTGCGTCTGGAAGTCCATGCCGGCAACGAAGGGGCCATCGCACTGTATCGCCAGGCGGGGTACAAACCCTTTGGGCGAATTACCGGATACTATGAAGATGGCGGCGATGCCCTGCGTCTGGACAAGGCCCTGATCGGCAGCCGCCCCACATCCGCCGACCGCATTCCCTATTACGCACAAAGCCTGGATTTCACCTGTGGGCCAGCCTGTCTGATGATGGCGATGACCGCGCTTAAGCCCGAAACACCGATGACACGCCGGGAAGAATTGCGCCTGTGGCGGGAGGCGACGACGGTCTTTATGACCAAAGGCCCTGCGGGATGTTCCCCCTATGGCATGGCGCTGGCCGCTGCGGCCCGCGGCTTTGACGTGCGGGTGCATGTGCGCGATCCAGACGTGATGTTCATCGACTCCGTCCGCAGCCAGAAGAAAAAGGACGTCATTCGCCTGGTTCAGGAAGATTATCTGGCGCAATTGCAAGATCTTGAAATTCCCGTCGACAACCGGGCCCTGACATTGCCGGAGGTTCAGGAGGTTCTGGACAGCGGCGGTATCCCGATCGTGTTGATTTCGACCTATGCGCTGGATCGTGAAAAGGTACCCCATTGGGTTGTCGTGGTGGCGCTGAGTGACCGTTTCGTCTTTGTACATGACCCCTTTGTCGACCCGGATGTGATCCAAAGCCAGACGGATCGGATGGCCCTGCCCATCCCCCGGGAAGATTTCGAACGCATGTCCCGCTATGGCCGGGCCCGCCAGCGCGCCGCATTGGTGCTGCGCCTGACGGCAACAAGCTAACCTTACAGGAGTTTCAGCCAACAATGAGCAGAACCGTTTTCGTCGTTGATGATGCGACTGATTTCCCCTTCCCCGGTCCCGGACGCGAAGCCATCTCCGCCCATGATTACCTGACACGCTCCAAACCCTATCCCATGCGCACCCGTGTGGTGAATTTGTGCAGCGATTACAGCTATCTGGGTCTTGGATACTATTGCGCCCTGACAGCCGAAGCACGGGGCGACAAAATCATGCCCTCTGCCGAAGCGATGTTATGGGTGGGGTGGAAGCGGATTTACCGCCGCGCGCTCGGCGATATGGAACGCTTTCTGAATAAAGCAATGCGCTCGGCCGCCACCGATGCCCCGACACCATCGATCACAGTATGCTTTGGACTGACCGACGAGCTTCGTTTCAAAACCTTGGCCCGCGCCGTCTTTGATGCGTTTCGGTGCCCGATTGTGCGCATTCAATATGAACGCGGTGAAACCAAAAGGGGGGCGGCCCTGTATCGCATCAAGGATGTCAAAGTCCCCAATTGGAAGACCCTGCCCAATGCCGACCGCGCCTTGTTTGAGCGTGGCCTGGATCATTATACAAAGCGGCACCGGCCAATGCCCACCATTGGTAAATTACCGAAATATCATCTGGCGGTGCTGATCGATCCGAAAGAGGTCATCCCCCCCTCCAGCCCGCTTGCCATACAGCGGCTGACCCGGGTTGGCGCGACAATGGGGGTGAAGGTGGACACAATCGGTCAGCGCGACCTGCCTCGTCTGGCTGAATTTGATGCTCTTTTCATTCGCGAGACGACGGCGTTGGATCACCACACCTACCGCTTTGCCAAACGGGCAGATGCAGAGGGTATTCCCTGCCTGGATGACGCGGCCTCGATTCTGCGCTGCACCAACAAGGTCTATCTGGCGGAACTGTTCCGAACCCATAATATCCCGTCCCCCAAAACAGTGATCATCGATAGGACCAATCTGGAAAAAGTCTCAACCGACTGTGACTATCCCATCGTTCTGAAAGTGCCGGATGGTGCCTTTTCCAAGGGTGTGAAGCGGGCCGACACGCCAGCCCAGATGATCCAACTGGGCCGGGAAATGCTGAACCATTCCAGCCTGATCCTGGGCCAGGAATATCTGCGCACCGACTATGACTGGCGCATTGGCATCCTGAACAATCAGCCAATCTTTGCGTCGAAATATATGATGGCGCGCGGTCATTGGCAGATTATCAACCACGCCAAAAAAGGCGAACCGGATCAGGGAGGCTTTGAAACCGTTGAAATCGATGCAGTCCCGCCCAGCATCCTAAAGGCAGCCCTGGCCGCCGCCGCCCCCATCGGCAATGGCCTATATGGTGTGGATGCCAAATTGATTGGCGACCGCGCCGTGGTGATTGAAGTAAACGACAATCCAAACCTGGATGCAGGAGTCGAAGATAAGCTGCTGAAAGATGAATTATGGCGGATTATTTTGAATGATTTCATTCGCAGAATTGAGGCTGTGCGATAAAAACCTCAAAACACCGTCACCCAACTCTGGTGAAACCCCGAAAGCTTTGCTATAGCGCTCCCTACCGGTCACAGAACCGGTCGGTGGGCCTGTAGCTCAGCTGGTTAGAGCGGACCGCTCATAACGGTTTGGTCGCGGGTTCAAGTCCTGCCAGGCCCACCATTCTGTTTATCGGGGCCCAGCGCATATCCTCCCGCCCGGTAAATCAGAACCCCGGATTGGGGGGCAGTCCAGATTCGCGTTGATACATTTAAAACCCTTTGATCCCTTCGGGCGATCAGGGCGTCGCCCTTGTCTTTTACCCCCAGGGCCATGGCTACAGCCTGGATGTTCGACCGGACGTCTTCGAAACCTTCAGCGCGATGTAGGGATATGCCCTGCTTTGGCTGGTTTATTTATTGGGCGATTCAAACTGGCAAACAGTCGTCAAAAGACAGTTAAAGACGCTCCGAGGGCTCACGCCATCATTGCCGCAGGAGGTCGGTGGCTGGACGCCGCCTGAGCCGCTGCCGCCACCGCACCGGAAAATCGGGCCTCCGCCTCTTCGGGCGTGTATCGGGCGCGAGAGACAGCAACATTAATCGCGCCAACGGGAGCGCCGGTGCTGTCGATGATCGCCGATGCGATAGAGATATCACCCAGAAAATATTCTTCAAATGCGGTCGAATAACCGCGCTTTGCTGAAACCGCGATCTTCTGCAGCAACGCATCCCTGTCACAGGTCGTATGCTGCGTGAATGCCTTTAAGGACGATGCATTGATCACGTCTTCTGCTGCTTCCGGATTGAGCCGCGACAGCATCGCAATACCTGGCGCAGAACAATAGGCGGGCATCCGCGTTCCGATAACGACGTCGGTTGCCAAAACATGACGACTGGGATAGCGCGAGATAAAGACAATATCGGTGCCTTCCAGGATCGTAAGATTGACGGTTTCCTCCGTCTCTTTACTGAGATGTATGAGGTAAGGCTGGGTTCGCCGAATGAATTCATTGCTGTTCAGATAGAAGTTTGTCAGTTGCAGAACCTTAACGCTTAAAACCCAACTGTTCGTGTTTTGAAAGCGTTCAATATAGCCCAGTTTCGCCAGGGTATGCATAAACCTCTGCGCAGCGCTCTTGCCAATCTGAGTCTTGGCGGTGACTTCTGCCAGCGTACAGGGCGTGCCGCTGTTGCCGATCGCGTTCAAGACCCGAAACGCCTTTTCGACAGACTGAACCATCAGCAGATCAGGGTCCGATCCTGCTTCGTCACTCCCTCCCCCACGGTTGCCTGATGCCTTAACCATATTTCTAGATGGATTACTCAAAATGCGCGCTCCCTGACCTTATTCTCATCTCGGATTACTCTTCGCGGACTATATTCCATATTTGATACGTTGCATCGTATTGCGATATAATGTATCGAATTCAAATGCAAACTTTGTGCACCCAAACTCACCAGAGGTTACAGGTCCAATCATGACATTGCCAATACTAACAGAAGTCAGAGACGAAATCGGTTTCATCACACTGAACAAGCCGCATATTTTGAATGCGTGGGACAGGCCGATGCGTGACCTGCTGGTCAATAGTCTGGAAACCTTTGAGGCCGATCCGGCAATCAAGGCGATCATTCTGACAGGCGCGGGGGATCGTGCTTTTGGTGCCGGGCAGGACCTAAACGAGACCAAAACCTTCGATTCAAAAAATGCGGAAGATTGGATTGAAGAATGGCGACGCCTGTATGGAACGATCAGATCCCTAACGAAACCGCTGGTTTGTGCGCTGAACGGGTTGGCGGCAGGATCCGCCTTCCAAGTCACACTCTTGGCCGATCTTCGGGTTGGTCATGCGGATGTAAAGATGGGACAGCCAGAGATCAATTCTGGTCTGCCAACCGCAACTGGTTCGTGGATCATGCGAGAACTTATCGGTCTTTCCCGGACCATTGATCTGACCCTTACAGGCCGAATGGTCCCGGCTGACGAATGTTTGGCCATGGGCCTGCTGAGCCGCATTGTCCCAAAGGAGCAAGTCATGGACGCCGCGATAGCGCTGGCCCGGGAACTTGGCGAGAAAGCACCTATCGCCATGCGCCTGAACAAGCGGCGATTCCAGGAAATGACTGAGGCGTCGTTTCAGGAAACCATGTCCGCAGCCTCGCGCATTCATTCAGAAGCTTATGGTACCGGCGAGCCAAGCATGATGATGGAGCGCTTTCTGAAGAAGACAGAACGGAAGGGCTGAGTTATGGCGGGTGTCAGTGAATTTCTTCGTAATACCGGACCGATGAATGACGCGGAATCTACCGCAAATCCAGCCTCGGTTGATATAACATTGGGGGCGGCGTTCAAAGAAAAAGCCACTCAAGAACCAGATGCAGTTTATGCCGTATTTGAAGGCGTAACGATTACTTTTGGGGACCTGGATCATCGCTCTGATGCAATTGCGAAGGTGATCCGAGACAAGGGTGCTATCCCAGGTGATCGCATCATCACAATGCTTGTGAACAGTCCGGACTGTCTGGCGTTAATATTTGGCATTGTAAAGGCAGGCATGGTTTGGGTACCTGTTAATGTCAATCAGCGTGGCGAAGGTTTGAAAGCAATCTTCGAAAATTGTGATCCGCGCCTGGCTATCATAGAAACCGAATTGGCGGGCGTGCTCTCCGATAGCGGGATCGAATTAGGGCGGGACGCCCTTATACTTCACGATGAAGAGGTCGGGCTGGCGTTTGCTGAACAAGGGCAGACGGCATCTATGCCGTATTCGGTGCCGAATGCGAAACCGGATCAGCATTTCGCCCTGATGTATACGTCCGGCACAACGGGGCCGCCAAAGGGCGTTATCGTGACACATAGAATGTTCCGATTGGCCGCAGAATCCTCGATTCTGGTTTCCGATGCGCAGGATCATGACATTTTTTTTATGTGGGAACCTTTGTATCATATTGGCGGGGCACAGCTATTGTACCTCCCCGTCTTAAAAGCCATGCATCTGCATATGGTTAAACGCTTCAGCGCGAGCCGATTCTGGCAGCAGGTCCGGGACAGTGGGGCAACCCAGATCCATTATCTTGGTGGCATTCTTCAAATGCTGTTGGCCCAACCTGAAACCAATCAGGACACGGATCACAAAGTGCGCATAGCCTGGGGTGCGGGATGTCAAACCGACACATTCGCCCTGTTTACAAAGCGTTTCAATGTGGCAATCCGCGAATGCTATGGCATGACGGAAGCCTCAAGCATCACAACCTATTCCACGTCAACACAGCCGGGTGTCGTCGGCAAACCTGTGCCGTGGTTTGATGTACAAATCCGCGATGAACATGACCAGATTGTCCCAAATGGTCAGAAGGGGCAGATCGTTGTCTCCCAGAAAACATCAGGGGGGCTGTTTCCCGGATATTTTCGGCAAGCGGATGCAACCAGGAAAGCACTGCAGAACGGTACACTTTACACAGGTGACCTGGGATCCCTGGACGAAGCAGGCATGCTGCGATTCCATGGCAGACAATCCGACAGCGTGCGGTGTCGGGGAGAAAATATTTCTGCATGGGAAGTTGAACATGTCGTCCTGAAGCATCCCGCTGTTGAAGAATGCGCCATTATCGGTGTCGCGGCCCAGATCGGCGAACAGGATATAAAGCTGTTTGTGCGTCTGAAGGATGGGGAAAGTTTATCCCAGGATGCGCTGTGCGATTGGCTGGAACCCAGATTGGCAAAATATATGATGCCTCGCTATGTGGTCTTTGCCGATGACTTTGAGCGCACCGGCAGTCAGCGAATAATTAAACGCAAACTGTCCAGCGAGATAGCAGGATGTTGGGACCGTCTGGCCCTGTCGAAAAGTGCCTGAGGGCATGAGACCTTTCACATTGAATCGCACCACACCAATGAAAATCAAACAATGAGCAGATCAAGCAGACCCTTAGAAATTATATGAATTGCAGTTGCGCGATACATTGTATCGGTATACAGTACATTCCTATTGCGATACGTTGTATCGAAATACGGTGAAAATAAGTAAGGCAGCTATGTCTTATTTGACGTCAAACCTGGAGATATCTGATGAATACTCCCGCCTTCGAGATTCGGCCTTGCACCAACGTTCTTGGCGCAGAAATCCTTGGTATCGATTTATCCAAGCCTTTGTCTTCAGAGACCGTGGATCTGTTGCGGAAGACTTTGTTTGATCGCGGGGTGATTTTTTTCCGTGATCAGGACTTAACGCCAGAACAGCACATCGCCTTTGCACAGCGGTTTGGCGAAATCGACATCAATCGTTTCTTTACGCCCGTGGAAGGTTATCCATCCATTGCCGAAGTCCGAAAAGACCCTGATCAGGTATCAAACATCGGTGGCGGTTGGCATACGGATCACAGCTACGATCTTGCGCCGGCCTTGGGGTCTATTTTGTATGCGCGCGAGCTTCCCCCATGCGGTGGCGACACATTATATGCAAGCATGTATGCAGCCTATGATGGGCTATCTGATGGTCTAAAAAAGACACTGGAAGGCTTATGTGCGCTGCATTCAAGTCGGCATGTCTTTGGCGAAGGGCGGACACGCGAATGGGGTGATCTTAAAGGTCGCCTTCAGAATATGGGCGCTGCAACACAGGACTCCATTCATCCGATTGTGGTCCGTCACCCGGAATCCGGGCGCAAGGCACTGTATGTGAATCCAGACTTTACCGTTGGTATTCATGGTTGGACGCAGAAAGAGTCTGCCCCCCTGCTGGAATACCTCTATCAGCACGCCGCACGCCCAGAATATTGTTACAGATTTGTTTGGGGCCCAGGGTCCATAGCATTCTGGGATAACCGGGCAACCTGGCACTATGCCGTGAACGACTATTCCGGCGTCCGCCGACTGATGCATCGCATTACCCTGGCCGGTGTCACCCTGACACCAGACAGCATTGATCTGAGCGCCGAACAAAATCGGGCCTCAGCGTAAACCAGAACCGTCCAAACAAATGAACAAGAACGGTCCCCTTTATTCGACATTGAACAGGAGAAATGTACATGACCCGTTTTTCAAGACGTCAATTCCTTGCAACCACAGCAACCGCTTCCGCCGTGCTGGCGCTGCCAAATATCGCCCGGGCAGATGGTAAAACGCTAACCATCGTCTCATGGGGCGGAGCCTATCAAAAGGCGCAGAGCGAGGAAGTCTGGCAGCCCGCCGCCAAGAAACTTGGCATTGAGCTTATTGAAGAGACCTATAATGGTCTTGCCGACATTCGCCTGCGTGTCCGGTCCGGTGCGGTATCCTGGGACATTGTCAGCATCGGTGCTGGTGGCGCTGCCCGCGCCGCTGCGGAAGACCTGCTGACGCCCATTGACTATTCCGTCGTGCAGACAGAAAACCTGATGCCCGACTATGCCTCAAAGAACTGGTTGGGCGGGGATCTGTACTCAACTGCTCTTGCCTGGCGAAGCGATGTATACGGGGATAATGCCCCGCAAAACTGGGCTGATTTCTGGGATGTTGAAAAGTTCCCCGGAAAGCGCGCCTACCGAAATCAATCTCTAGGTCATCTAGAGCCCGCGCTGCTTGCGGAAGGCGTCGCCGCCGAGGATGTTTACAAAGAACTCTCAACCGATGCCGGTCTGAAGGAAGCCATCAACAAGATCGCCTCCCTTAAGCCGCACATTGCCACATTCTGGGCATCCGGTGCGCATCAGGCACAATATCTTAAAGACGGTGTGATCGATATGACCTCTGCATGGAGTGGCCAGATCATTCCGTTGATCGAAGCGGGCCAGCCTATTGATCTGACCTTCAACCAAGCCATTCTGGATGCGGATGCCTATGTTGTTCCAAAAGGCGCACCCAGTGAAAAACTGGCTATGGCGTTCTTGAATGAAATCTCCAAAGCGGAATACCAGGCGGCATTTTCAAACAGAATGCCTTATGGTGCAGTGAACGAACTGGCCTATACCAGCGGTGCTATTTCAGAAGAACGGGCTAAGCTGCTGCCGTCATCACCAAAGAATGTGGCAACCCAGTTGAGCCTGAATTCTGAGTGGTGGAAAGAAAATCAAACCCGTGCCGAAAAGCTGTATCAGGAAATGATCACCGCTTAAGGAATGATGTGAATTTGGTGGGGAGCAAGGACCGGGTTCTATGAAGGAAGATGTGTCGTTAAAATCTGCGATGTCGTTAAGCATCGTTGATATTGTTAAACAGTATGGCAGCTTCCGGGCCCTGGATTCGGTTTCTGTAGATGTTGCACCAGGAGAGTTTTTGACTCTTCTGGGGCCATCTGGATCCGGTAAGACAACATTGCTGATGGCAATCGCTGGGTTTGTGCGTCCCGACAGCGGGCATATTCATCTTACCGGCCAGGAAATTACGCGCCTTGCTCCCTATCGCCGCGGTATCGGCGTTATGTTTCAGAATTATGCGTTGTTTCCCCACAAGACAGTCGCTGAAAACATTGCCTATCCATTGTGGCTGCGGCGGGTTCCAAAAGACGAACGAAACAAAAGGGTCAAAGAATCCTTGGAACTGGTGCAATTGGCGGAATATGGGGATCGAACGATTGATGCGCTCTCCGGCGGGCAAAGGCAGCGTGTTGCCTTGGCGCGCGCAACCGTATTCAAGCCACGAATCCTTTTAATGGATGAACCGCTTTCTGCCTTGGACAAACGCTTGCGCGAAGAGATGCAGGTGGAATTGCGTAATTTGCACCGAAAACTGGAAATGACCACAATTTGCGTTACCCATGATCAGCGCGAAGCCCTGACAATGTCAGATCAAATCGCCATCATGGAAAAAGGGCGAATTGTTCAAAAAGGGGCGCCACGAGACGTGTACGAGCGACCCGTGAATGCCTTCGTTGCGAATTTCATCGGTGAATCCTGTCTGCTTCCGGTGGATATCCAAAATGGAAAAACTACATTCCGGCAGCACCCAATTCTCTTAAATGATCCACCAAAACTAGAAGGTCGTCACAACCTGCTGGTTCGTCCAGAAAAACTGCGGCTGTTGGGCCAGGAAACACCGGATGACGTGAACATCTTCAAGGGCAAGGTAGATGACCTTGTCTATGAAGGGGAAAGTGTCGTGTTTCAAATCAACATTGAAGACGGGTACTCGCTGCGCATTCGCATGTTGTTGAATGAACATGCCGCCCAAGGTTTTACTATTCCAGAAATCGGGTCGACAGTGCAATTGGGTCTGCACAAGAAAAACAGCGTTCTAGTACCCGGAAATGCGGGGTAACGATGTCGGTTGATCACGCCCTATCTGGTGTCGACAATGCCGCGGACCTGCGCAGCGACGCACGAATGGAGACTATTCTTCGATTTGGCCTGGTTTTTCCCGCACTGCTTCTGATCGGGGCCGTGGTTATGGTGCCCGTAGGGTTGTTAACTTTCCTGTCCTTTACGGATGATACGGGGGCTTTTTCATTTGAAAACTATATCAGGTTGGTGGACAGCCCCACTTATTTACGGGTGTTTCTGACGACCTTCAGGGTCTCATTGCTTACATCTGTGATATGTCTGATTCTGGGAACCCCTCTGGCCTATTTTCTCAGTCAGCTCAGGCCGCGCATTGCCAATATTTTGTTGTTGGCGGTTCTGTTGCCGTTGTGGACATCCGTTTTGGTGCGAACTTACGCATGGCTGATAATCCTGCAACGCAACGGGCTCGTTAATCAGGCTGGTATGGAACTGGGGATTTTGCAGGAGCCTCTGGCGCTGTCCTTCAATGAACTGGGTGCAGTTATCGGCACAATGCATATCATGCTGCCTTACATGGTTCTTCCAATTTACGCGGCAATGCGAAAGATTGATATGAATCTGGTACAGGCCGCAGCCAGCATGGGGGCACGGCCGCTGACAGCTTTCTGGTCCGTTTTCCTGCCGCTTGCAGCGCCTGGAATAGCCGCCGGTGTATTGATCGTATTTGTTCTCTGCCTTGGTTTCTACGTCGTCCCTGAAATACTGGGAGGCGGAAAAGTCGTAATGCTGGCCATGCAAATTGCCAGTGATGTGCAGCTTTTCTACAACTGGGGGGCAGCTGGTGCCCTGGGCGTTGTTCTGATGATCGCGACCGTGTTCATCATGGCAATTGCCAAAAAGCTGACCCCTTAAAGGAGCGGAACCGTGTTGCGCGTCCCCAAATTGCTGACTCTGTTTGCCGTTGTCATTTTGGCCTTCTTAACAGGCCCCACCCTGTTGATTGTGCCTATGTCATTTTCTGGAAATGCGTTTCTGGAATTTCCCCCCAACAGTTGGTCCATACAATGGCATGAACAGTATCTGAATTCATCGGAATGGATGTCAGCGACGCTTGTTTCAATACAAGTAGCCTTGGCCAATGTCGTCGTGTCCCTGGTTTTAGGGACTATGGCCGCGTACGGTCTGCAGACGGGGCGGTTCGCACAGCATAACATTATTTTTGCGCTGTTGATGACGCCAATCATTTTCCCGGTAATCCTTCTGGCGATTGGCAGTTTCTACCTGTATTCGCAACTCGGAATGCTCAATGGCAAACTGGCGCTTGTCTTGTCGCATGCGGCGCTATCGATTCCGGTTGTTGTTATTTTTATGAGCGCCGCCTTCAGAAGCTATGACTTCAACCAGGAACGTGTTGCCGCCAGCCTTGGTGCCAATCGGTTCATCGCTTTCTTCACGATTACACTGCCACAGATTAAATTTTCACTATTCTCCGCAGGACTGTTTGCGTTTCTGACGTCCTTTGACGAAGTTGTCATTTCCATTTTTGTCGCTGGTGGTAAAGCGACAACCCTCACCAAGAGAATGTTCAATTCCTTAAGAGATATTATGGACCCTACTGTCGCAGCAATTTCGACATGGGTGTTGGTACTGACATGCATTCTGCTGCTTTTGTCTCAAATCAAAACGGATAAGGCTAATTAGGAGAGTGTTCCCGAATGGGCTCCGGCATTCTCCTTCTCCCTTTTCGATAAGCGCGTCAATCCATGCGCATCATGACGGTCATGCGGCCCTGCTGCACCGAAACACCGTCTTGATTGAAAACATCGAAAAGAAACCGTGTGATTGCACGGCCTGGCTTCGACGTCGCGCGTGTATCTTCGACTGTCAATCTTGCTCGAATGGTATCGCCAATCTTAACCGGTTTGGCAAAATCCCAGTTCAAATTCAGCAGACCCACCACCCTATCCCCGAAGAATCCGGTTTGGGTAGCCATCCCAATCATTGCTGACATCGTCAATGGACCATGTGCGATCCGCGCGCCATATGGCGTGGAGTGTGCGAACACATCATCCATATGGATCGGGGTGAAGTCCCCCACCAGCCCGGCGAAGGTGTGGATATCACATTCCCCTATTGTCCTGCCGGCTGTCACAACGGTTTGTCCGACCGTCAGCATAGGTTTTAAGTCACTCATGTATCTGTCCCATCTGCACCATAACCTCAATCTCGTGACGCAGGATTTTACCGGTCGTGCTGCGAGGAAAGGCATCGTAAGACATAAAGTAAACACCCCTGGGGCGCTTATAACCAGCCAAAGCGCCGCGGCAGAGGGAATCAACGTCGGCCTCTGTCAATTCCTTGTCCGCGCGCGCGATACAGGCGATGGGAATTTCTCCCCAATGGGCATCTTTTCGCCGAATCACCACAGCTTCGCGTATGCGCTTATCTGATAACAGAACCCGCTCTATTTCTGCCGGATAAATGTTCTCGCCACCAGATTTGATCATGTATTTCGCGCGATCCACAAAATCGAAACCACCGTTGACGGATCGTTGAAACAAATCTCCCATTCGGAACCATCCGCCCTGAAAATCCCGCCGGTTCACATCATCAGCATTCCAGTAACCACTAAAGACAGTGGGCCCTCTTACAGCGACCTCGCCCGGGGTGCCATAGGGAACATCATGGCCATCCGGATCCAACAAACGCACATCACATAAAGAGCTTTGTATCTTAGAAAGGGTTTCAGGCATCTCCCCCGGCGGAATTAACATAGCCGATGCCGGCGCAAGTCCGGTTTCCGTGGCGCCAAAACTGTTCAAATAAGGCGCATTGGTCAGACGGGAGAGTTTTGCCGCCAAGCTGAGCGGGACCAGATCGATCATAGCCCCGACAGCCCGAATACTCTTGGCACATCGACCTGACTTTTCCAATATTTCCACTACCGGCTCAATGGACCCTGGCATCAGCAGCATCCATCCGATGGCGTGCTGTTCCATTATGTCAACGATCCGATCAGCGTTAAACCCATCCACAATATGGACGGTTGCCCCCGACATTAACGCCCCCAAAACTTGATCTGTGGAGCCCATATGGAACATTGGCGCCCAGGCGACAAAACCATCCTCGCGCGTAACATTCAGGTCCATGCGCAGGACGGCCATACGTGCGATTTCCGCGCGATGGCTGATTAAGGCGCCCTTGGGAAGGCCCGTTGTTCCGCTGGTGTAGAGAATGACCAAGCCATCTTCCGGATCAACATTCCCACTATTCGCCAACGGCTCAACCTGGCGCGAAGCCTGTTCATATGCATCACCCAGCGTCAGGCATGTCACCAAACCAGTATCCAAGCGGTTGATAGCCTCTTGATATCGTTCTGATACGATCACCAAACTGGGGGAGACCAGATTTATGCAATGACGCAATTCATCATCGGCCAATCGCCAATTCTGACAGGCAACAATTGCGCCGATCATGGCAGCGGCCAACTCGATTTCTGCATATTCGTGCCGGTTCTCAGCCATCAGGGCAATCCGCTGACCCGGCATGATACCCAATCCGCGCAGCATTGCTGCCGTGCGACGCACACGATCCTGAAGCACACTATATGTCCAGGTTTCGTTCAGCTGACTGATAGCAACTCCATTTGGGTTACGTGCAACCTGCGCGGCAAAAAGCTCATAGACGGACAAGCTGCCTGTCCGGATAACATCGTCGGTTACAGGACGCCCGTTTCGCGCTGCCACAGTCGTCCCCTCCTCGGTCAAGTCCAAGTTGCCGTCTCTGCAATGGCCGTACGATATTCCTCACCCAGCCGACGACACAGGTCAGCAGCGCCGGGCACATCTGTAATACTCCCGACCCCCTGCCCCGCCGCCCAAACCGTCTTCCAGGCTTTGACCTCGCTGGTGCCAAAGTTGTAGCCTTCTGGCTTTGTTAAATCATCTGGATCAATACCCGCAGCCCGAATGCTGTCGCGCAGAAAATTCCCATCCACGCCGCTGATCGCCGGCGTGTACATAATATCGCTCGCCTGAGACGCGCAGATCATTTCCTTTTGGGCTTCTGGTGCCAGACATTCCCGTGTCGCCAGGAAACGTGTGCCGATATAGGCCAGGTCGGCGCCTAACATCCGTGCCACGGCGATATGACGCCCGGTTGAGAGGGCACCGCCCAGAATGATCGTACCCGCAAATATTTGCCGGATTTCAGGAACCAATGCAAATGCGCTCAATGTGCTGGCATGCCCGCCAGCACCGGAACAAACCGCGATAATGCCATCCACGCCGGCTTCCACCGCCTTCCTGGCATGACGGATATTAATAACGTCATGAAAAACGAGACCACCATAGGCATGGACCGCTTCCACCACTTTATCATTCGCCCCTAGAGAGGTGATAACAATCGGCACCTTTTGTTCAACCGTGACGGCCAAATCAGCCTCTAAACGCGGATTACTGCGATGAACCACCAGATTAACGGCAAAGGGCGCAACCGGGTTTCCGGCCTGCTGCCTTATAACATCAAGTCTTTTTTGAATGTCCTTCAACCAGTCTCGGTACCCTTCTGTGGTGCGTTGATTCAAGGCAGGGAAAGATCCGATTACCCCCGATCGGCAGGTCTCCACAACCAGGTCAGGGCCAGAGCATAGAAACATCGGGGCGGAAATAGCAGGGATTGACAATTGGCCCTTTAGAGCGTCGGGCAACGGCATGCTGTTACTCCTTAAAATAGTCCGGCTTCCCGATTGTCCAGGTTTCTCCCCAATGCTGGCCACCACCAGCAACATGCAGGACCTCACCGGTAATATAGCTTCCCGAACTCCCTCCCAGATAGGCGCAGGCCTCGGCAATTTCCCAGGGGGACCCATTGCGCATCATCGGGTTGGAACGATGATACAAGGCACGGGCTTCGGGGGAATAGACCTTCCACCCCTCGGTCTCTATCGCGCCAGGGGCAATACAGTTCACCCGAATATCCAATGGGGCCCATTCCACAGCGAGATTCTGACTAAGGCCGATTACCCCAGCCCTGGCAGCAATGGTATGCGCAACACCATAAAGGCCATGGCGGGTTACCACCACGATATTAACAATGGAGCCCTTGGATTCAGTATCACGCCAAAACTGAGCAGCCGCCTGCATCATGAACCATGTGCCGGTCAGGTTAGTAGCGATTACGGCATTCCAACCCTTTTCAGAAAAGTCGATGGCCGCCTGCGGAAACTGTCCCCCCGCACTGTTGATCAGCAAATCAAGCTGCCCGAATTTTTCTCTGACATGGCGAAAAAGGTCCTGAACGTCGCCTTGCTGACGGATATCCAGGGCAATTGTTTCTGCAACAATCTCCTTTTCCGCCAGAGCAGTGGCAAGGGAGTCCAACCGATCCTGCTTGCGTCCGACAAGAATAAGTCTGGCTCCAAGTCGCCCCAGCAACCACGCCGCCGCCCGGCCAAGCCCTCCTGCCGCCCCGGAAATCAGAACCGTTTTGCCCTGAAATGAACCCGGCGCATAAACAGTTGGATGAACTGCCAGATCGGCATCGCTCATCCCGATCACGGTATCAGCTGCTTGCTCCGTCATTTCACTTCATATCCCTGAGCAATTCACCCGCAATAATCATCTTGCGCACTTCGGTCGTCCCCGCCCCAATCTCCAACAGTTTGGTTGAACGAAACAAACGATTGATTTCTGATTCCCAGATATAGCCGGATCCGCCATGAATTTGAACGCCAAGATCCAGGACCTTGTTCGTGGTCTGGGCCGCGAACATAACAGAGGCCGCCGTGAGCATATGGATATCACCACGAGGACCAGAACCGGACTCCAACCCCTCCGCTACGGCCAGCCCGCGATAGGAGAAGGTCCGCATGGTCTCTACATGCACATACATCTCTGCCAACATGGATTGAACCATTTGGAATGATCCGATCGGCTTGCCGAACTGCTTTCTAGTTTTTGCATAGTCAATCGAAAGCTCCAACGCCCGCTCTGCAACGCCAAGACACAGCGGTGAGATCATGGCCCGTTCGATATCAAGGCCACTCATCACAATAGAAACGCCGCGGTTCTCCTCGCCAACAAGATTTTCGACCGGCACGCGGCAATCGGTAAAGACCAGCTCCCCGGTCTGGCTGCCGCGATAGCCCATCTTTTCCAATTTCTGGGCAACTTCAAATCCAGGGAAATCTTTCTCAACAATAAAGGCGGAGATTCCGTGCGCGCCCTTTTCTTTATCGGTCTTGGCATAGACCAGAAGAACATCGGCCACTGGCCCGTTGGTGATGTATATCTTGCTGCCATTCAAAACATAATGGTCGCCGTCCCGCACTGCCGTTGTACGCATTGAACCTAATGCATCAGACCCCGCCCCCGGTTCCGTAAGCCCCAACGCGCCAATTTTTTTACCCGAACATAAATCAGGCAGATATTTCTTCCGCTGGGCCTCATTCGCGTTGCGATAGATATTGTTCAAACACAGATTTTCATGCGCAACCCAACTTAACGCCAATGCATGATTCCACCGACCAAAAGCTTGTAGCAACAAGCCAGACGTGAACAGGTCCATGCCGACACCGCCATATTCCTCTGGCACGGTGATGCCAAAGAAACCGGCCTCCCCCATCTTGGGAAATGCCTCCTCTGGCCACCATTCCTCGGCATCCATGCGATTGGCCAGCGGATAGAGCTCATTACGACCAAACCGATCCGCCTGGTCTAATATTTCACGTTGCGTTACATCGAGATCAAAACTTCCGCCATGGTCAAAATTCGCCAGGCGCCCGGATGGTCCATCACCGGTCATATCACGTCCTCCCTGATATCTGTCTTGCACGGTAGTTCCGGCATAGACGGTATTTTTATTGACATCAGGCTAATGAACGATTGTTCCGTTGTCCAGACTTTAAGTAAATCATACTCATTAACTTACTGTATCGAAAAAACCCATTTTATAGAGGATCAATGCAATTTATTATGCTGCAGCGCACACTAAAATTTTTCAATTGACATTTTTAATGAGTATGGCTCACTAAAGTGAAGAAGGCGGAAATCGAAACATAATCCGCCACAGGAACGGGAGGTAAATTGTGGAAGACGTTGTGCAGATCCGGACGGATGGCACGGTGCAAACCGTCACCATCAATCGGCCGGAACGGCGAAATGCGCTCAACGAATCTGTTGCGGAAGGCATCATCTCTGCGCTGGATCAGGCAGAGGCAGATCGACGCATTCGGGCCATCGTTCTGACTGGCGCCGGTGACAAGGCGTTCTGTGCCGGTGGCGACCTGCAACTAAATGCTGACGGCACGCCATTCACAATCGCTGCAGAAGATCCCCGTCATTACATTGCGCGTTTGCTGCGACGCATGCGCGATTGTCGTATACCCCTGATCGCACGCCTGAACGGCCATGCTCTGGCCGGTGGATTTGGTCTGGTTTGCGCCTGTGATCTGGCCGTGGCGCGGGATGATATTCTGGTTGGTGTTTCAGAGGTCAAAGTCGGGTTGTTCCCAATGATGATCCTGCCGCTTTTGCTGCGGGTGGTTCCCGAAAGAATTCTCATGGAAATGTGTCTGACGGGTGAGCCTTTTACGGGGGCAGAAGCCGCGGATATGCGGTTGGTGAATTATGCTGTACCCAAGGCGGATCTGGACCAGAAACTCAATTGGCTGGTAGAGCGAGTGGTATCGAAATCCCCGACTGGCATTCGATTGGGCAAACAATCCCTGACCCGCATTCGCGAAATGTCCTTCGATGGCGCGCTGGAATATGCGCAATTCATGCTGGCCAATATGGCAAGAACCCAGGATGCCCGTGAAGGTTTCACCGCCTTTGCAGAGAAACGCCCCCCAAACTGGACGGGGAGCTAGTCAGAATGGCGCAAACAGTCAGGATCGGATGTGGCACAGGGTTCTGGGGCGACTCGCCCGAAGGCGCGGCGCAATTGGTCCGGTCAGATAGCATTGACTACATGATTCTGGACTATCTGGCAGAAATCACCATGTCGATCCTGGCTCGATTAAAGGCGCGAAGCCCGGACCAGGGCTATGCAACGGATTTCATCAGCCATGTGATGACGCCCCTGGCACAGGACATCGCGACAAAAGGCATCCGCATTATCACCAATGCCGGCGGTCTGAATCCGCTGGCCTGCCGATCTGCCTTACAAACTGTGTTAAAGGCAGCCGGACTGGACCTGAAAATCGCAGTGGTATTGGGCGATGATCTGGCCGAAGACGCGATGACCCTGAGAGAAGACGGCGTGACAGAAATCGCGACTGGCGCCCCTTTGCCAGAGCGGGTTTCCAGCATCAACGCCTATCTGGGCGCCTTCCCTATTGCCGCTGCACTTAGAGAAGGGGCGGATATTGTCATCACCGGGCGCGTCGTTGATTCAGCGCTGGCATTAGGCCCCTTAATTCATGAATTCGGCTGGACAGAAGCGGACTACGATAAGCTGGCAGGCGGCAGCCTGGCCGGTCATGTGATTGAATGCGGCCCACAGGCGACAGGGGGCATCTTCACGGATTGGGATGCCGTTCGGGGATGGGATGAAATGGGCTTCCCAATTGCAGTCTGTGCGCCTGACGGCTCCTTCGAACTAACGAAACCATCGGACACGGGCGGATTGATCACGCCCATGACAGTGGCGGAACAGATTGTCTATGAGATTGGTGATCCTGCGGCCTATCTCCTGCCGGACGTTATCTGTGATTTCTCCCAGGTGACGGTAACGCAAACAGCAATCGATCGCGTTCATGTGGCGGGTGCACGGGGAACGGCCCCAACGCCATTCTACAAGGTCTGCGCCACCTATGCAGATGGCTATCGCTCCGTAGCAACAATGACGATTGCTGGTCGCCAGGCAGGCGCAAAAGCGCAAGCTGTCGGAGAGGCAATCCTTACCAGAACCGGCAGAATGATTGCGACAGCAGGATTCGCCCCCTTTTCCGAAAGCCTGATCGAAGTACTTGGCGCAGATGCCAGCTTTGGCATGGACCCGGTACAACAGGGTGCACGGGAAGTTGTACTGCGCATTGCCGTACGGCACGACCATAAAGATGCTCTGGGCATTTTCGCGCGGGAAATTTACCCTGCCGCAAGTTCTATGGCACAAGGCATTACGGGGTTTGCAGGCGGTCGCCCGGCACCCCAACCGGTAATTCGGCTTTTTTCCTGCCTCATTGAGAAAACCAAAGTAAACACCGCTATCGATATTGATGACCATGCCATCCCTATTCCGGTACCAACGGGGCAAAAAGAAACATCACGCGCTGTCAAAACCCAACGCACACCCTCGATAGGCACAGATGCTGATGCCCCAGACTCAAACGGCGCGATATCCATACCGTTAATCGCATTAGCCCATGGTCGCAGCGGCGACAAAGGTGATATCGCCAATATTGGACTGCTTGCGAGAGATCCGGATTTCCTGCCAATACTGCGCGCAAACCTGACGCCACAGCATGTAAAAGCCATATTCTCCCATGTCGCGAAAGGCGCGGTTGAGCGTTATGAATGGCCCGGCCTGAATGGATTTAACTTCGTTCTTCGGGACGCCCTGGGTGGCGGTGGCGTGGCTTCGCTTCGGAATGATCCGCAAGGTAAGGGATACGCACAAATCCTGCTCGATACCCCTGTTCGAGTGCCCGCTTCTCTTTTAAACGAATTTCCCGCACTGACCGAGTGGTCAATCCCTAAGACTCAACAGGAGGGTCTGGAATGAGCGTTGCGCCGGAAAAACGCAGCTTTGTCAGGCTGCCCCGTGAAAAGCGGATGCGCGATATTGAAAAAGCTGCTCGGTTGGTTTTTTCCCAGCATGGATTCGATGCCGCACCCGTAAACGAAATCGCCGCAGAGGCCGGCATATCCGAAGGATCAATCTACAAGTTCTACACCAACAAGCGCGATCTTTTGCATACCATTCTGCGCACCTGGTATCTGAGTATGATCGACGATTTCAAAGCAAAGCTGGAGGGAATCGAAGGAACACGGGCGCGCCTTCATATCGTTATCTGGCAGCATATGAAATCGATCAAAGAAAGCCCGGATCTGTGCCGCTTGTTCTATTCCGAAGTTCGCAATGCTCCCGATTACTATTCGACTGAATTGTATGAAATGAACCGGGAATATACCCGCGTGCTTATGGGCATTCTGGCGAAAGGCATAGCGAAAGGCGACATACGCCCGGATACATCCCCGGCCCTAGTACGCGATGTCATCTTTGGCGGCATTGAGCATCATGTAACCGCTTATCTGATGAACCGCGGGGATTTCGATTATGAACTCGTCGCGGGGCAATTGTCTCAACTGGTCTTTTGCGGAATTGCTGCCGCACCGCCGGAACCGCCACGTGACCTGAACGCCCTGATCGAACGCCTGGAACAAGTGACCGACCGCTTGGATCAAACGTCGTCTGAGAAGGGATAGCCATGCTGCAGCTTACCAACGTGCAGATCATGTATGACCGGGCCATAGAGGCCGTACGGGATGTTTCCCTGACGGTTGAAACTGGCACTATTGTCGCGCTGCTTGGATCGAACGGGGCCGGGAAATCAACGCTGTTGAAGGCTATTTCCAATGTCCTGTATCCGGAGGAAGGCGAAGTTCTGCACGGGGACATTAGATTCGATGGCGCCGATCTTCTGGGCTTACCCGCTGATGAAATCGTGCGGCGTGGCATCGTGCACGTCCCAGAGGGTCGCCGTCTTTTCCCGCTGATGAGCGTTGAAGAGAACCTGATGATGGGTGGCTTCCTGAAGTCAAACAAAGAACTGGGATCGGATCTGGAACGCGTATATGCGCTGTTCCCCCGACTGAAGGACCGCCGAACGGCGGTTGCTGGATATCTTTCCGGCGGAGAGCAGCAAATGGCTGCAATTGGCCGTGCACTGATGTCCAAACCAAAGCTGTTGATGTTGGACGAGCCGTCCCTGGGATTGGCCCCACAGATCATCGATCAAATATTCGAAACGATCATCGCACTGAATCGCGACGAGGGCATGTCGATCCTGCTGGTTGAGCAAAACGCTTCCCTGGCATTGGACATCGCATCCTATGGCTACATTGTAGAAAACGGACGCGTGGTGCTGGACGGCCCGTCTCAGCGGATTGCCGGGAATGATGATGTGAAGGAATTCTATCTGGGGTTTTCCGAAGCAGGCGCGAAAAAGAACTATCGCGAGGTCAAGCACTACAAACGACGCAAGCGGTGGTTATCATGAGCACACTTCTGTCCTTGAAGAATGTCACCAAGACCTTCGGCGGACTGACTGCGGTCAGCGATGTCGCCTTCGACGTACCGGAAGGGTCCATCTACAGCGTGATTGGTCCAAATGGTGCGGGCAAGACGACCCTGTTTAATCTGGTCACTGCCCTTTTCCCCCCAACCGACGGACAGATCATTTTCGATGGTCATGCGATTCACAAATCGAAAACCCATCAATTGGTGGAATATGGCATTGGTCGAACCTTTCAGAACCTGGCGATATTCTCCCACGCCACCGTGGTGCAGAACCTGCTGGTGGGACTGCACCATACGCTAAAAACCAATCCGATTACTGCCGCCCTGTTTTGGGGACCGGCCCGGCATGAAGAAATTTCGGCCCGAAAGCGGGTGGAAGAAATCATCGACTTCCTGGAAATTGAACATTTGCGCGACATGCCTGTCGGCCTGCTGTCCTATGGGCTGCAGAAACGGGTCGAATTGGGGCGCGCCCTGGCAACAGGGCCAAAAATGCTGCTGCTGGACGAAATGGTGTCTGGCATGAACAGCGAAGAAACAGAAGATATCGCCCGCTTCATCCTGGACATTCGTGAGGAACTAGGGATCACGGTGGTGATGGTTGAACATGACATGGGGATCGTCATGGATATATCCGACCGCATCGCCGTGCTGAACCACGGCGCCCTGATTGCTGAGGGCACACCATCTGAAATTTCCTCCAACGATGATGTCATACAAGCCTATCTGGGGAAGAAGTAACGATGCCGCGCGACGTAAAATTTGCCGAACAAACAACAATGCCCGGCCTGTTGCGGTATTGGGCAGAGCGCTATCCGGATCGACTTGCTTTTCGGGAAAAGGATCTCGGAATCTGGAACCGTTTTACCTATCGCGACTATTACGAGCACACGAAAGATTTCGCCTATGGTCTGCTGGCTCTGGGCGTAACGCCTAAGGATTTTGTCGCCGTCGCCAGTGAAGATACGCCGGAATGGATGTTCAGCGATCTCGCAATCCAGGCCCTGGGCGGGGCCTGCATCGGCATTTATCCAACCAATCCGTGGCCCGAATTGCGTTACATTCTGGAACATTCCCAAGCCCGTGTCATTGTCTGTGGTGATCAGGAACAGACTGACAAAGTCCTGGATGCCATAGAGCATGAAGGCACCCTGCCGCATTTGGAAAAGATCATCTGCGTCGATATGAAGGGACTGAATCACTATTCCCGCGACATGTTGATGAGCTTTGATGAAGTGTCCGAACTGGGCCGCACAAGGCGGGCTGACTATGGAGATCGCTTTGAAAAATCGATCGACGCCCTGTCGCCCGATGATACGGCCGTCGTGGTTTACACATCCGGTACAACCGGTATGCCGAAAGGTGCCCAACTGTCTCATCGTGGCCTTATCTGGGGCGCGCTGCGGGTTTCCGAGCGCTACGGGATCACAGAGACTAACTGGGAAGTCCTGTGTTACCTGCCGCTGTGTCACGTCGCGGAGCGGTTATGTTCAACCGTGATGCAATTGGTCAATGGAACCCCCGTGAATTTTGCGGAATCGATTGATGCCGTCGCCCAGAACCTGCGAGAAATCGCGCCGACAGGATTTCTGGGTGTGCCGCGCATCTGGGAGAAAATGCAGTACAGTGTCATGGTCCAATTAAAGGACGCATCGCCCCTGCAACAGCGCGTGGTAGAGACCTGTTTACGGATCGGTCGCCCAATTGCGCGCAGGCAAATGGCGAATGGCGGCGACAGAGCCTCATTACGGGATCGGCTGACTTTTTTTCTGTTATGGGTCGCTTGCTTTCGGGCTTTGCAAAAAGCGATGGGGTTGGACCGCGCCAAGACAATGTTATGTGGCGGGGCCTCAATCTCTCCGGAAGTGCTGGAATTCTTTTGGACCATTGGACTTCGGGTCTATCAGGTCTATGGCATGACTGAACTGTCAGGCATATCACACTGTCAGTATCCTGGGCACACCGCATTGGGGAATGCCGGCCCGCCGCTGGATACATATGAACAGAAGATTGCGGAAGATGGCGAAATTCTGGTGCGTTCCAAGGCGGTTTTTCCGGGCTATCTGCATAATGAAGAAGCGACCCGGGCCGCTGTCGTGGATGGCTGGCTGCATACCGGCGATGTCGGCCGAATTGCAGAGGACCAATCGATCCTGATCACGGATCGGAAGAAAGACCTGATCATCACATCGGGCGGTAAAAACATCACCCCGTCGCTGATTGAGAACCGGATCAAGGATTCAATCTATATCCGCGAGGCGGTCCTGATTGGAGAGCGGCGAAATTTCCTGACCGCCCTTATCCAGATTGATTACGAAACCGTTGGGAAATGGGCTCAGGAGCGCAATCTGGCTTATACGACATTCAAAAGCCTGGCCAGCCTGCCCGACATTCGCGATCTGATCACCGGGGAAATCAATACCGTGAACAAGGAATTCTCGCGGGTGGAGAATGTTCGGAAATTTGCACTGCTGGAAAAGGAACTGGACCACGACGACGGGGAAGTCACCGCGACAATGAAGGTGCGCCGGTCGGTCATCGAAACAAAGTTCAAACATCTGATCGACCAGATGTACGGGGGTTAAGGAGGGCGCTATGGATCTGTTTCTCAACTTCGCAGCATCTGGTCTGGTGATCGGTTCCATCTATGGCATCATCGCCATCGCTTTTGCGATTATTTTCAAAACCACCGGCGTCCTGAACTTCGCACAAGGCGAGGTAATGATGTTGGTCACCTATACCTCCTGGAGCCTGGGCACCGAGCTTACGCTGCCCTTCTATGCCTTGATACCCGTGTCAATTGTGGGGGCCGCGCTGATTGGGATCATCATTGAACGCCTGTTTATACGCCCGATGACCGGCCAACCGGCATTTTCCATCGTAATGGTAACCATCGGTCTGGCGGTTTTTCTGCGCAGTATGATCGTTATGATCTGGGGCCCGGACGCCGCTGCTTTTGATGCGTCCATAAAGGATGACATTGTAGAGATCGGGCCCGTCATTCTGTTTTCTGAACAGCTGTATGCCATTCTTCTGTTCTTCGTGATCAGTGGTGTGGTCTTCCTGTTCTTCCGCTTTACCCGCATTGGCGTCGCGATGCGCGCAACCGCGATGGACGAAACGGCCGCCCTCTTGATGGGGGTTGATGTCCGCCGGATATCGTCTTTGGCCTGGGCTATTTCTGCAGTTGTCTCTGGATTGGGCGGCATTGCCTTTGCGCTTATGTTTTCGCGGGCACCCGACCTTTGGTTCGAAGGGTTACGGTCCTTCCCCGCAACGATCCTGGGGGGGTTGGATTCCCCGCTGGGATCCGGCTTTGGCGGCCTGATCATCGGTGTAATCGGCGCGCTTTCCGAAGGCTATATCGGTCAGGGTCTGAAAGAGATTTCTGGCTTCTTCGTCATCATCATCGTCCTCATGATCAGACCTTATGGGCTGTTTGGCGATAAAGATCTGGAGCGCGTTTGATGCGGACTCACCATTTCATCGAAACCTATCAGAAACATGTCGCGTTAAGCGACAACCCGATCACCTGGGGCTGGGTCGGGGTTTTCATAATCGCGCTGTTCGTATTTCCTTTCTGGGCCAGCGGTTATCTGATCGCTATGCTGACGTCTGTCGGGATCATGGTGGTGGGTGCGATCGGCCTTAACATTCTGACGGGATCAACAGGGCTGATATCATTAGGTCAGGCCGGATTCCTGGCCGCTGGTTGCTATACGACGGGATTGCTGATCGCCGATTATGGCTGGCCTCCGGAATTAGCCTTGCCTGCTGCTGGGGTTGTTTCAGCGCTGCTGAGCCTGCTTGTGGGTATCCCCTCATTGCGGTTAAAAGGGCTCTATCTGGCGATCACGACGATGGCATTTTCGTTTATCGTCACCCATTTCCTACTTTACGCGGAAGATATCACCCACGGCCCCTATGGCGTTCGGATCGAAGATTTGAATTTCCTGGGTCTGGACCTTGCTGATCCGGTTCAGTTGTATCTGCTGGTGCTGGCTGTTGCGATCCTGACAGCATTGGCGGCGCTGAATATCTTACGGACCCGGGTTGGACGCGCATTCAACGCGATCCGGGATCATGATATCGCCGCGCGCGTCATGGGCATTAGCCTGACACGCTATAAGCTTTTCGCATTTGCAATCTCGTCTTTCATGGTTGGGATTGCAGGCGGTTTGATGGCCTTTCAATTCCGATTTATCAATGTCGACATCTTTAATGTCCTGCTGTCTATTGAAGCCCTGGCTGTCATCATTGTGGGCGGTCTGGGGTCGGTTGCAGGCGCGGTTCTGGGGTCGTTCTTCATTATTCTGTTGCCGGAAGCAACGCGCGAGGTTCTAGACCTTTTGCCCGATGGCGTCAGTGCAGCGCTATCCACCTATATCTATGAAATCCGCGGTCTTATGACCGGTCTCACGATCATAATTATGCTTCGCATCAAGCCACAGGGCCTTATCGGCCTATGGCGGGATGTGAAGCGTTACTGGACCCACTGGCCCCTGTCAAAATGACAAGAAGGGTAAAAAAAATGAGGGTCTTCACACCAGAGGAGGAAAAACTGATGCGTAGATTAAGGTTTGGCGCTTTATGCGCTCTTACATTGCTGATGCCGCTTTCCCCTGTATCAGCGGAAGAAGGCGTTACGAAAACTGAAATTGTCATTGGCAACGTCCTGCCAATGACCAGTTCAGCCGCACTTGTTGGTCGTGCAGCGCATTTTGGCACAGTCGTCGCCGCTGCGGAAATCAATGCCAATGGCGGCATAAACGGCCGGAATATTGTGATCAAAACAGAAGATGACGGATACGTTCCCGCCCGCACCGTTCAGGGGCTGCGCAAACTGATGGATGAGGGCCTGTTTGGTTTGATCGGCACCGGTGCGGGGGCTGGCACGACGGCGATCCTGCCAATTCTGGAAGATGAAAGCATTCCAGCGATCGTATCATTCTCTCCCGTTAAAGCTTCTATCGATCCGATCAAACCAAGCATTTTTATGATCGGAGCGTCCTATCAGGACCTGTTATTCGCACAACTAAAATACATTCATGACAATGACAGCCCCGAGAAAGCAAAATACGGAATCATTCGTCAGGATGATGACTTTGGCAATCAATTGGAAGAGGCCTTTACCCGCGCAATCGATGCATTCGGGGCGGATGCTGCAGAACCAATCCGCTATAAGCGTGGTCAGAAAGACTTCGGGGCGGAAATCCTGCGAACACGATCAAACGGCGTTAATGTTTTGATTGCCGGCGGTGTCACCACGGAAATTCCTGCCATGTTGAAAGAAGCCAGTAAATTTAAAATGGATCTGCGGATCTCTACTGTCCCAACCGCAACTTTGCCACCAATCATGAAGCTGTCGGCCCCATCCGGTTACGCCTATTACAGCGGAGATTACATCTCCCCCATGGGCTCAGAAGGATCGGCGCATTTTATGGAAATGGCGAAGGCACATCTGACAGAAGAGGAACAAGGTGCCCTGAACCGCTATTCCCTGACAGGATATGTTGCTGCTAAAATCATGATTGAGGCAATCCGTCGTTGCGGTGACGAGCCGACGCGTGCCTGTGCAGTTGATAAAATGACATCCGGGGAACCCTTCGATACTGCAGGGATCACCCTACCCCTGACATTCACACCGAACCGTCATATCTCTGCAACGGCGGTACGCGTTTTGAAGGTCGATCCAGAAGCCGGCACGGTGACCCCGGTGACTGAGTTCGAACAGTTTTAAGGTCTATGGCGATGGGCCGCGAAAGCTGTGCCCATCGCCATTTCTTTTCTGATATTTTGGAGCCTTTAGTATGGCGAGTGATACCCCTTATTTTGCAAAGGTCCTGATCGCAAATCGGGGTGAGATTGCGTGCCGGATCATGGAAACCCTCCGTCGTCTCGGAATCATATCCGTCGCAGTTTATCATGCAAGCGAGCGCCGCAGCCGCTTTGTCCAAATAGCCGATGAAGCCATTGAAATATTTGGCGATACGCCTGTCTCTGCCTATCTGGATGGGGCGCAGATCATACAGGCAGCCCAGACAGCCGAAGCGCAGGCCATTCACCCAGGCTATGGATTCTTATCGGAAAACAGCGGCTTTGCCCGACACGTCATAACAGCAGGCCTGGCCTTTATCGGCCCGACGCCGGATGCCATCGATTTAATGGGGGATAAAATTCGGTCGCGGGAATTTGCCCGCAAGCATGACGTACCAATTGCCCCTTCTGTACAAGCCGGCGACGACCTTGACCACTTTGTTGCGGCCGCCTGTGAAATAGGTTTCCCGCTGCTGATCAAGGCATCTGCCGGCGGGGGCGGTAAGGGCATGAGTATTGTGCGCAATCGCGAAACACTGGCATCGTTGGCAAAGACAGCCATGAATGAGGCGCAACGCTATTTCGCCAACAGCGCGATCTATGCAGAACGTTACATTGAGCGCCCACGTCATATCGAAGTACAGGTTTTTGGCGACGGCGCAGGAAACGCCATTCATCTTTATGAGCGCGAATGTTCCATTCAGCGCCGCTTCCAGAAAATTGTTGAGGAAGCGCCCGCGGCCAACCTGCCTGAGGACCTGCGGCAGGAAATCTGCGCAGCGGCGGTTCGACTGACAAAAGCGGCAAAGTATCTGAATGCCGGTACCGTTGAATTCATCCTGGCGCCCGACAACACATTTTATTTTCTGGAAATGAACACCAGATTGCAGGTCGAACATCCTGTAACTGAGATGGTGACAGGGCTGGATCTGGTTGAATTGCAAATCAAAATTGCCGCGGGGCAACCAATATCAATTCCCCAGGAAGCAATCGTTGTAAATGGCAGTGCCATTGAATGCCGGATTTGTGCAGAAGTGCCTGAGCGCGATTTCATGCCAGCAACGGGGCGCCTGTTAAAAATCAACATCCCGACAGGTGAAGCCATCCGGTTCGAGAATGGCTTGCTGGAAGGCCAGGATGTTACATTGAATTTCGATTCCATGCTGGCAAAGCTGGTTGTTCATGGTCATGACCGGACGGCTGCAACTGCGGCGATGCAACAGGCTTTGTCTAAAACGGTTCTGCTGGGGGTCGAAACGAACATCAATTATCTGGCGCGCATTATTGCACATCCTGCCTTTGCCAAGGCACGTCTCCATACAGACTTTATCGTCGAGCATAAAAAGTCCCTGGACGAGCCGGACCATGATGCGGCAACGACGGCAAAGGTTCTGCTGGCCGCCGCCTTGACCTTCCGAGAGTTCAGAAGACTCGCTTTTGAGGCACCGGACCCCTATGCCGCGATGGGCGCGTGGAGGAATTGATCCCATGACATTAAAGCTGAAGTTATTTGAAACCGACCACGAGCTGAACCTGAAACAGTTGCGCCCCGGCCTGACTGTTAACGTGGACGGGCGCGACCATGCCTTGACAGAGCGCAACGGCATAGGATCCGACCGCACCATTGAACTTGATGGAGAGACGATTTCCTATCAACAGGCCCGCGACGGCAATACGGTCCACCTGCATCTAAACGGTCGAAACTGGATTGTGGAATTCATTGATCCCAGGGATGCCGCCAAAGCTGAAGCGGCAGGAACAGATGCAATCCGCGCGCCCATGCCTGGTGTTGTCATCAACCTGGAAAAGAAACCGGGCGCCATTGTCGCGCGCGGCGAAACAGTTCTGACGATTGAGAGTATGAAGTTGCAAACAAATTTGGTAGCTCCCCGCGATGGCATCCTGGCCAATATCCTTAAATCGGTAGGAGAGACGTTCGAGAAAGATGAGGTGATCGCCATGATGGAGACAGATGATGCGTAGGATTCAATCGGCGATCAATACCTCCAGCCCCGAATTCCGCACGCGGTATGCCCATAATACCAAACTGGTCGAGGCCTTTCGCGAGAAACAGAATACGGCACGATACACGCGCCCGGAACGGGATTTGAACCGTCTGGCCCGTCAGGGAAAAATGCTGCCCAGAGAACGTGTCGAGAGATTGTTAGATCCCGGCACCCCCTTTCTGGAATTGTCCAGCCTCGCGGGAAATATGGACTATGACGGGGAGGCTCCCGGTGCCAGCATCATTACGGGCCTGGGGATCGTTTCTGGTCGGGAAGTTCTTATTCATGCTGATGATTCCTCCGTAAAGGGGGGGGCATGGTATCCATTATCAGTTAAGAAAATCATCCGCTGTCTGGATATTGCCCTGGAAAACCATATCCCTGTCATTCATCTGTGCGACTCCGCCGGTGGATTTCTGCCACTGCAGTCCGAAGTCTTCCCCGACCGTCATATGGCGGGTCGCATTTTTAGAAATCAGTGCCAGTTGTCCAAGCTGGGGATCAAGCAATTGTCTCTGGTCTTTGGTCAATGCACGGCGGGTGGGGCGTATATTCCCGCCCTATCCGACTATAATGTCATTGTTCAGGGCACAGGCGCAGTGTTTCTGGGCGGTCCCCCGCTGGTCAAGGCCGCAACGGGTGAAGAAGTTGGCGTTGAGGAATTAGGGGGAGCTGCGATGCACACCTCAATAAGCGGCACCTGCGACTATCGCGCAGAAACAGAAGACGAAGCCATCGCCATTGGACGGGAAATCGTCGCGCAATGGGAACATCCAAAGAAATGGGACTGTCAGCGGGAAGAGCCGGTCGAACCGTATTATGATCCCACTGAGTTATACGGCATTCTGCCCGATGACATTAAGAAGGGCTTTGACATACGCGAGGTGATCGCCCGCATCGTCGACGGCAGCAGGTTCCACGAATATCAACCGGATTATGGCACGACTTTGATTTGTGGTTACGCCAATATCTGGGGCTGGAAGGTTGGTATTCTGGGCAATAACGGTGTTCTGTTCAATGATTCCGCCCTGAAAGGGGCGCATTTCATGGAATTGTGCAATCAGAACAACACGCCGCTTGTCTATCTGCAGAATATCACCGGTTATATGATCGGAAAAGAATATGAACGATTGGGCATTACGAAAGACGGCGCAAAAATGATCATGGCGCAATCCTGTTCCCATGTGCCCAAATTCACTGTGATGTGCAATGGGTCTTTTGGCGCTGGAAACTATGGCATGTGCGGGCGGGCCTTTGACGCGCGATTCCTGTTCACCTGGCCTAATCATCAGATTGGCGTAATGGGGGGAGAACAGGCAACCAACACATTGGCAGATGTCAAAATTGCCCAGATGCGCCGCAATGGGGAAGAAATTGATGAAGCGGTGATCGAAGAATTACGCAAAACCACCCGCGCCGCCTATTCGGAGCAATTATCTGCGTATTATTCAACGTCACAAATCTGGGACGATGGCATTATCGACCCGGTCGACACGCGAAACGCCCTTGGTATGGCGATCACCAGCGCATTAAATGCCCCATTGGCCGATCCGGGCTATGGCGTATTCCGTTTTTAAAGAATGCACAATGGCAAAGACGGTCGACTTCTATTTTGATTTTGGATCACCCTATACATATTGCTGCCTGAACGAGGTTATCGGGTTGGGAGCGGCGCATGATTGCACATTTGTCTGGCACCCCATTCTTCTGTGGACGGCGCGCAAGCATTTTGGGATGACCCCACCGATGGAAGACGGCCCTAAGGCGGCCTATATCCGCAAAGACATGGAACGGTCCGCTGCATTTTATGGCGTGCCTTTCACTTTTCCCCGGACTTTTGGAAAATCAACCCATATCGCTGCACGGTTATTCTATGGGATACGACAATCCCATCCTGGTCTGGAAACCGATTTTGCCGTAATGGCGTTTAAGGCCCATTTTGCTTCAGGTCTTGATATCAGTGACGCTGCAGTATTGATCGAATTATGTGCGGATTTAAACATCCAGGCGCAAGAAGCACAGACCTTGCTATCCGCGCAGAACTCTAAAGATTCTCTGATCAGAGCAAATCAGCGTGCCATCGAGCTAGAGGTTTGGGGAGTACCCTTTTTCATTTTCAAGGGCGAGAATTTTTTTGGCGCAGACCGGATGCCACAACTAAAGTGGCGCCTGGCACAACAACAAGCGGGGAACCCATGACCTATCAAGATCTAACCGTAGAGATTGACGGCGCCATCGCCACGATCTGCGTAAACCGACCAGAGAAACTGAATGCCCTGCGTGATCAAACCGCAGATGAATTGATCGACGCGCTGCATTCCCTGGAACAAAGCGCTGGGGTCAAAGTTGTCATTCTGACCGGAAATGGGCGGGCCTTTGGCACAGGCTATGACCTCTCCACCGTGGATTTGGATGCGGGCTGTGATTTGTACACGGTACTGGAGGATCATTTCAATCCACTGATCTTGGCCCTGAGGCGCAGCCGATTGCTGATCATATCACGGGTCAATGGTCCCTGCGCCGGTGTATCGGTCGGCATCGCGCTGGCCTGTGACATCGTCATCGCCAGTCAGGATGCGTATTTCCTGGAGCCCTTTTCACAGATTGCCCTGGTGCCCGATGGCGGCAACACATTCTTCTTCCCCGCAGCGGCAGGACGCACACGCGCAATGGCCGCAATGTTGATGGGCGAGAAGATATCAGCACAAGACGCCCTGACATGGGGGCTTGTCTGGCAGGTACATCACGCTGACATGTTGGATGCAAAGGTTCAGGAAGCCGCGACCAGAATTGCCCGACTGGCCCCAAACGCCATCAAAAGAACCAAACAATTGGTCAATACCGCCTGTGAAACCGGCCTGGCTGCGCAGTTGGACCTGGAGCGAGATTATCAGGGCGAGCTTGGTGGCTCCCCAGAAATGGTTGCAGCCATTTCCCGCTTCGTCAAAGGTGGCAAAAGCCAATAACCGACGACCCTAACCAAATGGAGGCCATCATGGCAGAATCAGTTGTAATCTTAAGCGGCGCCCGCACAGCAATCGGGTCGTTCGATGGCAGCCTGAGCAGCATCCCACCCATCGAACTGGGGGCAACGGCGGCAAAGGCCGCGATTGACCGCAGCGGCGTAGATGCCGAAGAGATCGATCAAGCTGTCTTTGGCAACATCATCCATACCGAACCGCGCGACATGTATCTGTCCCGCGCGGTTTCCATCGCAGCCGGGGTGAAACTGGATACCCCTGCCCTGACCTTGAACCGCCTGTGTGGCTCTGGACTGCAGGCTATCATCAGCGGCGCCCAATCGATTATGTTGGGCGATGCATCGACAATGCTGGTCGGGGGCGCGGAATCGATGAGCCGATCCCCCCATGCCACACGATCTATCCGAACCGGCCATAAAATGGGCGACCTTGCCTTCACCGACATGCTGATTGGCGTTTTAAGCGACCCTTTCGATGGGGCGCATATGGGGGTGACAGCAGAAAATGTTGCAAAAGATAAGGGGATCAGCCGTGAAACCCAGGATAAGATAGCCGTAGAAAGCCATCGTCGGGCCATCAACGCCATCGACAAGGGCTTTTTCAAAGACCAGATCATCCCGATTGAAGTGAAATCACGGCGCGAAACCGTCTCCTTCGACACGGATGAACATCCCCGCCGGGATGCGACGCTGGACGGAATGGCAAGCCTGCGTCCGGTTTTTCAAAAGGATGGATCGGTTACGGCAGGCAATGCGTCAGGTATCAATGACGGGGCCGCCGCCCTGGTGCTGATGTCGGAAACAGCCGCCCAGAAAGCCGGTCGCACCCCCCTGGCGCGTATTGTTGGATATGCGCATGCCGGTGTTGATCCAACACGCATGGGCATTGGCCCGGTGCCGGCCGTCCGACGCCTATTGGAGCGAACCGGGCTAAAGATTGAGGATTTTGATGTCATTGAATCCAACGAGGCTTTTGCCGCACAGGCCTGTGCGGTGGCCAATGAGTTGGGATTCGACCCTGAAAAGCTGAACCCCAATGGCGGGGCCATTGCACTGGGTCATCCCGTCGGGGCGACAGGCGCTATTCTGACCGTCAAAACAGTGTACGAATTGCGCCGCACTGGAAAAAAACTGGGGCTGATAACAATGTGCATTGGCGGTGGTCAAGGCATCGCCATGGCAGTTGAATCGCTGGCCTAGAGCGTTTCCGAACTATCAGGGTTTCTGTTTCCGTTTCAACGGGCTGTGTGCGGCAGCGGGATGGGATTTTTCCTGCTTTTTATCCATCGCTCTGGCGGGTTTGGGTTTGAACATTTTGCCCTTCAGCTTTTTCGGCGTTTTGCTCCAGGGGCGCTTGTTATCGGATTTTTCCGACTTGCGATCCTGCGGGGCGTGGTCGGGGGAGTCCTTGGGTGGTGCGTGCCGGGCCTTTTCCTGGCGCGGCGGCGCCCCCAGGGGCTTCACATGACCCTGTGCAGGCGGGACAGATGGCGCCGCGACAGGGGACGTCGAGCCAGGGGGCGTTGGTCTGGATGTCATCGCAGAGGACGACGATACGCCGGATTGTTTGCGCGGCGATCGTGCCGGGCGGGATGATCCCCGATCTGATCCCCGGCCTAATCCACGACCCGGGGCATTTTGCACCGGTGGCGCGCCTTCCAGACGGATCACTGATATCGACTTTTCCAATGTCCCGTTCGGACCCAGGCCTCGCAGAAACTGATCAACGCAATGGGGGGCTAATTCTACATAGGTGATCCGGGGTTGGATACGGATCGGGCCAATATCTGCCTTGGTCAGATTGCCCGCCCGGCATAACAGCGGCAACAGCCAGCGCGGCTCTGCCGATTGTTCTCGCCCGACTGAGAGTGAAAACCAAACCCCATCTTTGAAGTCATCCCGTTGCTTTCGGTTCTGTTCTGGCACGGGGGCGACATCCTGCAATTCTTCAGGGGCGGCCATGGTTGAAAGCTGCTGGCGTATAAAAGCACCGGCAATCTGTTCCGGGCTGTGTCTGGCCAATAATTCCTGGGCGAATTGCGCTTCGCTTTCGCTCAAGACTTCGGTCAAGGACGGGTCAGACAACAAGCGTTCGCGATCCCGCGCAATGACATCATCCGCGGTCGGCGGTGTTTCCCAGGTGGCCTTGATCGACGCATTGTCCAACAACCGCTCTGCCCGTCGGCGCGCATTCTGGGGCACGATCAGCGCGCAAACACCCTTGCGCCCGGCCCGACCGGTGCGGCCGCTTCGATGCAACAGGGTCTCACTGGTCTTAGGAATGTCAGCATGGATGACCAGTTCCAGATTGGGCAGATCAATCCCCCTGGCGGCAACGTCGGTTGCGACACAGACCCGGGCGCGGCCATCGCGCATTGCCTGCAACGCATGGGATCGCTCATTCTGGCTCAGCTCCCCCGACAGGGCGACAACGGCAAAGCCGCGATTATTGAAACGGCTGGTCAGATGATTGACCGCCGCGCGGGTAGCACAAAAAACCAGGGCATTCTTGGCATCAAAAAAGCGCAGCACATTGATGATGGCGTTTTCCTGATCCTTTGGCGCGACCATCAGGGCGCGATAGTCGATGTCCAGATGCTGTTTCTGTTCCGAAACAACATTGACCCGGACAGCATCGCGCTGATAGCGCTTGGCCAATGTCTCAATGGATTTCGGCACGGTCGCGGAAAACATCAAAGTGCGTCTGTCCTTTGACGCCGAATCCAGTATGAATTCCAGATCATCCCGAAAGCCCAGATCCAGCATTTCATCCGCCTCATCCAGGACCACAGCTTTCAGCCCGGATGGATTGAAGGAGCCGCGTTCTATATGGTCGCGCAGACGACCCGGCGTGCCCACGACGATATGGGCACCGTTCTGCAGCGCGCGACGCTCGTCGCGCATATCCATTCCCCCAACGCAGGACGCGAAGGCCGCGCCAGTCATTTCGTACAGCCATTGCAGTTCACGTTTGACCTGTAGTGCCAATTCACGGGTTGGCGCGACGATCAGCGCTAAAGGCGTCGATGCACGCGCGAAACGATCCGCGCCCTCCAGCAGGTCACCCGCCATCGCCATTCCGAAAGCGATTGTCTTGCCCGAACCGGTTTGCGCTGAAACCAGCGCATCGGCCCCCACAAGAGCTGGGGCCAGCACCGCGTTCTGGACCGGGGTCAGTGTTTCATAACCGCGCTTCGTCAACGCCTGTGCCAGCATCGGAACGACGCTTTCGAACCCTATCATTATATCTCTTTCAGTGTGTTGGTCGGTCCAACATCTGCATTACCGTTAAGGATGCGCGCAACTGCGCAATCCAGGGCATGACCGAACTGCCCTGATCAGCGGTCTTGTACGGCGTGTCAGGCCCGGCGTAAAGCACCACAACAATCCGCCGCGAATCGCACCAGGCTTTTGACGTCGCAAAACAGGGTGGCGTTATATGCCGCAGATCACGCAGCCTTAAGCGCGGCCACCGCCTCTTGAACGGCCCTGGCGATTTCGACGGCATTTGGCGTATCAGAATGGATACAGACGGTTTCCGCCCGAACCTGCAAGGAAACGCCATTGACTGAGGTCGTTGTTCCACTGATCGCCGCATCGACTACGCGCTTAGCCGCGACTGCAGGATCAACCGCGTGGTGTTCCCGCGTGATCAACAGCCGACCGTTATCATCATAGTCCAGGTCGGCAAAGAATTCGGCCTGGAATTCAAGCCCCCGCGCGCCATAGACGGTTTCATGCAGTGTATTGGCAAGACCGAGCACCGGCACCTTATAAACATCCGCAGCATCCGCAACGGCGTGGGCAATATGCTCCATCCGCGCGGCCATACCGTATAAGGCACCATGGGGCTTTATATGGGACAGGGGCATGCCTGCCTGATCCAGGAAGCCCTTCAGCGCGCCGATCTGATACAGGATGATATTTGCCATCTCTTCGCGATCAATCTTCATTTCGCGTCGCCCAAATCCCGCCAGATCCGGCAAAGAGACATGCGCGCCAACTTTCACACCATGCTGCTGCGCAAGGTCCACCGTGCGGCGCATATGATTGGGATCAGAGCCATGAAACCCACAGGCAACATTGGCTTGGGAGATGAAGGGCATAACCCCTTCGTCATCCCCCATTTTATAGAGGCCGAAACTCTCCCCCATGTCACAATTGATTTCCACAGACATAAATTTGATCTCCCCAAAAGATTACCGATCAATAGAAAGCGCCTGTTTCAGGCTGGCGTCCAGCGCGTCGGACCAACTGGAAATTGCCTGTTTTTCCTCCAGTACCCGTAATCCTTCTTCGGTGATGCCACCCGGTGTCATCAGATCATCCAACAGGTCACGCGGGGGGCGTTCGCTGCTGTCGATGATAACAGCGGCGGCGGCCTGAACCATTCGGGCGGCAAGCTGCCGGGCGGCAACAGGTTGCAACCCCTGGCGTTCCGCCCAACCCGATGCCTCCCCAATAAAGGCATAGGACAGGGCGTAATAGGCCCCGAAGATACTGGCCGTCCCAAATTGTGATTCATCGTCAAAAGGATGCGCAGTGCCAATGCGGTTAAAGATATCGGCAACCATTGGATCATCAGGGAAAAAGGCTGTTGGGCTGTGACAAATTCGGCTGGCGGCGATGGGCATCGCGCGCACCGCCATCGCCGGCGCGACGGCGGGTTGGAAAGACTTCAGGCTGATACCTGCTGCAATGGAAACGACACGCTGTCCCTCGCGCCAGGGCAATCCCTGTGCGCTGGTGGCAATATCCCCCGGGCGGGTGGCCAGGAATACCAGGTCAGATCCTTCGACAACTTCCTGGTTGCTGGCGGCGACATCACAGCCAAAACGCTCCGCTAATCCAGCGACCCGCTGTGCATTGCGCGGCGACAGGATTGTTGGCGTCTGGGTGGCGGCCAATCCTTCCGCCAGACATTCCCCCAAATAACCAACTCCGATTATACCCACGCGAATCATCACTCTCTCCCTCTTATCGCTGCGGCCAGTTCGGACAGGGGGCCGTAAAGGTCCTCAATAGACCGACAGACAAACGCCCCCTCAGCTGCGATTTCACCGCTGACATCAACCGGAAGATTGGTGTTGGAGTCTGCCGGGACTTCATTGAGTTTTCCCCCCACAAAAACAGGGATATACAAATCCCTTGCGGCGAGTTCGGCCTTAAGAGACCGCATAAAACTGAGTGCCACACCGTTATACGTACTCAGGAATATGGCGTCGCTGCCCCGGGCAGCTTCTGCCAATTGATCCGGATCGGTGCTGACCTCTCCATCGATGGTCTCTATGCCCAGTTCCGAGAAGACTTCCTCCAGAAGGCGTTTGCCATATTCATGGACATCGGTGGTGGCGGTCACCACCCGCAGACCCGATGTTGCAAAACAGGCCCGGTCTGCATCAGACAAGCCGGACAAGGCTTGTGCGGCCCGATCGGAAATCTCTTTCAGGACGGGGGATGGTTGTATCGGAACATGGCCGTTTGGTGCGGAGATATCTTCCCTGCCCGGCCCGAATGCCTGTTCCAACCGCTTGGCCCCGATGCGACGCAGCGATAGAAAAAGCTCGAACGGGTCCTTAATATTGATGCCCGCCTGATCCAATCCGGTCAGCACAGCATCCTTAAACCGCTCCGCCCCTTCAATCATCCGGTCCGCCAGCAAATCCGCCTGCGTCACATCAATCAGGCTTTCCATCCCCTGTGACCGGCGGATCATTTGACCACAGAAAATTTGTGCCGCGACGACTTCTTCTATATCGGGAATTCGCATTGCCTCTGTAATCGGAACCGGGTTGATCGCATGACCGGTCGGGCCCGCCAATTGCGCCTGAATATCCACCATCAGATAGGCACCTAAGGCCGCGTAATTGGCCGCCTCATTCTCCCCAAAACCCGTCGTATTCCCATAGACCATGGTGCCTGGTGATCGGGAAACACGACCCAGCGCACGCTGAAAGGCAAACCGGGCCAGCGGGCCGGAAAAGGTATGCCCATAGCAATGACTGGCATGCCCCTCCAACAAATCATCAACGATATATATTTCCAGCATCACCGCGCCCAGGGCAGAGGCCAAGTCACTGAACCGCGCAGCAAAGCCATCATCGATATTGGAATGAATAAGCACCGGTTGTGGCTGGGCCGCCGCCAGCGCGATTGCAGCAACGGTGGCACGGGTTGTCGCCACATCGTCATGCCAGCCGGGCAATTCAAAGGTGAAATACTGGCCCAAATTACCGATTGAGGTCGATCCAGCGCGCAAGGCCGCCACCGTATTTTCCAGCGCTGAGGGCATGCCGATGACGAAATCCCCAAAATGCGGCGCCACCGGTGCGGCATTGGCCAGCTGTGCGAAATCATCGCTGTCATTCAGGATCAATCCGGTTCCCTTTGGTCGCCCGGCGCGCTGATCCTTTGGATAGCCCATGGACCAGTCCAGGCATATTCCATAGCGATCCACCCGGAATCCTGCGGTCGCGACATCGCGATGGATTGTTCGTGCCGCTTCAATGCTGCGCTGCAGGCTGCGATAGCCGATTTGGGCATGCTGCATGATCCGACCCTGGCCTGCCTCGCGTTGCTTGAAATCAGCTTCACACCCGACACCCTGTTCTTTCAGAAAGGCAGAGTCGCCGATTGTGACAGATGCGGCGTGGGCCTGCCCTTCGGCCACCACGTCTTTGAAACAGGGCAGACGTGTCTCTGGTAAAATCTTATCGCGATGAAATGATGTCATTGTGCGCCCCATGCACCCATGCTGTTTTGGCGGTCAGCCCTGAAACACGCCAACAATAGGGGCCCGGTTCTGACAGTGCAAATGACCTTCCCCCAATTTCGCTCCCCCTTGATTACATTGAGACGCGCCAGGCGTCATCTGTAACCACCGTCGCAGCACTTGTGCCCATCCCCCCTGTTCCTTTGAGGGTAAAAACAAGAGATCATTGGGACGGAAACCTTGGCAATTCGGGGCCGGACTGCCTAACATTCAGATATTAAGTATCCCAACCGACAGCAAAATCGGAGATCCCATCGTGAGCCAATCCATCCTATCCGACAAAGAACTGGCACAATTTCAGGAAAAGGGATGGATTGTGCCGAAATGGGAACTGCCCCAGTCCCTGATCGCGGACATGCGCCAAGAATATGCCACACTTTTGGAGCGCAACAGTCATCTAAAGTCAGATATCATGATGGCCCCGCACCAAACCAATGGCGGATCTATGGGGGTTGTCGGATCCAAGAAGTGGCTGGAATTTGCAACCCATCCAGAATTGATCAAAATTGCGCAACAGTTGATCGGTGACGATATCATCCTGTGGGGTACAACAATCTTTGGTAAGCCGGCATTCAGCGGCAAGGAAACCCCATGGCATCAGGACGGGGAATACTATCCTATCAAACCCCTTGAGGTTTTGACCGTCTGGATTCCCCTGGACGATGTAACCCCGGAAAATGGCCCGATGGAATTCATTCCCGGCTCTCACAAGGCCCACAAGCTCTATAGTCATTCCTGGATTGAGGGGGAGAACAAAACCATCAACCTGACATGTGACCCTGAACACTATGACGTTGCCACAGCAGAGCCATTATTGCTGCGCGCCGGGCAGGTTTCATTTCATGATGTGTATATGATCCATGGATCGAAACCCAACACCACAGATAAGCGCCGCGCAGCCTTTATCGTGCGCCTAATGCCTGCAACCAGCTTTTATGATCATGCGCTGGGCGCAGAAACCGGTAAGAAGCATCCCGCCCAGGGATATGGCGTTCGTCCGCTGTATCTGGTCAGCGGTACCGATAAGGCAAACAATAACTTCAGTATCGGTCACTGATTCCCACGGCGTTACAGGTCTTGGCGTCATAACCGGGAAATGTCTGGCGCTTTACCAATATCCCGGCCTCCTCAGGGGCCCCCAACGCCATCATGCAGGCAATCCTGACCAGATCATCCAATTGCTTTTGGGAACGCCGAAGGCGATTGGTTACAATCAAGCCGTCAAACGTCAAAATGACAAATTGGGAAAACTCTGTATTGCGCCCCAACAAGGCGCGGCGGTCTGCGGGAATACAATCCTGCAACATATCATTCAGTCGATCTTCCAGATATAAAGCCGCATTCTGGCTTTCGACATCGCCCGGCGAAGACATCGCGACGCCATGCACAAAATTCGCGGCAAGATTAAAGTTGGCCGCGGGAATGTTCCCCCATAATGCGTATAGAATATGTTCCAGCTTGCTTCTGGGATCTGTAATTTTCTGGATTTCCCTTTCCAGCTTATCCATTTGTGCAACCAGCCAAGGCTGCAGAACCGCCCAGAACAGATTTAGCTTTGAGGGGAAATAAACATACAGGCTGGCGGGAGAAACGCCCGCTTCACGGGCAATATCCACAAGCGACGTCGCAGCATAATCCTTTTGAGAGAACAGATCAAAAGCGGCCCGCATAATGGCGTCCCGTACGATTGCTTTCTTAACCTGTGCCATTCCTGTGTCCTCCATCATCACGTGACTCAAGATGAACCAACCGCACCGATACCATGAGTGGCGCGGCGTTAACGGCGTGTGCTTTCTTCATCCGGCTCTTCATTCAGGGCCCGCCATGCATCACCATCCAGATCGGTATATTGACCGGATTTCAGGGACCAAAGGAATGCCAGAAGGCCGATCAGGCCCAGCACCAAAGCGGCAGGTATCAGGATCACAAGGATGCTCAACCGACCTCTCCCGCAATCTCAGTGGAAACACGCGCCCCTGGGTGAGGATGTCCGACAGACACTTCGCGGGGGGATTTACCGCGCACTGATGGCAGATTCAGGCGCAATGCATTGGCGATCACCAGACAGGAAGAGGCCGACATCGCAATCGCGGCAACCAACGGCGTGGCAAATCCGGCAACAGCCACCGGAACCGCGATCAGATTGTACACCACCGCCAGTCCAAAATTCTGATAAATCAATGTGCGGGCCTGGCGCGAAATTGTAATCGCCATTCGCACCGCATCCAGGCTGTTGGACAGAAAGACAAATCCAGATGCACGCCGCCCGACATCTGATGCCGTAGAGGGCGCAATGGATGCGTCGGCCGCATTCAGCGCCGGTGCGTCATTGATGCCATCACCCACCATCAACACATGATACCCGTGTGATTGCAGTGCTTGAATCCGCTCAATCTTGTCGGCGGGGCTCATCCCCGCCTGAGCCTGAGAAATATCCAGAGTGTCGGCAATAAGCGCCACCTTGGCAGCAGAGTCACCAGACATCACTTCTGGCGCGAAACCCCGGTCGCGCAGCCAAGCGACGGTTTCCAGCGCACTGTCCCGGATTGTTTCATCGAAATAGTACAGATCCAGGGCGCATCCATCGCGGCTGAATACAACGCTGTCCTGACCGTCGTCCATTCTGTCCTTCAAGGCCCAGGATGCCTTCCCCAGACGATAGCGGCTGCCATCGCATTCCGCTTCTATGCCTTTGCCTGGTTCTTCCCGCACGCTTTCCCACGGTTCCTGTTCCACAACCAGCGACCGGTCTTCGCAGGCGGCCACCAATGCCCGTGAGTAAGGATGCCGACTGACCATTGCCAAAGATCCTGCACGGCGCAGTACTTTAGGATTATGGCGCTCTGCCTGGCGAAGGGCCGGGTTCCCCGTTGTCAACGTGCCGGTCTTATCGAACAGAACCTTATCGACCTGCGCCATTTTCTCCAGGGCTGCCCCGTCGCTGAGCAAAATTCCCTGTCGCGCCAACCGACCGGCGGCGACGACCTGCACAATCGGCACAGCAAGGCCCAAGGCGCAAGGGCAGGTAATGATCAGCACGGCAATGGCTGTAAAGATAGCGTGATGCCAGTCACCCGTTGCAATGACCCAGCCGATGAATGTCAGCAAGGCGGCCAGATGCACGGTGGGTGCATAAATCGCCGCAGCCCTGTCGGAAATACGCCGGAACCTTGGCTTTGCGCTTTCCGCGGCTTCCAACATAGAAACCATTTCAGCCAGAAAGGATTGCCGTGCAAGGCGTGTGGCCCGCAAGATAACCGGTGCCCCAACCGCAAGGGCGCCGGCGGGAAAGGCTTTGCCTGGTTTCGCGGCAACTGGATCACTTTCCCCGGTCGCAATCGCACAATCCACCTCGCCGTCCCCACTGACAACGATACCGTCAACCGGCAGGTATTGACCGGGGGCGACAAACAAGATCATACCTGGTACCACTGCATCCAATGGCACCCAATCGCGGCTTCCATCCTCTGCGATCACGGTCGCGCCGCTGGGTGCCATACGCCCCAAACTGGCAACAGCACCGCGCGCCCGTTCACGCATCACATGGTCCAGCACACGCCCGATCAACAAGAAGAACAGCAATGTTATCGACGCATCGAAATAGGCATTTTCGCCATGATTGGAAGTCTCATACACACTCATCCCCAGTGCCAGTATGACGGCCAGAGAGATCGGAACATCCATCGTCAAATGTCCGGCCTTTAGTGCACGCAGCGCTGGCCGAAAGAAGGGCTGACCGGCATATCCAACGGCTGGAATGGCGATCAGGGCCGAAATCCAGTGAAACATGTCCCGGGTCGGACCTTCCGCCCCGGACCAGATGGAGACGGATAACAACATGACATTGGCCGCAGCAAATCCAGCAACGCCCAGGGACAGCAACAACCGACTGAGCGTATTATCCTTGCGCGCCGTTGATCCGTCATCCAAATGCGCCTGGTATCCCAGCCCTGCCAGCGCATCGAAAACCGCATCAGGATCCGCGTCCTGCCGCGTCCAATGGACAACGACCCGTTTGGCCGACAGATTGACCCTAGCATGTTTGACACAGGGCAGCGCCCCCATTGCCTTTTCAATGGCCGCCAGACAACCGCCACAATGCATGTCAGGGACGAAAATATGGGTTTCCAGCAAGCCATCCCCGACATTGGTGCTGGCAAACAAGACCTCATCCCGGGACGGGTAGCCGTCGGACCTGCCCGATGGGTTTTGTTGGGATATCTGCGTAGGGACACAACAACTCATTACTGCGATGCTCCGACATCCGTATTCTTGACGGTGAAGCGATAGCGTTTCATCCAATCGGCCTGACCCGGGATTTCGACCCGCACATCCGCGGCCCAAACCCCCATAGCCAATTCATGCCTTAGGGTGAATTGACCGTCAGGCGTGGTCACAAGACGGACCTCATGATCCTGTTGTTCCGCCACCGGACGACGCAAAACAACATGCACTGTTTCACCTTTTACCGGCGTGCCAGCGGCGTCGGTCAATCGCAGGGTCAGAATACCGTTTTTATAGGTGAACTCATCTGACCACCCCAGGCTGGCTTGCTTTCTCTCGTTGGCCAGATGCTCATTGAAATGCTGGCTGGCGACATAGGAATTTTTAACCACCAACCCGGTCCAACTGTTACTGGCAAAATAAGCCAGGGTCAGATTCACAATAATGGTGACACCGAAGAACACCACCAGCACCCCCAGCATATGCCAACCCGTAAAGTGTCGCGATTTCAGGGTCAGTGTCGTCATTTTATCGGTCTCCTGCTTCGAAGCGTGCTTCATATTCGGCCCGTTCAGACCCGAAGATATCCTGTGCGATGAATTCAAAACCAATTACAGGGTCCGTCAGTAGTTCCGGTTTCACCCGTATATAGACCCGCTGGCTTTTCAATGTGTCTGGTTCAACATCGATATAAAACACATCCACCGTATGACCCGATGTGCCAGGAAGGGACATTTCGGCACCTGGCAATCCTGACAGGGTAACCCGCACAGTGCGGGGTTCCGGCATCATGTTCAGAATTTTCAGGGTATAGCCGTTTCGGATATCCCCATTGGCCAAAGTCACGAATAACGGGTTGCGATCATGCAGAACGTTCATTTCCAACCGGCCCCGATTGGCAACATGATACGACATCGCCAAACCGATCATGGCCCAGACGACGAAATAAGCGATTGTCCTGGGGCGCAGGATAGAGCGGATATTTGTGTGCTTCACAGAATCCGACAAACGCCCATCCGCCTTGCGAACGCGTTCCGGCTGAATGGCATTGTGACCATCGGGCATCGCCATGCGCATATTGTGATTGTAATCCGCCAGCGTTGCATAGGATATCAGGCCCCGTTCCCGACCGACCTTATCCATGACAGAGTTACAGGCATCGATACACAAGGCACAGGTGATGCATTCCAACTGCTGCCCATCGCGAATGTCGATCCCCATCGGACAGACGGCGACACAGGCATTGCAATCAACGCAATCGCCAATTGATTTCCCTTCCTCCGCCGACCGTTTTTGGTGGCGTGACCGGGGTTCACCGCGCCAATTGTTATAGGTGACGGTTAAGGAATGTTCATCCAGCATTGCCCCCTGAATGCGCGGCCAGGGGCACATATAAGTGCAGACCTGTTCCCGCATCAGGCCACCTAAAACATAGGTCGTGGCGGTCAGAATACCGACTGTCATATAGGCGACTTGCGGGGCTTCCCCAGCAAGGAACTCCATTGCCAGGGTCGGTGCATCGGCGAAATAGAAAATCCAGGCACCCCCGGTCGAAACCGCGATCAAAAGCCAGATAGAATGCTTTGTTGCCCGTTTCAGAAGCTTTGAAGCGGATAAGGGTTCTTTATCCAATTTGATGCGCTTGTTGCGATCACCCTCAACAGCGCGTTCGACAACCAGAAACAGATCAACCCAGACGGTCTGGGGACAGGTATAGCCGCACCAGGCGCGCCCGACCGACGATGTCACCAGGAACAACCCGATCCCTGCCATCACCAACATGCCGGCGACGTAGTAAAATTCCTGCGGCCAAATCTCAATGAAGAAGAAGTAAAAACGGCGGTTCGCCAGATCGATCAAAACCGCCTGATCCGGCGCATAATCCCCCCGATCCCAACGCAGCCAGGGGGTTACATAGTAAATTCCCAACGTGATCGCCATGACGAACCACTTAAACCGCCGGAAGGTGCCTTCCGCCCGCTTGGGATGAATTTTCTTGCGGGCGGTGTAAAGCGGCTGTTGCTTGTCGCGCCGATTTACCGGTTCGACATCATGAATAGGCGCAAGTGGTTCACCAGACATACTCATAAAATCATTCACCCCCACCCAGGGAATGAACATAGACGCTGAGCTTCTTGACTGTCACATCGCCCAAACGTTCCATCCAGGCAGGCATAACGCCATGCTTAGGCTGTTGGATTTGCGATGCGATGGCATCGGTATCAGAGCCATACAGCCAGACCGCATCGGACAGGTTGGGCGCCCCCAAATCCTGGTTTCCCTCTCCGGCTTCTCCATGACAGGCCGCACAGTTATCCGCAAAAAGCGTTACCGCCGCCTCCGCAGAGGCCGCATCATGGTCCTGGCCGGACAAGGATCGAACATAATTCGCCAGATCCCGGATCTCCGCCGCCGACAGAATTCCATCACGACCAAAGGCGGGCATTTCAGACAGGCGCGTGTCCTCGTCCTGATCATAACGAACACCATGGGCGATGGTGGTATAGATCTGATCGACCGATCCTCCCCATAGCCAGGCATCATCATTCAGGTTGGGATAGCCGACAAATCCCTGTGCGCCCGACCCATGACATTGCGAGCAATAGACCTTGAAAGCCGATGCGCCACCCGCAATCGCGAAACGCTCAAGCTCCTCGTTATTCGCAATTTCCGTGACATCAATGGATGCTAATTGTGCAACAAGCTGGCTGTTGGCGTCAGTTGCCGCCTGCAATTCCGCCGCCACTTCTGCACGACTGGAATATCCACTGATACCCTTCGTGGCCTCATTGACCAGAGGAATCGAGGGATAATAAATCGCATAGCCAATTGCAAAAACGATACAGCCATAGAAGGTCCATAACCACCAGCGTGGCAACGGATTGTTCAATTCCTGTATGCCGTCCCAAACATGACCTGTGGTTTCAACGCCACTGATCTCGTCAATATTTTTCTTGTCATCGCCCATCGCTTAATCGTCCTTCAAGGGAATGTTTGCGGCCTCATCTGCCTTCTTCTTGCCGGTTGGCCAGAATGTGTAGGTCAGGATGCCAACGAACAGGACAAACAGGTACACAAGGCCCCAGCTATCCGCGAAATGTCGAAACTCATTGTAATCCATAGCCCCCTCCTTCAGCGGTAGTTCTGGTCGGCCTGGTATGTCGAGAAATCGACCAACGTGCCCAGCATTTGAAGATAGGCAATCAGCGCATCCATCTCCGTAACCCGGTCTGGATTGCCGTCGAAGTCACCGACCACAGCCTTGGGATATCGCGCCTGAACGCCATCCCAGTCGCCATCGGGAGTCGCCTGTGCATACAGGTCTGCCGTGGCATTCTCGATCATCTCCTCGGTATAAGGCACGCCGACCATCTGGTTTGCTTTCAGGCTGTCGGCTGTCAGATCGGATTTCAGATCATTGTCCAACAGGAAGCCATATTTCGGCATCACCGATTCCGGCACGACAGAGCGCGGATCGGTCAAATGCTGAACATGCCAATCATTGGAGTAACGCCCACCAACCCGGGCCAAATCCGGCCCGGTTCGTTTGGAACCCCACTGGAACGGGTGGTCATACATAGATTCCGCCGCCAGTGAGTAATTGCCGTAACGCTCCACCTCGTCCCGGAAAGGGCGGATCATCTGGGAATGGCACAGATAGCACCCTTCCCGGACATAAACGTCGCGTCCTTTCAGTTCCAGGGGAGAGTATGGTCGCACGCCCTCCACTTTCTCGATCGTATTGTCGAGATAGAACAATGGGGCAATTTCAACGATCCCACCCACTGTGACCACCAGAAAGGAGAACACAAGCAACAGAGAAGCGTTAGTTTCCAGTTTTGTATGTTTATCCAGTATAGACATCTCTGGTTTCTCCTATTCCGCTGGCTGCGGCGCGAGGGAAACGAGCGGACGCTCGTCCCGCACCCGACCACGGATGGTCTGATAGATATTGTAGGCCATGATCAGGGCACCCAGGAGATACAGGCCCCCTCCCAGCACCCGCAGCGCATAGTAGGGATGCATCGCAGCGACTGTTTCTGCGAAGGAATAGACCAGGAAGCCCTGTTCATCATATTCCCGCCACATCAGGCCCTGAGTGATGCCCGAAACCCACATTACAGACGCGTAAACAACGATGCCCAGCGTCGCCAACCAGAAGTGCCAGTTGACCATGCGCAAGGAATACAGCTGTGTGCGGCCCCACAGTCTGGGCACCAGGAAGTACACAGCCGCGAAGGAGATCATGCCGACCCACCCCAAAGCACCTGAATGCACGTGACCAATGGTCCAATCCGTATAGTGGCTTAAAGAGTTGATTGATTTGATCGACATCATCGGCCCCTCAAAGGTCGACATGCCATAGAAAGCCAACGCCATGACCATCATCCGGATCAGCGGATCGGTACGCACCTTGTCCCAGGCACCAGACAGCGTCATCAGGCCGTTAATCATACCGCCCCAGGACGGCATCCACAGCATGATTGAAAACACCATCCCCAGGGTCTGCGCCCAATCCGGCAGCGCGGTATAATGCAAATGGTGCGGACCGGCCCAGATATACAGGAAGATCAGCGACCAAAAGTGCACGATCGACAAACGATAGGAATAGACCGGGCGACCTGCCTGTTTTGGCATGAAATAATACATCATGCCCAGAAAGCCTGCTGTCAGGAAAAAGCCGACCGCATTGTGACCATACCACCATTGGGTCAGCGCATCCTGCACTCCGGCAAAGGCGGAATAGCTTTTCGATCCCATCAAAGAGACCGGAACCGCCAGATTGTTGACAATATGCAACATCGCCACAGTGACAATGAACGAAAGATAGAACCAGTTGGCGACATAGATATGAGATTCGCGCCGGGTCATGATTGTACCCAGAAAGACCACCAGATAGGCGACCCAGACAACAGTCAGCCACAGATCCACATACCATTCAGGCTCAGCATATTCTTTGGATTGTGTTACCCCCATCACATAACCGGTCGCGGCCAGTACGATGAACAGCTGATAGCCCCAGAACACGAACCAGGCGAGGTCCCCGCCAAACAGCTTTTGGCGCGACGTGCGCTGAACCACCCAGAAACTGGTGCAGATCAGGGCATTCCCACCAAAGGCAAAAATGACAGCGGAGGTGTGCAAGGGGCGCAACCGCCCAAAATTCAGATAAGGTTCAAAATTCAGGTCCGGCCAGGCCAATTGAGCGGCGATGACAATGCCGACCAGAAAGCCAACGATACCCCAGAACAGGGTCGCGATGACACCATAGCGGATCGGCCCATCGATATAGTTAGGCGGTGCATCTTCTGCACCCCGAAGCGGTATTGCCCCCGCATCGGTCGAAACCGACAGAGGCGCACGGTTCAGAAGGAAAAACGCCGAAGCGGTCAGGACAAAAAACAGGATACCGGAATGCGCCCGGAATAAGTCGTCCCGCCCTAACGCCGCCCCGACCAAGGCTAAAACCGCAGCAACGGCTAATGCGATCACGGTTGCAGTATATTTCATATCTCTCACCCTTTTGCGGTAATCAGGCCAACACCGATGCCGACCAGCCCCGCCGCGATAAACTGAGGCTATCCAACATTTCGATTATGCAGCGCCGGAGATGGCGCGACCTTGATCTGGATCAACGTAAAAGAACTTTCTGGCGTTCATTCTGGTCGCTGTTTAGAGAGAAGGTCACTGTATCAAGTGACTGAGAATGCAGGGACAGGGATACCTGAAAGATGTCGCTAACAGACTCAACCGTAATCCAATTGAAACTGGCACAAATAGAGGGGGAAGAGTCCGCCCCGTCTGCCTGTCTGACGGCCATGCGCGTCTATCACGATTTGCTGTTATCGATGTGTGATCGCCTGGAATGCATTGCTGATACCCTGCCGGTTCCGCTGAACACCGCAGAATGTCAGGTCGTCACACAGGATCTTCTGCCATCCATGACGGCATCCCATCACTTCGAAGAAAACAGATTTTTTCGGGACGCTCGCCTTATCCTGAACGGCGGCCGCGCCCTGGACGATGCCATCGCGCGGCTTTGTGAAGAGCACCGGGAGGACCAGTTCTTTGCAGAGGAAATTTGCGAGGAAATGCGCAGTCTGATTACGGGCGGCAATCAGAGGAATGCGGAAGTTACGGGTTATATGCTTCGGGGATTTTTCGGACAAATGCGTCGCCACATCGCATTTGAACGCGACTTCTTATACATTCCCATGACCCAAAAACTGGTCAACCTTTAAGTCAATTGCCAGATATTTCCCGCAAGCGACTTAGATCCGGTATGATTATATGTCGATTGTTTTCGACCCGGATGACGTCTGCTTTACGCATTTTGGTCAATTGACGGCTGACAGTCTCTATCGTCAGCCCCAGAAAATCCGCAATATCTGTGCGTGTCAGGGGCAGATCAAACGTCACCTCGGTGGCGGCGCGTATGTCAATGGTCGGATCAATATGTCGGGCGATCAGATACAGGAAACTGGCCAGCTTCTCTTCCGCAGATTTCCGGCCCAATGTCAGCATCAGGTCCCGCGCCTCGTCCAGTTCTCCCAGGGCCTGACGCAGCAACCGCCGCTCCAACTCAGGTTGTTCCTTCAACATGGCCTCGATGGTATTTTTGGGGAAATAGCACAAAGTAACATTCGATGCCGCTTCGGCACATACCTGGCTTTCAGCATGAAACGGGCGACCTACGAAGTCGGGGGCAAATTGCAGCCCGACGATCTGCTGGCGACCATCGGCCATGGTTTTGCTGAGCTTTACCACTCCATTCAATAGATTTGCGTAGCTTTTCACCGGCTCTTCTTCTGTCACCAGAATAGTTTTGGCCGGGTGCTGCCTGATCGTCGTGTGCCGACTAAGCCGCGTCAGTTCATCAGGAGTCATGGCGCCGCATACACCTTTATGGCGCGCCTCACAGGCCTGACACAGCACTGGCACCGATGAATTATGTATATCCAGGCGTTCTTGATCTGCCATTACACCGCCGCTTTTGTGCTATGAACTCTAACACGAAGCATAATGAAACACCCGCCACAGCTATACAATCCTTGTGATCAGCGACCCCGCTTCAGGGCAAAGGAACAACGCCGACCTGGTGGGACCTTGCATTTCAGGCCTCCAACAGATCGGCGATAAGTCGCTCAGAATCAATCCTTAATAAACACTGCTGCGGGCAGTAATTGCGTTCTGCAAATTCTCGATCCAACCGTTGTAATTAGTATGAATCGTTGTGCCGTCATATTTCAGATTGGTGCTGTCCTTGTAGTGGATGCTGTAGCGTTCCACATCGAAATTAATGTCGATTACGGCCAAATGTGACCGGATCGGCAAACGGCCCAGAATATGCCCCGGGCCTTGTTCCTGCATCTGCCAACCCAGGCTGGAACCTGCGCTGCTTATCATTTTAGCAGCGGCGTCAAGAGAGGGGGCCGTTGTTGTAAAGGTATCATTTTCAACATTGTAAACGGGGGCCGTTCGGCACGCTGCTAAGGTGCCAGCGAATGCCAGAACCAGTAAAAATCGGATAATGGTACGAGGCATACTTTCCTCCTGTTTTTTTTAATTTGCGAATTTTATCAGTGCGCGTGAACTTGAAATAATTGCCCCTGTCTTACAAGGGGCATTATCCCAAGCGTAACACTCATACCTCTGGCTTCAGGGACCGATACAGCCCATACGGGTTCATACCACGGCGAATCAATGCCCAGGCAACCATCACCACTATCCGGGTGATATCCCGCACCGGCTTAAAGTGGCTAGGGCGAAACACCTCACCGTCATACAGCGCCGGTATTGGTACTGAAATGCTGGGGAAACCCTTATGCGCCGCGGCAATCAGCAATTCGCTTTCGAACACAAATCCGCTGCTGCGCAGCCTGGAAAAATCCATCATGTGCAACAGCGTGATCGGATAGTACCGGAATCCGCTCTGTGAATCCGATATCCGATGGCCTGCGGCCCAGGATATCCAGAAATTCGCGATGCGATTGGCCCGTAGGCGCGATTTAGGGAAATTCTCGGGCTGATGCAGGCGCGATCCGATCACAATCCGATTGCCAGCCACGAACCCTGCTTCTGAAATCTTGCCGATATCCCCCCATTGATGTTGCCCGTCACCATCCAGGGTTACGACGCCCCGGACGCCCAGGGTCATGGCATAGTGAAAACCAGTGATCAAAGCCGCCGCCTTCCCTTGATTTTCTGACAAACGCAGCACGACAACATCCAGTTGTTCCGCAATCAGGGCGGTGTCATCCTGGGATCCATCGTCCACGACAATCACATGCGGCGTCATGCGCCGCGCGCCTGTCGCAACAGCCGCAATTGTTGTGGCTTCGTTATACGCTGGAATAATCACCGCCAGGGCCGAGTTGGGTGCCCACGAGGCTGATTCTAAGGCTAATTCCGTGGCAACGGTCTTAGAGCAACCCATTAAAACCCCTCCCCCTCATCCACTGGGACGGTAGCTGACACAATGTGCAAGTTCAAGTTGATATGCTGGTATCATTCGAATCCAGCATCACGGTGATCTGACCTGACAACAGGCTTCTATGGGGGGCTGAAACAGACTCTTCCTCAATCACGATACGATAGATAAGCGCACCGTTCGACGCCATCAGCCGGATCGCGGAAACCAGCAGGGCACCCTGGTGGTCCGACAGGTATTTGGTATCCACCCGGCAATCCTTAACACTGACCAGATATCCCGCTGCAGATTGGCCCATCAACGCACCATGAACCGCCGCAGCCTGCGCGCCGTATTCTACGCCAGCGATGGCAGGAAGCGTGTCCCTTCTGCGCAATGGATTACCCAAAGAAAGATGGGAAGTCGTGCGGCATTGGACCCCCGTCGCATCCCAGTGCAAAACCTCCTGCAGCAGCACCATCGCCCCGGCATGGGGGATCAGATCCGCGATTGATGTACGGGGAGCATCCATCAGGAAACCTCAACATCCAGAAAATACCCAGATCCCGCTTCCACCACGATACGGGTTGGTGCGATAAATCCTTCCAGCAACGGTATTGCTTTAGCAGGCGGACAATCCTTCCATAAGGTGCGAACATCATCATTGCGGGGCGGGGTAGCGTCCTGCGCCTGACTGTATGTCACCTCCAGGCATGGCCCCAGCCCGGTATCATGATCCGGAGTAAGGACCAGCGCGACACCGAAGGGCGCACCTATCGGGCGCGTCGCATTCAATGGATCTGGAAACGGATAATCAACCGCAACCAGAATAGTGGGTCGTTTGTCCTGCGATACTGTTAACATCGCCTTTAACAATCCCGCACCAAAAGTGTAATCCCCCGCTGCCAGGCTGGTCGATGCCGCATAATTACCAACGCCGATACTCCAATATCCAGCCATCGCATTATGGACTGAGTTGTGGAACTGTGTCGGGGATACAGCTTTTTCAGGGGATGACAGCGCGGTCAGAATAGCATGTGCGACCTGGCCATCGCCCAGGGCACTGGCGAAAACACAATCCATATCCGCCCCGGATAGTCTGGCATCGTCACAAGCGGCCTGTGCAACACTCAGCGCCAGGCGCACCAGGGGGCTGGCCCGGCGGCGTTCATTCGGCGGCAGGACCATCGCCTTGGGCGGCACCAGGGGCTGCGCCTGCCAGCTTTGCGCACCAGACAGGATCGCCCGTGTTTCTGCCCAGGATCCAAAACCAGCGCCCAGTACCGCTATTCCCGCAACCCGCGCTTTCATACTGCCGCCTCCTGGCGACTGAAAATCAGGCTGCAATTGTTCCCACCAAAGCCAAAATTATTCGTCATGACATGGGTCAGCGGCCTTTCCTGACTGACGCGAACAAGGTTGCAACGGGACCGCGCATCGGGCTCTCGCATGTTCAGGTTACCGGGTATAAGACCGGCCTGTAAGCAGATCAGGGCAATCACAGCTTCGGTCCCACCCGCAGCCCCCAATGTGTGGCCAGTCCAGCCCTTAGTCGAACTGCAGGGCACATCCTGACCCAGAACAGCGGCGATGGCGGCATCTTCTATCCTGTCATTTTGGGCACTGCCGGTTCCGTGCATGTTGATGTAGCTGATCTGATCCGGTGCCAATCCCGCCCTGTCCAAAGCTTGTTGCATCGCCAGCCGCGCCCCCAAACCCTCTGGATGCGGCGAGGACATATGATAGGCATCCGAACTTTCCCCGTACCCGCTCAAGACGATATTTGCGCCAGGGCCTGTGCTTTCCTTTTCCAACAGAATGAAGCAAGCGGCCTCCCCAATACAAATACCCTTGCGGGCCCGATCATTCGGGCGGCACGGTTCCGGAGAGAGGAGTTGCAAGGCATTGAACCCCCGCAACGATGTCTCGCACAGGCTGTCGACCCCTCCGACGACGACCGCGTCACACAAACCAGCCGAAATCAACTGCGCCGCATCCACAAATGTCTTTGCACTGGAAGAACAGGCTGTTGAAATCGTGAAATGCGGCCCTTTCAGCGCCAGTCTTTCGCGAACATAATCGCTGAGTGACGCCAATTCGTGGGTGGTACGAAAATTGAAATCCTGAGGCAGGGTGCCATCATCCCGCTTGTTCTGATACGCGGATTCCGCACTGGCGATACCCGATGTGCTGGTCCCCAACAAAACACCGACCCGTGCCGCACCATAGTCCTGTCTGGCACGAGCGACCTGTTCCAGAAAACCTGGTTGCCCCAAAGCCTGTTCCGCAAGCCGGTTGTTGCGACAGTCATACTGCGACAACGCATTGGGCAGCGTGACATCTTCCACCCCATCGACCTGTCCCACAAAGGTATCCAGATCCGGCAGACAACCGTTCAGGCGACGCAATCCCCCCCTATTGTGCCTCAACGCCTGCAGCAACCCACCCACACCTAACCGGATCGCAGTAACGCAGCTATAGGCGGTTACAAAGGGTGATAACGTTCTCACAACTGAATCCTTATTACTCTGCGCAAAGCACGGTCAACAGGTAACTCAAACCAGTGCCCAGGGCCACGGTCATGCCCATTGCGGATAGAACCGGGATGCTGGACGTGGAAAGAATGCCAAAAACTGTCACGGTCGTAATGCAACACAATGTGACAGAACGAAAACCAAAGACCGCCGTTGCTTGGGCGGACTCGGTTCGCGCATGCAGGGCGTCGAGATTGCGATATGCGGGGAAAAACAAGCTGTAATCAACCCCTACACTGGCGATTAACAAAAAAGCCAATATGTGGAACAGATTTAGCGGCACATTAAAAGCCAGCAACAAGGTTGCTGTCAGAACCACCGCCCCAAAAGGCGGCACCGCGACCCGCAAGATCTTCCGTACATTGCGCAACCCGATTATCAGGATCATAAGGCCAATGCCCAGGCCAGCCACTAACAGGGTGACTGCCTGTTCGCGATAATCAGCAATGATTTGACCGGCGACCTGCATCAAATCAATCAGGTCCTGCGTCAAGCGAGGGTCCTGCAATTGAATGGGGGCGGATAGTGCGATGACACCCGCATATCCGCCCGACACAGGCCAGGGCGCCAAAAAGAACGGCCCCAGCGGGCTGTTCGCCAAAGCATCCGCATCTAATGTCTGCATGCTTTTCTGATCAAGCACATCATTGAGGAAAGGACCAAATGTCGCCGTAGAAACAGGCAAGGATCGCGTTGCCGTTTCCAGCCGCGCCATCAGGTCGCGCCGACCCGGCAAGATAGCCTGCCTTGCATGTTGTGCCGCCTGTGTAGGCAGGATCGTCGCGGCTGCAAAATATCGCCCCAACTGACCATTCGCGACGGCCTTATCCAATAGGGGCAGCAATGTCGCCTGACGTTCCAGAACCGATTGTGTATCCGGTCCTTCGATCAGCAGCATCTGCCGTACGTCGGGAAGTTTGAAACTGTGGCGAAGGTCTGCATCCAATTTACGCTCTTCCTGTTGCGCAACATTCAGGCGGGACAGATCCATCTCCCAGATTGGGGTGGTGGATTGCACCGCAAAGCCAACGGCCAGAATGAACAGGACACCAACAGCAATTCGAGCCCTGCTACGCAAATGTGGTCTTAGGCACAGCCAGCGCCAAATCGCCTGCATGTATCCAGGGTCCGGAGAGCACGCGCGATTTCCCACCAGATAAGGCAGGAAAACAAGGCTGCACAACAAGGCCGTAACCACCCCGACAGCGGCCAATGTGCCAATCTGGGCAAGACCGGGGAAGCTGGACCGGGTTAATGCCAAAAGCCCGACTGCCGTGGTTCCGGCCCCGATAATCATTGGGCGTGAAATACGACGTGCAACCGCGCGGGCAGTATCCCCCGGCTGCCGCAACCCCATCAAGTGTATGGGAAAATCAACGGCCACCCCGCTGAGGACTGCCCCAAAGGTCAGGGCGACCCCATGCACCGATCCAAAAAGTGCCTGGGTCACCAAAGCGCCCACCAGGATCCCCAGGCACACAGGCACGCCCGCCAGTAGAACAGGGCCAAGACTGCGGAATGCTGCGAGCAGGATAATCACAACCGCCCCGCCAGCCAGACTGGTCAGCACGGTCATATCCCCTTGAATACGCTGGCTGGCGCGCAGGCCAAACAGACCCGGTCCACTGGCTTCCCAGGTAAGACCTGCCTGTTCCACCGCCTGCCCAATTGCATCCTGGGCCACGGCCTGGGCCGACAAATCCCCAGCCGACGCGTGCAGCCGGGCCAGGATCAGCGCCCGCCCCTCCGCGTCCTGCCAAATTCCCGCCACACGATCTGACCCTTCCTGCCATTGCAGGCCGGATACGACCTGTCGCAAGCGCCCTGTCGGGTCCCTGGGAAAAAGATCCCGGAAGGCCCAGCCGGTAACAGTTGAAAGGCGGTTGATGCTGTCGGTAATGGATTCTTGTAGTCCACGGGTGGAAAAGGCAGATGGCGCAATGTCTGGTCCCAAAAGATATCGATGCGCCAACAGAAAAGCCTGAATATCCGGAGAGAGGAACGGGCGACCATTCTGCACCTGCACAAAGGCCGAATTCTCTCTTAATGCCTTTGTTATCTGGTCGCTGGCCTGCACCAGGTCTTTTGGATTGCTGCCCGTCACCCTGATCATAATAAAACTGCCGGGACGCTGCATCCCGACCGTCAGGGCCTGGGTTTGGGCCGTGCGTTCTGCAGGCAGAAAGAAGGACATATCTGTGACGACACGGACCCAGGATATGGCAAGCAGGGACAGCCCACCCATCACCGCCAGCAGGACGACAAAGGCAACCAACCGGCCCTTGGTAAGATCAGAAATCGGGTTCACGGTACAGAATGCTGCAGCGTCATAATGCTAGTATCCCCGTTTTCCCCCTCAATCTCTATCGTCTCCACAATTCCTTCCGCACCAGCCAGTGTCAGTCCCGGCAGGCTTTTCCGAACAGAATCGTCCAGCGGTACCAAATGCAATTGCCAACCAGAATCAGCACCAGACAGGGTTACATCAAACTGGTTGTCCAAACCGTTCAGATCGCCGGTCAACGTTGCCTTCAGCGCCATCGCCAGGCCTTTAATCAAACCATGATCATTGATATCAAAACGGTGGTGTTCCCCTTCCGCCGTATCAACCTGGACGGTGGTACCGTCAATTACGATACTTTCCTGCATGGGAGAGACAATGTGTTTTTCAATTCGATCGCCCTGACGCAGGACATAGCCTGACAACGTGATCGGCGCATCCAGATAGGAAACCGTCCGTGTTTCCGTAAAAGCCACGCGCCCTTCTGGTGCTTCCGCCAGCGCCTCCCCCAATTGGGTAAGCCCCCAAGCGCCAGGCCAATCCGCATGCAGCGGAGATGCCCCCCCAAAGAACAGGAGCACAAGACATAAAATTTTAAGCCCAAAAATCATAGAAATTGAACCAGTTATAGGGATGGGCACGAACCCAATCTTCCAATGTCCGGACATAGGTATCAACCTCCGTCTGGAAGGCTGTATCACGCTCGCCCGGGCCTGATATATTCCCTTCCGACAAAAGTCTGAATTTTACCTGATAGCGATTGCCACCCAGATAAACGCCGGCGAACATGACAACCGGCGCCTTAGAAACAGCTGCCAGAATCCAGGGAGACACGGGGAAATCAGCCGACTGTCCCAGGAATGGCACCGCGCGGGTCTTACCCTCCATTACAACACGATCCCCTAAAACACCGATCCAGTCACCCTGTTTCAAACATTCATTCACCCGAAGCATACTGCCGGATTGACCCAATGGGATGATCATTTCTTTCAGATGCGGATTCAACGTATGAAGAATTGCCGAAATCCTGCTTTCCGCGCCGACATGCATCAAAACCTTCAGTTTGAATTCGGGGCGACCGATGGCTAGGGCGCGCATGGCATCGAAACTGCCGAAATGTGCGCCCACCAGCACGGCACCGCGACCCTGCATACGCACCGCATCCAAGGCTTCAAGCCCCTGATACTCAACCTGTAAGAGGTCTGACCTGTCTGTCAGGAAGTAAACCCGATCCAGGATTGTTGAGGCAAAGCATAAAAAATGGCGATAGCTGTCCCCGATGCGCGCAGGCCGATCCAGCGCATGGTTCAGAAACGCCTGTGACTGCCTGCGCTGTCGCGGTGCACAAATCAGGAAATACAGCGCAATCGGATGCAATAATAGCCGCGTCGGTCCGCGCCCCACAGTAACCGCCAACCACGCGATGAAACGGATCAGAAACGGGCTGCCCCTTTCCTTACGATACAACCAGTCTTGTATCTTGGCGTTGCGCCCAAACGCGGTCATTGTTGCGCCGCCGCAAGCTTGGCAGTCATAATTTTTCGCACGCCAACCCGACATGTCACTGTAATCTGATTTTGTCCACGAACCACTGTTACATCACAGGGTTCCCCCCCTTTCAGGGTTGAGTAGAAACGAACCGACTGCACCATGCAGGGCACCTCAAAGTTGATCAGATTCAACATGTAATCCAAGGTTACGACACCCGGCACAATCGGATTACCCGGAAAATGTCCGGGCAAGGCGGGATGATCGACTGGAACTGAAAACCGCATACTGGATCTATCTTCTATCAGGCCCTTTAAGGCCTGTGCCTGCACTTTACCCAGACTTGTCCTGGGAATCTGGTCTGTAAAAATGATCCGCCGGGGTACAAAAGCACTGGGTATTTCCCGGCGCAAGGCATGTTGAATATCATGGGCAGACAGGGTCGGCGCAACAACAACCGCAATCGGGCGCGCCGGCGATCCGGGACTTTCCTCTTTGCCCATCGCAAAAACCCCATCCTTCACGCCTGGCAAGGCCGATAGAATAGCGCTTAATCCCGACATGGACGCACGTTTACCCGCGACCTTGATCATGTCCTGTCCCCGCCCCAGCACCTCAAACCCGCCTTGGGTTAATCGCAGGTGATCTTGCAGGGGCACCGGCTTTTTAAAATGGGGTGCATCGACCAAGGCTTCGGATCCCGAGTCTGCCAGGGTCACAACTGTATCGGCACGCACTGTGTAGGATGTTTTCTGGGCGGTATGTCTGGTTGCGATCATGCCTGTTTCAGTGCTGCCAAAGACCTCTATCACCTGTGCGCCACAGGCTGCCTCTGCGGCAATTGCCAATTCTGGAGCCAGCGAGGCTGTCGCCGTCACAATCCGATAAATCTCTGGCAGGGCAATCTTTTGCTCCATTAAGGCCCGTAAATGAAGCGGTGTTGTGATTAGAACACGGCGATTGGTGACAGAATTCAACACCCGCACGATATCTGCCGGATAGAATGGGCGTTCCTCCAGGATCGTCACCCAGGGGCACCCCAAAGGCAGCAATACGGTGGATTCCAGACCAAACATATGTTGACCGGGAACTGTTGAAATCAGCGTTGTGTGGCACGCATCGGGTACGATGGCATCGCGCCAGGCTGCCATTGCCGCCAGGATAAAATTACGACCGTGACAATGCGCAACCGGTCGTCCCGTTGTGCCCGACGTGTACAATATGACCGACGCATCATCGCGCCAAATGATATCAGGTGCGAATTGTGGTGAATCCAAAGACTCCATATCGACGATAACGGGCGCAAATTCGCGATAGTCTGTTTCATTTGGCGCAGATAAAACCGTGGCGCCCGGGTTATCAGCTATTACCATGCGCACCGCCGATGCAGCCTCATCATTTGGCAGGATCACAGCGCGCCCGACCTGTTGTGCAGCGATCAGGCCCACCATCAAATCCCCGACCCGACGAAACAGAGGAATGACTGGACCCGGCGGCAGAGCGTCAATAACCCGCGCCAGGGCATGGGATCGCCGGGCGATGTCATCCCGACTGATCGGGACACCGTCTCTCAGCACGATTGGATGTATGGTCACTGTGCGATCCAGGTATCAGGACGAAGCAGCGTGCGCAGCGTGTGATAGGGGGTATTCTTGCCCAGATGGTGATAGGCGATACCCCGATAGGCATGCTCCAACAAAAAGATACTGGCGGAAAAAACCGGCATTGCGATATTGACTGTCCAGGACCAGACAGGAAGCGGGGCGAACAGTCCTAACAACAGGGACACAACCGTCATGATCGTCAGCATGACGGTCCATATAACAGTCAGTCGCCGCGTATAAGTTTCCAATTCCGGTGGAAGTGTACCGCGGCTCAAGCGACTGAACCGGCGGATCAAGGGTTCGCGTCCGGGCAACAAGCTGCTGCCGAACATCCACGCCAACCAGCCATGGATCAGAACCGGCGGCAGAGCGACGATATTGGCCCAATCCTTCTGACCTTGCAGGATGATACTCTGAAGGACCAACAAGACCATTATGATCCCGATCAGAATGAAAAGTATCCGCCGATCAAACCCAGCCCGGTAGGATAGAAACAAATGTAAAGCCACTGCCACGGTCAGACACGATAAGGCATAAATACCATTGCCAGTTACGATACAGATATGAACACCAACGATCGTCAAAACTGGGATGGCAATCCTCAGAATCGTGGGGCCCATGGCATTTATTCTCCCCGACGGGTCTCGATCGCTGCTGTTAAGGATCGCAAGGACCCAAACAAGACGTCAATATCCGGATCATCTGATCGGATCATGCAATCGTAACGCTCTGATATTTCCAGGGACAATTCTAACGCATCGACAGAATCCAGGCCCAGACCGTCCCCAAAAAGCGGATCGTCCAAACCGATATCGTCTGCAGCAACATCTTCCAGATGCAAGGCCGTGACAATCAGTTCTGCAATCTCATGCTGAAATGGCGTTTTTTCCGACACAATTTCCCACCCATTTTTTCCACTTTATAACGTTATCTGGCGCGTCACTGAAAGTACTAATATTTTCAAGAAGCTAAAAACCACTGAGAAAGCCAATCATAGGGAAAATCATTCCCGTATGTTGCAGACGCTGACTATAGTGTTATGGGACTTAAGTATGATACAGTTCCTGACCAAGCAAGACGCGAAAATTCGAAAAACGGTTCATAGACTCTTGGCAGCGCGCGCCCCGTCCAATCCAACGCCTACACCCATTTCTCCAGCCACGTCTGTATCCTCAGACGGGGCCAGCCCGGCGGCATCAGATACGCCCCCTGAGAAATCAGCACAACCCCGCCATAAATCCATGGGCCCGGACGGCCTGGCGATGCTGTTGATCTCCAGTGTCGTCATTTTCCTGACAGTCGGGCTCAGTCTTCTGGTGTGTTTGATCCATGTCTTGCGAAAAGCCTGGCTGGCTTCAAGCAACCTCACGCCTACCCTGCAAGCGGACCGATCCCTCGTTGTTGTACTGGGGGTGTGTCTGAACGCGGATGGCAGTCTGCCGGATGATTACATCTTAAGGCTGCGCCGCGCAATAACGCTTAACATCCTGCCCATCCTGATCCTAGGGGGAGCGACTCGCGGGCCACATTTTCCGGCCGAATCGCAAGCCGGACGTGATTGGTTGCTGGCCCAGCATCAGGCCGGCGACACCATTCTTTGCGAAGATGGGTCCCGCAGCACTTTGGAAAACCTGACCTATCTTCGATCTGCGCTCGCCCCCGGAACTGACCGTCCCGTGATGATAACCAATCGCTATCACATGGCGCGTCTACAGATCATGGCGCGCGGACTGGGCCTGAACTATCCATTATGTGCCGCAGAGGACGAAATCCCCTGGTCCCTGTCGCAATGCGGGAAGCTGTTACTGGAAGCGGCCTATATCCATTGGTATTATACAGGTTATTGGATAGCCCGCCTGCTGCGCCATAAGGGCATGCTGGCAAGAATCAGCTAACGGTATGTTCCACCTTATCCAACCGTGCGCGATGTGCTTTTTGCTGACGCCAGAAGAACAAGCTGGCGACATGATACACCAGTCGAAACACCAGCAATTGCGGCCATATTCGGGTGCGACCATACACATCCCCTGACAGAACGGATATCACCGCCCGACGCAATTGGAACCGTCGCGTTGGATTTAAAAACAGATGGCGCAAAGCCGGATCGGTAAAGCGATAGATAAACCATGAAAACGCCCGCAACCCCTTTCTCACGCGCCTTTCATAGCGCCGCCGATGGCGCAGGGCGGCCTGTGGCTGGGTCAGAATACCCTCCACGGCCTCTGCCGCATACTCGGCACCCTGCATCGCCAGATAGACGCCGCTGGAAAACACCGGGTCTATGAAAGCATAGGCATCCCCGACAAGCAGAAATCGTTCCCCCGTCATTTCAGTCGATTGGTATGAGAAATTGCCGGTCCCGCGCATCTCTCCCAAAAGCTGGGCATTTTCCAGCCGTTGCGCCACGCCCTGAGTGTTGCTGACCGTTTGCCAGAACAAGTTTTGTAAATCCCCATCTCGCTGCTTCAGATATCCGGGATCAGACACCATCCCAACACTGGTGCAACCATCCTGCAGCGGGATCAGCCAGAACCAGCCCTGATCGAACCAATAAATGCTGATATTCCCGGCTTCTTCACCCTCTCGGCGCACCACGTTTGAAAAATGGCCAAACACAGCCGCGCTCTTATGGCGCTTGTTGCGTCGTTTCAGATCCAATCTCTGGCTCAGAAAAGTATCACGGCCCGATGCATCGACGACAAACCGGGCCGTTATCTGCCGTGCTGTGCCATCTGTGCCCAGGATTGACGCTGTAACAGGGTCCGCGTCCAATTCAATGCCCGTTACCCTGGTTTCCTGCACCACCTGAACGCCCCGTTCAGAGGCATTGTCCAACAGCATTTCGTCAAATTCAGCGCGCCGAACCTGAAAAGCAGAAGGTTCATCCGGGGCCATGGCTTCGGAAAAATCATAGACGACGTGGCTTTCCGCCTCATTGCCAGAGAAATCCGCCCCATGCTTGGTCACACCGATGTGACGCAGGCGGTTTTCAACCCCCAACCGCCGCAAAATAGGCAAATTGCGTGGCAACAGGGATTCCCCGATGTGAAATCTGGGGTGACGGTCCTTTTCCACCAGCAAGACTGAAAAACCACGTTCAACCAATAATGTGGATACAGTCGATCCTGCAGGTCCGCCCCCTATCACCAGCACATCGCATGAAAGCGTCATTTCACAGCCTTATGAAACTATCAGGAAATCAGCCAGCACCGCCGACCCGACCAACACCCTACACGGCGACACTTTAACAGCACAAGACTGCCGCCGTGGCGCACCATTGTTTCCTGAAAGCAACCATCGCTGTGAAAGACTATGCGCATTTGAGGAGCAGTGATTGTGGCAATTCTGTCGTTACATTGGGTATAAGCGCTGTTCTGCCCTCAATCCAAGGTACGATATCTTCTGCTAACAAGGGTTTGGCGAACAGATAGCCTTGCATCTCATCAATTCCGAGTTCGCATATTGTCTGTGCCTGGCGATCATTCTCGATTCCTTCAGCAACAGTTTTCAACCCCAATTGCTGCCCAAGATCCTTGACCGACTTTAAGATGGAATAATCCTTTGCTTTATCAGGCGCATGCGTCACGAAGGATCGGTCAATTTTGATACAATCGACATCCAGTGACTGAAGATAGCTCATAGAGGCGAATCCGGTTCCAAAATCATCAATAGACAAGTGCAGCCCTAGAGATTTCAGGCCTGCAATTTTATCCTGAACTAAATCATAGTCATGTAGATCCAGGCCTTCTGTGATCTCCAACTCTAACTTGTTGGGATCAATGCCGCTGCGCGAAATGGTGTTGCGAACCATGCCAACCAGCCCCGGGTCAGAAAACAGGACCGGTGATATATTCACGGACATCGCAACATCCATTGAATGCTGATACTGCCAGTCAGTCCAGGTTTGGCAGGCCTTGCGTAAAACCCATTGGGTCAATTCCCGGATCGACGACCCTTGTTCGGCAACAGGAATAAACTCCATTGGCGAAATGGGGCCATGTTCCGGGTGGTTCCAACGAATCAACGCCTCTAAACCGTGTAATACACCAGAACCAGACAGGACGCGCGGCTGATATCGAACAGTGAAGTCGCGATCAAAATCGGCCTTATCCAGTTCGGTCAGGATCCATTTCTGATCCAACTCATTCTTAGACATGCCCAACTGGCTTGAAACAGTGCGCGTATATTCCGTGACGCTTTCATTCAAACAATCGAAGAACTCTTTGCGAGAAAATGGCTTGTTTAAGAAGCGAAACACGGCAGCCCGATTAATCGACGCAGACAAGATTTCCTGATCCGCATATCCTGACATGATCACCCGCGTGGTCATGGGGGCCACAGATCGCGCCATTTCCAGAAATTCTATTCCAGACATGCCGCGCATGCTCACATCGCTGACGACAACCGCATATGGCCCATCCGCCGTCAGCATGTGAAGGCCTTCCTGACCGCTATTTGCGATGTCTACTTCAAAATTTTGTCCGGCAATGCGTTTTATCCCTTCAAGAATAAAGGCATCGTCGTCAACAATCAGCACCCTTGTCATCACGTTTCATCCTGCTGGTAAATTCATGGCTTCTTGTGTCATGTTAGCGTGGCTGCCTCTATCCGCATTTGAGGGCAATTTTTCCGATAACAGAGCGAAACAATCGGACTTTGGATGGGTGCTTATGAGTGTATTACCAAGTATCGCCTTCGTAGATGATGAACCAAAAATTCTGTCTGGTATTCGCAGAGGTTTAAAAAAACAGCGCCCGAACTGGGATTTAGCATTCTTTGAGAACCCCATTGAAGCGCTACAGAATTTCAAGGCAAAGCCACCCCGGGTAGTGGTTGTTGATATTCGCATGCCCCAAATGAATGGGCTGGATTTAGCGCGCGAGATTAACAAAAGCTGTCCTGGTACATTGTGTATCGTATTATCCGGATCTACCGATTTCGATATTGCCATCGCGTCCATCAACGACGGCAATGTCTTCAGGTATTATGTAAAGCCCTGCAGCCTGGACATTCTAATCGATGGCATTGAAGAGGCATTATCAACGCGCCGCCGGCGTGCTGACGACCAACCCAACACAGCCAGGATGGCTGGTTCAAAAATGGTCGACAGCCTGTCCGCAGGCGCTTTGGATTTGATTCGATATGGTGTACTGGTCGCGGATTCGGACGGACATGCCCTGTTCACCAACGCCAAGGCTGGTCGTATGCTAACAGAGCAGGTTGGACTGTCTTTGGATGCAAACGGATTCTGCCGGGCAGCGAATACGAAAGAGACCGAGCGCCTGCATCTGGCAATTGCCAAGGCAAGCAATCTTTCGGAAATGACGGCCCTGACGCTGATATCCCCGGACGGAACACCTTTGCGGGTGACTGTTCAGCCCTATGAAGCAGAAAGTGCCACCAATAATCGATTGGTCTGTTTGTTCTTGTTTTCAGATGATCAAGTGACCAGACCCAACCCAAAGTTACTGATGGATATGTTTTCGTTGACGGTATCTGAATCTCGTCTTGCAGCCGCATTGGCTGGAGGGATGTCATTGGAAGATGCCGCCCAGGAATGCGGACTCACACGCGCCTCTGCACGCACTTACTTAAAGAACATTTTTTCAAAACTGGATGTTACGCGTCAATCAGAACTGGTCCGGACAATATTGATTTCATTGGCTAATTCAACAAGCGATAATTCATGAAGACCTATTTCTTCTAGATAGGCCTTATCAAGACCGGGCATCCTTGTGTCATTTTGCGCCGGGTCGCCTTCTGCCACCGCATCAGACTCTATCGCATCGCCAGAGCATGCCAATGCCTGCGCTAGGTGGACCGCAGCCAGACAGCCCTTTTCATGCTGTCGGGCAGCAGTTGGGTTATGATGGAAAGCAACAGCTTCTACCACCGAGTTTGAGAAACCCCAAAGTCCAATCAGATAGGCCCCTAAAGCAGCATGTCCTGCCCCAAAAACCTCTGTTTCAATGTCATTAATTGATTTTTGCTGCTTTTCTGTCTGGATTTGAATCTGCTTAAAATCGACCTGGCGGTTAAGCCGAAGCACCACTGTTCCAATATGACATAACAGCCCCGCTGTTGCTGCATCTTCAACGACCTCCGAACTGCAGCCCATTTTTTCTGCTATCTGGCGCGCCATGCTGGCAATCTTTAAAGATCGCTGGGCCAAAGCCTGGCTTTCCTTAACCAAAGCTGGATCCATATCAGCCCGTAGATAGAACTCGCTGAGCGTGACCAGGGCGCGGATCGTCTCAAATCCTAATAATTCTACAGCATCCCGACATTTTGTAACTCGATAGGGTATGGCAAAGAACGACGAGTTGACGAGACGCAACACAAGCGTTGCCAGGCCTAAATCATTGTCAAGAACGCTGCCAACCGACTTGGCTGATGCAATCGGATGATCCAGTTCACGGATAAGCTGAAAGTATCGTTCAGACGGTATCGGGAGGATGGCAAGTTTTCCGACCAACTGACGCAGTGCATGAATGGGCAGCAAATCCCTGAGTGCCAGCGACGCTTCGATGGCCTTAATCAGGGTTTCAGAATCGCAGGGTTTTGGCAGAAACTGATGCGCGCTTGCCAGTCCGTCCAGCATTGCATCCTTTTCCGCAAAACCCGACAATATTATACGAATACTTTCTGGATATGCCTTCGCGGTCGCTGCCAGGACTTTCGCGCCATCAACATCGGGCATACGCATATCACAAACTAAAACATCGATGGCGCCCTTTTCAAGCCTGTTTAGGGCCTGTCTCCCGCCTTCTGCAAACTCCATAGACCAGATATTCCTTTGGCCACGCGTCGCACGACGAAGCCCCTGAAGAATATTAGGCTCATCATCTACTATTAAGATAACAGGCTTATGATCCGTATCCATCGCAAACATCGACCTTTAGTTTGTCCCGTGTGCCTTTCTGGCAAAAGGTTTTCTATCGCGCTATCCCTAAATGAGGACATGATGTGTTACGGCGAAAAATATATTTTCGCTAAAGTTGTCCCTATTTGAGGATATTACTTCTGAGCAGCACGCGTCATTTACAGGCCACACAAACATTAGGAGACGACCATGAAACAAAACTCCCTATATGGACTGATCGCCGCAACGCTGTTGCTTATTGCATCCGTCGGGGTTCAAGTCAGCCATGCGAAAGACCAGCTTCCAGCCCCAACGGGCAAGCAAGTTCTGGAAGTGACCGGAATGATCGATGCGACGACGGACGGTACCAGCGCCTATTTTGATATTGATCAGTTGATGGCACTGGGACCCAAACAGATTACGACGGCAACCCCATGGACCTCTGGCACAGTTAACTTTGTCGGGATTCCAGTGAAAGCCTTGCTGGATGCAGTAAAAGCCTCTGGTGAGACATTATCCGTCACCGCACTTAATGACTATACAGCATCCATGCCAATTGATGTTCTCACCGACGCGAATGCCATTCTGGCTTATGAAATGGATGGTCAGCGTCTCAAGATCCGGGACAAGGGCCCCTTATGGGTCATTTTTCCCTTTGATGATGACGCAAAGTATCGAACCGACGCTTATCTGGCCTATGCCGTCTGGCAGGTTAAGCTTATAAAGGTACAGTGAACCATGAATCCTGGACGCACCTTCAGTTCACCCATGCGAATTGGTTTGATCGGCGGCGGAATTGCCCTCGCCATTGTCTATCTGGTCTTTACCACTTGGTTTAGACAACAGATTGAAGAAGAAGCGATCGAATTCAGGGAAAATTTGCTGTGGGCTGTGTTTCAAGTTCAGAAGGAGTTGATCTCAACTCTTCGGTTATCTGAAGGTGCGACCAGGGACAATAATGTTTCAGCAGACGATTTGTTGCTGAATTACGAGATTTTGGTCAGTCGGATAAAACTGGTCCAACATGGCGATGGCTTTGAAGACTTACGCTTGCTCAACGACTTCTCTAACACCCTGGACAAACTGGAAAACAGTGTCGTGGTGATCGATCAGCAGATCGAAAAAGTCGGGAGTAATCCCCAGGCCATTGCGACCATATTACATCAGAATTTACAGCCATTTGAGGAGTTACTGCAAAGTAACAGCCTGCAGGCAATCAATTTCACTACAGTCAGAAACACGACCCGCAATGCTGATATCGCAAGAATGCTGAACTGGCTGCAGTTTCTGTTTGTTGTGAATATGCTTCTGATCGGTGGTGCGATATTCCTTGCCTTCCGGCAGACCCTACGGGCCTATCAGTCTGCTTTTAAGGTGGAAGAACAAGCCCTTGCGCGTCGTTTCGCGGAAGAAACGGCTGAACGCAGCAAACTTGAGGCTTTAGGGTCACTGGCGGGTGGTGTGGCACATGAAATTAACACACCGGCACAATTTGTTACCACGAATCTGGAATTCCTAAACGACGCCTGCGACGAACTCTTAACTGAAGATGCCAGCAAAATCTCCGCTGATGATTTGGACTATCTTCGAAAGGAAATCCCGCTGGCGATCCAGCAATCCCAGGAGGGCATGATCCGCATTCGGGATATCGTTAAAGCCATCAAACACTTTGCGCACCCGGAACAGGGCAAGAAATCCCTGATCTCAATTGAAGACGAAATCCGCAACGCCGTGCTTCTGACCAGCAATCAGACCAAAGCCAAAGTCACTGTGGAAACCAGCATTCAGGAAAACCTTCCCCCGGTGTTGGGATGCCCGAATGAGTTAAATCAAGTGATCATCAATCTAATTGTTAACTCTGCTTATGCATTGTCAAAACAACCGGCTAAAGATCCTGATCATGAAGCCTGTGCACAGGAAGATAGAATCAGAATTGCCGCGGCTTTGGACGGCAGCGAAATTGTAGTTACCGTGCACGATAACGGTCCCGGCATTGCAAAAGAGATTGCACAGCGCATTTTTGACCCCTTTTTCACAACCAAGGCTGTTGGGGACGGTTCTGGACAGGGCTTGACGATCAGCCAACGCATTATCACGAATACATTTCATGGTTCACTTCAGTTGGACGACACGGTAACTGAAGGGACACGCTTCCGTATTATTCTTCCAGTCGCGCAAAATGATGCTGACTATAGGGACCTTAACTAGCCCCAGCCAACATCTAGACCTTCTGCTTTTTGCGTTACTATTGGCCCGCCAAACCAAGCCTCTAAAACACTTTCATATTCAGTATCCTGACTGTGCTTGACATCAATCCGATTAACCATCTACAAATCACTTAAACAATGTTGCGAATAACTATCATTCGCGTTTATGAGTAAAGTTTGTAAAGAGCGAGGCGACTACAAGAAAATTATGGAAAAAGAAGACCCTATGTTCATCAAGTCTATCACACACAAAACATCCTCGGACTCTGATCCTCTGATCGTCACAAGCAACGCCCTGCTGCAGAACAGGAATGAAGTGGTGATAGAACATCGCGGGGAGCAATATCGTCTGCGCAGAACCCGCCAGGACAAGCTGATCCTAACAAAATAATCCGGCTTACAATTTAAGATTTCCACTAAAACTACGTATCACCAACACGCCGTACCAAGGCAATTCCGGGCAGGCTGGGGCTAAGGCGCGCATTTTGCAGCGCTTCAAAATTAACCCGCTTGTTGCGTCCACTGCGATAGGCATGTTCCCGAATGAGCGAAGCCGCACGTGTCCCCTGACGGTTTATGATCGCGTCCAGAATCTGGTGATGATCTTCTTCCGCAGCGCGGACCTGAAGCAAGCCTTTTTCAGGTTGGGCACTGTTAAAGACGATGGCCCTGGGCCCCGCCAAGGGGACACGACATATATTCCGTATCGCAGGAAACAACGCCTTATTAGATGCGGCTTCCAGAATACCGTCATGAAATGCCGCGTTCAAATCAATCCAGCGTGTTCGCGCGGCGACATCCGTCAGCCCCTGATCTGACAGGGCAGAGGCTTCTGCCAAAATCTTGCGCATCTGACGCTCCTGCGGGGCGGGCAGGCCACGCTCGGCTGCTTGCCGTGCCGCCAGGGCTTCCAACTCACCGCGCACCTCAATTGCGTCCGCAACTTCATCGACCGTGAACAAACGAACCCGAAAGCCGCGATTGGGCATTCGGATTAACAGGCCTTCCTGCTCCAATGCCCCCATGGCCAGCCGCGCCAATGTGCGCGACACCATCAAGCCATCGGCAACCGCAACCTCGCGCAAGGCCTCCCCCGGTTCATAGACCCCGGAAAGGACCGTCTCTCTAAGACTTTGGGTTACTTGATCCAACTGCGTCGCCATACCTCACCCTTACCTTATTCTGCATGCAATACAATCAGTCATAGTGAAAATACGCCGAATTCCTGCTTGAAATCCACTGATATTGCATGCAACTTTATCACAACAAACATTTTTAGGGAGTACGCGTCCAATGCCAGACAGTCTCGACCCCCGGTCCCGGCCTGTTCAAAAGCCCCATTTCGATACGCCGCCGCTGCAATCCAGCCGACCGCCGCGCTGTCCTCCCTTTGTGGAAATCACCAAGTCTGATCAATTGCTACCCTATTTGGAGCATGTCGCACAACGGCCCTATAACCACGGCCTGAATGCGTGCTGGGACCTCAAAGAGGGCGAGCGCGTGATGCTGCGTGTCGATAATTGGCACAGCGAACTGACGATTGAGGCCTGCAAAAAGATCCTTGAGAAGTACAAGGTCAAATACGAGATCAAATACATCGACCGCGGCCCGATCCCGCAATGGGTCGGCGCGGATGAAGTCGATTACTACCTGTTCCGCACCAAAGAGCTCGCTGAGTGGATGGACATGTGGGAAGAGGAAGAGAAGAACCAGAAATACGATAAAATCCTGATGGGCTATGGCGGTCCGGTATTGGCCGAACGCTTCATCAAGATTCAGCGCATGCCCTTCATCACGCCGGAAATCCTGGCCTCCCCGGCCCATGCCATGCCCATTGAAGTCATCAATGCCATGGACAAATGGACCTGGGACCGGATTCGCAATGCCAAACGGGCGCGGATCACCGATCCCGAAGGCACCGATATGTCCTTTACCAATCACGATGAATATTGGGACGCCAATCGCGAATTCTACAATCCGGAACTGACCGCGCGGACCTGGACCGGGAATGAGCATTTCGGCAAGACCTACCTGCCGGGCCACATTACCGGACGCCCCTGGATGTTCCATCCGTTCAAAGAAGACGGCTGTGGCATCATTGCGGGCACCACCAACCATATCGCGCCTTGTGACTGGACCCAGTTGGTCGTGGAAAACTCCAAAATCACACAGATCAATGAAGGCGGCGAATTTGGCCGCAAACTGCGCGATGTTATGGAGCAGACCAAGGACATCCAATATCCGACCTTCCCGGACAAGGGCATCATGCATTGGTGGGAAGCATCGATTGGCACGAACCCGCATATCCATCGCCCGCGCAAGGACTTCTCGTCAGGCTTTGTGAATTGCCTGTATGAACGGGTGCGCTCCGGCGTCATCCATATGGGCTTTGGCACCATCATCTCATCCATGGCAGAACGGGAAGCCGCCCGTATGGGTCATCTGGTGGGCCATTGGCATATCCATCTGTACTTCCCGACCTATACTTGCGAAATGGACGGGGATAACGAGAATATCATTGAAAACGGTCGCCTTCAGGCACTCGACGACCCGGAAATCCGCAAGATCTGCTCGAAATATGGCGATCCGGAACTGTGGATGGATGAAAGCTGGAACCCCGCTGTCCCCGGCATCAATATGGATGGGGATTACTGGGACCATTATGCCAAAGATCCGCTTCACTGGGTGAAGACGGAATTGGAAGTTTGCCGCAACTATCATCCGATGTTCATGAAGATGGTTGGCGCGGACGACAAATATTGCCACGGTGCCGGGGCCGATTGGTGGAAGGGCGGATGCTGTGATCACAGCGGCGTCTCTGCACCCGTCCTACCCGGAAACTGCTGTGGACATGACCACGACTGAACACAGCAAGGGGGCATCCCGCCCCTGGAGTTATCAGGGGCATGGGGCCCCCAATAAATGAGGGGCAAAAGCCTCCGAAGACAAAATTTATGAAACCCTGATGGGAGGAAGAATGATGAGTCGTATTACAAAACTGGCTGCCGTTACGCTGGCGGCCGCGACATTGGTTGCCAGCGCAAGCCTGGCTCAGGCGCAAACCCGTGTTTTGCGTTATGCAGATTTTGGCCCTGACCGCGGCAGCCGCGCCGAAGTCATTAAATGGATGGATTCCGAAATGCGCGCCCGCAGTGACGGTGCGTTGGGCCTGGACATCACCTGGGGCGGCACGCTGCTGGGCGCGAAGAATGCCATCGATGGCGTCGGCAATGGCGTGTCTGATCTTGCTTCCGTCGTTCCGGTTTACGAGCCCGGAAAGCTGACCGCGTGGCGCGTGTCGGATGTTCGCCAGATCGCTGATGAATATGTCGGCATGATGGCAACCTATGAGCTTATGACCCAGAATGAAGCGGCAATTAAGAACTTTGCCGATCAGGGCGTGCACTACGTATCCAACTTCACCACCGGCCCGACCCAGCTTTTAAGCCGCGAGCAGATCACGAACCTGGACGAGCTTAAAGGGAAGAAGATCCGGGCGACCGGCAGTTTTGGTAAAGCTTTTGAGGCAGAAGGTGCGGCGGCTGTATCGATGAGCCAGCCCGACGTTTACCAGGCGCTTTCAACTGGCACTATCGACGGCACCGCCAGCTACGCCTATGTCATCAATTCATACAAACAGTATGAAGTCGCCACCCATCTGACGACAATCGATATGGGTCAGAATCTCGGTTGGGGCATCGTGATGAACAGCCGTGTCTGGTCCAGCCTGACGCCAGAACAGCAAACGATGATGGCAGAGCTGGGTCATGATGCAACGCTGTATATGGCGCAGAAAATGTACGAAGACCGCACGCAAATCCTGGATAAACTGCGAGCTGGTGTTGACGGCATTACAATTGTCGAACATGACGGTGATCCGGCAATGAAAAAAGCCCTGATCGAAGCTGCTGAATCGGCTGGCATGGAATGGATGGGCGGTGCCCGGGATCAGGGTCTTCCTGCTGACGATCTGTTGGCGGCCTTTGATGCAGCCGTTGCTAAATACCACAAAGAAATGGAAGTACAGGGCTATCCCTGGGCTAAGAAGTAACCCACGATGAGCGGGACCCATGATGGCATGCCGGCCCTGCCGCCAGGCAGCAAGCTCGGCATCCTAGATCGTCTCCTTGATCGGGCAGAGCGCGTGCTCTCCTCCATCGCCAGCATCATCTTGCTGGCGATGGGGGTCCTGATCAGTGTCAGCGTTGCTGCACGCGAACAGATCAACGTGACCATACCGGATGATATCCTGATGGTTGGGTTGGCCATGGTGGCTGTTGTCGCCTTGCCGATGGCACATGTGCAACGCGACAAGGGTCAGATTGCAGTCACAGTGATCACAGACCGAATGCCACAAAGAGTTGGCGAGATCGGCCGTTTGCTGGGGAATCTGCTTGGCTGTCTGCTGTTTGGCGCTATTGCCCTGTTGGTCATGGACTCCATCCCCAAAGCATTTGCCGAAAATCACTATTACGACGGGCAGCTATCAATCCCCGTTTGGCCGACAAAAGTGATTTTCGGGATCGGCATGGGATTGTTCTCAATCCGGTTGGGCCTGTGCATGGTCGGTGACCTGGTGACAATGAAAAATCGGCCCAAGGCCGACCATTAGAGGCATTTCGAAATATGGACCCACATCTGATAGGATACGGCGGTTTCGCGGTTGTCCTCGTCCTTCTTGCATTTCGTGTTCCCATCGCCATTGCCCTTGGCAGTGTCGCGACATGTGGCATGCTGTTGGCCTATGCTTGGACGCCCTGGTTGCCCTTCTCCCTGTCCGCCGCCATACCACCGGTCAGTTCCCTGTTGGGCTCTACACCGCTGGATTTTGTTAACTCCTATGCGTTATCAACTGTTCCCTTATTTATTTTCGTTGGGCACTTAGCGTTTCAGGCTGGCTTTACCACCGACATTTATGCCGCCGCCCGTGTATGGCTGGCGCGTATGCCAGGCGGGTTGGCGATCGCATCGATCATTGGCTGTGGCGGATTCAGCGCCATCAGTGGTTCGTCCGTCGCCTGTGCTGCGGCCATGGGGCGGGTTGCTGTTCCAGAAATGCTGGACAGTAACTATTCCCGCGCATTAGCGACAGGATCCGTCGCCATTGGCGGCACGCTGGGATCGCTGATCCCGCCATCCATTCTGTTCATTATCTTTGGCGTCTTTGCAGAACAGTCCATTGCAAAGCTGTTTGTTGCCGCTGCCATCCCAGGCCTTATCTCGCTGATCGGTTACGTTGTGATCGTTATCATCTGGGTTAAACTGCGCCCGCAAGATGCCCCCCAGCCCAACCTTACAAATGCGCGTGAAGCGCGGGGTCAAGCCCTGGCGAAATGTTGGCCGATCCTGCTGTTATTCGCCGTCATCATTGGTGGGATTTATCTGGGTGCGTTCACACCGACTGAGGCCGCTGGCGTCGGTGCCATCGCAACGCTGATTCTGGGCATCGTTTTGCGCCGTCTGGATATTGCCAAGATCAAAGAAGCCCTGCGCGAGGCGGTCAGTCAGTCCGGCCAGTTATTTGCCATCGCCATCGCTGGCAAACTGTTTGTCAACTTCATCGCCCTGACCAATGTCGCAGCGCAGTTAACCGGCTGGATCGGGTCTGCGGAACTGTCTGTCTTCCTGGTCATGGGGTTGATCGTGCTGTTGTATTTGGTGTTGGGCATGATGCTTGACCCGTTGGGCATCATCCTGCTCACCTTGCCCCTGACCCTGCCAGTGGTGGAATCCTATGGGCTGGACCTGATCTGGTATGGCGTCATTGTTGTGAAACTGCTGGAAATGGGACTGGTAACGCCGCCTATTGGACTGAACGTCTTTGTCATAAAATCGATTGTCGGCGACAAAATCCCGCTGGAGCGTATATTCGCCGGGGTCAGTTTCTTCCTGATCTCTGATGTGATTGTGATGGGTCTGCTGTTGGCCTTCCCGATCCTGTCGCTGTATCTGCCCAGCCTGTTATGAGCGGCCAGCAGGATACCGGGTTGAGGGTTGACGCCGTTGAGGTCTGGACACTTACCCTGGACCGGCTGACGCCATTTTCCAGTGCGAATGAAACCATCCAGCGCGAAACGCACCCGATTGTGGCAATTCGTGCGGGCGGCCTGACAGGTTGGGGGGAAGCCCCCGTTCCCCAGGCCCCGCTATATTTGCCGGAAAGTGTTGCTACCGTTCTGGATGCCCTGAAGAACCATCTGGCACCAAGGCTGTTGGGCAAAATATTAACAGAACCAGATGATGCCGCTGTCGCAATGGGTCCGGTTCGCGGCAATCTATTTGCAAAGCATGCCCTAGAAACCGCCGCACTGAACCTGATCTGCAAGAACAGAAAAATCAAGCTGGCAGCCTTGCTGGGGGCGACCAGCGGCAGTGTCCCCGCCGGGGCAACCTTTGGTCTGCCCACGCACCCGGAGGACCTGTTCGATCAGATCGATGAAGCACTGGATCTGGGCCATACGCGCATTAAGGTGAAAATCGCGCCGGGACGGGATGCCACCGTGCTGAAGGCCCTGCGCGACAGATATCCCGGTATCGCGCTGACCGCCGATGGCAACAGCGCCTATAGTATCCAGGACGCCGCCGATTTGATTGCGCTGGATCGCTTTGACCTGACACTGTTGGAACAACCCCTGGCCTGGGATGATTTCGTCGATCACGCCGCCTTGCAGGCCCAGATGAAAACCCCGCTGGCCCTGGACGAGAGTTTGCAGTCAGACAGTGATCTGGCAACCGCGATCGCGCTGAAATCCTGCCGTGCCATTGTCTTGAAACCCGCCCATGTCGGTGGCCCCTGGCAGGCAAAGAAGATGCATGATCGTGCACACCGCGCGGACCTGCCCGTCATGATTGGGGGCATGCATGATTTCTGTATCGCACGCGCGGCAAATCTGGCCGTAGCCGCCCTGCCTGGGTGTATCGTGCCGGGCGATGTTGGTGGCACGGATCGATACTATGGAACTGATCTGGTGGATCCGCCGCTGCGCATGGCGGCAACCGGCATGCCCGTTCCCGGCCGCCTGGACGTCAATGAAAGCGAAATTCGCAGAATTGCTGAGTTTCAGTTCAAATCGACGCTATAGACAATCACGCCAATTCAGCCGGAATCGGAACCAGATGATTGTCATAGGCAATACCATCGATACTGCTGAGAATCCGTTGATCATTTGAAATTTGTCCAATCCCATCGGTGACCACAAAGGTCTGACCATCGGGGGCGGCGCCACAGACATCAGGGCGCATCAATGTGTCCTGAAGGGCCTGTGTCCGGGCGTCCCAGATTCCAACAATCCCGCCTCTGGGGCTGGTGGCAATTACGCGGCGCCTGTCACCGCTGGCAACGATTGCGCCAGTATAGTAATTCATGGCGTGAACCAGTGAGGCTTGCATTTCAACCGGGCGCATCTCTGCCCCCCCCTGATGGACCCCCAATAATCCGGGGCATTCTGACAAAGACCCTTCATATTGCCCAGCCACCCAAACCGTTCCGGGTGTCACTTCTGTAAGATGGCGAATGGATAACTTCTCATAACTGCGGGGCAGGCGTACCGTTTGCAGGATTTCCCCGTCCGATGCCCGCAGATAGGTCAGGCACGGGTCCATCTGTGCCAGATTCAATTTTTCGCGGGGATAATCCGGATGGGTAGCTATGCCGCCATTGGCGACGGCAATCGTTTCACCATCAGATAATAGGATTGCCTGATGACACCCAACACCACCGCCATCAAACTCTCCGACGCGCGCATATCCCTGTGTGGCGTCATAGATACCCAAAACGCTGCGCGCTTTATCGAAATCATTTTCGGCTGCAAATAACAGCTTTCCATCCGCGGAATAAAAGCCATGACCATAATAGAGGCGGTCGTCACGGGCAGCGATGTGATGGGTAACCGTCCGCCGCCGCACATCAAAGACCAGGATAAAATGCCCCGGTCGTCGCGCAAACAACACCGCCGACCGGCCATCAGATGACATCGCCCCATCATGGGCCCGCGCCTTTAAGGGAACACGATACAGCATGTCCCCCCGATCATTGATCAAGGCGGCGGCAAAGCCACCTGTGGCATCACGCATGGATGTCAGAAACAGGCTATGCTGCCCCGCAAGAGCATCACGCGCAGCCGCAGGGGCAGCCAACGCTGTCAGAAGAGCAAGTGCGTGTCGTCTGGACAGGTGCATGGCCTCAATCTCCATCCATCGCATTGAACCCGGCAATCAGACCCAGGGCCGCAGGAACATCGCCAGTCAGCAACGTGATCGCCCCGGTCAGGGGAAGGCTGGCATAGGTCAATCGATCATAATCCTCTTGCGTGCTTAAATGCCCTTCGAAGGTTCGGTCCGCCGACACTTCAGTTTGGTTCAAGGCATCGCGTGCCATGCCCAATTCCAGCGCCAATTGTTCGGAAAGATAATGCCGATCCGCCGGCAAGGCATTTTCCAGCGACCAACTGTCGACCAGATCCGCAATCCCTTCCACATTGCTGATCATCGACAGCAGGGTCAGGTCAGACCGCCAGAATGGGGCCAGCTTTGGCTTTGCCGTATCAACAGAGTCCTGCAAGGGCGGCATCAGTTTCGTGTCACGCAGGATTTGCAATTGCTCTCGCGCAGCGCGTAGAAATTCCTGCATCGCTTCACCGGTTGATTTATACCGCACATCTTCCGGACCGGCTGATTTCATCAGATCGCCGTAGCCGCCGGGCGCGCTCCACCCATCATACAGCGCATTTGAGATATGCAGGACGGATTGCGCCATAGTCGCGCCATACCGACACCGGAATGCTCCTTCAAGGGTGGCCTGAGCCTCATACCCGGTTCCGAACAAGACGAAATCCAGGGCCAATAGACCCTGCACGGCGACACTTTTCTGTTGCAGCGTTTCCAGACTGGTTGCGCTTTCATCCTTTTCCAGAAGAAGGGATTGTACCTGTTGAAGACCGCGCCCACGCGGGTCGGGCCAGAACAACAGTCGCTCGAACCGGTTATCGTCACGCGCTGGCCCGAAACGAAATGCTTCAATACGAGAGAATGTTTTGACCACATCAGCAAAACTGTTCTGGACATCCGCCAACGCCTCTTCGCTGGGAGCCGAACACAGCCGCGCATAGGCGTCGTTTTGAGACTCTGCTGCACTTTTAAACTGCCCATAGGCAGGGATCACGAACTGATCCACAGCCTGTGCGACCGACTTCTTCAAGGCATCCGTTGGAACCGGCGCCTGTGTATCGGCCTTGGCAAAACCACAGAAGGCAAAGGTTGTCAGTAAAACACACGCAAACTTTCGCATCACAGGCTCTCCAAAAACTGTATCAGGGCATTTCGGTCTTCAAGGCTTAGCTCCACAACCTTATCACGGGCGGCCTGCGCCTCGCCCCCATGCCATAAGATGGCTTCCAACAGGTTGCGGGCTCTACCATCATGCAGGAAGAATGTATGACCGCTAACGACCTCTGTCAGTCCAATACCCCACAGAGGGGGCGTACGCCATTCCTGACCTTGAGCGTCTCCGACCGGGCGGTGATCGGACAGGCCTTCGCCCATATCGTGCAACAACAGATCCGTATAAGGCCAGATCAACTGAAATCGGTGTTCTGGTTGATCCGCATTCCGACTGGTCACATATTTCGGCGTATGACAGGCGACACAACCGCTTTCATAGAAGACCTTCTTACCGCGCAGGACCGTTGGATCTGCCACATCGCGCCGGGCAGGAACCGCCAGATTGCGGGAATAATGTTCGACCAGACCCAGGATCGGATCAGGGGCTTCCGTATCGCCCAGATTGACTTGAACACCCGTCGCCATTTGACGACAGGCACTTTGAGCTTCGGTGCAATCGCCCCAGTGGTTGGGAACCATGGGCGTGGAAATACCGATATCCCCGGCGAAGGCGTCTGCTGCCTGTGCCTTCAGGGAAGCCTTGGACGCCTTCCAGCCAAACCGACCCAGCGCGATACCATCTGCGACCGGATCCCAAACCATGCTGGGCCGCCCAGAGATCCCATCCCCATTAAGATCATCCGGGTCCGCCTGGGACAGGATATCAGCGGGGGCGATAGCTTCCAGCAGACCCAGTCCGATCATGGGCGGAGCGACACGCGGTGATAGCATGACGTCTGGATCCATCGGACCATAGGCCAGATCCTTCACACTGTAGGTTGGAGCACGCAAGGAAACGACCTGCCCGCCATTCAGTGTTACAGGGCGCTCTTCATAAGTGACGACCATCTGGCCTTCGGCATCCAGGCCTGGCACGGCGAAGTCCTGAAACTGCCCGCCATAGGTTGGTTCCGGTATGCGCAACATTTTCTTGCTGGCAAGGGCCTGTTGTTCCGCCTCGGTCCGGGCCGGAACAGACAGGCGCAAAAACATGGTTGAAGCATCCGTATCACTGATGTCAGGGGGGTGACCACGCCCGTCCTTCAGATGACAGCGCTGGCAGGACCGCGCATTATAGATCGGGCCCAATCCATCCGACGCATTGGTTGAAGAAGGGCTGGACACCCAGATTTTCCGAAACAAGCCATTGCCAAGGTTAAACTGCTCCTGACCTGCAAAATCCAGATTTTCAGAGAAATGAGAAAACGCATTCCGGCCCGTATCAGATTGCAGGGTCCCTGCCCCGCCGGACATGTTTTCATACTTTTCTGCATCGGAGAAAATTTCCGTCGCCCGTGTGACTGCCGATACACGCGCCTGATCTTTGGCAGTCAGATCATTTCGCAAGATTGGCGCAGCGTCTTGCGCAGATGTTGGGGCACAAAAACCAAGAGAAAACAGAACAAACCCAACGGAAGCGGACAGAATGCGACTTCCTTTCATACTGGTAACCATCTCACGGCGTCTTTCTTATCAAAACGATTGGGACCCTAGAGCATCATGCGCTCGCATGAGCTCACACATGTTGCACTTACCACTTTCTTTTCAGCAAATACGTCGTCGGAAACAAGTCCGCTTGCGAAAGCTTTCTTCGAACGCGGTGTTAAACAAAACGAACCGGCTGATCGGACAATACGCCCAATCAGCCGGCTGTTACTTGCATGCTAACAGGCCTTACTGGAATACAGCGTTCGGATTGTCCAAGCTGTCGGACCCTTCGAAACTGGCCTGGCCCAGATTCAATTCGGCGACAGCCCGTTCAATGGGGCGTGTCTGGGCGACCAGACCGTCGACCACCGCTTGAATGATCGCATTGCCGGATTCATTCCCTTCCCCAATCATCTGATCATAGGCTTCGCCAGACTGTGCCCGCTGGCGCATCTGTTCCATTGCCGAAACGGTGGCGTCCAGCTTGGCACGCAACTCCTTATCCACGGCTGGAGATTTTTCCGCCACCAGGTCAGAGATTGACGGCCCGGAAACCATAGACCCATCAATCCGTTCATACTGCCCCAGATAGACGTTCCGAATACCCATCTGATCATAATAATGGGAATTGTAAGTATTGTCTGAGAAGCAATCATGCTCTTCTTCCGGGTCGTGCAGCAACAGGCCCAGCTTGATGCGCTCGCCCGCCAATTCACCATAGGACAGCGATCCCATTCCGGTCAGGATGGCCAGGAGGCCCGCATCAGGATTTTCAAGCAGCGCGGCGCGTGCGGCTCCTCCCTCTTCCCAATTGCCGACCATCTCCTGCAGATCGGCGATCAACAAGGTTGATGCCGCCTTCAGATATTCAGCACGACGGTCACAATGACCATTGGTGCAGTTCTGGGTGTCATAATCGCTGGCCGGGCGGTTACCGGCACCAGGGCCCGTTCCATTCAAATCCTGACCCCACAACAGAAATTCGATTGCGTGATAACCGGTTGCAACATTCGCTTCAACGCCACCCGCTTCCTGCAGCGTTTCTGACAATAGCTCAGGCGTAATATTGGTGGCATCCACATTCTGACCGGCAATTTTCAGTTTTGGATTTGCAATCACATTAACTGTGTAGAGAGGATTCTGATCCGATTCCATGCCGTAGGACGGATCGACATAGTCAATCAACCCTTCATCCAATGGCCAGGCATTCACCCGCCCTTCCCAATCATCAACAATCGCATTCCCGAACCGGAAAGCTTCCGTTTGTTGATAAGGCACGCGCGCATCCAACCAGGCTTCACGCGCAGCCGACAGGGTTTCCGCCGTCGGATTGGCGATCAAACCATCAATCGCAGTATCCAGTTTCTTGGCGGTGATCAGCGAATCTTCATAACCCGCATGGGCAATATTCGCATAATTGTTCAATATCCCAACAGGCTCTGCTGCATTCACAGAAACCACCGGGGCGGCCAGGACCATGGCACCAAAGGCGATGGCTCTTCCAAATTTCGACATGCTACTCTCCCATACAGTCGTTACGCATGATAATGATAGTCATTCTCATTCATCAGTCTGACGATGTCAAACCGCTGCGACAAAAAAACCACCTAGAACGAGACGGCGCTTCCAATCAGCACAACCGTCCCTTCATTTTCATTCGCGGCACCGCCAGCACCATTGCTGCTGTCGGCATGGACAACATCGCTGTAAACGAGCAGCCCTTCGGCAACTTGCGCATCAATTGAGATGTTGTAGACGGTCATTTCGTCTTTTGTACCGTCCGCATTGGTGTTTTCGCCATAAGCATAGCCGACCGCAAATCGACCCAGGCCATAATCATAGCCGACGCCGAACTGATAATTGCTGCCAGCATCCGCCAGGGTGCCCTTTTGAACCCCCGAAGAACCATTATCGCCATAGCCAGCGCCGATCTCTACCGGACCGAAACCAACTTTCACCCCGGCGCGCCAGGCGTTGATTTTCTCCAGGTTTTGATTGATGACGCCCTGATCCGCATCCGCATGGCGATAGCCCAATGAGCCCAGGATTGAAACATCCTGCAGATCAACGCCATAGGTCACTGAGGTTTCCAGGACATTATAGGCGGCCCCATCATCGGTCTGCTGTGTTTGCCCTTCCACGCCATTTTGCGGGGTAAACGAAATGCCCCCTTCGAATCCTCCAAAATTTGGCGTGTAATAGGCGATCTTGTTCGCATCGTCGCTGCTTTCCGACGTGCCTAGAAAGACGGCGTCGCCAATCTGGGTATAGTAATCACCGAATTCACCATCAAATCCTTCGCTGTGGGCCTGAACATCATGTCCGCCCGTTGCCATGTTATCGACGACATCGTCATCCGATCCCAGATGAATACGCCCCCAATCCCCGAAGAATTTCAAGTACATCTCGTCAAAGGCACCGGTGTTTTCTGTGGCAAAACCCCATTGGATATTGGCCCCATAATGCAAACCGGTATCGGTGACCGCATCAACATCCCAAACCAATTCTGACTGGTCAGAAACCGCAGAAATGCTCGCCCCTACGCCAGGGGCTTCTTGGTCCGCATCCGCGAATGCAAACTGATAATCCAACATGCCGGAAAAGGTAACCACCACGTCACCGGCATGGGCGGCAGCCGGAATAAATCCCGCCAGAACGGTGCCAGCCAACAACCATGATCTTTTCATTTTTTCATCCATTTCATACAGAGTGGGTTCTGTGGTTTGGCTGGCGAAAAGACAATAAATCTCTATCCTCGGAATCGAGGCCGATACGCTCTTCGTTGGCTGATGTGCCACCCCCAAGTGAGCCAGAATGTCGGCATTTACTGTGCAGACATCTTTATAAACCCAACTATTGATCAGGCGTTATCTCTTGTCAACAAAAATGCGAATGATTATTAATTGCAATGTTTTTACCGCTTGCGTTTGGGCCTGATTAGAAAAAGCATAGGGATCGCCGCCAGGGTAATCCACATCATGAAAATAAAGTTATTCAGATAACCAATCGTTGTTGCCTGCCGGGTCACCTCTCCGTTCAAGGCGGCAAGTCCTGACGTGGTGTGCCAATCCCAAGATTGCGGTAATAAAGGCTGATGCATCATTTCTCGGAACGGGTTCATCAACTCACCAATATTGGCATGATTGATCTGGGTGTTCTGGGCCAACAGCGTGACGACCACCGAAATTCCGATACTGCTGCCAATATTGCGCATCAAACTGAACATCGCCGTACCTTCATTTCGGTATTTCGCGTTCAGGGTGGAAAAAGCAACCGTGCTTAACGGCACGAAGATAAAGCCCAGACCAAAGCCCTGGATGATCCCGGTCCAAATCAGGGTAGCCATTGGGATATCGACCGTAAATGTGGATATTTCATAAAGCGAGACGGATATCAAACATATACCCAACAAAATCAGGGCACGGGCATCTATACGCCCGTTCAACCGACCGACGATAATCATCGCCACCATTGTCCCGATACCACGCGGAGCAAGAATGTACCCCGTGGTCAAAACTGGATACCCCATCAACGATTGCAAAAAGGGCGGTAACAGCGCCAGCGTCGCCAACAGGATAATCCCAACCATAAAGATGACAACCAGGCCTGCAGCGAAATTGCGATCCTTAAATAATCCGGGCTCGATAAAGGGGTTCTTTGCCGTGAACATCTGAACCAGGAACATGTAAAAACACAGGGCAGCAATGACAGTTTCGACAATGATTTCCGTCGATGAGAACCAATCCTGAGACTCACCGCGGTCTAGCATCATCTGCAATGCACCGATGGCGAGGCTTAATAGTGCAAAACCAAATATATCGAAACGACGGTCAAGATTCCGTACCGTTTCCGGAACGACTGTCAGGATACCCGCCAGGGCCAGCATCCCAAAGGGAAGGTTGATGTAAAACACCCAACGCCAATTGTAATATTCCGTCAGATAGCCCCCCAGGGTCGGCCCTAGAATTGGCCCGACCATCACGCCGACTCCCCAAAGAGCCATCGCGGACCCATGCTTTTCCCTGGGATAGCTGTCCAGCAGGACCGCCTGTGACAAGGGAACCAATCCCGCGCCAAATATTCCCTGCAACAGGCGAAAAACGACAATCTGTTCCAGCGAGGTTGCCGCGCCACACAGGATGGACGCAATAGTGAACCCTGTCACCATAGTCGCAAACAGACGCTTGCGTCCAAACCGCGCAGCAAGGAATCCGGTTGGCGGTGTCATGATCGCCGCAGCCACGATATAGGATGTCAGCACCCAGGAAATCTGATCCTGCGTCGCTGAAAGACTGCCTTGCATATGGGGTAAGGCAACATTGGCGATTGTCGTATCCAGGGCCTGCATGATCGTCGCCAACATAATCGACGCGGTGATCAACCCCAGATGAGCAGGTTTGCCCTCCGTCGACGTCATTTGGGCTGCTCTGTTTCCGCTGCAGTCGCCTGAGGCAACGCCCCCAGCCAGGACAGGGTGGAATGCACAAAATCGGGCATTTCGCGCTGATAACCGGTATCAACTTCCACCGAAACGCTCATCCCCGACCGCAAGGCAAGGTCCGCCTGCTCATTTTTCAGGGAAATACGCAATGGGATGCGCTGGACAACCTTGACCCAGTTTCCCGTCGCATTCTGAGGGGGAATTACTGAAAATTCAGAGCCTGTCGCTTGGCTGACACTGGTAACGAACCCCTGTAGGTCCTGATCTGGAAATGTATCAACCGTAATAACCACCGGCTGACCCGGCCTGATATGGGTCAGGTCTGTTTCCTTAAAATTCGCCTCAATCCAGACACCGTTGCTGGCAATCAAACTCATTACCGGGCTGCTGAAGGCGCCATTACCAACAACCTGCTGGCCCACTTCCGGTGTATTGCTGACCACCCCGGCGAAGGGCGCACGCACAACGGTCCGCTCTATATTCAGTCTGGCGCGTTCCAGATCCGCCATCGCTTGCTGGTAGGGGGGGTAATCCTCAATCTGGATATCAATCGATCCCCCCAGAGAGGCCAGTATCTGCTGCGCCTCTTGCTGAATGATCTGATTCTCCTGGCGCGCCACGGTCAGATCATGACTTACAGAATCAAACTTACTAGACGAGATTGTCTTGCTGGCAACCAACGGCTTTTGCCGATCATATTCACTTTTGGCATAATCAATATTGGCACGAGCCAGCGCTAGTTCAGATCGCTTTTCCTGATAGCTGGCCTTCAAACTGGCAAATTCGTTACGAAGCATCGACAGTTTAGCCTGCGCCTCATTCAGCGCGATGCGATAGGAACGATCATCGATTTGGAACAGCACATCCCCGGCTGAAACGGCCTGGTTTTCCTTTACCATGACGTCAGAAATCAATCCGGACACTTCTGCGGCGATCATTACCTTATCGGCCTTGATATAGGCGTTTTCCGTACCGACAAGCCGCCCGCCAGTGAAATAGGTATATCCCGCGACGGCGATTACGACCAACGGGCCCAGCACCAGAAGAAAAGTACGGATCCTGTTTCGCTTTCGCTGTTTTGGGATGTTATCATTCCTTGGCCCCGCACCGGGCAGCGCGGCGCCATCCGGCACCATATCAGCAGAGGTTGAGTTAGAGGCGCTAGGTGCTTGATTTGACATTGTCTGTGCCTTCGGGTGAGGACTTGCGGTCGACATCACAAGCCTCGTCATTTGATAGGAGATTAAGTTTGACGCGCTGCAACAGTGTCAACAGCGCGTCGTGTTCATTCTCTGGGATTCCATTCAGTGCGGCTTTTTGTGTTTCAGCGGCATGTTCCCATAAACGTGCCAGAACAGGCTCCGCCGCAGGGGTTAGATAAAGCTGAATAGCCCTACGATCTGTGGGATCTGGTCGTCGTTCGATTAATCCGCTTTCCTGTAGGTAATCCAATTGGCGACCCAATGATATGGGCTGTATTTCCAGGTATTCTGCCAGCGTCACCTGCCGTATCCCTTCATGATGGGACAAATACGCCAAGGCGCGCCATTGCGCCTGAGAAAGCCCTAAATTGACGGCGCGCTGATTGAAATCGCGCCGCAGCAACCGGGCTACTTCATGCACAATGAAACCAAAGCTCTTTTTGGGATGGCGCATAAACAAACTTTCTGAGGATTTAGTAAACATTATATATTATATAAGAAGCTGACAAACAAGACTGTCAGCAAATTTCGCAAAAACATCACAATTCTGTCCCCGAAATGGGCCATCTTAGCGCCAGAAGCGACGAGGCGGATATTGACAACAAATGATATATCCATTATTCATGAATTATGGATACAAACAAAGCACTCGCGGCGTTTTTCGCCCTCAGTCAGCAAACCCGCCTGGATGTGTTTCGGCTTTTGGTAAAGGCGGGATCAGACGGGCTGAACGCCGGGGAAATCGCCTCTCTGCTGGACGTGAAACAAAACACCATGTCTGCCAATCTGACCGTGCTGCTGAATGCCGGGATGGTGCGCAATGAACGACACGGCCGCACAATCCGCTATTTCGCAGATTTTGATGCCATGCGCGCTCTGTTGAGTTTTCTGATGGAAGACTGCTGCGGCGGCCGCCCTGAACTTTGCCAACCTGTTATCGACGAAATTGCCTGCGCTTGCTGAGCTCGGGCTTGCTGGGGAGGAAACCATGAGTGAACATGTCTACAATGTGTTGTTTCTGTGCACAGGAAATTCTGCGCGGTCCATTATGGCCGAAGCCCTTATGAACCGTCTTGGCCAGGGCCGGTTCAAGGCATTTTCAGCAGGATCAAACCCCAAAGGGGTGGTTCATCCACAAACCATCGACCTGTTAAAGCGAATGAATTTCGATACAAGTTTTGCGCGGTCAAAAGACTGGGCGGAATTTGCAGAGCCTGGCGCCCCGGAAATGGATTTTGTCTTCACCGTCTGCGACAATGCCGCTGCGGAAGTGTGCCCAGTCTGGCCTGGCCAACCAATGTCTGCACATTGGGGTGTTCCTGACCCCGCAGAAGCGGAAGGGACTGAGCCGGAGAAAGCCCTGGCCTTCTCTGACACCTATCGCATGTTGAATTCCAGGATATCAGTCTTCACCTCTTTGCCGATAAACAGCATCGATAAGCTTTCACTGCAGAAGAGGCTAAATGATATCGGAACGAAAGAGTGACCACGCTGTTTCGTAAGCTGGCGGCGGAGTTTGTTGGCACAGCTTTTCTGCTGGCTACAGTCGTCGGCTCAGGGATTATGGCGGAAACGCTAGCCGGTGGGAATGTGGCGGTAGCCCTTCTGGGCAACACCATCCCCACCGGTGCCATCCTGATCATTCTAATCACGCAATTCGGACCTGTTTCCGGGGCGCATTTTAACCCGGCCGTAACCCTGGTTTTCGCCTTAAAGCGAGAAATTTCCGTCCAACAGGGCCTTGGCTATGTCGGCATTCAGGTTCTGGGAGCCTTGGTCGGCGTTTGGGCTGCGCATTTGATGTTTGGCGAAGAGGTTTTGCAATTTTCCCAGAAAATACGCAGTGGCGGGGCGCAATGCTTTGCAGAAGCTGTGGCAACATTTGGATTGGTGATGACGATCTTAGGAACAATCCGAGTTAAGAAAGAAGCAGTTGCCATGGCTGTTGGTTTATACATCACGGCCGCCTATTGGTTTACTGCGTCAACATCCTTTGCGAATCCGGCCGTCACCATTGCGCGCGCCTTTTCCGATACCTTTGCGGGGATCCGTCCCGAAGATGTGCCCTGGTTTATTGCCGCCCAATTGGTGGCCGCCGTGTTGGCCTTGGCGTATTGCAACTGGCAATTCAATACTCCTAAAAGTGAGGCGAATGACGCATGAGTATTGTTATCCACCACAATCCAGACTGTGGGACATCCCGTAATGTGTTGGCGATTATCCGCGCCTTTGCGGAAGAGCCGATTGTCATTGAATACCTGAAAACTGGCTGGACCCGGGAACAGTTGCTGGGGCTGTTTGCTGCGGCAGACCTGACGCCGCGCGATGCGTTGAGGGTCTCAAAATCACCAGCGGAAGAGTTGGGGCTGACCGATCCAACCGTGTCTGACGAAACGATCCTGAATGCGATGCTGCAACACCCCATTCTGGTCAACAGACCCATTGTCTGCACGAAAATGGGTGTGAAGCTGTGCCGCCCGTCAGAGGCGATATTTCCCCTGTTGCAGGTTGCGCCCGGCACACGCTTTACAAAGGAAGATGGCGACATAATTATCGCGCCATGAACGACACGCTTCCCAACATTCAAAAGTCACAGTTGCACCCCATCGATATCGGGCGCTTGGCGCATCCGGGGGATCCGACCCACCCGCCCCGCATCCTGATGCTGTACGGGTCCCTGCGACAGCGGTCCTATTCGCGTTTATTGACGCAGGAAGCAGCCCGCATTCTGCAAACCTTGGGCGCAGAGGTCAAAATCTTCAATCCATCCGGCCTGCCGCTGGTTGATGATGCGCCAGACACCCATGAAAAGGTGCAGGAATTGCGCACCCTGTCGCTGTGGTCTGAAGCACATGTCTGGTGCTCGCCAGAGCGCCACGGGGCGATGACCGGCGTGATGAAGACACAGATTGACTGGTTGCCCCTGGCCCCGATTGGCGGCTTTCGCCCGACCCAGGGGCGTACCCTGGCCTTGATGCAGGTTTCCGGTGGCTCACAGAGTTTCAATACGGTCAATCAGATGCGCATATTGGGGCGCTGGATGCGGATGATCACCATCCCCAACCAGTCGTCTGTCGCCAAGGCCTTCCTGGAATTTGACGAAGACGGGCGCATGAACCCGTCCCCCTATTATAACCGAATGGTCGATGTGATGGAGGAATTGATGAAATTCACCATCCTGACACGGGGGCGTTCCGACTATCTGGTCGACCGATATTCCGAACGGGTTGAAAGCGCCGAAGACCTGTCCAAACGTGTCAACCAACAGTCTATTTAGCCACCGTGTCTGTCGGTCGGGTCATGGCCAAGGGGTCCACCCAATCGTCATATTGTTCGCCTGTCACCAGCCCTGAATTAAGCGCTTCTTCGCGCAGGGTCGTACCATTCTTATGGGCAGTTTTTGCAATCTTCGACGCATTGTCATAGCCGATATGCGGGGCCAGCGCGGTCACCAGCATCAAGGATTGCGCCATCAACGACGATATCCGCTGCCGATCCGGCTGAAGCCCTTCGATACAGTTTTCCCCGAAGGAACGACTGGCATCGGCCAGCAAGCGGATGGACTGCAACACATTGAAAATCAGCACCGGTTTGAAAACGTTCAATTCAAAATTACCCTGACTGCCCGCAACGGTGACGGTCGTATGATTGCCCATCACCTGGGCGCAGACCATGGTCATGGCCTCGCACTGTGTTGGATTAACCTTGCCTGGCATGATCGAAGACCCCGGCTCATTCTCCGGCAGGATCAATTCCCCCAAGCCTGATCGCGGCCCCGATCCCAGGAAGCGAATGTCCTGAGCAATCTTAAACAGACCCGCCGCGATTGTGTTCAGCACGCCAGAGACTTCAACCATCGCATCATGGGCCGCGATGGCTTCAAATTTATTTTCCGCGCTGATGAAAGGCAGGCCAGTCAATTCCGCGACATGCGCCGCAAAACGATCCGCAAAGCCCTGGGCAGAATTCAACCCGGTGCCCACCGCTGTTGCCCCCTGCGCCAGGGGATACAGCCGCGGCAGACAGGACTCCAACCGGTGTAATCCCAATTCAACCTGGCGGGCATAGCCGGAAAACTCCTGCCCCAGGGTCAAGGGTGTCGCATCCTGCAAATGGGTGCGGCCCAGCTTGACAATCTCCTGCCAGGCGGTCGCCTTTTCCGCCAAAAGGCGATGCAGATACGTCAGGGCAGGCACCAGTTCTGAGTGCAGCTGGCGCACCGCCGCAATATGCATCGCGGTGGGAAAGGTATCGTTGGACGATTGTGACTGATTGACATGATCATTGGGATGCACGGGGTCTTTGGACCCCAAAACCCCGCCCAATTCCTCAATAGCGCGATTAGCGATGACTTCATTGGCGTTCATATTGGTTTGTGTGCCAGACCCGGTCTGCCAGACCTTTAAGGGGAAATGCGCATCCAACGCACCATCGGCGACCTCTTTCGCGGCATTCACAATAGCCATTCCCAGACGCTTATCCAGCAAACCCTGTTCCATATTCGTCAGGGCAGCAGCCTGCTTAACAATGCCCAGCGCATGAATCAGCGGCAACGGCATGGTTTCCGTCCCGATCCGGAAATTCTGCAGGCTGCGTTGTGTCTGGGCACCCCAATATTTCGCGGTTGGCACATCAATACTGCCAAAGGCATCTGATTCCTGGCGCATCGTGTCGGTCATTGCTGCAGTCTCCCATCCGTCTGGTTTAGGCATTCAACCTGTCGCCTATTACATGGGGGTGCCCCTGTTCAAATCCACAGCGCTGTGCCATCTTCTGACAAAATCACACACGATTGATCCGCGCCAGCAGGCTGGATATCAGGGGATGTTATGCGTGTTATTGTTTTAGGGGCTGGGGTCATTGGCGTCACAACGGCCTATTATCTGGCCCGGCAAGGGGCGGAAGTCGTGGTCATCGACCGCCAGCGCGGCCCCGGTATGGAAACCAGCTTCGCCAATGCCGGGGAGTTGTCTTATGGCATGAGCAGCCCCTGGGCAGCGCCCGGCATTCCCCTGAAGGCACTGAAATGGCTGTTCATGCGCCATCGCCCCCTGTTCATCTGGCCGCTGATCAGTCCGACCATGTGGAAATGGTGCCTGCAATTATTGATGAATTGTAACGAGGCATCCTATGCCCTGAACAAAAGCCGCATGGTGCGGGTTTCAAACTATAGCCGCGATGCCCTGACCGAATTGATGGACGAGGTCACCATCGACTTTGATCAACGAGACCAAGGCACGCTGCAATTGTTCCGCACCGAAAAGCAGGTCAAGGCAGCGAAGGCGGATCAGGCCGTGCTGGATCAATTCAATTCGCCCTATGAAGTACTGGACCGGGATGGCTGTATCGCGGCAGAGCCGGGCCTGCGCCATGTCGCCGATAAATTTGTCGGGGGCCTGCGCCTGATGGCGGACCGCACCGGCGATTGCCGTGCCTTTACCCAGGCTTTGTCGGAAAAAGCCGCAGAGCTGGGTGTGGAATTTCATTACAATGTCGTGATCGATCGGTTCGTTTCCGAAAAGGGTAAGATCATCGGGGTGGAGACGGAACAGGGTCTGGAAACCGCCGACCGCTATGTCTGTGCGTTGGGTCCCTATGCACCGATCCTGTTAAAGACGATTGGTATTCGCCTGCCGATTTATCCGATAAAGGGTTATTCCATCACCCTGCCCGTCACGGATTCCGACGCAGCCCCGCAATCGACCATCATGGACGAAACGCATAAGGTCGCGATTACCCGACTGGGCGATCGCATCCGCGTTGCCGGGCAGGCGGAAATCATTGGCTATAACAAGCGATTGGGCGGGCATGCGACCGACAGTGTGCGCCATGTCGTCAGTGACCTGTTCCCCAAAGGCGGAGATGTCAGCAAGGCGGAAGGCTGGACCGGTCTGCGTCCCATGACGCCCGATGGCACGCCGGTGATCGGTCCGACACGGTATGACAATCTGTTCCTGAATACCGGTCATGGCACATTGGGATGGACCATGTCCTGTGGTTCTGCCCGTGCTGTTGCGGATCTGGTCATGGATAAAAAGCCGGAAATCGATATGGACGGCCTGACAGCTGCGCGTTTTGGGCAATAACGACCCGTCCTGAGATGTCCTATAAATAGGTGCGCTGCTCAATCGGCGTGATATTGATCTGTTCCAGTAAGGACTCCAGCAAGGCGCTTTCCGCCCTATTCATCTTGGCCTTTGGATTCCACAAGACATGAACGTCTATCGCCGGGGGATCCTCATAGGGGGGAATGCGCCACAGCAACCCGTCTTCGATATCCCGCCGCACAACATGAATTGGCAAGGGACCCACCCCCAGGCCTGCGACGATCATGCGTCGCACCTCTTCCAAATGGGCAGACGTCCCCACAACCCGCTCGTCCAATTGGGCAGCCGCCCGCATCAAGGTGACAGGGCGCAAGGCATCCCCCATCTGATCGGTCACGAAACTGACCGATGAATGGCCGACCAGATCCTGCTTTGTCAGATTAAGCCGCCCGAACAGCGGATGTGTGGGGCCGCAGAACAGTCCGAAATACTCACGATACAGCCGCCGATATTCAAGTTTCGGATTTGGATCTTTCACCAGACATACAGCCATGGATGCCCGGCGGGCCAGCACGGCGGCTGTCGCCTCCCGACTGGCAGAGACGTCAATTTGCAGCGTCGCAAGCGGATGATTGGTGTGAAATGCTGTCAGCGCATCATTAAACAGGGGGGAGATCACATGGCTGGCCATGGCAATGCGAACATGACCGCGCACTTGATCCGTGACATCGCGCATGACAGTTCCCAGGCGCAGGATCATGCCATGAATGTCGATTACTTCCCGCTGTAGCAACCGCCCCGCTTCCGTCAGTTCAAACCGCCCGGGGGAGCGCTCTATCAGTTTTTTCCCTATGCGATCTTCCAACCGTTTCAAAGCATTAGAAACGGTGGGTTGTTTCAGGCTGAGCCGTTCCGCCGCATCCGTGACACTGTTGGATTCCGCCAGGATCAGAAATGTCCGCAGTAGATTCCAATCAAGATCGCGGGCAAGCCGTTCCGGGCTGGGATACAGGGCCATATTACCATTCCTCAAATCTATAGTCATCATTCTAACTATCTATTTGCTGAATAGTAAACCGCATGCAACCTTTTCTGTAATAAGAAATGGAGGCTCAGGGATGTCGGTAGAAGCGCGCGAAGCGCGTCAGCCTTGGATTCTACTCTCGCCAGCGCTCACCGCTGTGGCGTTGCTGCTATTCGTACCTTTGCTGTTCATCGTGGTCTATTCCTTCTGGCTGAGAACCGCCACAGGCGCAGATCAGGTTGGCTTTTTCCTGGACAATTGGCGTGAGGCACTGTCGGACGCTTTTTATCGCGACATCTTGCTCTATACGCTGAAGATCGGGGTGATCACGACCGTTGTCTGTGCCCTGATGGGCTATCCGGCCGCCTATTTCATCGCCCGTTCCAAAGGTAACAAGGCGATCCTGTTGCTGTTGCTGATGCTGCCATTCTGGATCAGTTACATTATCCGCACGATGAGCTGGATTAACATTCTGGGCGTATCTGGCGCGTTGAATTCAGCGCTTCTTGCGATTGGCCTGATCGATGAACCGATCCAGATGCTGTATAATCAGGCAACGGTCGTTCTGGGCCTGGTTCACTTCCTGCTGCCCTTTATGGTGCTGAATGTCTATGTCAGCTTGGAAGGGATTGATGCGTCGCTGGAAGACGCCGCGTGTTCCCTGGGCGCGACACGCTGGAACAGCTTCGTGGAAGTTACCCTTCCCCTGTCGCTGCCTGGACTGGCGGCGGGCGGGTTGCTGTGCTTCGTGCTTGGATGTGGAACCTATATCACGCCCCTGGTGCTGGGCGGGCCGACCGATGCCATGTTCGCCAATCTGGTCTACGAGGCGATAATCACCCAATTGGACTGGCCGCTGGGTTCTGCGCTGTCGCTGATGCTGTTGGCCGTACTGGGCGCGCTGGTGCTGATCTATAACAAGTATCTGGGCATGGCGCAGTTGATGAAGGGGCTGGGCTGATGGGATGGTCATTGATCCGCCTATGGACCATTCTGGTCTATCTGTTCATGTTCCTGCCGGTCGCGGTGGTGGTGCTGTTAAGCTTCAACGCCAGCCAGTTCGGCAGCTTCCCGATGACAGGCCTGTCCTTCCGCTGGTTTATCGAACTGGCCAATAACGACGCGATCTTGCGGGCGTTTCAAACATCCCTTGTGTTGGGTGCACTGACGGCTGTGATATCGACGACATTGGGTGTTTTAGCCAGTCTTGCGCTGGTGCGCTACACGGTGCCGGGCAGCAACCTGATTTCCACATGCCTGATCGCGCCGATCCTGGTGCCAGAGGTCGTGCTGGCGGTTGCCCTGTTGCTGTTCCTGAATTTCCTGTCGATCAACAAGAGCTTCTTCCTGCTGTTGATGGGGCATGTGATCTTCACCCTGCCCTTCGTCATTCTGGTGGTTCAGGCCCGGCTGGTGGGCATTCGCCGCGATATGGAAGAAGCCGCCTTAAGCCTGGGGGCAAGCCCGATCCAGACTTTCTTTCAGATCACGCTGCCTTTGCTGGCGCCTGCGGTCTTCGCGGGCATGCTGTTTGCCTTCACGATCAGCTTTGACGACATCACGGGAACACTGTTCTGGAAGCCCGGTGGCGTAGAAACCGTTCCCACTCAGATTTTCGCGATGCTGCGCAATTCGATCTCTCCTGAGATCAATGCGCTGGGCAGCGTGATGATCGCCCTTACCGTTGGTCTGCCGCTGCTGGGTGCAGCGATTGCCCGACGCATGGCCATGAAACGCGGCGGCTAGAACCGCGTAAAGCTTAATGAACCCAACCTTGAACAGGAGAATGAGCATGGATAACACAACACGGTATGAACGCCTTCGCGAACGCTATTTAAACGGCGATTTGGATCGGCGCAGTTTCCTGGGTCTGATCGGTGCAGCCGGTCTGGCCTATGGTGTGCAAACCCCCTTCAACAAAGGGGCCCTGGCAGCAGTCAGCCAGGTGCGTTTCGATGGCTGGGGCGGTGTCGTCTCTGAAGCCTTCCGGGAATATGCGTTTGGTCCCTATACCAAGGCAACGGGCATTGAGGTTGTCGATGGCACCTTCGGCGGGGGCGATGAATATCTGTCCCGCGTGAAAGCCAGCCAGCCCGGCGAATATAACATCGCCCATCTGTCCGGCGTGTTTGACTATGCCCGGTACCACAATCTGGGCCTCAGCTCCGAACTGAATGAAGACAATATTCCCAACCTGCAATACGTCATTCCCAAATTATCTGACGTGTTCCGCAAGGTGTCGGACGGCAAGCTGTCCTGCGTGCCTTATGACTATGGCACGACCGGCCTGGCCTATAACCGCAAGCATATCTCTGATGAAGAGATGAAGGAAAAGGGTGCCAAAATCCTGATCGACGAAAAGCTGAAAGGCAAAATCGGCGGTTGGAGCGATTGGCGTACGCGCATCTGGATGGGGGCCCTGCAAACCGGTCAGGACCCGAATGACATCAAGGATATGGATGCCGTCTGGGATGCGGTGCGCAAACATCGCGACCTAGCCCTGAAATACTGGACTTCCGGCGCTGAACTGATGAGCCTGCTGGCAGAGGAAGAAATCTATGTCACCGAAGGCTGGTCTGGCCGCATTTATGCCTTGCAGGAGCAGGGTCATGACATCGGCTATATGGATCCGCCCAACGGCTTTGGCTGGCAGGAATGTCTGTTCGTTCTGAAAGGCTCCCCCATGGAAGCCTGTGAAGAACTGCTGAACTTCATGCTGGATCCGGCAACCTCCATCGCCGTCGCGGAAGGACAGAACTATCCGCCAGCGCTGGACCCGCAGAAGGTTGATCTGGGCAAGAAAATCCCAACTCTGCCCGCCTTTGACCCGACCGGCACCTTGTCCGGCCTGACCTTTGCCGATCCAGATTACTGGAACGGGAACGAGCAGGACTGGTCCAAGACCTTTGGTCGCGTCCAAAAAGGCTATTAAGCCTGAAACAGGTCCGGGGGTGGGTTACGATCCACCCCCGGCACCTTGGAATTCCTAAGTGAACCCGTAGATCGGAGACAGCCCGTGAGCGCCGTCACCCTAACAGATATCGTAAAACGCTTCGGCAGCTTTACTGCCCTGCATCAAACGTCGCTGGAGATTCCGGAAGGGAATTTCGTGACCTTGCTGGGGCCGTCTGGTTGCGGCAAGACAACGACCCTGCGCATGATCGCCGGATTGCTGGACCCCACCGAAGGGGAAATCAAGATCAAGGGCAAGCGCATGAATGATGTGCCGATCCACAAGCGCAATCTGGGTCTGGTGTTTCAGAATTATGCGCTTTTCCCCCACAAAACTGTCGCAGAAAACATCGCCTTCGGGCTGAAATATCGCAACATCTCGAAAGCGGATGCAGAAGAGAAAGTAAAAACGGCCCTGGATCTGGTGCAGTTGCCCCATGTTGGTGACCGCTATCCCAAGGCCTTGTCCGGCGGGCAACAGCAGCGTATCGCGCTGGCCCGCGCGATTGTCATCGAACCAGACGTCCTGTTGCTGGATGAACCCCTGTCCGCGCTGGACGCCAATCTGCGCGAAGATATGCGCGTGGAACTGAAACGCATTCAACACCGCATCGGTGTCACCACAGTCTTTGTGACCCACGACCAGTCCGAAGCCCTGGCGCTGAGTGATCATGTGGTCGTGATGTCCAATGGTCGGGTCGAACAGATCGGCGCGCCAGAAGAGGTTTACAACACGCCAGCCAGCGAATTCGTCGCCAGCTTTCTGGGCACATCCAACATCCTGTCGGCCCAGTGTCTGGACCTGGATGGCACGGAGGTTTCATTGGACGTGCCGGATCTGGGCCGGTTGAGCATTCCCAAATCCCGCGCCCCGAAGCTGGACAGGAAAGGTCCTGTCAAATTTGTCGTTCGGGCAGAAAAGGTAACCCTGTCGTCAGATGGTTCTGCTCCGCAGGACGGAATCACCGCGAAAGGCACCATTGAAGCGGTTGACTATCAGGGTCAGGCGGCGCGCTATTTCGTCCGTGTCGGCGCACATCAGATGCAGGTCATCAACATGATCGATCAGCATCCATTCGCCGAAGGAGACACAGTATCCGTTCATCTGCGCGGTCGCGATTGCACCGCCTTACCAGGAAACCAGGAATGAGCACACCGCCTAAGAGTCACCTGTTTTATCAAACCCGTCGCCGCCGCCCGGTTCTGGATCGGGCGCGGGGCGTTTATATGTGGGATGTTGATGGAAAGCGCTATCTGGATGGGTCATCCGGCGCGATGGTCTGCAATATCGGTCATTCCAATCCCCGCGTTCTGGAAGCGATGCGCGCCCAGATGGAGAAATCCAGCTTCGGCTATCGCCTGCATTTTGAAACGGAACCGGCTGAGCGCCTGGCGGCCAAGACTGCGGCCCTGGCCCCACCCGGCCTGGAGCGGGTATTCTTTGTCTCCGGCGGGTCCGAGGCGGTTGAAAGCGCCACCAAGCTGGCCCGGCAATACACTTTGGCGATTGGTCAGGCCCAGCGCTACAAGGTGATTTCCCGCATGCCCAGCTATCATGGCTGCACCCTTGGTGCGCTGGCGCTGACCGGCTATGCCCCGATGACCGCCCCTTTCGACCCGATGATGAAATCCATGCCAAAGATCCCGGCCCCTCGCGCCTATCTGGATGGATTGAACGCCGATGATCCAGCGACTGGGCTGTATTACGCCAATATGCTGGAGGCAAAAATCCTGGAGGAAGGGCCGGAAACCGTGCTGGCCTTCATCGTGGAGCCCGTGGGCGGCGCGTCGACCGGTGCGCTGGTGCCTCCGGCTGGCTATGCCCAGCGCATTCGTGAAATCTGTGACAAATATGGCGTGCTGCTGATCCATGACGAGGTCATGACCGGCGGCGGACGTACCGGGAAATTCTTTGCGGCCGAGCATTGGGACGTCGCCCCCGATATCTTGGTCGTATCCAAAGGGTTTGCAGCAGGCTATTCCCCCTTGGGCGCGATGGTTGCGCATGAGCGCCTGGTGGAACCTGTGCTGGACAAGGGCGGCTTTATCCATGGCTTCACCTATGCAGGAAACCCGCTGGCCTGCGCGGCAGGACTTGCGGTGATCGAAGAAATTGAAAGTCAGAACCTGATGGTCAATGCGACCGCCATGGGTGACCTGCTGAAGGCGGGCCTGACAAAGCTGATGGATCGGTTCCCCTTCATTGGTGATGTGCGGGGGAAGGGGTTGCTGCTGGCCTTTGAATTGGTGTCGGACCGCAGAACAATGCTCCCATTGCCAAAGCAATTGGCGGCGTTTGATCGGCTGGTTGAGATTGCCTATGACAAGGGACTGATCATCTATTCCCGGCGCACGCGCGGCGGATATGAAGGCGATCATTTCCTGGTCTGCCCCCCGATGACCATTACCGAAGAACAGGTCGGGGAAGTTCTGACAACCCTGACTGAAGCGCTGGGCGATTTTGCGAAAGAGGTGGATCTGCCCGTCTCTGCCGCAGCGTAAGTGAGGCCCCTTTATGAGTAAGATTATCATCACCTGCGCGGTTACGGGGTCCATACACACGCCCTCCATGACCCCCTACCTGCCCATTACAGGGGAACAGATCGCGGAGAATTCAATTGATGCCGCAAAAGCTGGCGCATCGATTTTGCATCTGCATGCCAGGGACCCGGCGGATGGTCGGCCTTCCGCCAGTGCCCAGCATTTCATGGCCTTCCTGCCGATCATCAAGCAACGCAGCGATGCTGTGATCAACCTGACCACCGGCGGCAGCGCGACCATGACCCTGGACCAGCGGCTGGAAGCCCCGTTGCAGGTGGAACCGGAAATGTGTTCCCTGAATATGGGCAGCATGAATTTCGCCCTGTATCCGGCTGTTGATCGGATCACCGACTGGAAATACGACTGGGAAAAACCATTTCTGGAAAACAGCGATGATCTGGTGTTCAAAAACACCCCCCGCGACATCGCTCATATCCTGACAGAAATGGGACAGAACCGTGGCGCACGGTTTGAATTTGAATGCTATGATGTGGGCCATTTGTACATGCTGCGCCACTTCGCCGATCGCGGTCTGGTCCAGGCACCTTTCTTCATTCAGTTCGTGTTTGGCGTGCTGGGTGGTATTGGGGCAGACCCGTCCCATCTGATGCATATGAAGCAAACCGCCGATGCCCTGTTTGGCACCGACTATCAGTTTTCGGTCCTGGCCGCGGGGCGTCACCAGATTCCCCTGACGACCATCGCCGCAGCCATGGGCGGGCATGTGCGGGTCGGGCTGGAAGACAGCATTTATCTGTCCAAAGGCGTCCTGGCGAAATCCAATGCAGAACAGGTTGCCAGAATTCGGGAAATCGTGGAGCGTCTGGGCAGAGATGTCGCCAACCCCACAGAGGCCCGCGCGATCCTGGGCCTGAAGGGCGCAGACCGCACTAGTTTTTAAGTTCACGCAAAGGCCACCCGGCCGGTGAGGAGCGTTATGAAAGCCATCTTCGACGAAACCCAACGCCAGCATGATCCCAAGCATTTCATGGCCAATGGGGTCGTTCTGCCCAGTCCGGAACAGCCCGCCCGCATTGATGCGCTGATGACCGGGGCAGAGAATGCCGGTTGCGCCTTCACCGCTGCGGAAGATCATGGCATGGGGCCGTTGTCGATTGTGCACAGTGTTGAATATCTGTCCTTTCTGGAAACCATCCACACACGCTGGTCCCGGATTGAGGGGGCGTCGGATGAGGTTATTCCAAACATCCATCCTGACCGTCGTTTTGCCAGCTACCCGAAATCTGCTGTCGGTCAGGCGGGATATCACCAGGCAGACACGGCCTGCCCAATCGCGGCAGGCACCTGGCAGGCGGCATATTGGTCGGCGCAATCTGCCCTGACTGCCGCTGATCTGGTGATCGATGGAGACCGCGCCGCCTATGCCCTGTGTCGCCCACCGGGCCATCATGCCTTTGCCGATATGGCAGGCGGCTTCTGCTTCCTGAACAATGCTGCGATTGCAGCGGAACAATGCGTGCGTGCGGGCATGCGCCCGGTCATTCTGGATGTCGATGTTCATCACGGCAATGGCACCCAGGGGATTTTCTATCACCGCAGCGATGTCTTCACCGTGTCGGTTCATGCCGACCCGATCCGCTTTTACCCTTTCTTCTGGGGCCATGCGCATGAGCGCGGTGATGGCCCTGGCCTGGGCTATAATCTGAACATCCCCCTGACGCGCGGCACCTCCGATTCCGATTATATGGAAGCCTTGGAACCTGGCCTGAATGCGATCCGCAGTTTTGGGCCAGATGTCGTAATCGTGGCCCTGGGCCTGGATGCCTATGAAGAAGACCCGCTGAAAGGTCTGGCGATCACGACGGAAGGCTTCGGTCGCATCGGAGCGGCGATTGGGGGATTGGCCCTGCCCACTCTGTTGATTCAGGAAGGGGGCTATCTGTCCGATGCCCTGGGTGCGAATCTGACCAGCGTGCTGAAAGGCTTTGAAAGCGTATGAGCAAGACCGCCGATATCATCGTCATCGGAGGAGGCATTGCCGGGATCGGCGCAGCGGCCATGATGGCATCGGATGCAAAAGTCATCGTGCTGGAAACCGAAGATGTTATCGGCAGCCATTCCACGGGACGATCCGCAGCGATCTATATCCGCAACTATGGCAATGCGACACTGCGCGCACTGAATGCCGCATCAGAGCCGCTGTTACAAAACCCAGAAAAGATTGGGGAAACGTCCGTCCTGTCCCCAAGAGGGGAAATGCTGGTTGCCCGGGAAGAAGAGATTCCAGAGCTTGAAGCCTATCTGAATGGGGCGGAAGGGATTGAACGCCTGTCCCCGGCCGAAGCCATCAATCTGTTCCCCCTGTTGCGGGAAGAGGCTGTTGCCGCCGCAGCGATTGAACGATCCGCCCAGGATATCGATGTGGACAGGCTGTTTCAGGCCTTTGCCCGCACCCTGCGCCATGCCGGTGGGGAGATTATCACCAAGGCCCCGGTTACCGCCCTGACACGCGCGGGGTCTGTCTGGCATATCAAGACACCACAGGGCACTTTTGAAGCCCCCATTGTTGTCAATGCAGCAGGGGGCTGGGCCGATACTATTGCCAGGATGGCGGGACTGAAGCCCCTTGGCCTGACCCCCATGCGGCGATCCGCAGCGCTGCTGCCCGCCCCGGATGGTTATGACATCACCCATTGGCCGCTGGTCGCCAGCGCGTCTGAGACCTGGTATGCCAAGCCGGAGGCCGGGCTGCTGATCGTTTCCCCTGCGGATGAAGACCCGGTTGAGGCACATGACGCCTGGGCCGATGATATGGTGCTGGCGGAAGGGCTGGACCGATTTGAACAATCAATGAAGATGACCGTAACCCGGGTGGAACGCAGTTGGGCAGGCTTGCGCACCTTCGCCCCTGATCGCACACCGGTCGTTGGATTCTCCCCACAGGCAGAGGGATTCTTCTGGCTGGCAGGACAGGGCGGGTACGGCATTCAAACCTCCCCCGCCCTATCCCAACTGGCCGCAGATTTGTGCCTGGGCCGTGATAGTGCCCTTGGGGCCACAGTCCTGGAAGCCCTGTCCCCGGCCAGACTGGCTTGATCTGACCGGGGATTGAAACGCTAGTGTGGTGCGCTTACCGACCCTTGCGATAGTATTCCTGGGCAGCGGCAACACCAGATCCCAACTGGATGGGGTAATCCAAATCCTTCATTGCCATTTCAATCGTCGCCAACCCAGACAGCATCAATGTATCCGTCAGCATGCCCAAATGACCGATCCGGAAGACCGTGCCAGCCACCTTCCCCAAACCGACACCATAGGAAACGCCATAAGTCTTATAGGCGTGATTGACCAATTCATTGCTGTCAAAGCCATCTGGCACGTATATCGCGCTGACTGAATCAGAATTGAATTCAGGTTTCGTCGCACACAGGCGCAGGCCCCAGGCCTGTACTGCCAAACGCACACCTTCGGCCAGACGATGGTGCCGGGCAAAGACCTGATCCAGTCCTTCTTCCAACAGCATAGCGACGCTTTCGCGCAATCCCATGATCAAGGGCACGGGCGGGGTATAGGGAAAATTCCCCTTCGCATTTGCGGTGGCCATATCACGAATATCGAAGAAACAGCGGGGGCATTTCGCGATCTCAGCGGCTGCGAATGCCTTTGGACTGACGCCAACAATCGCCATGCCGGTCGCCAGCATGAACCCCTTTTGCGAGCCACTAACCGCCAGGTCAACACCCCAATCATCCATACGGAAATCAATCGATCCCAAGGAGCTGACCGCATCGACATACAGCAGTGCTGGATGCTGTGCTGTGTCCATCGCTTTGCGTACCGCCGCAACATCACTGGTAACACCGGTTGCGGTTTCATTATGGGTCACCAGGACTGCTTTGATCTTGTGGTTGGTATCAGCAGCCAGGCGTTTGCCATATTCATCCGCCGGGGCACCTTCGCCCCAGGCGCAATCAATCACATCCACGTCCAGGCCAAGATGCTGGCACATCTCAATCCAACGATGGGAGAACATGCCAAAGCGCGCGATCAGAACCCTGTCACCGGGCGATAGCGTATTGGTCAGGGCCGCTTCCCACCCACCGGTGCCACTTGCCGGGAAGGTGATTACTGTCCCTGCTTCGGTTTTGAATATCTTCTTCAAATCCGCCAGCAACGGTTCCAGTATCTTAACGAAATCAGGGGCACGATGATCCATGGTAGGGACATTCATCGCATGGCGCAGACGTTCCGGAATGTTTGTCGGGCCGGGAATAAAGACAGGATTTTGTGTGGACATGGACGTTCCTCGGAAAAAGGTTTTTATGATTTTGAGCTTTTTAGGCAGACAATTAAATCAACACAATTATTCTACACACAGGTCTTGACTATCGACGGCAATACACTCGACAGCCAAATACATCGATAAAAATAAAAATCCACCCCCTGCACTAACCACAGTGATCAGACGTTAAACTTTATCGGGAATGGGGTCTTTGCAAATCTCTCTTATGCAGGAGCGCAGCCAACGATGCACCGGATCTGCATCCATTCGGGGGTGCCAGAACAAGGATATGAAAAAGCCAGGCATCGGAAACGGTAAGGGAAAGCTGAACAGGCCGTCCCGCAAGTGCTCCGTAAAACGCTCCGGCACCGTCGCGATCAGATCAGATTTCTGAACCAGAGCCAAAGCGGTCGTGAATTCCTCCACCACGATTGCGATATCCCGACCCTGCGTCATGGCTTTCAACATCTCATCTGGGCGCGATGCGTCGGGACTGCGCCGTGCAACCAATATATGCCGCCCCTTAGAAAATCGATCCACTGTCACGTCGCCTTGGCTCAAGAAATGACCGTGTCGCACAACACAGATAAATCGGTCTTCGTACAGGGACTGCATGCGCACTTCAGGACCGGTCAATATGTCCAGAACCCCGGTTTCCAGATCAACGGACCCATCACGCAGTGCCTCCGAATCCTTGTTGGATTTATGCACGAACCGAAGACAAATTCCCGGTGCTTCCTGCTGAATTCGCTCCAACAGCCTGAGGGCGTAACTTTCAACAAATCCACCCCGTGTGCGGATTGTGAAAGTTCTGGTCACGGTCTTTAAATCCGGCACTTCTGTTGGGCTGAGGACCCGTGCGGCCTCCTGCACCAATGTTGATACGGAATCGCGCATTTCTAAGGCGCGCGCGGTTGGGACAAGCCCCCTGCCCGCCCGAACCAGCAAGGGATCACCCGTTGCCTCCCGCAGTCGGGACAACGCCCGGCTCATCGCGGAAGCACTCAGATTCAAACGCTTCGCCGCCCGCGTGACACTGCCTTCCGACAGCAGCACGTCCAGCGTAATCAGCAAATTCATATCGGGCCGTATCATCGCAGAAGGATAACACAGTTCGATCCATTTGGTATGGCGTTAAACGCAATAATAAAATGTAAATGATGCACCTTCCGCAATACCAGGAAGCGGGTTAAATTTCACCAATAGCAAACACAATTCGTTCAAGGTCGGAGTCTTCTGTGAGTTTCAATTCACCATCCCCTACCACACCCACACCGCCACGCAGCACGTCCCCCTGGGCGCTTGTCGCATTGGCGGTCTCTATGTTGCTTGCATCGCTGGGTGTCAGCATCGCAAATGTCGCCCTGCCCGCAATTGCGGAAGCCTTCGATGCGCCCTTCCATACGGTTCAATGGGTGGTGCTGGCCTATCTGCTGGCGATAACAATCATGATCGTCACGGCGGGTCGCTTAGGGGATATTCTGGGTCATAAACGTGTCCTGACCGGTGGCTTGATTCTATTCACCCTGGCTTCCCTTCTGTGCGGGGCCTCTCCAACGCTGCCCATTTTGATTGCCGCCCGCGCGTTACAGGGTGTTGGGGCTGCCGTCCTTATGGCATTAAGCCTGGCCCTGATCCGCGACACGGTGCCGCCTGAAAAAATTGGCACGGCAATGGGGCTGATGGGAACAATGTCCGCTATTGGCACCGCATTGGGCCCCTCTCTGGGCGGATTGTTGCTGGCAGGCCCAGGATGGCATGCGATATTCCTGATCGTCGTGCCCTTGGGCCTTGTGAACACAGTGTTGGTTCTGCGCACGATCCCGGCACATGACGCACGGGTCAAAGATACGCGATCCAGACTTGATGGATGGGGAACACTTTTCCTCGCAGGGGCCCTGGGCACCTATGCATTGGCCGTAACAATTGGCAACGGAACGCTGGAATGGCTTAACATTGGATTGATTATAGCGTGTGCCATCACGATAGGATTGTTTATCCGGGTCGAAAAGGCTGCATCGGCCCCGTTGATCGAATTATCCGCACTGCGCGATTTAAGTCTAACCACCGGCCTGATTACCAATTTCTGCGTCGCGACCGTTATGATGGCGACCCTGGTCGTGTTCCCGTTCTATCTTTCGCTTGCCTTGGGCCTGAACGCGGCGCTGGTCGGATTGATCCTGACGGTTGGCCCGGTCCTGTCCGTAATCTGCGGCGTCCCATCAGGATGGCTGGTTGATCAATTGGGCGTATCCAGGATCATGTTCCTGGGGTTGTTTGCGATGGTTCTGGGTTGCCTGGCCCTGGCCCTTATGCCCACAGAGTTTGGCATCATCGGCTACATCGCCGCCATCGCAGTATTGTCGCCAGGCTATCAATTATTCCAATCAGCAAATAACACAGCGATCATGTCTCCCGTCCCGACCGATCAGCGCGGCGTTATTTCCGGTATGCTGAATTTGTCCCGTAATCTGGGGCTGATCACAGGGGCCGCTGTGATGGGGACGATTTTTACCTATGGCGTTGGCAGGTCCGATATTGTCAAAGCGGCCCCGACGGCCGTTGCAACGGGAATGCACACAACCTTTGCTGTGGCGACCCTTATAATTGCCTCTGCCCTGTGCCTGGCGATCATAACCTACAAACGCGCATCGGGTAGGGTCCCGTTAGAGACCCCGCAACACTAAGCAGCCCCGTCATACTCATAGGTTTCACGCGCTTGTTCAATGGTCAGAAAGCCATCTTCAATATCCTGGCGCACAGCATCCCGGGGCCGGTCTTTCGGGGAACCATACCCCCCGCCGCCTGCCTGTTTTAGGGTAAGAACGCTGTTGGGGGGCAGGCGGAAAGATCCCTGCCCACTGGTTTCCCGCCCGTCGATCAGATGCGCCCTGGGCGCGCCATTTCCACCCCCGAACAGTCCTTTCGCGGGGAAGCGGGTGCGGTTGGACATGGCATGTACGGTTACATCCTGACCAGTCATATTGCGCATGGATACGACCTGACCAACGCCGCCGCGATACTGTCCCACACCACCGGAATCGGGACGCAGGATCTTTTCTTCAACGCGCAGGCCACTCAGCGATTCAAACACTTCAATCGGGGTTGTGCCCATATTGGACGATCCAGGCGTTGTCTGTCGCCCATCCAACCCCTGCAACGCGCCAAAGCCCCCAGCAGCGCAATACGTCACCGACATGCCCGACCCGTCCGGCAAATGCCCTTGCAAGGTCAGGAAATCAATCAGGCCACTATCTGCCGCAACCTGATCGGGCAGAATCTTAGACACCGTGTCAAAGACCAGCGGCACCACGAAATGCCCGATTGCATGACGCCCTGCCGATGGGGCGGGCGGTACCGCATTCAGGATACAGCCGACCGGGGCGGAAACCTCAATCAGGGCAGAGGAGCCCTCATTATTGGGAATCATGGGTGTTGTCAGGCACTTTGCAGCATACAGCGCCATGGAGCGCGTATAGCAGATCGGCACGTTCGAGCCGAACCGAACACAGCCTTCCGTGCCGGTAAAATCAATAGACAAACGGTCGCCAAGCTTTTTCACGGTACAGACCAGACGCCTGGTTTCCTCCCCCGCTTCCACCAGCACTTCGCCGGTATGCTGTCCGTCCGGCCAGGCCAGCAAGGCCTGACGCAAGGCGTCTTCCGATTGTTGCAGGATCGCATTGGCCAGCGGCTCCAGAGAAGAGCAGCCGTAGGTTTCCATGAAATCCACCACCTGTCTGGTCACGACGGAGGTGCAACTGATATTGGCGTGAATATCGCCGATCACCTGATCGGGCACCCGCACATTCAGGCGGATCAGGTTCATGAAATCCTGATTGACCACACCGGCTTTCACCAGTTTTACGACGGGAAGCCGCAGCCCCTCGTGATAAATCTCCGTCGCGGAGGCGGAAAAGCCCATCCCCCCGATATCGGGCAAATGGCTGATGCTCATAGCATAGCCGACCAGATCACCCTTCAGATAAATCGGGCGCATCACCGCGATATCATACATATGACCGGTGCCAAATACCGGATCATTGGACACAACAACATCCCCTGCTTCCAGGCTTTCCGGTGGGATTTTGTCCAGCATATGGCGCAGGGTAGTTGATGCCGTTCCGATAAAAACCGGAATACATTTTGCGGATTGTGCGATGATCCGCCCCCGCAAATCAAAAATCAGAACAGACAGATCAAACCCTTCCCGAACCAACGTGGAAAAGGATGTACGCACCAGGGCCGCAGCCCCTTCATCTGTGATGGAGATAAGCCGATCCCACATGATGGAAAGATCGATAGCGTCGAAAGACTGAGGGGCAGACATTCCACCAAACTCCTAAAATAATTCGTTAAGCCTGACCGATTTCGGCCATCAAATGACCACTGGGATGAACCGAAGCCGTATCCCCCGCATCCAACAACACCGTGGATTCGTTTTCCTCGACCAGGCAAGGACCTTCCACGACATCCCCTGCGCGCAATAAATATCGATCATAGACCGGACAATCGATCATTCCACCGGCCAGTCCGAAATAGGCCTGGCGATGCCCCTTCAAGGCATCTTTCGATACGGTGCGGGAGGTTACTTCTCCCCCAATCAGGGGAAAATCAGGATCGGGGCCACGGGCCTCCACCTTCCAACTGACAATTTCCAGGGGCAGGTCCAGCAAGGTTTCGAAGACGTCACGATAGGCCACCTCAAACAAGGGGCGCAGCTGGGACACCAGATCGACTGATGAAACCCCATCGGGCAGGCGGATTTCAATATCATAACCCTGGCCGCAATATCGCATGTCCAAACGCCGATCCAGGGTAATCTGGGATCGGGACAGATTGTTTTCCAACAGGTAGGACATCGCCGACGTCTCAACCGGGGCCATGGCCGCATCGAAACTGTCGGCATCCAGGTCATCGATCTTCATGCGATTTGATCGAACGGTTTCAAATGCCATGGCACCAACCAGCATGCCAAAGGCGGACATGACACCAGCACCGGCTGGAAAGATCACTTTCGGCACCATCAGCTTCCGGGCGATCCGCGCGGCATGCAACGGTCCCCCGCCTCCGGATGCCGTCATCACGGCCCGACGATAGTCAAATCCCCGCTCTGTCGCATGAACGCGAAAGGCGCGGCTGATATCTTCGTTGGCGACATCATGGGCACCCCAGGCGGCGCGAATGACATCCAGATTCAAAGGATCTGCATATCGGGAAATGGCACCCTGTGCCGCCCCTGCATCCAGCGTCATGCGGCCGCCCAGAAAGCCTTTTGGATCCAGATATCCCAGCGTCAAATTGGCATCGGTCAGTGTTGCATCATGCCCCCCGCGCCCATAGCAGGCGGGACCGGGTTCAGAACTGGCACTGCGCGGCCCAACCCGAAGTCTGTTCAGGCTGTCGATTGACACGATGCTGCCACCACCCGACCCGATTTCACACATATCGATGACAGGAATACGCAACTGCAAACCACTGCCGCTTTTATGCTTATAGGTTCGCGCTGCCTCAAATTCATAGGTCTTATAGGGCAGGCCCTTCTTGACCAGGGCTCCCTTGGCGGTTGTTCCCCCCAGATCAAACGACAACAGATTATCAATACCAAGATCCCGCCCAAGACGAGCAGACATCAGAACCCCTGCCGCAGGCCCTGATTCCAACAGGCGGACCGGGAATCGTCGCGCTGTGTCCGGCGTCGTCAATCCACCACTGGAACCGATAATGACCAACTGACCGTGATATCCTAAATCCTCCAATCCCTGTTCAAGCCGCTTTAAATAGGCATCCACCAAGGGCTGCGAATAGGCGTTCGCACAGGTCGTCGTCCATCGTTCGAATTCACGGGCATAGGGGAAAACGTCTGAAGATGTGCCGGCGAACAGATTCGGAAACCGCCGGGCGACGATCTGGCGGCTTTGTTCTTCGTGATCGGGATTGGCATAGGAATGCATATAGCAAATCGCAATCGCCTCCACGCCCTGCTGTTCCACCAGATCTGCGACCTTCTGTTCGACCTCTGCCGGATCCAGGGGGGTTAGTACGCTGCCATCATGCCAAATCCTTTCGCCAATCTCCGCCCTCAGCGCCCGTGGCACCAGCGGCTCGGCAAATTGCAGGCGCAGGTCATACAGGTCATAGCGTTGTTCTTGACCAATATCGAATGTGTCGCGAAAGCCCTGGGTAACCAGCATGCCGACACGCGCGCCCCGCCGTTCGATCAGCGCATTCGTGACCAACGTCGTGCCATGCACGATTTCGGTGATGTCATTGATGGAGAGATCATTTTCCTGAACGATGGTCGCAGCCCCTTCCAATACGGCGCGGGCCGGATCTCGCGGTGTCGTCAGCCGCTTGTGAACTGCGGTCGCACCATCAGGTCGGATGAGGGCAAAATCTGTAAAAGTTCCACCAATATCAATGCCCAAGCGTGCCATAATGCCCCTTTTTATACTGTCAAAAAAGCGTGCCCTTCTGCCATTTCCCGAACCAGCAGATGCAGCGACCGTTATGGTCTATCCGGGGGCGGCAGAATGCTCCCTCTATACCATCGATCTGGCAACGTCCATGGTGAAGACGGAAGAACACTTTCAACTAAATGAGGGACCTTGCCGGAGCGCTAGAATCCTACACCAGTGTTTCTAAAACGACAGAATACAGGGTCAGGCGACCCCGGCAAGGGAACGGGCTTGATCCCAGATTGCATCGCTTAGATCGACGGGATCACTCTCTTCCTTGCCCTGTCCAGGCATCCGGGTGCCCTCGTCCAGGGCCACACCTTCCTGAACCTGGCGCAAGCGATCAAAAAATGCGCCTGAGACATCGGGATCCATTAACAGATAGTACTGCCCCAGATCATGCGGGGGACCATCGGGGGCCTTCAGCGGTTTGACATCCCGACTAACCACGCCGCCGGTCAGCCCGGCTGCCAGCAATTCAGCCATCAAGCCAAATCCCCAGCCTTTATATCCCCCTAGACTGACCAGTGAGCCGGCAATCGCCGCTTCCGGATCTGTGGTCGGTTGTCCGTCGGCATCCACGGCCCAGCCTTCGGGTATCCTCTGACCCGCAGCCTTGGCCATTGTGATCTTCCCCAATGCAACGGTGCTGGTGGACTGGTCAAACTGCATCGCCAGCCCCCCTATTCCATCCGGTACGGAAAACGCGATCGGATTGGTACCAATCACCCTAGTTTTACCCCCAGGCGCTGCCACGATAGGAGAGGCATTGGTAAATCCCATTCCAATCAAGCCTTTACGCGCTATTTGTTCGGTGAAGTATCCCAGTGATGTGCAGGTGTGGGCGTGACCAATTGCCAGGCTTGCGACGCCACAATCACGGGCTGCTGCAACCGCGACCGGAAGGCCGCGCGAAAAAGCCGGTTGCGCAAATCCAAAACAGGCATCCACGCTGACAGCGCCCGGACGTGGATGGGTGACGATTGGATCGACCGTGCCTTTCACGCGACCACTGGTGAGTTGCAGGCAATAGCTTTCCAGATAGTAGAGACCACAAATACGGTTTCCAACGGCCTCTGCCTTTCGAACCGCCCGCGCGACATCACCGGCTATCCAGGGCAAAGCACCATGCTTTTCCAGCGCTTTCCTGGTTACTGTTTCTATATCAGCCAGCGATACCAATGCCATTGTTTACCAACCCTTTTCTGAAATTCCAAACCGATCCGCTGCCAACCTTGTGTCCGCTTTGCCCTATTTACGCGCTGCGGCCGCCTCTTCGCGCCATAAATCCCAGGGGCGCTTCACCTGTGCCTCGATTGTGTCGGAACAGGTCTGGCATTCGCCCGGGGTCAGATAACGAACCGTTCCCATTTGCGTGGCTTGGATCTGATAGCGGGCATTCAATTCGGCATAGACCGCGCGATAGACCGCCTGTTGGATCGATCCGCCGACCACGGTTGAACCATGGCCCCGCATCAAGACGATATCTGAATTGGCAAAGCAATCCGCCAGGGCGCGCCCCTTATCGCGATCACTGATCAAAAGGCTGGTGGCATCGCCAAACTCTTCCCGAATTTCAAATATCGGGGCTGCCTGGCCAATAAATCCAGCCATATGAAACATGGCGCGCAGCGGTGTGGATTCCACCACCGTCAATGGGACAATGGCATGGGAATGACTGTGAACAATGGACTGAACATCGGGCCGCTGGCGATAGATTTCACCATGAATGAAGCGTTCCAGATAGACCCGGCGCGCTTCTGATCCGACAGGGTCTCCGTTCAGGGTGAATTCAACAATATCATCCTCTGTCACCTGACCCGGTGCCATGTTCCGCGCCAGCAGAAAATGGTCTGGATTGTTTTCATGCCGGACACTTATATGACCGAATGCATCGACCACGCCCTGATCATAAAGAATATGATTTGCCGCGACCAAATCCTCCAGAATGGCATTGGATATGCCGGAAGCATGTCGTGGTGATGTCTGTGTCATTGCAATTGCCTCTTTTTGATTGTTCCCACCCATTTAACCGCCACACAAGGGGATGACATCCCATCCGCCAATCATGTGCAAAAACGTGACCCTGTTCTAATGCATTAAAATCAGGAAGTCCAAATGCGATCATCATCCACCGATTATCAGAGATCGCCTGCCTTATGACAGAAAAGGGCCGCAGTCGACTGTGACTGCGGCCCCGGTTAATCGAATGCTTTCAATCGATCAGTAACCACCCTTTTGCGCGGGTTTAACCAACACCAGGGTTAGAACCCAGAACACCAGCCCCCCGATAACTGCGGAAGGCAAGGATGCTGTCAGCACTTCATAGGGTGTTTTGCTGACATAGGTCAGCGGGTCCAGCAGATAGACATAGGTCACGAAGCCAGCCGCCATGGCCAGCAAGGCCGCTGGATTGAACCCGCCCCAATAATAGTAAGGCGCTGTGCTGGATCCATCATACAGGCCCCGAACACTGAGACGCTGTTTACGCAGGATCAGATAATCAACAATCTGGATCCCACATAACGGCGCAAAGAATACCCCGATGAAGGCCAGGAAGGTTCCAAAATTGTTGAAGAACAGATCCGGCACCACCACCCCGATCAAAGCAACCGGCACCAATGCCAACAACAAGGTGACCTTCCAGGACAGTTTCCCAATGCCAGGTACGCTTTTCAGACCAACAGCGGTCGCATAAACTCCGATAATTGCCGTTCCCAGATTGGCCGCGATCACAAAGACAAGAGCGATGGTGCCATAGAATGTACCACCCAATTGGACCATCCAGGCGGAGGGGTCTGAGGTTTCCAACGCCAGGATCGCCGCAAGACCGATCAGGCTTAACAACGGAACGGGCAATCCCATACCCAACATGGCCGGCATGCTGGCCGTGCTGGCATTTGGCGCAACACGCACCATCGCACCGATATAGGGCCACCAGGACAACAGACTGACGATCCCGATTTCAATACCGGTCACATAGTCCCATTGGATATCGCCTGATGCATAGGCTGGCTTGGCCTCTGCCACCGCAGCGCCGTTTTGTGTCAGCAGCAGATAAACCATCCACAGGCCAACGCCGACAATGAAGAAGAACAGAATATTGGATGCCCGTTCGATGCCGCTCTTGCCGGTCAACAGAACACCATAGACAACGGCACAGGCCACCAAAGTGGCAACCGGAAGGATCACATCTGTGGCCCCTTCCCCGACAAGACCGGTTGTCAGCAACAATTGAACAACAGACTTACCAAAGAAGATCAGCAACAGAGAGTTCCATCCAATGATGGACGCATACTGAAGGAAGACCGTGATGATCCACCCACGCGACCCGAATTGGGGGCGCGCTGCCACGATGGAATCAATGCCATAGCGTGTTGCCGCAGGGACCACCGCTAGGGTCACCAACAACATGCCGATCATGGCACCGGCTGTCATGGTGGCAAAACCCTGTTTCAGGTTCAGATAGTATCCGACATATTCCCCAATGATATAGCACCAGGTAGCAGAAGCCGCGACCAGCAAGACAATGCCCAGTTCAATGCGGCCCCAGGTTCGTTCGGACTTTACCAATGGCCAATTGCTTTCATCAGCCGAATCTTTTGACGTATCGGTCATCTTACCACCCCCACAGCAATAACAGCACCGGGCCAATGATGCCGGTCAACGCCAGCAACAGCCAATCCACACCTGTGAACCCAGCCCCTTGATTTTCCGGTTGTTCCAATTCCTGAATCCGGCGCTCCAATTCCGCCGGTAACGGTTCATCTGACATCCCCACTCTCCCTCTTTATGCGGAAATCACATCCGCGTGTTGTGGCTATTTCCCCGGATATGATTCCGCATCCGCATAGGGGAACCACCAAAAATCCTGAGCCTCACAGCTAGGATCGATCATCACCATCTTGGTTTTGCGGAAGGTTTCGATACCCTCTGGACCCAATTGACGGCCAACACCGCTCATCTTGGTGCCGCCAAAGGGCCCGGCATCATTATCCAGCAAGGGCGCGTTCACCCAGACCATCCCCGCTTCGAAATCTTCCGCGGCGCGGATGCCTTCCTTCAGGTCGGTCGTATAGATATTCGCCCCCAACCCGTATTTGGAAGCATTGGCCAGGGCCATACCTTCCTCATAACTGGACACCCGACAGATCGGGGCCACGGGACCGAAACTTTCATTGTGGAACAAAGACATGTCTGGTGTGCAATCGACCAGCACGGTCGGTTCGACAAACCAACCGCGATTAAAATCGCTGGGGCGCCCGCCGCCGATTGCTGGCTTGGCCCCCTGAGCATAAGCGTTCTTCATCAGGGCTTCATAGCGGTCCCGCTCTTTCATCGACACCATGGGACCCATATCGACCTTGTCTAAACCATTGCCCAGACGGATCTTCTTCGTTTCTTCCACCAGCTTTTCGACAAAGGCATCATGGATTGCCTCATGCACATAAAAGCGTTCCGCCGAAACGCAGATCTGTCCGCAATTCATATAGGCGGAAAATGCGGCCGCCCGCGCCGTCAAATCCAGCGGGGCAGATGGCATCACCAGGAACGGGTCATTACCCGACGTCTCAATCAGACACGGCTTCATTAATTCGCCACAGGTCCGTGACACGATTTTTCCAACCGGAACGCTGCCAGTAAAGGCAACGACATGGGTATGATCATGTTCAATCAGATGCTTGCCGACATTTGCACCGCCACACACGATTTGGAACAGTCCTTTGGGCAGGGCCGAAAAAGCCTCAGCGAACAGCAGCGTCGTAATGGACGTGTATTCCGACGGCTTCACCACGACCGCATTGCCCGCCGCCAGGGCTGCCCCGGCTTCCCAGGCCAACAGCACCATTGGGTAGTTAAACGGCATGATCATCGCCGCCACACCCAGGGGCTGCTTCAGCGTATAGTGAAACTGTCCCGCCGTGGCCGGGCCCATCACGCGACCCATGTCATTGCGCCCAATCTCTGCACTATAGCGGAGGGAATGGACACACCAGTCCACTTCATCCAGAGATTCTTTATAGGGTTTGCCCATTTCGCGGGTCAGTGATTCTGCAAGAATGGGGCGCATTTTGTGGATTGCATCCGCTACTTCATGCATTGCATGGGCGCGATCCACGCCAGACCCGGCCCACCATTTCTTCTGTGCCGCATTGGCAACAGCGATAGCGTCGTCCAGTTCAGCCGCAGGGGTTTCCGGGATTTCTGCAATAACCTGCTCTGTCGCCGGGTCGATAATAGGGATCTGCGTCGTGGCTTTGCTGGCCTGAAAGGCGCTGTCGACGTAATTATGCCCGGAAAGCTTCTTCATCCGTGCCAGTACATCCGTCATAATCTTTCTCCAATCTTCATAGTCGAATACGGTCGTTTTTGGGGTCATAGAAGGGTTTGAACTGAACCTCCGCGCGGAACCGCTCGCAGGCGACTTCCACTTCAAAATCCCCACTGTTCAGGAAATCCAGAGTGACGCCATCTGCAGAACTGACATAGCCCATACCCAATGAGGCCTCGATCCGATGGCCATAGCCGCCGGATGTGATGGAACCAACGATCTGGCCATTACGAAGAATGGGCTCTTCGTGATACAGCAGGGGTGCATTGCCACCCCCCGCCAGTCGAACCTGAACCAGACGACGGTTCGGCACGCCCTTTTCCTTGGCCCGCAGCACTGCATCACGGCCGATAAAATCTATTGGCTTGTCATAGGCTACGGCAAATCCAAGGCCCGCCTGAATTGGGGTATCCTCTTCGCCGATGTCATGGCCCCAATGACGATAACCCTTTTCCATGCGCATGCTGTTGATGGCAAAGAAGCCCCCGTGTTTCAGGCCAAATGGCGAACCGTTTTTCACCAGCGTGTCAAAAACATGCAGAGCGAATTCTGCGGGCATGTATAGCTCGTATCCCAGCTCGCCAACAAAGGTCAGGCGATTGATCCGCACCCGCCCATACCCGATTTCGATTTCGCGGCTGTGGCCAAAGGGTACCATGTCATTCCCCAGATCTTCCCCGGATACAGCCTCCAGCAGGGCGCGGGATTTCGGGCCCATCAGCGCCAACATCGGCATGGCGGATGTCACATCAAACAGAATGGCATGGGCGTCATCCGGGATATGCCGGTGCAGCCATGAAAAATCCCTGGTCTGGGAGGTCGCAATCGTCACAATCAGGAAGGAGGTTTCCCCCAGGCGGGTGATCGTCACATCAGCTTCGATGCCCCCCCGCTCGTTCAGCCACTGGGTATAGACAACTTTCCCGACAGCAACATCGACATTTCCGGCTGATACCCGGTTCAAAACGGCACAGGCATCACGTCCTTCCAATCGAAATTTCACGAAACAGCTTTGATCGAACAAGGTCACATTTTCTGCGGTGTTCAAAGATTCCTGCTTTGCCGCCCCGAACCAGTTCTGCGGCCCATAGGAATACTCAATATGTGATGAAATCTGATCGGTTGAAAAATACCCCGGACGCTCAAACCCGGCGGCCTCCGTCATACTGGCCCCGATGGTCAGCAAACGGTCATGGAAGGGAGACCGGCGCACATCGCGGGCCGTGGCATATTGCCGATAAGGCCAATGCATCTGAAACAACAGGCCCAGTGTTTCCGTGGTTCTGTCATACAGATAGGTTTTGTTGGACTGGAATGGCTGCATGCGGCGGACATCCACATCGGCCAGTTCAAATGGCGCATGCCCGTCATGGATCCATTGCGCCAGAGCCTTGCCAACCCCACCGGATGACAGGATCCCAACCGAATTGAAACCACAGGCACAAAACAGATTCCGGACCTCTGGCGTTTCGCCTAACAGATATCGGTCATCCGGGGTAAAGCTTTCCGGCCCGTTGAAGAACAGTTGAATGCCGGTATTTTCCAGCGCCGGCATACGCTTGATCGCCATTTCAAGAATTGGTTCGAAATGATCAAAGTCTTCCGGCAGCGAATCGAAACAGAAATCTTCGGAGATACCATTATGGCCCCAGGGTTTCGCCTCTGGTTCAAAACATCCCAATAGCAGCTTTCCGGCGTCTTCCTTGTAATAGGAGCATTCATCCCCCAGGAACAGCACCGGCAGGTTGGGTTGCAATCCCTCCATCGGTTCCGTGACGATGTAGAAATGCTCTGCGGCATGCAGGGGCAGATTGACACCGATATCGGCCGCCAAATCCCGTGACCACATACCACCCGCGATCACAACCTTATCAGCCCTTAACAGACCACCATCAATTTCGACCCCGATCACGCGGCCGTTTTCCGTGACAATGCGCTGAACCTTTGTATTTTCCTGGATTCGCACACCCTTGTTCCGCGCGCCTTTCGCCATGGCCATGGTGACGTCTGCGGGATTGACCTGGCCGTCCTTGGGCATCCAGATGCCGCCGACAATGTCATCCACCGTGATCAGAGGATAGCGTTCCTTGATTTCGCCGGGCGTCATCACATCAGCTGCCAGCCCGAAATTACGGGCCATCGACACACCGCGCTTCAATTCCTCAAACCGCGCCGGAGTCTTTGCCAGACGAAAAGATCCATTCTGTTTGAAGCCCGTTGCCTGACCGGTTTCGGCTTCAAGGCTGGAAAACAGCTCCCCAGTATATTTTGCCAATTCGGTCATATTGCGCGTGGCGCGCAATTGTGTGACCAGCCCAGCGGCATGCCAAGTCGTGCCACTGGTCAGCTGCTTGCGTTCGCACAGAACGACATCGGTTATGCCTAATTTCGCCAGATGATAGGCGATTGAACAACCAGCGACTCCACCGCCGATAACAACCACATCTGCCCGTTCCGGTATGCTCATCAACCCCTCCAACTGACTCAATTGAGATATTTATATATCACGATAGTGAATTTTTATAGTAAAAATATCACTGCACTGCAGCATGACATCAGAATATTCACGGTCTTTGACATATCGAGACATGCTGCACTATTTATGGGATCATGGTTTGGTCCCAAACAGGAGTTTCTCTGCGTGAAAAAATTGCCGAAGCTTGTGCGTCCCTCAAACCAGATGGGTTTGGCCTCTTCCGCCGAAGACACGACTGTGGACCTGTCAGAGTTTTTAGATCTGGATGAGCGGGTCGGGAAAGAGATCCGGCAACTACGCAAGGCGCGTGACACGACAATCTCTGAACTCAGCGAGGCCACCAATTTGTCGCCAGGCTATCTCAGTCAGATAGAACGCGGCATTTCCAGCCCCTCGGTGAAGGCCCTACATTCAATCAGCCGGGCCCTGGGCGTAACCATAAGCTGGTTCTTTTCACCGGCGGCAGACGATGATGATGGATTGCGCGACGTTGTGGTGCGCGCCAATCGCCGTCGGCGCCTGACATTTTCCAGCGGTATCTCCGACGAATTACTGTCCCCAAATCTAGGGCGGGAGCTTGAGCTTTTGCGCTGCACCTTTGGGCCGGGGTCAGAAAGCGGGGCAGAGCCCTATCAACATCGGGGCGAGGAATCTGGAATCGTCATCTCTGGCACCCTGCATCTGTGGATCGGCGATAAGCATGTGATCCTGAATGAAGGCGACAGCTTCGCCTTTTCCAGTGACACGCCCCATCGCTATGCCAACCCGACGGACAACGAGACAATCGTCATCTGGGCGATCACGCCCCCGTCTTACTGACAGGTGCCCGTGGCTGGTCGCTTGTCAGCACATCGAAGATAGGGTTAACCGACGCTTTGCAGAAATTCTTTCGTTCGCGCCATTTTGGGGGCAGAGAGAACCTGTTCTGGATTGCCTTGTTCGACAACGACACCGCCATCCATGAATACCACCGTGTCCGCCACTTCACGGGCAAAAGCCATTTCATGCGTGACGACAACCATTGTCATGCCACCTTTGGCTAGATCGCGCATGACCTGCAGAACTTCCCCCACCAGTTCCGGGTCCAGCGCAGATGTAGGCTCGTCAAACAGGATCAGTTTTGGTTCCATCGCCAGGGCCCTGGCGATTGCGACCCGCTGTTGCTGGCCGCCGGACAGTCGGTTCGGGAAAACATCCGCCTTATCTTTCAGCCCCACCCTGTCCAGGAGCTCCATCGCCAGATCGCGCGCAGCGTCCTTCTTCATCCGCCGCACGGCAACAGGCCCTTCCATAACATTCTTCAGGGCCGTCTTATGGGCAAAGAGATTAAAATGCTGAAACACCATGCCGATATGGGCGCGACGCGCGGCAGCCTCTTTCTCTCGCAATTCAATCAGGTAATCGCCTTCACGATTATAGCCGACCAGTTCCCCATCCACCGACAGCCAGCCACCATCAATTTTTTCAAGATTGTTGATACAGCGCAGAAAAGTGGATTTGCCGGATCCGGACGGGCCGATCAGGCAAACCACCTGACCGCGATCCACCACAAGGTCGATGCCTTTCAGGACCTGAAGGGCGCCAAAAGATTTGATCACGCCTTCGGCCCAGACCATGGGTTCATTACTTGTCATGTCAGTACTCATAAACGTGTCGGGTCTCCACCCTTTGATTGTCGCTCAATTGGTGCTGCGGAAGCCGCGCCCCAGCTTGTGCTCAAGGAAATATTGCCCAACCGAAAGAAGCGAGCAGATCGAGAGGTACCAAAGGCTGGCAACGATCAGCAGCGGAATAACCTCAAAGGTGCGGGCATAGATTGTCTGGGCAGAATACAACAATTCCGGAAGGGCGATAACGCTGACCAGAGATGTTGTTTTCAGCATCAGGATCACCTGGTTCCCGGTTGCCGGTACGATAACGCGCAGCGCCTGCGGCAGGGTAATGCGCCAAAAGACTTGAAGACGACGCATGCCGATTGCTGTTGCCGCTTCGCTTTGCCCCTGACCAACGGCAAGGATTCCACCGCGAATAATCTCCGCCATATAGGCGCTTTCATGCAGGGCCAACCCCAGAAGCGCGGCCATAAAGGGTGTAATGGCATTCCCCGAAAGCGTGAAGAACGTCTCTCCACCGGGCAGGCCAATCTCAACCTCTGGATATAGGGCGGAAATATTGAACCAGAAGATCAACTGGACCAGCAGTGGTGTTCCCCGGAACAACCATTTATACGCAGCGACAAAGCTGCGCAGCCAACGATCCTCTGACAGCATCATAAGCGCCAGGAACACGCCAATAATCGTTCCCAGCACCATAGAAATGACCGTCAATTCGATCGTTGTCCAAAGCCCTTTGAGAATGATTGCGCTGGTGAGATATTTAAAGACCACATCCCATTGGAAATTTGGATTTGTTGCACTCATCCAAATCAGCCCAAAGACGAATAATGCCAAGGCTGCATCGGCCGCCAGACGCCCATAGGACGTCCGCTGAACGATCTTCAATGCGTCTCTCTCCGAACGCTTCCCGGCCCCTTGTGAGGGGGGCCGGGTCGCTTCTTTATTGGCCGTAGTCATTTATTCTCCGTTAATCAGCGGCGCATCCAGGGCCAATTCACCGATATGCCAATCGTCCAGAATCTTCTGATAGGTTCCGTCCGCAATCAGGGCTTCAGCGGCGGCCTTAAAGACCTGCGCCATCGGGTCCCCCTTGCGGAATGCAAAGCCTGACACACCCGACAGGTCTGCCGTCGGTGCCTTTTCAAACAGATCATCATTCAGGCGCACCATATACCCCGCATAGGGTGCTCCATCCAGCCAGCCATCGATACGACCGGTCTTAACCGCCAGGCTGCCTTCATTTGGACCGGCAAAATTCAGCACCTCAAACGCCTCTTTGCCATTTGCAGAACACTCTTCCTGAAGGCGCGGAACCAGTTCAAGCCCTTGTTTCGATCCTGTGGCTACCCCGATTTTGTGCCCACACAGATCATGCAGGTCCAGACCGCTTGGATTTCCCTTTTTCACCATGACCGCAGTGCCGGTTTGCTGAAAATCAACAATATCCATCTTTTCGCGGCGTTCCGGGGAATCATGAAAGTAAGACATGTCATAGCGTTCGCTCAGAATGCCCGCAATGATACCCGCGAATTTCGATGATTCCGACGTAACCGGAATCCCGAGCTTTACGGCGATAGCCTTTTGAAAATCCAGGACATAGCCAACCATTTCACCCTTATCGTCGATGAAATAGCTGGGGGGATATTGTGGGTCATAAACCGCCACGATCCCGTCCTTGTATGCCTCTGGCACTTGTGCATGCAGGGCCGCATCAGCGCCCGCCGGCAGATCCTGGGCAAATGTCGCCTGTGAGGACAGCATCAGGCCCGCAGCAATCGCGACCATCTTCGGGAACCAATAGAATTGTGATGGGTGTGTGTGCATCATTTTACCTCACTTCTGTTCTGAATGATTATGTTTATGGGAGTGTTCTCTGGTCAGAGAATACGGTCCACCAACCTGGCCCAGCCGTTTTCTTCCGTGGCATGCCAGTCCGACGTGGTGAAGGTCACCGAAACGATCTCTTTGATTTCCAGGTCCGCAAGACCGCAATAATCCAGCTCATGCTGTGGCCATTTATTGAATTTAACGCTGCCCTTGCCGATCTTCTTTTCCAGCAGGGTCACATCCGAAGATGTGTCGCGGTTCAGGACTTCCGCAAATCCCATCCCTTCCCGGGATGCGTCGGGCAGCAATCGCAGCAGGTAATGCGGCGTCAGGTTAAGCGGCTCTGCTTCGGTCACGGTGGCATCTGGAGTCCATTCCAGTTCAACCACCGGCGTCGATCCCAGTTTCACAACGGATCGAATGCCGCCATTTTCAAGCCTGTCGAACGAGATATCGCTGACAAGCTTTGGATACCCCCATTTCTCACGCCCCCCCATCACCAAGCGATTTAAGTTTTCAAACTCAACAATCGGATGTCCGCCTCGCTTCCCCTTATACTCCATCGGCACGATAACGATGATATCCTTGAAGGGAACGACGGCATTGTTGCTGTAATCCGATGCAGAAATGAAAATCCTGTCGCCAACGGGGGTGAACGGCGTGTTGGCGAGGTTCTGTTCAATCCAATCTGGATCGACACGAAGATCAAAGCTGATCGCGGGAAGGTTCGGACAATGACTGGGAACCGTCGTTCCATAGGGCAATCGTTTGTATAGTTGAGAGGACGTAAAACCTTCACGCATACCAGGTCTCCATAACGGATTGATTCAGGGGGATCGTTGACAAAAACTGTTGTGTACGGCATCCCTATAAAGTGTTCATTAAGATGAACGTTCATTTAAATGAACACCCGTGTCAAAAATGAGTCAAGAGCAATTTTACCCGTATTTTGTACGTTTCTTCCCTGGGCAGTGATGGGCGGCACGAATACTATTATGGATACCCTCACCCCTTTTCGAAGGTTGCCGCATATGCGCATTCATGAGTTCTGCTTTCATATCAGGCCCTGCTTTCCTCAGTTTCAGCTTGGGAAATAGCCGTATGAGCAAAGATGCAAAATCCACCGCGCAAGACAGCTTCGCCCGGCATGTGGGCCAGCGCATTCGGTATTTTCGGGGGCTTCAGGATATTTCACTCTCTGAGCTATCGCGTCGCTCCGGGATTGCGAAGGGCACGCTATCGAAGCTTGAATCCGGCAGCGGCAATCCGACAATCGTTACACTGGGCGCGCTGGCCGGAATCCTGAACATTACGCCCGGCGATTTTATGGAGCCGCGCAACGGGGCGCCGCGAGATCAAAGCGGATGGAAAAAACTGGCCGGTCCGGGCATCACCATGCTGTTTCTGCATAAGATCGTGGCGGCAAAAAGTTGGGATATATATGAAACCAACATCCCACAGACCGACGCCCCTATCTATTCCGCCACGCATGGGGGAATAGAGCATTTGATCATGATAGAAGGTGTTGCAGATGTCGGCCCCGTCGATGCACCAACCCGCCTTAACCCCGGCGAACGCGTCGCATTCCCCGGAGACAAACCCCACCTATATTTTGCAATCGGGGGGCCCTGCACGGCCCTGCTGATGATGGAGCACCCAGCCAAACGGGCATAAACACCCGTGTTTTCGTGTATCCAGACCTGATACAGCCAGCGTGACTATAATTCAAAAAATTACCTTATATCTTCTCGTAGTTTTCCATAAATCAAAGAATCTATTCTATTACCTTCGAACAATATCTGCTTGCGTCTTGTTCCCTCTATAGCAAATCCATTATTCTCCAATACTTTCGATGACGCCACATTATTACTGTAAGAACCGGCTGTAACCTTCATTAACCCCACTTCATTGAATGCTATCCCCACCACAGCATCGATAATCAGGGTTGCAATGCCTTTTCCCCAGTATTCCTTATCACCGATGAAATAACTGATATCGGAAACAAGGTGATGAAAATTAATCGGTCCCAGCTTGATGTTACCAATATGCTTGGAATTGTAAAAAATGCCAAAAAGCACATCCGTTTCAGAATTAAGCTTGCTCAGAACAAATCCTTTAACGTCATCCATCGTATGCGTTAGGAACTTTTGCTCGGTAAATCTGGTGATATCATAGTCGTTCATCCAGCTTACATAGTCATGCGTAACCTGCTGCGGCTCCAGCGCCTTTAATGAAACGTTTTCATCCGACAGAACATACACTTTGCGCTTAATCGCTGATAATTTGATTACTTCAGCCATCGCTGCAAACCCCAAACAGAATTAAACAGAACACTATCGCGCTACAGGGCACTAATCAGCACCGGACCTCGCCTGATCCAAATAGGTCTGTGATTCTGCCTCAGCCAGATTGTGATAGGTTCCCACAGAGGGGCCCTTCTGAATTACAAGAAAATACTCGTAGAATCTCTCAGGGGGTTCCTCAACATATGTGAAACTTGCGAAATCGCCCCGTCTTGGAAAATAATAACTGGCCAGAATCTCATGCCCATTATCCGCCAATTGCGCCCTTAGCTTCGACACATCTGTGAAATAGTTTGGATGCCCCTTCCGTCGGGCGCCAATTTCCGCATCCAGGGCTGGCTTATCATCCTTGTGATAAAAGTGCCCCTTACCTGTTAAGTATAGATGCCCTCCCGGCTTTAGAACCCGCAACAACTCCCCCAAAGCTTCATTCTGATAGGTCGCATCAAATACGGCCAGGATCGCGACATTATCGAAAAAAGCATCCTCAAACGGCAGAGATTCCGCCTCACTGACCTGTATACTTTTAACATCCGGGTCGTCGGACCAGGCACGCATCGCTTCTGCAATCATGCTTTCAGAGATATCAACGCCACACACATCGAGCCCCATTGCTTTATAGAGCGGGAACATACGCCCCCAGGCACAGCCCACATCCAGAAGGGAACCTGCTCTTGTTGGGGTCTTGGCGAACACGCGTTCATAGACGGAATCATCTTCCGTCTTAGGGTCGCCCTGGATCACACTGCTGGTGCCCCCCTCGCTTGCCTCTTCGACGCGCTTCTTCCAGTAAGCCGTATATTGGGCATCCCAATAGCGCTTCCTGCTGCTTCTATCTCCGGTCATGATGTCCTCTTTACCTATGCTGTAACATGCGTTCTGGAACTCTCTCTGGCATCACCAATCCCGCGGGTCCCGAAGATCTGCCGGAAAGGTGGTCATTGTTTCTCTTAGGGTTTCAATCGCGGTCTTGTCCATTTCATGTGCCGCGAGAAACGCCGTCTTAATTTCTTCCAACTGACTTGGGCGATTAACACCAATAACCATCGATGCAATACCCGGTACTGTATCCACAGCAAACAGTGCGGCAGACAATTTTGATATGCCCAGATCAGCACAACACTGACCAAATTTGCTCAAGCACGGCAAAGCAGGCTCAAACAATGCTGGCAAAGCTGCCGGTTCTCTGAGCAAGACGCCTTGCAGGAACACACTGCGTGCAAAAACCACGACGCCCTGAGCAGCCGCGGCGGCAATGATACCGGCGTCAACAAACCGTTGGTCTGCAAGGCTTATCGGTATTTGCAACGCCCCTAAATCTGGTACGGACAAAGCATCTTCTGCTTCTGATAGTGTATAGACAGATGCGCCGAAACAATCAATTTGTCCTGCAGATTGCAGGGCGCGCAGCGTATCTTGTATTTCCGGTCTCATAATATCGGGTGCATGATGGGCAAGGTAATATCGGAACGGGGCCCCGCCCAATGCAGCCTGACTCTCAGCATAGTATTGCCGCAGCGCCTGTGCCCCGGAAACCGCATCCGCAGGAAGCTCTGGAAACTTGGTCGCGATGGCCAGCGGAAGAGTCGTTTTGCCCAGCCAACGGCCGATACGCTCTTCTGAAAGTCCGTAAGTACGGGCCGTATCCACCGCGTTGATGCCCGCTTCCCATGCAGCCGAAAGCAGGTCTTGGGTTTCCACCTCATTGGGCATTGGTGACGTTGGAACCGCACCATAGGGCAACCCCAATTGAACAGCCCCAAGGGTGATCCGGGATACGTCAAATGTGTCGGTCATTGGGCATAACCCTGTGACAGGTCGGACAGTATCGTTTCCACGACAACACTGGACGGATCGCGATCTGGAACCGTCAAAGCACGCGCCCTTTCCCAGCACATCCGGCGTTCCGTTAAGGATGCCGCTGTCTGCAAAGCGACAGATAATTGAGAGACCTCATACACCCCTTGCCCAAAGCCATGTTGTACGCTCCAGGGCCCTTTTGTTAAACCGCCAACAGCACAGAGGCGCACCATATCAGCCTCAAACAACAGATGCACCGCTCCGCCCAGCGGATCCTTTGCGACACGATTTAGATAAATCAAATCCGTGCTGATGGTGGAATAGCAACTGATTACCAAATCACATCCACATAATGGGCCTTCAACCGCCAGCGCCAACGGATCTTCGTGCACGATGGTCCCTGCAGCGTCATTCAGGGCCGCAAGGGTGTTTGCCCGGTCCACCTTGTTCTCTTTCGGGTGCGCACGATAGACAACATGATCGATTACAGGGTCCGCAAGATCGCGAAGCGCAGATACTGCAGCACACAAACTGTTGCGATACCCCGGTTCCTGATTAAGGGGTTGACCAAACAGCACTGCGGTCGTGCCGTGACAGCCCATGGCCTGACGCCATTGTTGCGCCAGCTGTTCAGGGTGAAGGGCGCGATACCGCTCAACCTGGGGCGGCCCAATATCTATGCAGCGTGCCGTCTCTTCACTTTCCAGGAAATCAATGCCGGCGACGAATTGCGTGCGCGCGCGACTATCGAATCCGGGAACAATATAGCCTGGCGGATCCTGAATGCTGTAGCTTGGAATATCACCGGCATGCGCCAACAGCGCCTCGTCTATTCCAATACCTGGCGAGGATAGGCCTGCCAGCAACACATCCGGCTGCACCTTATCCAGAATCTCTCGCGCCTCTGCCAGCAATTCGGCAGCCCCCCCATCATCCCTGTGATTGAGGGGAGCAGATTGTACCTGCACGACATTCAACGACTCTTTTTGAAAAATCTCATAGGCCGGGTTTTGCGCAACAACATGTACGGTAACAGTCGACAATCCAGCCAAGTGCCTGACGACGGGCACCAGGGCGAGAGCAGCACTTGGATCACGGGCAGAAACCAGAATTACCCATGACTTGGCCAAGCCAGCTACCACGCGCTTAATCCCCCGTCGATGGCAAGACATTGGCCCGTGACATAACTGGCCGCATCAGAGGCGAGATAGAGCACGCCGCCCACGATTTCATGACGATTCGCCATTCGACCCATAGGCACACGAGCGCCATAGCGTTGGGCAAAAATGTCATTCTCGCCGGTGAACACGCCGCCGGGGGCAATGCTGTTTACCCGGATATTGTGCTTACTAAGATTGGCGGCCATCCAGCGTGTCATACCAATCACCCCAGCCTTTGCAGCCGAGTAACTAACGGGATTATTGATATTATTGCCGCGATACATAGCGCCTTCATAAATACGTTCATCCGAAGAAAGCAGGCCATAAATCGAGGAAATCTGTATGATGGAACCGCCGCTTCCTTGTGCAATCATCTGGCGCACAGTCTCTCGCGCCATCAGGAACATGCCATCCAGGGTTACGCCCATTTGCCGCCGCCATTCCTCAAGACTGAATGACTCAAAAGGCGCAAAGAACTCTGCCGGATCGGCGACGGGAGCTGCCGCATTATTAATCAGAATATCCACCTTGCCAAAGTGAGAAACAGCCTTCTCCACCACGGCCCGTGCATCCTCCTCAACAGCTACATCGGCACGCTGGAACACAGCCTGGCCTTTGCGGCGCTGGTCAAGGGCCGCAATCAGCTCCTCGCCCCGTGCAACGTCGATATCCGCGATTACAACACGCGCGCCATTCGAAACAAGACCATGCGCGAAACCTTCCCCAAGCGCACCAGCGCCGCCTGTAATGATCGCGACGCGGTCGGTAAGATCAAACAGACGTGCGCTCTCAAATTCTGACCAGCTTGGCTCATTACTCATTTGTCCGTCTCCAATCGCGTCGCCAGAAAAGTTGCAATCATCCAATCCAGCTCTGAATCAATATCCAGAGAACGCTCCTCAGGCATCACAAACACCCGGGTATCGTCTGTGAAAACCGGTGCATCTGGAAAAAATACATCCCGCCTCCATACATAGATAGACGCGTTCATATCATATGTTTTCGGCGCATCCTGCCGCCTCAACACCGCCTCTTTCAAGGGCTTGATCAAGTGGGCTGGACCGTCACCGATCGTTTCAACCATATTGAAATAAGGCGACCGGCGAGACGGGGTGACAGAGAATACATTTTTTGCACCGGTCCTGTTCAAAAGCGCGATGGCCCCCGCGATATCGTCGCTGGTCCTGAACGGAGCCGTGACATCCAGGTCCGTGAAGGTGTCAAAGCGTATGCCCATCTGTTCCTCTGCCTGACGCGCGCAATGGACGATCGCCGGGCTCTTATCAGCCTGATCCGTGGCCAGCTCTGCTGGACGGTCAACCGCCAAATCCGCCCCGGCATCCATCGCCGCCTGCAATATCCCTTGGGAGTCACTGCTGACGGCAATGCCGGTGAACAAGCCGCTGGCACGCGCTTGCCGGACAGTGCGCTCAATCAAGGATATGCCATTCAGGGGCCGAAGGTTTTTGTTGGGCACTCCTTTAGAGCCGCCCCGGGCACATATCGTACAAAGATGTTTGGTCAAACTGTTATCCACTTTTCATGACACCGGTTTTCGGGCAACCCAACCCCAAAAAATCCACTTCCCGCTCTGTCGGGCGGCGATAGATATCCAAAGCCATAGCCCGCCCCGAACAGCAATCAATCATTGCGTGGAGCAGATCAAGATCCAAGGCGCTGGACATTGAAGACTCTGCCCGTGCAATTGCCAGCAGCATCCGCGCGAAGACTAGCTGACCGCCGTGATATCCATCCAGAAATTCACAATCTTCTGCATCAAGCAGCGCAGGGTTCAGAAAATCAAAGTGATGCTGGTTGAGCTTTGTCATAAACTCCTGGAAGGCCCACACAGTAGCAAACCGTTCAGGCGCGTCGCGCATCGCCTTATAGACTGTTGGCGCGACAGGCGGCATCACGGTTATGACGGTGGTCCCGGCCTCCTCTAACCGCCGGATGGACTCGTATATGCGCTTAAGGCGCTCCAGATCAACCTGCTCTCCATCCCAATCCTCAAATGCTTCTGAAAGACTGATGGCGAAACCCACATCCCGGGCGGGAGACCTGCCATAGACCGTTTCTTGATCACTGCGAGAGCCGTCTGGCGCAAATCCGGTCCCTCGGGTGAGGCCGCGGATCCCAAGCACAGGAACATTTCCGTAAAGGGGAGGATCATCGGCCACCAATGTCCTCACGACCTCAGTCAGGGTTAACTTGCCTTCTACCAACCATTTCAATGGTGCCAGTAACGCTTCTGGACTTAAGCGTTGCGGCGGGGCGATATCGGTCGGAGAGACAGCTTCGTATGTCTCTGCATTGAGCCACCAGAAATCCAACATCATGACGACAATTTTCGGCGCGCCTGAAGCCAGAATGTCGTCAACGGCAATCTCTAAATGACGGGTCGAATTGGCCATGCGTCCCAAATTGGTGAAGGGGACACGAAACATTTGCTGCACGGCAGGCAGTGCACGCGACGAGCCAAGCATGACTAATTCAGCAGGACGGTTCAACAAAAGCACCTGCTTATAGGGGTGATCATCACTGTAAATGGCGGTGCCATACAGGGCATTTTGTTCTTCCTGTATCCCGACAATACTTTCAAGGGACCGCAACTCTCCCGAGCGCCACAGAAACAGGGCACTGACCAGTACCGCGAAGAAAAGCAGGACCAAAGGCAGAGCCCAGAACATCAAATAGCGCTTTGCAGCACTGTTTGGCAAAAGGTCAGAATGCATAATACAAAAACTCTCCTGCACTGTTCATATAGTAAAGTGCCAGGATAAAGGTGGCACTGATTCCCAATGCCCAGAGCGGCAAAGGACGCCACCCCGGCAGTGTCGGCCTGTCAGTGCACGGTCCGCCTTCGAACGTGTATCCGATGAATTTTACGCTGTTGGGCAACAACCATACAACAGCCAGTAAACCAGCGAAAACCATGAGCTGGTTTACGCCATGGAACAGGTGCGTATCGACAAATTGTATGTCCAGCCCCGCGACAAGAGGCAACAATGCCCCGAACCTGTCGGCGTAATTCTCTGGTAAGGCGATGCCGTTCAGACCAACCATGCCACGCCAAATCTCCACTGCAGATTCCATGTTTCCGGCGCGGAATGGCACCCAGGCAAAGATCACGAACACAAAAGTCAATAAAATGCTAAATTGGGCGGGAAGCCTGAACCGCGTCAAGCGAGTCCAGGCGCGATTGAGCATAAGTGCGACACCATGAAGTCCCCCCCAAACAACGAAGCTCCACCCAGCCCCGTGCCATAGGCCGCCCAGGAGCATCACAATCATTAGATTCACATATTGTCTTGGCCGACCCTTCTTATTGCCACCAAGGGGGATGTACAGATAGTCCCGAAGAAAAGAAGAAAGCGTGATATGCCAGCGACGCCAAAAATCAGTGATGCTGACAGCTTTATAGGGTGACAAAAAATTGATCGGCAATCTTAAACCAAAAATCAGTCCCAAGCCGATGGCCATGTCAGAATATCCCGAAAAATCGAAATAGATCTGGAACGTGTAAGAGATTGCCCCCGTCCAACTCTCAAGCAAAGGCAGATCAATCCCCTGTGATGCGGCATCAAAGACTGGCGTAGACCACTTGGCGATCTGGTCTGCAAACAAAACTTTCTTCGCAAGACCTAAGGTGAAGATCGTAACGCCCGCCGCAACCAAGGGCGCCTTGTATAAACCTGCAAGGCCGTGTCGCACCTGCTGCATGAAACCACGATGGTGGACGATGGGGCCCGCGATCAGCTGAGGAAAGAAGCTGATAAACAGCAAATACATGGGGAAGGATGACTCTGCCTCGGTCCCGTCATGCACATCAATCAAATATGCGATTTGCTGAAAAGTGAAAAAGGATATGCCGATAGGCAACAGCACATTAAGCAGCGGAAATTCCGTCGCCAGAAGGGAGTTCACACTGGCGAGCAAGAAATCCACATATTTAAAGTAACCAAGCAGACCTAAATTGAAAACAATGCCACCAATCAACAATGACTTCCGACCTGGATCTTTTCGGATGGCGCGATGTTCAAGGGCTCTGGCAATATGGAAGTTAACAATCGCCGAGATCAGGATCAGCGCCAGATATCGCCAATCGTACCAGGCGTAGAATCCAAGAGATGCGATCACGAGAACATAGCATCTGGAAAGTGAACCTGCCCTTTGAAGGGCAGCCAAAACCACCAATAAAACCGGCAAAAAAATCAGAAGAAAGGGATAGCTGGAGAAAATCATGTGTTAAAACATTGCGCGTACATTCTGCCCCACAATCCAATAACTCAATCGCAGCAAATCCTGGAATTTTGTCAGGATACTCCCCGCTTATTCTGGCGTGTATACATAAATGGTGTGGCCTTCGCAAGGCGCTTCAATTAAGGCGCTTCAATTGATGTTGTGACCTGATACGCAGGGGCACTCACGTCCTTCAGGCCACTCGCCTTATGGAGAAACCAGTCGATGGCATAGGTGAAAAACCTTATAAGCAACGCGATGGCGAAAGCTGGGAAGATTGAAATTTCTTAGTCATCATGGCGGATAAACTGACGGTGGAAAGGACCGGCACCTATGGCGAGCCTGGCAATCTTCGAAGGGCGGCAGCCGGAAGACCTATCGACGAGCAGGCTAATCGCCATGACCGACCTGCCGCTCGACTGGGTCGAGCAGCGCCGAGTTCTCGGCTTTGCTTGAGCCAGCAACTTCCCTGCATCATCTCTGCATCACAAAACCGTAAAGACGCACTGACCCTTAGGGCCGCAGAGACGGTTTCAGTAATTCATGTCAAATCTAGCGAGCAAAACGTCTCTAGAGACTCGTGTCGACACGCTCCACTGACACAAGGGTTTGAAAAGACGCTGAAATTCGGCCACCGTCTCCATGATACTCGTACTGCATTGAATTTTCGAGAGAGAATGGCGGAGGGAGGGTCCGCCTAATGACGTTGTAATATAAACAAAATTATCAATTTTTCTGATCTACCCATTTATTTACCCATATTAATAACACTAATAGAAAAGATGAAACTGACTTATGGATTTTCCTAAAAAATTGGCCGGACACTGAATTGGTTGATGCATTATCTTATTTAGTGGTTTTTTGCTTCAATCCAATTAGGCTTTCTGCAGTTACATACAGGCGACCATTGGTTTCAAACTGTATCCATTCAAGACTTCCATTTCCCATATAGTCTCGAACCTTATTGGCTGAAGTCTTAAGCATGCGGGCAGTCTCTGGAACGGAATAAAATACTTTTCCATCTCGAACTATCCGATCATGCTTTGCCATAACAATACACTCCAATCGTCATTTTATAGCCTTATCGACAAAGCCTAGTGTCGTGGCGTTCTCGATCAATGTTCTGACCTTCGCCTTGTCGATGCCAGAAGGAACCTGCGCATCGATCTCTAGCTTTAGTGAGACGTCGCTGCCGGGAAGCGTTGTCAGTTGCTCAATGATCGCTTCTACTATCTGATGAATGTCTCGTGCAGGTCGATCCGGTGAAATCATGACCGTTCCAACAAAGCGTGTGGGCAGCCTCTCCGTTACGCTAGGCATGGGCTCAGGTGTTAATGGATCTGGGTCCACCGGCCGGTCGCCTTCATCACCGGCCCCTGAGGGTGTTGGCTTCGGTCTATGGGCTTCTGCCACTTTTGGTAAGATGATCACGGAATCACTGTCAATGACGACTTGAACGTGACTGGCACCTGATATCACCAAGCCGAGATAGGTCTGCTTCTCTTGGTCCCATCGCTCCGCATAGGCAAACGGACCTGCAAGCATTCCGCCAACTGCTGACTGAACAGTCTTGGCAAGAACCCCTCGGTTTTTGACCCGCGGAAGATATGTATAGCGATTTAGATATTCCCAAAGATCTTTAAGGAATAGGTGCTCCTTGCCGTTCCAGATGTATTTCTGGAGTTCGCGATCAAGCCTTGCTGGCCCCAGTTCAGGTAGCAAGCCCTCATCACTTACCAGCTTCTTGCTAGCTCTCGCCAAAAGCCCATCCTGAGAAGGAACTTTTGCCGAAGTCCATTCCAACTCCGCTTGTGCACTCTCTTGGATGGGGTAGAGGAGATAACACCAGGCTTCTTTTATCCGAGTTTTGAGCGTCTCGTTGGCTTCGCTCAGCTTTGCCTTTGCCAACGCGCTATCGCTTTGCGTCAGATTCAGTCGATCTGTTTCCCGAACGATCTCTGCCCAAGCTAAGGCCGATCTTTGGGTGTCCTTTAAATTGTCGAGTTGGCGGTGTTCTGCCGCAAGGAAGACGAGCATGTTGCGATAGACACGAGGCGTGCTTCCGCGTTGCATCAGAATATCTTTTGCTTCTGTGAGGGCCTCCGACCCATCTCTTCCGGTATGGGAATGAGCAACACCGAGCACGACTGCTCGGACCCCTCCCGCTTCATCAGGTACGTCGGACGAATTACCAGGGGCAACCTGGATAGCGTCAAAATGCCCTCGATCACTGAGACCATTGATGTAGGTACCAAGCGCCTTATCAATTTCCATGAGGACCAGTGCTTCTTCAAACTGCCCGGCACGATCCGCTGCTATGCGATTTAGGCTGGCAGACATCGAGTACCAATAGCGTCCAAGGTCGCTATGCATAAATTTAGCTTGGTTGGTCAATCGGCGCATCGCATCACCAAAAATTGCGGGCCGTTCACCGGGCTGTACCACACCCAGGTTTATCTGCTTGTCATCCAGTCCTTTATTTTCTTGCCCAGCCGTAGGCGCCGTTCCCATGAAAATAGCGCGCGCGACACGGCGGGTTGCAGAATAGCGATTTAGGTTGGGGGCTGCCTGATCAATCTTATAGGGTGTCGACGTTACGCCATCGACGTCACCAGCAATGATCGACTGCCAGCTGACATCAAGATAGTGCAACAATTCGGGTTCAACTCGGGCCGTGCTGATAGCGACACTGCCAGGCATGATCATCACCGACGGATCACTTCCCATCCAAAGTTCGTGAATGACCTGTGCCATTAATCTCAATACGCCACGGGTACGCTGAAACTTCTCCAATGAACCCCAACTCGTATAGAGTTGATCAAATAGTTCTGGATGGATCGGGTACGCTTTTTCCAGTTTCCGGCGGTAATCTTCGTCCGCACAGCCCTGCGGAAAGTCGTTCGTGTTTTCTCGATAAAGTTTAGTGAATTGTTTCAGCGTGTTATCACGATGGTGAAACTTGTCGCCCGAAATCTCCTTGAATAATCGTCGACGAACGATTTCGTAGCTCTCCTCCTGGCTTGCCGGACGCCAAGAGGATTCCACGCGACTGAATGTCTGCTTCAACCGTGCAAGAGCTTCTTGCCCCCCTTCGCCACCAACCTCGATCTGTGAAGCAGGTAATGAAGCCACAAGCAGGGTGCCGGGGCTTGCCTTGACTGCCTCTGTCAAAGCCTGAACAAAAGAAAGGTTTGCATCGAACGTTCCGGATGGGAGTCCATCAACCTTGTAGACTTGCCGAAGATAGGCGACCCATTCATCGATCAGAATCAGGCATGGCGAGAACTTTTTGAACAGAGCTTCTAGCACGTTTGAACCAGGAGCGATTCCGCGCTCGTCATTTTCCGCTAACATGTCGTAGCCGTCAGCACCGCCGAGTTGCCAAGCGAGTTCACCCCACGTCGTGCGGATTTTGCGCCCACCTTCAAGGCTGATAACATCTTGCGGTCCTCGAGAGGTTCCGACCAGGACAGCTCGGCTTACCTTGGTTGGGACCGCAAGCTTGTTGCGTGAAAACAATTGATCTAGGCTTGGTAGATCCTGTACCGCTGCGCCTCCTACCATATGGTAGAGCGCCAACATTGAGTGTGTTTTCCCTCCACCAAAATTCGTCTGTAATTCGACAACTGGATCTCCACCGCTACTCGATAGGCGCTTGGCTGCTCCAATCAGCAGATTACTCAAACCTTCTGTCAGGTAAGTGCGCGCAAAAAACTCCGTCGGGTTCTTATACTCCGATGGCGCACTTCCATTGTGGACCTTAGCAAGATCAGCAGCGAACTCAGCCTGCTGGAACTCCCCGGTTGCAACATCTTGGTGCGGCTCGACGACTTCTCGCCAGGGCACCAAACCAGCAACCGTCTCGACTGTGATGTCGGAGCGTTGCGTTTTCTTTCGTTCCTCGTTTCTTGCAAGCTCCGCGTATTTCGTGCGCAGGATCGTATCGCGCGCCGCACTGATCTTATCTGCCACATCCTTGGCGCTCACCGCTTCAAGCAACCGCCGCATGGTATCCAAAGCGCGCTCGGCGTCGTCATAGGTAAAGTTCTCATTGTGCGAGAGCTTGTTGCGCACATCGAGAAGCTCAGAAACATAAGATCGCTCAGGATGCCCTAACACCATGGCAAAGGCGTCCTTCCAGAAGGCCATCATCACTTGCAGCAGACCCTGCTGGTCCCAGTTCACCTGACCGTCACCATTGGGCCGCAGCCCCCGGACACGTTCGAGGACTTGAACCTGCCAGTGCCCTTTGATTTGTGATTCCAGCCGCTTTTCGACGAAGGGGATCAATCCCTCCGGCAGCAGCTCCATGCCTTCGAATACGTGCTGGCGTGTGCTCTTTGCCATGATCGTCCCCTCAGAAATCCATACGTGTCTGGCCGGTGCCGCGAACATCGACAATCGCGGCGGCCTCTCGGGTCAGGTCCGACCAGTCGGCGATCAGCGCGTTGTAGGCGGTCGCCTCTTTCGCATCATGCCGCTTGTTGGCGCAGATGTCGTAGAGGCAGTAGGCGAGGTCTTTCACCGCCTCGGCCTTGTCGTCGATCTTTCGCAGCAGCAGCGCGGTATTGTACGAGATGCCGTCCTTCTCATGACTGCGCACGAGGTATTGCAGGCATTCCCAGACCGTCAGATGGGTGTCTGTCTGGGGCTCCCACTCGGGGTCAAGCTCGCTTCGTTTCAGGATGCGCACCTTGCCCGCCTGGCTTTCGACGATACCGGCATGCTTGACGCTTTCGACGGCGATACCACGGGCGCGGGCCAGGTTGTCGGCCACGCCATAGTCGCCCTTGCCCATGCCGTTCTGTTCAAACCAGCTGATCGCAAAGCGCGTGTCGGGGTCGAACTCGCCCTGAATACCGCCGAGGTATTCGTCGAGCTCGGCGTTGATGAGCTGAAGTGCGGTCTTTACGCTCATTGGGCTATCGTCGGATTCCAACACCGCTTCGTAGCGAGAGAAGACGCCCATGCCCGGCCCAATAGCCGATTGAGGCATGTCAGCTGGAGCAATGTTGGCGGCTTGAAGCTCTGCAATGGCAGGCGGGAGTTCGCGCTTAAGCGCCCGAATAAATTCGGCGCGGGTAATCACCTCGGCAGTATGTTGCTTCTTCCGACATACTAAGACTACTGAGTTTGCGAGGGCATTTGTTCCTTTTGCAATCAACCTTCCGGGACTTTCCGTTCGGACTGGCCATGTTCCAACCACCGAGAAACCGGCATCAATTATTGCCTGCAGAAAAGTAGCCCAACCCGTAGAACTAATTCCTTCTTTCTCAACTTCACTTTGCTTGAATGCATAGTAAATCGTTGCAGGGAAATCATCTGAGCTACCCTGCGCCATTCGACCGATGGCTGCAGTCATACCTTTTAAGAAAAAAGCCTCTGCTTGGTCGCTTCCGCCATGGCGATAAGTGCTAGCAATTAGCTCTTCTTCCTTCGGTGTGGCTAGGACCCCAAATATCTCTGGATATATTGATTTTAATGCAGGTCGCAGCCAACAAAAAAAGAAATCCGAAAGATCAGCGTAGCCAATATTGTCGTAATAGGGTGGATCTGAGGATATTATGGCTGAGGGCGGAAGCTCAACATCCTCAGCATTTCGCTGCTCTATCCCTCCGCCTGAAGAAGCTGGTAGCTCCGCAATTGTTTTGCTTATCTTGTCAATTGGCGTGAGCCAGTTTCCACCCGAATTTGAGAAGAAGTTTACCTCTGCGTAATCCCAAACCATTGGGATTGCTTGCCGTGCAAACGTTTCACGGAGCGCCCCTCGATCACTCATCCAAGTCGTGATCATCGAACCCAAGTTAGTGATCTTAGAGATTCCAAATGCCAGATAAACACTGAGCGCTTCGGAATAGGCCCTTGCCCCACGGCCACCACTATGGAGCGGCTCTGAATCCGCTACAAAGCCGCTTGCAGCGGCATCTTCTTCTATTTTAAATCGGACTTCGGAAATAAGATCACTAAAAGTTGTAATTCCAACAAGCTGTCTTTTGGAAAAGGCGTCGCCCCATGTCGGCATTCCGTACATTGGAAGGCGATCTACGTCATGTGATGGTGTTGGCACGCGCCCCTCGGGTTTCCACTTTGGATTCGCGCTAGCGGCAATCGCTTCGTGTTCATCAGTAGGTGCGAGATAGGCTCTTCCGCGACGCCCTTCGGCAACTATCGCAATAAGCTGCGAACCCAGATTACCACGTTGTGCTTGATCACGAACATACGAGATATCGATTGCAGCTTTTGACAAGAGGCAGAAAAAGTTACCTCTTCCGACCTTTGTTCCACTTTTTGCGGCATCAATCTGATCTTTAGTTCCACCGGAATGAATCTGAAAGGTAATCGATTTCGCCGATCTGTCCACAACCGGTTCTATCCAATACTCTTTTCCCTTTTTCGCACTGAGTAGAAAGCTGGATGTTATTGGCACTTGAACATCTGAAAACGCAGGATCTGGGCTTGGCACCGTACGCGCCCAGAGCCAGGCAATCACGTTTGCTTTGCCACCTCCATGGTCTTTCGGAAGCTCGACCTGCGGATAGAGATGACCAATACGCTCCCAAGCCTTCTCGCGCATCCATTCGCCGTAGTATTTCACATCCTCCGCAAGCCCTTCGGCATTGCGGTAGTGGTTGCGCTCTTTCAGCCCCGGATGGATTGGTTCCATGTCCTTGAACTTCGGCGGAATCTCGATCATCGCCTTGCCGATCATCACCGCCACCGGGTTCAGGTCCGACCCATAGGCGGGCAGGCCCAGCCGCTGCGCTTCGAGCGGGATCGACCCGCCGCCCGAGAACGGATCATAGACCGGGGGCAGTTCGCCGCCGCAACTGCGCCGGATTTCCGCCCGCGCGCGATCCAGCACTTCCTCGTTGGTCGAGTTCTCCCACTTCACCAGCTCTTCGATGATCTGGAACAACCGCTTGCGCTCAATATCCGCCGCACAATCCTCCAGCGTTGGTTCCGGCGTGTCCGGCACATTGCCATGCGCATCTGCCTTGCTGTCGCCCCACGCCTTGAGACGCTTGGCAAGGTCTGCTTCCGCCTGCGTGCGGATTTTGGGGTCATCCAGCAGCGTATCGGCATAGCCTGACGGATCGTCGACCAACTGTGCAAAGAGCACAGCCCGGCACGCCGCTAACGGCCGCCGCGCCCACCACAGATGCAGGGTGCTGGGGTGCCCATGCCGGATCGATTTTTCCCGCGCAGAGGCCACGTTAATCGCTTCCAGTGGGATCGCCACTTCGATGAGTTTCTTTTTATACGTAGCGGTTGTCATCTTTTTTCTCTTTCTTTCATTCGCGGGGCTGGGCAATCAATAGATCCATTCCCAGACCAACACGAACAAACTCTCGCAGGACTAGCAAGTCAGTTGAAACAGTGCGCACACGGTCATCGATGGAGGCCGAGCCATCAACGGTGCTGCGCCGTGCGTCGACACGCTGGCGGAACTCTCCCTCTGCACTGCGCAACTGCTGTGGTATCAATGGCAACACACCCTTCCGAATTTCGTGCACTGTGTCCTCAAGGGAGCTACCTGTCCTTTGCGTGAATGTTTCACTACCAAGATTCCTTATTGCCTCAAATTTCTGCGCCTTAACCTGCTTCGGTTCTGAGCATCGCCATGCAACACTCATGTTAGTGGCATAGGACACCGAATGTGTTTTATCATCGGGCAATGGTCCAATGTCAGTCGGAGAAAATAAAACAGACTCTACATGTACCTCTGCACGGCCATAAGCCCGATTGAAGCTAGCAGGACCATCGGCCTTAGACGATGTATAGAAAACTGAATTTGGAAATGTTTTTTCCAACTCAATCAGATGAGCGTGCTGATTAGAAAGGTCGCGCCGCATGAGTGGCATCCGAAAGAAGGGAGCAGCTAGCCCAGGAAGCTCAAAAATCTTTATTTCCCGCGCCGTATCGCGAACCATCAGTTCTGGTAATTTGAATTGGAAGAAATACGGAAGCCCAGGGAGATCAACTTTTACGTCATAGCCTAACTGTGCCTCCTGAATCAGGTTAGGAAATACAGGTGCTGTGGTTGGGCCAGCAGAACTGTTGCGAATAAGGTTCTCCGTGAATGCATAGCCATAGGAAAATTCAGTGTAACCTAGCTTCATTGAGTAATGTCCAAACGCTTGAAAATCGATGCGACATTGATCGCCTCCATCAGAATTGAGGCCTCGATCAGTTTTTCATTGATGGTTTTATTCATTCGATGGTTGTTCTTTTCATTCGAGAAGGCCCCAGCCCTCACGGCTGGCGAGTATTACCTCTGTCTCACATGGGATCCGATTACAAGCCGAGAGGCCTTTGGCCGTGCATCCACACGGCATTACAATTGGTATTTTTAAACCGCGCATAGGCTCGGCCTCAGGCTTGGCGAACTTTCTCAGATCATTTTCCTGGTTTTTCTCGAAAGCGTCACGCCAACCAGACGTCCAAGGAACTTCTGAGAACCGTTCAATCAGAGCCAGCGCAAGTTTGGACTCTGCAGTGTATCCTATTGGCTGGTTTTGATTGGTGAGTATCAACTGAACATAACGAACTAGGCTTGGACTCCAAACCCAGCTTTCAATCTCAGCGCGTAGCCACCGGAGCCAGAGGTTTTCATGTGTGGGTGGAACGAGCGTGTCGGGCTGACGTTCTAACCGCAGTTCGGATTGACGCAGGTCGTGCCTGAAACGCCAAGCCGCGGCCAGCAGGTCATGGGCAGGCTGTATGGTACGGTGATCAATTCGTTCTATAGTGCCCCATTCATCATGACTTTTATCATCCAGAAGCATTTTGGCAAAGCGAGCCAAACTATTGCAACTGTCTATAATTGTTCTCACACCTTGGTCATACACGTCATGCTGTTTCCAGGCGACTTCCATATCGTCATCACCCTCGTAATAGGTGCCTACAATCATACTACAACCTTTGTCCATACAGGATAGGATAGCTCAATCAGTCTTATTCTGCGGCTCATAGCTAGTGTGCCTTCTGCAAGCGTACTTTGTAGCAATATGGGCTGGTTTCTTCGACAGACACTGAGTCGCCGGCTTTGGCATTGTTCAGTTCAAAGAATGCCCGGATCCAACCTCGCGCGCGGAAGAACCTCTTCGATCCATCAAGATCCGTCTGGACAGTTTCCCCGCCGCCCCAGTCTAAGGTGACCTCTCGCGCGGCTTTCTCATGACGATTTGATCCACCCACGGCGTCATCTGGAAATAGGTCAAAGAATGAGCGCAGATAAATATGGTGGTTATCAATGTTCCCTTGGGTGATCTCAACCTTCCCAATTTGGGCACTAATCTCGGAGATCCTATGATTTATTGGCGCCTGTTTTGTAGAAAGTTGCTCTTTTAAGAAATTCAATATTGTTCGCTTTGGCTGGAGAATTGCTGGCTGTTCACGGTGACCTATCGTTGCTGCAACCTGCCCCTCCAACTGAACAGCAAGCGACTTCGACACGTCTTCGTCCAACTCAACCCAAGTTACGGCGCCATTCCGATGACGGTAAGGAACAGGAGACGAAAGCCGATGTATGTCAGCTAATTTCCATGGCGTATTCCACATCGCGACTTCACCAGATAAGATTTTATCCTTAGGAATCCGATGTTGTTCGAATGTTGCGATCATCTCTTCCTGAGAAAGAGGCGCACCGGTATCAACCAAACGCGCAACACCAAAGATAGCCCCAGAGCCCTTGCGAATTAGCCCGAACCAACCCCGATGAGAAGCTGAGGTTGAGCGCATCTCCCAAGTCTTGGAACCGTCAAGAATGTAGCCGATCCATGGATCGGCAATTATCAATGCTTTGCAAATATTCAACAGGGTACCTCCGCCCGCTCAAGCAGGCTTTTTAGATTGAACTGTATGGCGCTGTGGCCGAACGGGGGTTCGCGAGAATCAAGAGACCCACGAACGTATCGCGGCTCTCTAGCGAAACCATTCTCAACCTGAACAATGGCCAGGATGAATTTTTCTGGCTCGTGTAGTGATGTAATAACTTCCTGGCGGGTAATCATCACCGTATCCGCGCCATCAATACGGCCTTTAACCTCAATAAAGCGGAGATGGTTCGTCTTGGGATCGTATGATGCAATATCGTAGCCGACCTTCTGCGCAGATACATCTGTTGGTGTATTTCCCAAGGCTATTTCTGCTTTGATAACAGCTTCCATCGCTGCGAGTTCTATCAAACGGCGGGCAATTGGATCTTCTGACAAACCGATGGGGAGCTTGCCTGAAGTATCTGAAGATGGGGCTCGAGCCTCGAGTAGGCCTTTTGGAATTACGACCATACCGCCACGGACGCGCGGCGGTTGGGAAGATATAAATCGCTCCTGTTCCAGCAAACCCATTCGACGCTTCAATCGCTCTGCCAAGTCTTCTGCACGCCGTTGAGCATTTTTCCAGCTAAGGCGGGTCTTCTTACCGCCGCGCTCTTCTTCTTTCAGTTCGAAAGCGCGGGAATCCCAGTAGTTAATCTCTTTCTTCAGACGAGCTCGGACTTCTTGCTCAACTTTTTCAATTTCCGGCAGTCGGCGTGCTTTAACGTCCGTGACGTGGCTCTGAGCAAGTTCAACGGTCGCAAAATAAACGGCTGTCTTCTCTAGATCTGTGCGCAGCCAGTCTTCATCAAGCAAATCTTTGACCAACTCAACTTCGTCCTTTGTCGCTGGTCGAAGATTGAGATGAGGTGCAATGCCGGCGTTGGTCGCTGAGCCATCACGGTCAATAGCCGCGAATTGAAGTCTCTCAGAAATAACATGAGGTTTGCCAATTGCAGTGGTGCGGCCATCCTGAACACAATGCTCCAACAGAAATAGGGCTTCGATCTCCTCACCGCGTGCCGTATCATCAACAAGGATCGCGCCTTGCTTCATCAAATGATCGTAATGCTCGCGGATCAAACTAATCACGGCCTCCAGAAGCGGGTGGCCCGGACAGATGAATGCAGCGACCGGTTGCTGATTTATCAAGCTCTTTTCAAAACATATACGTTCGTATTTTTTTTGAATCGGAGCGCTTGAGCCAATTTGGCGGTCGCGTTCCCGAATGCTTACTGGAACATGCGTGATTTCCCACCGACCATCTTCTCGGCGTTTAATCTGTCCCCCTAGATGCTGAAATGCTTCGACAAAAAAGCTTTGGACGTGGTGTGGCTGGAGTCGTTGCGCTTCAGCCCGTTCCATCTCCAACCGAAGCTCATGAACTTTCGCTTGCGGCATCGTATCGTTCGTAAGAGACCTACGTTCCAACAATCTCAGCAGATGATCTTGGTCGACAGCTCCATCCACCACTTTAAAAAGCCGGGCTTTGACATGATCCTGTTCACCATACTGAATTGCTTCGAATAGCAAGTCTTTGAGGGCCGTCCCCTCAAAGAGTTCTCCCAGAACGTCGTAGACACGACCACCTAACGCTTCCCGTGCAGCTTCAAGTTTTTCCAAGAGGCGCCCATAGACTTCACCTTCGCGAGTATCTGCAGCGACCAGGTTCCATAAGTGACAGACTTCGGTTTGACCAATCCTGTGGATACGACCAAAACGCTGCTCAATCTTGTTAGGGTTCCACGGCAAATCATAGTTGACCATAAGATGGCCGCGCTGAAGATTCACACCCTCTCCTGCTGCATCGTTGGCAATGAGGACCAGCATGTCCCGGTCTTGCATAAAGCGTTCAACAATTTTGCGTCTTTCTTCGCGCGTTACGCCGCCATGGATAACATCAACTGCGTCAGGCTTCCCTAGTCGCGCCCGGACTTTGTCGGCAAGGTAGTGCAGGGTATCTTTAGGCTCCGTGAATATGATGAGCTTCCGACGGTGTCCGTCAGAATCGATCATCAGATCATCATCAAGAATACGATTAAGCTGGATCCATTTTGTATCCTGACCCGATCGCAGCACGCTTAGGGCCATGTTTTCCAACCCCTTTAATGTCTGCACCTCGATTTCTAATTGCTCGACGGTTTCCGCGGTAGTTGCCCCAGTCGAGATGAGTTCCTCGAGTTCATCCACCTCTTCTTGATCAAACTCCTCAATATTGCGCAGCATCTCATCATTGATACTCGGCTCACTAAATGAAGCTTTCCCGCCCTTACTCGCTAGCCTAGCCTCTGCAAGTTCATTCTCAAGCCGTTCACGGCGACGCTTCAATGATTGATAAATCGCAGCCGGCGAAGACGCGAGACGGCGTTGCAATATCTGAAGCGCGAAACCAACATTGTTCCGCTTCTTTCCGTCATGCTCCGCAAATCGTTGGACGCGGTTCATTTCATTTCGAACGTACTCGGTAACGGCGCTGTAGAGGGCCGCTTCTTCGGGCGACAGCTCATATTTAACTGTATAAGCACGCCGTTCCGGGAATAACGGTCGGCCATCAAATCGCAACAATTCCTCTTTGGTCAATCGGCGCATCATGTCTGCAGTGTCCGCATAATGGACACCGTCACGGAAACGCCCCTCGAATCGGTCCCCATCGAGCAGCGCCATAAAGAGTTGGAAGTCTTCCTCTTTGCCGTTGTGGGGCGTCGCAGACATTAGAAGAAAATGCCGACAGGCCTGACCAAGCATTTGCCCTAATTGATATCGCTTTGTGTACTTAACCTCGCCACCAAAATAGCTAGCTGACATCCGGTGAGCCTCGTCACAGATGATCAAGTCCCACTCAGTCGAACTTTTGAGCTTTTGCTGAAGCTCTTCATTTCGAGCCAGAACATCTAGCCGAGCAATCAAATGATTTCTATCATTGAAGGCATTTCCAGATCGAGACGTTTCGATCATATCCCGCGTAAGGATGTCAAACTCCAGACCAAACTTTTCACCCAATTCATCTTGCCATTGTTCGACCAGACTTCCTGGAGCGACCACTAGGCAGCGCTCGAGATCACTGCGGGCGATCAATTCCTTGATCAGAAGCCCTGCCATGATCGTTTTCCCCGCGCCTGGGTCATCCGCCAGCAGAAACCTGAGCGGCTGGCGTGGGAGCATTTCTCCATATACGGCAGATATCTGGTGGGGCAGAGGGTCAACAAGGCTGGTGTGGATAGCGAGATAAGGATCAAAATAATGAGCTAGCTTGATCCGATTAGCCTCTGTTACCAGCCGAACTAGTGCGCCATCCGCATCGAATGTCCAGACCCGTCCTCGCGCCTCAACACCCAAGCGATGTTCATCATCCCTGTAGATAGTGGTCTCTGAGACAGACCCTCCAGGGGCTCTATACACAACGTTGATCGCTTGATCGCCAATCCAAACCACAGAAACGACTTCGACGACTTGGCTAGGAACAACCCCATGAACAATGGCACCGCTTTTAATGTCTTCAAGTGAAGTCATGCCAATGTGTCCTATCTGTTTAGCCAAACGATATGATGATCTTACTGCTTGCGAAAAGATGGATCGGTATTCCGCCCCGGCAGCCGCAATGCGCTATATAACAGGGCTTTTCGAACGGCCTAGTCAGATTAAAATCTGCTTTGCCTGATATGCATTCTCAGCCTAGTTTTTTAGGATGAAAAAGTCCAATCCATTTCGCTGTTTCAAAACATCGCCCGAGATCATTCGACTGGGCGTGATGATGTACATCCGATTTCCGCTTTCTCATCGTAATGTTGAAGACGTATTGCATGAACGCGGTATCGATATCTGTCCTGAAACGGTTGGCTTTTGGTGGAACCGTTTTGGTTCGACACTCACGGCCGAGATCCGAAAGCGCCGCGTCAAAAACCATGCCTATTCGAACTGGCGTTGGCACTGTAGATATGCCGCTACTCGCGGAACATTTCCTTTAACCTCCCAGCTTTGGGAAGAAGGAGATGTTAATGAACAAGGATCAACGCGAGATCCAACGCAAGTTGCGCTTACTTCAATACGCTGAAGAGATTGGCCATGTTGCAAAGGCATGCAGGTTTTTTGGTGTTGGCCGATCCAGTTTTTACCGCTGGCGCGATCTGTACATCAAGCAAGGTGAAGCCGGACCGATCAATCGCCCATCCATTCCAAAGCAGCATTACAACAGAACGCTAATTGAGATCGAAGAGAAGGTCCTCCAACTGCGTCGTAAATACCATCTGGGTCCAATGAGGATCGTTTGGCACTTGGAACGTTATCACGAGATCAAGATATCTGACGCAAACGTTTCAAGGGGTCTAAAACGTAACGGAATGAACCGCCTTCCCAGAGGAACGCGTTTGCGCAAAGTTCACACCAAGCGATACAACAAACAAGTTCCCGGCCATCATATCCAAATGGTTGTCAAGTTCCTGACCTTCAAAGGAAAACACGGTGAGAAAGTGCGCCGTTTTCAATATACTGCGATTGATGATGCTACCCGCGTTCGGGCCTTAAAGGTTTATGAGAAGCACAATCTGGCATTCGCAATCGACTTCGTGGATCACATCATCGAAAAGTTCCCATTCCGCATCAAAGAAGTCCGCACAGACAACGGTCATGAGTTCCAGGCAAAGTTCCATTGACACGTCGAAGATCAAGGTATCCGTCACGCCTATATCAAGCGCGCAACGCCACAACCAAATGGTAAGGTCGAGCGCTCGCATCGATCAGATGAGCAGGAGTTTTATCAACTTCTAAGCTACAAAGGGGATGTGGATCTGGAGGCCAAACTTTACGAATGGGAACGCTTCTACAACTTCAATCGGCCCCGTGGTGCATTCAACAGAAAAACACCTTATGAAGCGCTCAGCGTTCAATATCCATTTCATGGTTGAACAATCCCTCGATTTCATGCGCACTATAGAAGAAATTGGTCTGCCGTATTTTCGCTGGTTTTTTTGGGCTCCGGTAATCAAAGGGATTTAATGAGAAATGTGAAAAGCTGGCCCGATTTGGGGATTACGAATATAGATGGCAGGCCGTTGCACGCCTATCGGGTTGATGAAGAAGCATATTCCCGGTTGCACGAAGAAGTGCGCAATCAAATCTTACGCCGTCAATTCCGCAGTTGCGCTGCATTATTTGTTCTCTGGGCGTCTGAGAGATACAGAAGAGAATACGATGGTGGTCCACTTTCATGGGAATTCCTGACAGAACCTTTGGGAATATCTCTTGAGCAAGAGGATTTGCGTGACATCACGCGAATGGGGCTTGCAGAGCTTTTGCGTCCGGCACAACGGAGCGGCGGCGGTACCCAATATCTACGAGCTATCGCGTCAGAGGGTGGCATCCCGGTTAGACTTTTGAGCGGACAAGGTGGCGGGTATCGTTCGGCTTTAGTTGGGCTTGTGGCCGATTTGGCACGGCTTGGTCTCAGTTGTCCACACGATGTCGCTTTGGCCTTTGCTGCACGCCGAACGCTTCGTCTCCCGATCGGCTATCGCACAGAGGAATTTCGTACTCTCTTCGTAAGGTTCGCGCTGGAAATAGTTGAGTTGCGTGTTTATGCGCCGGAGACTTTACCGCCGCATGATGTTGAGAAATGGTTGGATAGAGTGAAGCCAAACTGGCGAGAAGGGCTTTCTCTCCGCCTAGATGGAGATGCTGCTCGTAGTCTGTTGTCCGAGGCGGTTGCTGTTACGGCTCAGCATGGTCTTGTTACAGATCCAATAAGCCGAATGCTTTATCGCACAGATGCGGATCAATGGATTCCTTGGATTGAGGTCGAAGAGAACGCCGAAATTGCGTCTGTGCTCCTGCAGGACCTTGATGATGACCGTCGTCGGTTGCGTCTGGCGCCAGTTGACCAGCTGGCTGTAGCTGTTCCGGACCTTCTGCTTTCGTTGGAACGCGATGGTAAACAACAGCCATGGGCATGCCGACGGATAAGTGGGCGACGGACGTCTCGTTTTGCTTTCTCACTTGAAACCCCAGCAGTTCTGGTGGCGATTGCTGATGGGCAGTTCTTAGGCCGGGTGCGGTTGGCTGGTGGTGATGCAATCGAGATTGGTGCAGGACCTTCTTTTTGGCGTCTTGCCGAAATGGGTGAAAAATCGGCCAGGGCGCTATCTTACGCTGGAAACGCGTCATTGCGGACTCGCGACCCGTATGTCTGGGTGTTGACTGCACCAGACAGAGCGCCTCAGTGCACAGACGGTTTAACTGCTGAGCTAGATGGCGGTGTTTTGGGCGGAAACATTTGGCGCCTTTCTGGTCGGGGTAGAGTCCTGATTGCAGGTGGAAATGCTCGGGTCGAGACGGCCGCTGAAAAAGATGATAGAGATGAGATTCACGCTATTGGCCCGTTAGAGTATAGAGTCCTAGATAAACGAGGTACCCCCGTACATCGGGGCATGCCTGCGATTTTCTACCGCCAATCAGAGCGCGGATATCGACATCTGTCCAATCGGGAATTGCGTTTTCGTGCCGCGCGAAGCGGCATTTGGCACTCCGGAACGCCCAAAGATGCAACGCTCGGTCGGGTCGAAATAGCCGTAAAAGAAGATGGGGGTACGGGAGCGCGGGTCATCGTTAATATGGTACCGTCTAATTTTGCAGTAGATTACGCCTCTTCTGGGGATGAAACGACCCTAAGACTTCGGTTTAATGGTGTGCCGCCCGGATGGATTCTTAGTGTTGAAGGGGGCATTCCGCAAAAAGGTGACGAGGGTGGTGTGATCGAAGTGCCCTTCAATAACTCGGAGGCATCAAAGGCGCGTTTGTCCGTTACGTTCGCTGATTCAGACGGTGGTGTCCCACTGGCCTGGACTCTGGATCTGCCTCGTATGCGTGGCGAGATCCAGACACTTGAGGGTGAGACCCTTGCTCGTGACCGCGACATTACCATGCACGATATTCGAGCTTGGCGGATCGTTCCGGCTGAACAAAGCCGAACGGATTTGCGAATACGTCTGCATGGCGGCGCCAAAGGCGGAATTGCTGTGATTGGGCAGCCGATTGTAACTGAACAGCCGCTGTCTGCATTCCGACCCATCTTTGAGGAGATGCTTGTCGTGTGCGGCGCTGATACCGAGCTAAGGCTCAGAGCTGTTACTGGCGGGGTTCAAACGGCGCGACTTCGCTTGCGGCATGTTATGGGTGAGACCCGTCTTGTAGGCGACTCTGTTTTGGTTATGCATGGGCAGAAAGCGATTCAGGATCCTGACCTAAAGGTCACTGCGGTAGACATGGACAATCCGGCGCGCATCGAGCGCGCTGGCCCGATCGGTCTGAATCATTTGGGTAATGGACGCTGGTTCCTGCTTCCTCAGCTCGAGGGCGTACCTATGCGCCCGCCGCGTCCATTGATCCTGCCTGCGCCTTCTGAATCGACGGGTGCTAATGCGCCAAATCGCGCAACCCGGGTGGAGCATTTTGCACAAATGTTTCAGGAGGCCTTGGTTGAAACAGACCTTCAACGTCTCGCTAAACTTTGCGCTATTTTTCTGGAGAATAGTATTTCGCCATCGGCTCTCGATGAAATCCATGCATTGGCCAAAACACCCAGAGCGGCCGTCCGTTTGTTGACTCTAGTGGGGCCCGCGGAGATCGAGGATATTCTTTCGCTTGAATTGCATGGTGGTCCCCGCTGGTCCTTTATCCACCCTGGCGTATGGGCAAAAGGGATTGCCGAGTATGCGCAGTCCCTTCGAACAATCTTCGCGGCTATGCCGACGATTGCGGATAGGGCAGATGAGTTGGCGCGGGAAGCGCTTACTGCACGATTAGCAGAAATATTGCGCCTTCGACCTGCGCTGCAAGGTCATGTGGTGCTCGGTCTGTCCGAGGCGGATCCTTCGGCAATTCATGGGATTGCAGAACGCTTGGGTGGATTGACTCCCGGTTTGCAAAACCCTGATTCAGCGCTTCGTATGCATGCTAATCAGGTTGTGCAGCGCAATGCCACCACCGCCCCAAAGCTACACGATCTAGCCGCACTGCAAAGGCCTGCAGAATTTGATAATTTTCACACTGATATGCGCGGGTTGATCGATGCACCGCTCATCGTTGCGGAAATAGCCTTTGGGCAGCGCCCGCAGCTAGACACGCGCCAGCAAGTGGCGCTGATGCAGGCCATACTTTCTGATACTGCTGCTTTTGAGGCTGCGCTCCCCGCAGCGATCGCGTGGATGGACTCGCGCCTGAAGAAAAGGACCTGATCATGAAAGATGACATCGCGCTTCTCCGCTCAGGCTACGGGGAAATACTCACTCGCGTAAATGATCGAGCTGCGGATGCAGTGGTCGGAAAGGGCCGAGTTCGGTCTATCGCACTGCGGGCCGAGTTGATTCGCCGTTTGCATGGCGGGGCAGGTCGGCCCGACGCTTTTGTGGCTGATCCTGTTTTTGAGGCAGCACGTGTTTGGAAAAGGACTGATAAGAGCCTCGACGATCTTGCGGGGGAACTTTTGGAAGAAAGCCTTGTCGCTGCGCTCGACCGCGCGACCTTGGATGACGGTACACTTAACGTTCGCCGATTGTCTCGCAGAGGAACCGACTTCACACCTTACCTGCATCAATTGCTCGCATGGGAGGCTGGCGCGGCCGATCGTAGTTTCATGGTAACAAGTGGCACTGGTTCAGGAAAAACTGAATGTTTTATGATCCCAATGCTAAACGATTTACTTCGCGCGAGTCGCCCAGGGAAAGTCGGCGTGCAAGCAATTATATTGTATCCTTTGAATGCCTTGATCGATAGCCAGAAAGAGCGATTGGGTGCGTGGATGGACCCACTCGCTAATCGGATTTCTTACGCGTTGTATAACCGCCACACACCCGAAAACATAAAGGGTGCCAAACGGCTTGGGGCACAGATCCTCGACCGCAAGACGATACGCGACTCTCCGCCATCGCTACTTGTGACCAACGTTACCATGCTTGAATACATGCTAATGCGAGCACAAGATCGGTCTATTTTGGAAAAGTCCCAGGGGACATTACGCTGGATCGTGTTAGATGAGGCACACAGCTATGTCGGAGCTCAGGCAGCAGAAATGTCGTTGCTGCTGCGACGCGTCCGGGAAGCATTTGGTGTTTCACCAGAGGATGTGCGATTAGCTGCAACGTCGGCGACCATCGGTGAAGGTGAGGAGGCACGCGAAACTTTGCGTGGATTTCTCGCTGACTTGGCCGGGCTTGAGCCGTCACAGGTAGAAGTGATCGAAGGGCAGGAAATGACACCCGCCTTGCCCGCAATTGGGTCTAATAGCCCGCTCGACCCGGATACACTGCCCGATGACCCAACAGCACTTTGGGACAAACTGGCGGGTCATCCCAGAGTGCGCGATATCCGAGAAAAGATGCGCAATGGAGGGATCGGCTTATCTGATGCAGCTCATATGCTTGGCCGCAACCCGCGCGTCCTTGGCCAGACTGAGGCGACATTGCGTCTGCTCGAGTTAGCTGCGCAAGCGAAGGATCCTGCAACTGGGGTTGCGCTGGCGGCGTGGCGGCTGCATGTGTTCCACCGCGCGCAAGGAGGGCTCTGGAGTTGCATTGATCCGGACTGTTCGAAGCGGGGTGAGGCGTTATCTGAGGACGGATCTGATTGGCCGTTTGGGCAAATCTACTTAGCAGAGCGCGACCGCTGTGGTTGTGGATCTCCAGTTTTCGAGATTGGTGCCTGCGACGAGTGTGGATCGCCTTGGTTAATCGCAGACCTTATCAATCAAGGAGCAGATAGGATCCTTCGACGGGCGCAGGACAATGGCGAGGATGACGAATATATCCTTGATGTGGAACCTGACTTAGTCGAAGGCACTCGTAATCCGCAAGGCGTATCGGAGCGCGTACTGATTGGGCCGGGGAAACAAGACGCACTTGATTTTCTTCGTGTCGAGGATGCTTGTGTCTTTGAACGTCCTCTGGACGGTGACCGCGTGATCGCGCTGAGATTGGTGGACGAGCAGAGCCGAAGCTGCTGTGAACGTGCTAGCCACAAGGCTGTAACTGTCCGCCCGCAGCGGTTTGGAGCACCTTTTCTGATGGGTAACGCGTTGCCTCTTCTGATAGAGGCCTCAAAGCCCAACATATATGATCATCCTGTACCTTTTGGTGGTCGACGAATTTTGTCGTTTACCGACAGCCGCCAGGGGACTGCGCGCTTCTCAGCTAAATTACAGCAAGAAGCTGAACGAACCCTGACCCGAGCAATTGTCTATCACTCTGTACAGGATCGCCAGGGCGATCCAATGAAGGCAGCTGCGTTGCGGCTTGAAGTTGATGCGCTTCGGTCGGTTGCGAAGGATAACCCTGTCTTCATTAGTTTGCTCGAAGCAAAAGAGCCTGAGCTGCGCGAGGCCGAAGGTGGATTGAAACCAGTCCTATGGGCTGATCTGGTTCGGCGCATTGCGGAGAATGAAGAATTTCGGAATTTTGCAAGACCCGTCTGGCGCGATCGTCCTACCCGGGGCGATAATGCACTTGCGACCGATCCGATGGCTTTGGCGGAGCTCTTTCTATACCGTGAATTTTTTCGTCGCCCCAGATTGCAAAACAACGCTGAGACTATGGGTTTAGCTCGTCTCCAGTTCCCGAAACTCTTGGAGCGCGCTCGGTTGTCGATACCAGCCCCACTACTGGAGGCGTCTCATGATGCTGATGTCTGGGCTGACCTTTTGCACTCCGCTGTGGACATGGTTTTTCGGAACAACCTCGCCATTCGACTTCCAGAAGACCCAGCCGATGTTCGGCATTGGATTTCTCCTCGAAGTGCGCTCGCCGTGGTCCTAGAGCCTAACATGAAGAAAGAGGATGCCTCGGGCGTGAAGAACCCAAAGATCTTTCCTCATGCCTATGGCGATACAGGCCTAGTAAAACTTGTTTACCGTCTCATTGTCGGAGACCGCGATAATCGCAATGATGTCGAGCGCGCTGGAGATGTCCTAAAAGCGATTTGGGAAGCCCTACGTCAGACTGGTACGATCGTGCAGGTCGCGGCATCTTCGTGGCGATTGGAGATGAAGAATGTCGCTATTGCACCGATCGAAATCGCATTTGAATGTCCAGTGACGCGCCGCCTTCTGCCATTTGCTCCGGCGGGTATTTCGATGAACGCTGTGACAAACGTTGCATCGGTGCGCATTGTTCCATTGCCTAGACTTCCGATTTCAGCACATCAAGGTACATCGAACGCGCAGAGGCAAGAGTTGCGAGACTGGTTTGAAAACGATGAAAGAGTAACAGTACTGCGCAGCCAAGGCCATTGGACAAATCTTCATGATCGGACTTCTGAATTTCTGCCATATTTTCGGGCACAGGAGCATTCCGCACAAATTGATAGGCCCAGCCTTCAGATCTACGAATCCGAGTTCAAAAACGGTCAGATCAATGTACTGAACTGTTCCACGACCATGGAAATGGGTGTCGACATCCCTGATGTTGGTCTCGTTGTTAACACAAATGTCCCTCCTTCTGTAGCCAACTACCGCCAGAGGATCGGGCGAGCGGGGCGACGTGGTGAGCCATGGGCAATGGCTTTCACGTTTTGCAAGGATTTGCCGTTAGATAACATGATTTTCCGTGATCCATCTAAACTTCTGAGCGCACAGGTGGCCGCGCCACAAGTGCGGCTTGACTCTGCCGTCCTTGTTATCAGGCATGTGAACGCGTTGCTTCTGAGTCTTTTTCTGAGAGAAAGTGGCGGCGTCAACGTAAAGACCAACATGGCGTCTTTCATGGGGGCGACGGATAACTTGAAGGAACCATTTCTGGCAGACAGTGTAGCGGATGCCTTCCTGATTGCCCTCAACGGAGACTGGGGCGCGACGAATTTGGTCCAAAGCGCGGTTAAGATGCTAGTGCAACGTACTTGTCTTGATGAGCATGACGGTCTCGTTGCCCGGACAGAGCAAGACTTCGCAAAGATGCGGAACCGTTGGCGCGGGGAATATGAACAACTTCTAAAAGCCCAGTCGGCTTACCCCGATATGGAACCCGCACACTGGCTCTATCGAAAGCGTGCAAAGCGCATGCGAGAAGAGTTTATGATGAGCGAGCTTGCCCGGCGCGGTTTTACGCCATCATATGGCTTCCCGGTGGATGTAGTATCTTTCGACCATGCTGGTCGCGATGGCGCTCAGGAAGGACCATCTAGATCTATTGACATTGCCATTCGTGAGTATTCTCCGGGTTGTGAAGTCGTGATCGACGGGCTGGTACATAGGTCTGAGGGTGTTCTTCCCACATGGGGAAACCGCAATGATCCAGGATCAGTTGAAGACCTTCGTACGCTTTTCACCTGTCGAAAATGCAATGTTTTCACGACCACACGTCATGATGTCGCCGCTTGTTCTCGCTGCGGTTCACCCATGCAGCGGCAAGAACTGCTACGCCCATCTGGTTTCTTGGGCAGCCGAAAACCACACAGTGCTTACGAACAGCTGGCTTTTATCCCTCCGGATACGCCTCGGGTTTCCGCCGATCCAGAGCTGTGGATCGCGCTGCGCGATCCGGAGGTGGGCCGTCATCGAACCGCGCGAGAAGGCCGAGTGCTGGTCACCGCCTCCGGTGAGTTTGGCGAAGGCTACGCGATTTGTATCACATGCGGGCGAGCTGCTGCGGAGGCAGGCGGTGACGGCATTCCTCTGCCCAGCAGCATGGTCAACCATTTCCCGCTGCAGAGACTGGTTGACAACCCCCGCCATGATGGGCGTTGCCCCGCAAATGACGCGTCACGCAAGATTCGGCGTCATGTAAAGCTGGGTACGGAGATGATGACGGACGTATTTGAACTTCAGCTTGATGCCCTACCCAACTCTGACACTGGCAAAGCTCAATCCGCAGCTATTGCAGCGGCGCTTCGAGAGGCGCTTGGAGCGAACTTAGGCGTTGATGCTGAGACAATGGGGCTCACAGTTGCGCCTAGCCTGCGACCCGATGATGCTCGGCGCAGCGCGATTTTTATTTATGATAAGGCTGCCGGGGGGGCTGGGGTTTCTTCTACAGCTGATCGCGACTTGCCGGCGCTACTGCGCCAAGCCGCCATGCGACTTGACTGCCCCGCAGATTGCGATAGCGGTTGCCCGGAATGCATTCTTCGGCGTGACTTGCAATTTGGCTTCACTATGGACCGGCGCGGCGCGCTGAGTCTGCTTCAGACCAAAATTCTTACGCGTCTTGAACTTCCTAAGGCGCTGAGGGTGTTTGGTGAGGATACGCGCAGTGTTACCCATTCACTGGGGGATTGGATTACTTACCAGGCTAAAACACGCACTTTAAGGCGTCTGACTCTATTCCTAAATGATCCACCATCACGATGGGACATTGCAGAATGGCCGGGCTTACGAAGTGCAATTGAGGCCGCTCGATCAGGCGTGCCTGTCGCGATTGCAATGCGTCCAGGCGATGTACAGACGTTGGAAATCTCCCAGAAGTTAGACCTCGTAAGACTTGCAGCGCGCGGCAACGCAAAAGTGCACATTTGTGACGTGCTCCCAGAGCACAATGGTGCCTCGGTGCTGGCAGAAGCCAACTGGGATGGAGTAGACATAGCGATAGCGACTACGGATCCTGATGCTGCCCATATTGACCGTCACTGGGGCACTTTGGAAAGCGCACCACTCCTAAAGGGTCCCAAGGCACCAATTAAGCTGTCTGCTGCGCTCTCGCTTCAGAAAATTTTGGTTTTTGGTGAAGGGAACTCCGCTCAAAAGGAAGTGATCGCTGAGCTCGATGGCCCTGTCGCCACTTTTGGGGCACGGTTTTGGAGGATTATTCGAGCACTACGTCCGCAAGCTTTCTCAGAAGAGCGCAGAGTTACCCGTGTTGTTTACAATGACCGCTATCTGAGAGGACCGCTCACAGCGCGTCTGCTTTATGAAGCCTGGCTCGCCATGCCGCTGCGCACTGAAGCAACCCGGTTGGAAATAATGTCAGAGGCAGTCGGCCAGGATGGTCGCCGTGGATTCTTGCTCTGGCACAACTGGGAGAGCGATAACCTGCGCTATGAAACACTTACGGCTTTGTTTCCAGGAGCTTCTGTTACGCTCGGATCAAAAGCCGATTGTGCTCATGCACGATCTTTCACCCTATTCTTTGATGATGGGTCTGAAATCGCGGTGTTTTTGGACCAAGGTTTCGGAGCGTGGCGCGACGCCTCGCGTCGTGCGACGCCATTCGATCAAGGCGCACGATCAGCTATTCAGGCGAGGGCATTGAGCACCCTGCTCTTCGATGTTGTCTTGCAGGATGACGCTAAATTTCCTTCGCCAATTTGGGTTCGTTGGTAAGGTTGACGCACTAACTGAGAATTTTGCCAGAAAAGTGTTCCCAGACCAAAGGCTTTAAAGCTTAACGAGGGGCATTGTTAGACTAAATTCATCTGCTAGAATTTTTGCGTTGTTGAGTCCGCTTCGTCGCCCGCAGCTGCCCGGTCAAAGCTAGGCAAAATATAGTATTGCGCACTAAAACCCCCGAAAGGTGACGGGGAAAGACGAACTGAGTTTTTAATCTGACGATGCCGCAACATTAGTTTCGTGGATATCTACGCAATCTAGAAATCGATAAAACAAGGCCTCTCAAATGCAAGCTTCTCAAGAAACGTTCTCAAAAATCATTCAGTCTGACAATGGCAATGAACACTATCACGTTCCAAAATATCAACGTGCTTACAGTTGGCGACAAAACAACTGGACACAGATTTATGATGACATAGATGAAAACGATCCTGGCCACTTTATAGGATCTATTATTTGCGTAGATGAAAACAATAATCGCGGACCTGGTCATGACCGAATTTACGAGCTCATAGACGGCCAACAAAGAATGACAACCTTGTCTTTGATTTTGGCGGGACTATTCCAAAAGCTAAACGATTGCTCAGTTCTGATCGAAGCGAATGATGATTATGACAATGACGAGTTAGATGAAATCAAGGCAAAGCGTCGCGGCATTGGCCTTCAAATTATTCGAAAAATAAAATCGGATGTTGCAGACCAGCGGGGGTCCATAAAATTAGGAAGGACAGCTGTTTTGCTTAGGGTCCAGCCTTCAAGTCAAAATCGCAACTTAGATGACTATCTGTATATTCTTTCCGAGTGTGGCGTACTAACAGAAGAAATCAAATGCCCCAGCCATTTTGGTAATCGATTGATGGCCAAGGCGTATCGGTATTTTCTGGACCGATTACCTGACAGTATTGATGCTTTGCTGCTAATGGCAGATAAAATCAACCAATTACAATTGGTTCACATATCTGTAGATTCCCATTCAAACGCTTTTCGATTATTTGAGACATTAAACAACCGTGGTGTCCCGTTAACGGCTGTGGATATTATCAAAAATAAAATGCTGGCCGAAATGGAACGTCAGCATAAGATTTCTATCGATGATGCATACGAACTATGGCAGGAAATGCTTGAACACATCGAAGACGTCGAAGATCGGTTTTTGAGACAATTTTATAATGCCTTCAAACACGAAAAAGGTATTGGCCAACCGTCGTTCACATCTAAAGCCACATCATCCACTTTGATTGCTATTTATGAGAAAATTATCGATAAAAATGCTCAGTTTATTTTCGACGAGTTAACTGCCAAGGCTAAAATTTATGGAAGCCTCATACAGCCAGATGAAAGCACCTCGTTAGGAAAGGCATTAGTTGGTTTAAACCGTGTTGGAGCGGTACCATCTAATGCATTATTAATGTACCTGATGACTCTTAAAGATGAAAACTTTGCTACGGAAGGTACGCTTTTAACAATCATTAATTTTTTACAAAAATATTTTGTCAGAAGAAATATAACAGACACTCCAAGCACTCGAGACTTAGATCAACTACAGATTGATGTTATTGAGGCTTGTGAAGAACGTGTAAAAACCAAACAACCAATTGATCTTGATTTTCTTATCACCTCCTATTGCAAAGGCCGAGGTGAACCGGCATCTCTCAACACCTTCAAGGAGTCCCTCGCCAACAACCTATTTTATTACAACAAACAAATGGCCCGGTATGTACTCGTAAAACTGAGTGAGCGAGCTCATAACAGAGAATACCAGCCTGATTTTCGTGCTCACAATAATAAAGGGCAATATATTTGGACCGTCGAGCACATATTCCCGCAGGGTGAAAATATCCCCGATCATTGGGTAGATATGATTGCAGGCGGAGATGCTGCTCTCGCAAAAGAAATTCAAGAAGATTGCGTGCATAGCTTAGGGAACTTAACACTGTCTGGATACAACTCTCGTCTATCCAACCAAGATTTTCACCGCAAACAATCAAAAACGGAGGTTACTGCTGCAGGTCACAAAATTAATATTGGATACAAAAATGGCCTCTATTTAAACAGTTTAGATTTTGAAACGACCGACGGCACAAAGTCATTATCAAACATTTTGAATTGGTCAAAGGAAAGCATAGAATCACGAAATTCGAAGATGGTCACATTACTCTGTGATCAATACCGCTTTGACCATGAAACAGACAATGATGATCCATAACGGTTTTTTCTAATGAACAAATGAACGGCACTGTCAGAGGAAAATCGCCTTTGACCGAGAATGCGCCCTCCCCTAACTTTAAACCACAATCCATTTCGCTACTTCAAGACGTCTCTCGAAGTCATCCGATTGGCGGTGATGATGTATGTCAGGTTCCCTCTATCACTTCGAAATGTGGAAGATCTCCTGCATGAACGTGGCATCGATATCTGCCACGAAACTGTGCGGTTTTGGTGGAACCAGTTCGGGCCGATACTTGCTCATGAAATCCGCAATCGACGTACTTATTCCCACGAATATTCGAACTGGCGTTGGCATCTCGACGAAGTATTCGTGCGGATCAATGGCGAAACTCGCTATCTTTGGCGCGCTGTTGATCATGAAGGTGAAGTTCTGGAATCCTTTGTAACAAAACGACGGGATCGCAGAGCTGCCCTGGATTTTCTAAAGCGAGCGATGAAACGATACAGTGCGCCAAGGATCATCGTCATAGACCATTTGCGCTCATATCGAGCCGCAATGAATGTGATCGGTAATGCGACCAATCAGGAAACAGGCCGATGGTTGAACAATCGGGCTGAGCACTCTCATCTCTCTTTTCGACGAAGAGAGCGGGCCATGTCGAGGTGCAGGCTGGAACGGACCTTACAGAAATTCACCGCCATTCATGCTTCCGTTTGCAATCACTTCAACCATCAACGCCATCTGATCCAAAGAGACGATTTCAAAACAAAACTCAAAGCTGCGCTGATCGAATGGCAGCAGCTCGCTGCTGCATAAATCGTTCTATCTATCGGCAAACTGAGACGAGTTCGAATTCGTCTGACAGCATCCATTGACAGGTTATTCAAACAGTTGCTTGAAGCTCAATTGAGGGAGTTTCCAAAACATCGAATACCTTTAAATGCCCCACCAGAACGAGGCGTCTACGTAATTTACAGCCCGGAGAATTTGGTTCTTCACGTTGGCAGCACGCCTTACGCTAAGATGGGGGTCCATAAACGCCTTGCTCAGCGTCTTGCGACAAAGTCTTCATTTTCCATGCAGCACCTGAAAGGGGATGGATCAAAGCTTCGAGGAGGTTACAAGTTTCGTTCCCTCGTCTTAAGCAATGCGAGACAGCGTGCGCTTCTTGAAGCTTATGCCATCGGGCATCTATGCCCATCAGATATCGGCACAGGGATAGACGGCTAGTTCAGTATTTTTTAACTAAATTGATAATGAATCCAACGTCGCTCAATACGTTAACATAAAGCCTTTTAAAATTTGTAAGTATTGGATGATCTGTGCGCAGATCTATTCGCGCGGCGATATGGTCCCGTATGATGTGAAGTCGATCACAAACATGATGCCCGGCACGCCATACAAATCGGTCCAAAGGATCATCCAACAGCTTATCAACAAGAAAAAAGTACGCATAAAAGAGTCGATGGATGCCCGATCAGATGCCGATGAAGGTCCGATGCTGTATGTTTCACGCTGCCTTCGTGAGTTAGACAGAAGTAGTTCACGTATGGCAACCTTGCAGCACAACGGCAATAAAGGGGACGCCCTTCTAAAGAAAACAAAGGCTTAGCAAAACCAGATGGTTTTTCCGTTGGTTTACAGAAAGAAAAACCAAAAAGCGCCCTCGCGCGCGAACCATCAACCATCAACCAACAACCAACAACCAACAACGAACAGAAAAAAGATGGGGGGAGCTGAAGGATAAAGGTGACAAAGAGACACTCGAAATCCCTGCTTTCCTAGACAGGAGACCGGCGCGCAAATCGGACACTTCGGACGTCAAAAAAGGCATCTACGAAAATATTTGAATGCAGGCCAATCCGCTTAGTTCAAAAACTCTTCGCCTTCAGGCTCTTTGGAACTCATAGGATGGTGGTGACATTTTATTGGCCCCTGTCTCTCATAATTAGCTTCAAGAGCATCTCTAACAAATCTGCAGATTTGTTCAGGGTCATTACAGCAGAGACCATAGGCACTAAATTCCTCTGAAACAATCCTTCCAATTTGGCGACAATTTTTATCATAAGCCGTGGCACAAGATGTTTTGCAGAAGACCTGTGGTTTGCCATGCCGATGCTTAGGGACAAAAGGCGAAAAGCAGTTGCGGCAAATTTTAGATTCCATTCGAAAACACCTGTTGCTGTTTAATTGTGTCCACCTGATTTTCCTCCGGACCAACCCGCGTGCGGTGGATCTTCTTTTTTTCAGGAAGTATCTCTTGTTATCTCTTAGTTACTAGGGAATGTCCGTTGGTGAATCCAGAGTGAGGTGGATAGGGAGACACCCCGACATTCCACGAATGGAAAGTCGGGATGTCCCCATCTCTTAGGCATACTGACCGCTCATTAGACTATGTCCGTCGGAGCCATCCGTCGCTTTGGAGGCTGCGCTGTCGCCGGATAACCGTAGCTTCGCAGCGCAGTCGGTGCCAACTTACAACAGCAAGACTAACTGCTGGCGACCGCGCTCGCACCTTTAGGGCCACGCTTGAGGTTTTGGTCGCTTCCCCTGGTATCCTCATCCATCAACCGGTTCGCCAGCGTCTTAAATCTACCGCCCAAACCGATGATACCTTCAAACCTCTCCGTGTTGACGGAGACGCTCGATAAACTGATCGATACTTGAACAGAGAATGAGGCGGCGGCTTCCAAGGTGAACAGATTCTATTTCGCCACAATTGAGCAGCTCATAGAAACGTGTTCGCCCTATCCCCAAGCGATGGGCTGCGTCTCTTACAGAAACTAGGGATGGCTGGTTGCTCACGTCTCACGTCTCCTTTCGGTTGATCGCGAGCACTATCGGGCAACGGCGGTTCCCTAAAAAGGTGATAAAAATCCACTAATTCTGCCGATTTATATTACCGTCCGTTAAGTTCTGTTTCGCGACAACGTTTCCATGCCTGCGAAAGACTAGCTCGACTTATTGGCCGGGACGGTTGAAATGCCAAAAATGAGACTTCGAGAAACTTGATGAAACGAGCGTCAGCGGTGTAGGGAAGATCCTCAATAGGACCGGAAAAACCGATCCAATCCGCGTACAGATTCGCAAGAAACCATATAGTTGTGTATCTAGTACTATCTTGAGGAGCGCCCCGCTTTTTTGCTTTAGGCAAGTTAGACAGCTTTACCTTTTCTGCCGAACTTTGAAGAGCTTCAAGGATTAGTTTAACACGCTTTCTCTCTTCAAAATCGAGACTTCGTTCTCGCTTGGACCGCAATACCATGTTTAGTCCACCCTTGAACGCAGGGTTCTTGATCGCCTCCTGGATTATAGGAATGCTCTCTAATACATAATCCGCTTGTTTGACTAAGTCTGCTGGAGTGGAAACTTCACGTGAAAACTCAAAGAACGCCTTTCCATACTCATCGGATGGCTCAAGCAGACCAGTCGATAAAAATATAGACTCAATTTTGGAAGTCAGTTCTTTCACCTCGATCTGGGAGAGCTCATGTTTACGAGCCTTTCCAATTATCACCGCTGCTTTCTCAATCGCAGTATCTTGTCTAATCTGGTTCGGATCTTTGGTCATGATGGGCTGAACCCTGCCCGAATAGGAATGATATAGCTTTCAGCGTCCACAGATGGTGTCGCGATAAACCTTTCCCATTCCTCCATTAGAGCCCGCCGCTTCTCGAACAAGTCACCCCGTCGATAGGCCGCCTCGACCCGGGAGGGAATTGAATGAGCCAGAGCCATTTCAGCAACGTCACTGGGATAGGCTGTGCGCTCTGCGACCCAGTCCCGGAATGTGCTTCGGAACCCATGCACCGTAATCTCATTACGCCCCATGCGTTTCAAAAGCGTCAGAAAGGCCATATTGCTTAGGGGGCGACCTGTTCGTCCTCCAGGGAAAATGAAATCAGATTGGCGGACTGATCGCATACCATTGAGGATCGCCTGTGCCGACTCGGATAATGGGACACGATGCTCCTTACCCGCTTTCATGCGATCAGCTGGGATAGTCCAGATACTATTTGCAGCATCAATCTCTTCCCATCTAGCCCCAATAACCTCACCAGTTCGCGCCGCTGTCAGAATCAGGAACTCTAAACCACGGGCAGAGATACCATCCTGACCTCTCAAGTCACCCACAAAACTTCCAATTTTATCGTAAGACAATGCTGCTAAGTTTTGGACTGAACGGTTTTTGCGTTTGGAGAGCAGCTTATCAAGATGTCCTTTCCATCGTGCAGGGTTCTCCCCTTCGCGCCAGTTCCGGGCACGTGCCCAGTCTAACACGGCCTCAATGCGGCCACGTACCCGGCTCGCCGTCTCAGGCTTAGTTGTCCAGATCGGCTCCAGTACTTCCAGGACCAAGCCGACATCAATATCTCGAACCGACAACTTTCCCATAACCGGATACGCGTAGGTTTCGAGAGTTGATTGCCACTGTTTTGAGTGTTTTAGATTTTCCCACTCATCGCCTTTCGATCGCATCAAACGATCCGCGCATTCCTGAAATGTATGAACCTTGATCGTAGATAAATCTCTTGCGGCCTTTGTCGCCCTTCGCGCCTCAATGGGATCAATCCCCTCGTAGACCAACTTGCGAGATTGCTCTGCTGCACGCCTGGCATCTGAAAGTGAGATGGTTGTTAAGGAACCAAGGCCCATTTCGCGGGTTTTTCCGCCGCTAGAAAATTTGAATAACCAGGATTTTGAGCCTGCTTTAGAAACCTGCAGGTATAAGCCATTGCCATCTGCATGCAGCCCAGGCTTCGTGATTGAGATTACACCCCGTGCCGAAAGCCGATTGGTCGCGCGAGCCATCTAAAGCACCATTCATAACTTACCCATATTTCTACCCATAGACTATACGGGGTTCCGAGCGAACACAAGCGCACAGAACCGAACAGGTAAATCCCTAAGATCCTAGTGTTTCAGGGATTTTTTCGGATGCATACGAACTATCATGAACAGGATAGTGGCGGAGGGAGGGGGACTCGAACCCCCGCAACCCTTATCAGGTTGACGGATTAGCAATCCGCTGCATTACCGCTCTGCCATCCCTCCGCATTTGGGATCGACTGGATCGATCAGCGCAGCGGGAGATAGCGGGTTGGAGGGGGGCTTGTCAATGCGATATGGGCTGTGATCTGCAATCACTTTGTCATATAAGCCGGGCACCGCCATTTTCTGCAGGATTGGCTTCAGGATGCAGGCGCCCTGTAGGGATGGCCGAATCCGGTTTGGCACAGTCCAGAAACAGGCCCGACCCCGGCTGGGCGCACAGAGTCGCATTTTCAATGACCACCCGCCCCCGGCTCAACACCGTCTCTGGCCAGCCGGTCAGGTGCCGTCCCTCATAGGGCGTAAATCCGACATCATCGTGGATCATCGTCTCATACTGGACGGTGACTTTTTTATTGGGGTCCCAGATCGCCAGATCCGCATCAGCCCCGACCGCGATTGTGCCCTTTCGCGGATGCAAGCCATAGAGCTTTGCCGCATTGGTGGCGGTCAGGGCGACGAATTCGTTAAGGCTAAGCCGACCCTTGCCCACCCCTTCAGAGAAGAGCAGCGGCAGGCGCAATTCCAGGCCCGGCACGCCATTGGCAAGCTGGGTGAAGCTGGCATCCATGCCATAACGCAGCTTGCCCGTCTGGTCGAAGCGATAGGGTGCATGATCAGACGAGAAAACCTGAAACGTGCCATTCTTCAACCCGCGCCAGATTGCCTCCTGCCCGGCAGAATCCCTCGGCGGCGGGCTGCAGCAGTATTTCGCCCCCTCCAATCCGTCGCGGTCCAGATCAGCCGCGGTCAGGAACAGATATTGCGGGCAGGTTTCCCCAAAGATCTTCAACCCTGCGGTTTGAGCCGACCGGATCGCGCTGGTCGCGGCCTCGTCCGAAACATGGACAATCAACATGGGCGTATCGGTCAGGGACGCCAGGTCGATGGCCCGCCGGGTCGCCTCGCTCTCTGCGATGCGAGCATGGGCGATGGCGTGATATTTCGGGGCGCGATGTCCGCCTGTCGTCAGTTTCTCGCTGAGCCAGCGGATGATGTCATCGTTTTCCGCATGTACCATCATCATGGCGCCAAGGGTGCGCGCGGCCGATAACACAGTCAATAATTCATAATCATCCAGCTTGAACGTGTCATAGGTCATATAGACCTTGAAGGACGTAATCCCCTGTTCGATCATCGCCGGTAATTCCTGACCAAGAACCTGTGGATTGGGATCGCGCAGGATCAGGTGAAAGCCATAGTCGATGATCGCCTTGGGGCCAGCCAATGCGTGATAGGCGGCAACGGTTTCGCCCAGGGTCTTGCCGGGCTGCTGCATGGCGAAGGGCATCACGGTCGTGGTGCCGCCAAAGGCTGCCGACCGCGTGCCACTTTCAAAATCATCAGCGCATTCGACGCCATCCACAGTTTCCTGGGCCAGATGACAATGGCTGTCGACCCCGCCGGGCAGGATCAATCTGCCCGTTGCATCGATCTCTCGCGCCCCATCGGACAGGCTTTCGCCAATTGCCGCAATCCGCCCGTCCTGAATCCCAATATCTGCCTGAAAAGTGTCACTGGCGGTGGCGCAGGTGCCGTTTCGAAGGACCAGATCAAAGTTGACCATGATGGGATTAACCAGCCTCTTTCATGCGCTCTGCCTGACGCAGATCGACGGACACCAATTGTGATACGCCCCGCTCTGCCATGGTCACACCAAACAGGCGGTCCATACGAGCCATGGTCATACGGTGATGGGTGACGACCAGAAAGCGTGTGGAACCTGCGCTTGTGATCTGATCCAGCATCTTACAAAAGCGATCCACATTGCTGTCATCCAGCGGTGCATCCACCTCGTCCAGCACACAGATCGGGGCGGGGTTGGTTAGGAACACCCCAAACAACAGGGCGAGTGCGGTCAGTGCCTGCTCCCCCCCTGACAGCAGCGACAGGATTTGCATTTTCTTACCCGGCGGGCTGGCCATGATTTCCAGACCTGCCTCAAGCGGATCATCGGATTCGGTTAGCTTCAGATGCGCCTCACCGCCCCCAAACAGGGTTACGAACAGGTCCCGGAAATGTGTATTCACTTCATCGAAGGCCTTTAACAGACGCTCCCGGCCCTCGCGGTTTAAAGCATTGATGCCCTGGCGCAGACGGGCGATGGCGGCGATCAGGTCATCGCGTTCCACCTGCATGGAGGCGATCTGTTCTTCCAGTTCTGCCGCTTCCTGCTCTGCGCGCAGATTGACCGGGCCGATGGCGTCGCGCTCTCGCGCCAGGCGCTCTATTCGGCGTTCCACATCATCCTGGGGCGGCAGGGTCGCATCCGATTCCAGGCCGGATTGTGTCAGGGCCTCTTCCGGGGTGCAGTCCAGTTTCTCGCGCACCCGTTCGGTCAGGCTGGCAACGGTCTGCATCGCCTGCTCCACTGCCGCTTCACGCCGGACACGGGCCTCGCGGGCGGCAGCCAGGGCTGTTTCTGCCTGTCGCAGGGCAAAATCCATATCGCGTTGGGCATTCTCTGCTTCGGCCAATTTATCCGCCGCGGCCTGACGCTCTGCTTCACATTTTGCAATCGTGTCGCGCAGGAAACCAAGCTTCTCCTCAATCTCTGCCGGTCGGGCCTCCATAGCAGTCAAATCGCGCCCGGCTGCCAGTCGACGCTGTTCCAAATCGGCCATGCGTCGGGTCGCCCCTTCGGACCGGCTGGTCCAGGACTGCATTTCCGCAGAGATGGCAGCAAGGCGATCCCCCCGCGCCCTGGCATCGCGCTCTAACTGATCAAAGGCAGAGCGTTTTTCAACCTGACGGGCGCGCAACTCGGCAACCGTAGTGCGCAGACGGCTGAGGCGCTCTCGAAGGGCGCCTGCATCCTCCAGCACTTTCTGTGCCTGTTGCGAAGACGCCAAACGATCCTGAGCCTCGACTTTATCCGCCTCCAACCGGGCGGATTCTTCAACCAGTGCAGACAGACGGTTGCGGCTGTCTGAAACCTGCTGTTCCAACCGGGTCAGGGTGGCGCGGGCCTGACCGACCTGATCATAGGCGGCCTGCTGATCCTGACGGGCCTGTGTCGCGCGCATTGAGGCCTGCGAGAGGGCATCAGCCGCAACCTCAGAGGCTTTGCGTAAATCGTCCAGGCGTCCATGCGCTTTCGCTTCTGCATCCGACAGGGCCGCCTCATTGGCGCTGCGGGCTTCTGCAATCAGTGCGTCGGCGGCTTCATGCGCCTTGGCCTGATCCGCCTCTGCCTGCGCGCGGGTAGCTAAAAGGGCTTGCTCAGCGGCTTCGGTCGCACCAGCCAAGGTCTTCTCTGCGGCCTGCAATGCGTCTTCGACGACCGCCAGACGGTTTCGATATTCCAAACGCTTTGCCGCCGCCGTCGCGGTGCCCGGGCGAATGCGCAATCCATCCCAACGCCATAGCCCGCCGTCTTGCGTCACAAGGCGCTGACCAACTGCCAAATCCGCCTGCAGACGGGTTGCGATGGCTGCATCTTCGGCAACGCCAACCTGGCTTAACCGCCGCCCCAGAGACTCTGGTGCCCGCACATGCCTGGACAGTGGCACCACGCCACCGGGTAAGTCTGGACCGCCATTTGGCAAGGCACCCAAATCAATCCAATGGCGCGAAGCGGCCTCATCCAGGGCGGCATCCAGGTCATCGCCAAAGGCCGCCCCCAAAGCGGTTTCATAGCCGCTGGCTACATCCAATTGTTCCAGAACCGGCTCGGCCCCGTCATCATCCTGAGTCAACAGGTCCCGCAAGGCATTGGCTTCTGCCGCCAGGCTGGACCGCTTACTGCGCGCGGCCTCCACCTGTTCCCGTCCAGTGCGTTCCGCCGCCGATACGGCATCGCGTCCGGCGCGATCCGCCTGACTGATACTGTCACGGGCGGTGCGCTCTGCGGTACTAAGGGCGTCGCGTGCTGCATTGCGGGCGGCATCCAGTTCCGCGCGCATCGCAGCGTCCGCCTGATCCAACGCCCCGCGTGCAGTTTTGGCGGCTTGTTCCGCTTCGTCGCGCTGGCTTTCGGCGGTTTCAGCATCGTTGCGCGCCTGTGACAGGGCAGCATCTGCTTGTGTCACCGCCGCGCGGGCGGCTTCAACATCACCGGCCTGCGCAATCTTCTGGTTCAACTCTTCTGTTTCTTGAGAGATCGCACCAGCGCGCGCATCCAACGCCGCAAGACGACGGGTCGCTTCTTCCACCTGTCTGATCAGGGACGCCCGCTGTGCTTCTACGGCGGCGACATGCTCGTTTAACTCATCCAGCGCCTGCTCTTTTTCGGTAACGGCTGCATCTGCTTCATCCCGCTCCTGACGCAATCGGTCCGTGGTTACCTTCTCGCCTGCCTGCTGGGCCTCCAGCGTTTCCTTTTCCTCTTTCAGCCGAGCCAATGCCTCTACCGCGTCAGAGGCCAAGGTCTCTTCCCGGCTGGCATCGGTCGCGATCTGATCCAACCGGGCGCGCAGTTCCGTAATCTGCTCCCCCACCCGTTCGGCCTCAGACTGCAACTGTCGCTCCGCAATCACCTGCGCCTGCAGGCGTGCGGCAGCTTCCGCCTCGGCTTCTCTCAGTTTTGGGATCACCTCATGGGCATGGGTCTGCAAAGACGCTCCCTGAGCGGCGGCCTGTGTCCGCTCTGCCACGACCGATTCAGCCTCCGCCAGGGCAGCGCGAGCATCGGTCAGGGTCTGATCTGCCTCCAACCAGCGGATATGCAATAGAATCGCTTCCTGGGCGCGCAATTGTTCGGCAATCTTGCGATAGCGATTGGCCTGGCGGGCCTGGCGCTGCAATCCGCCAAACTGCGTTTCCAATGCCCCGATCACATCTTCCAGACGCTCCAAATTCGATTCGGCGGCTTTCAGACGTAATTCCGCCTCATGCCGCCTGGAATGCAGCCCCCGAATGCCTGCGGCTTCTTCCAGCAGGGTGCGGCGATCGGTCGGTTTCGCGCCGATCAGTGCGCCAACGCGACCCTGACTGACAATGGCCGTGGAATTCGCGCCCGTTGCCAGATCCGCAAACAGCAATTGCACGTCGCGGGCGCGGACTTCCTTGCCATTGATGCGATAGGTCGATCCCTGCCCTCGGTCGATTCGTCGGGTGATTTCGATTTCATCAGAATCATTGAAGGCTGCAGGCGCAATGCGATCTGCATTGTCCATGAAAACGGTGACTTCAGCATTATTGCGCTGTGGTCGCGTAGAGGACCCCGCAAAGATGACGTCGTCCATCTCGCCACCGCGCATCCTTTTGGCCGATGCTTCCCCCATCACCCAGCGCAGCGATTCGATGACATTGGATTTGCCGCAGCCATTGGGACCCACGACTCCCGTTATACCCGGTTCGATCATCAGTTCGACCGGGTCAACGAAAGACTTGAAACCGTGCACACGCAGCTTCTTGAAATGCACTTAGACTGGTCCGTTCTGGCCAAAACACGCAAGTATATCAGGATGAGATGCCATCCCTAACGTACTAGGCAATACGGATTCTGACGGAAGAGTCGAGTCGTTCCCGAAGGGGCTTGGAATCACGCCGTGATTCGGTATCAGTTCAGCGCCGCTTCAATCACTTCTTGAAACTTTTCGAACGGTTGAGACCCAACGATCTTGGTTCCATCAATGATGAATGTCGGGGTTGAGCCGATATCATCCAGTTCGGACCAATAGCTGCGCTGCTTCACAATCGCCGCATAGAGGTCCTGATTGTTAAAACACGCTTCAATACTATCGGACGACATACCCGCAAAGCTGCCCAGCTTTGCCAGATCCGCCAGCATGTTCTGGGACCCGCCCCAGGCCGGCTGTTGTGCGAACAGCAGGTTGACCAGCGGGAAATAGCGATCTTCAGGGGCACAGCGGGCCAACAAAGAACCAAGCGCCGCCCCTTCATTCAACGGATAATCACGAAATTCCAGCTTAACCTTACCGGTATCGATATAGGTTTTCTTCAATTCCGGCAGGGTCTCCTGATGAAAGGCCGCACAATGCGGGCATGTCAGGGACGCATATTCAATAATGGTCACCGGGGCGTCGGGATTGCCCAAAATACGGGGCGTAATCAGCGCCTGATTCTGCGCAGAGGGGGATTCAGCAGCTTGTGCCTCGGAAATCAGCGGCGCATTGGGTTGTACAGTGCTGGCATTGGGCAGGCTAGATATCTCTGTTCCACTGCGGAAGAACGCGACCCCACCCACAATAACCGTCAAGGCGACAATGATCGCCGGAACAGTGGCTTTATGCTGAAGAATGCTCATGAATGACAACCCCTTTAACAATCGTCCGACAGTGATGTGTCTTAGGTATGAATTTAAGACCCTTATGGCAAGGCTTGGTGAATTATTCCTGCGTCTTTTTCGCAGCATCCCGGCGCAGCACCGACTCCCCGATGCGCAACAAAACCGCCCGTAGCTCTGGATCCTCAACCCGTTGCAGGTCCAGTTTCATCTGCGCCAGACGTTCCGGATCAGCCGGCGTTTGGGGTGGTTTGGGCGCGGCCCCTAACCGGCCGGGCCCGGCCTTGCGGTTCGCCAGACGCGTGGGCGGCACCTGCATCAGTTTGATTCCGGAAATCGCCTTATAGCCGAAATGCATATTGATACGCGATACCAGCACCGGCTCCAGATGCTGCAATTCTGTCGCCATGGGCCCCAGCGCACGAATATGCAGCGTGCCTGCATCCCGGCGTCCCCTGGGAAAAGTCAGGCGGTCCGGATGCGCATGGCGCGCCAGATCGACCCCGACGATCTGATCCCATTCATTTAAAATCCGCGCATCCGTGAAGCCCCGCTTACCCACAGCCTTCTTCGTCAGACCCGGCACCAGAGAAGCCAAAGACCGTGTGCCGCCATAGCGCCTATCATCCTTCTTCTTAGCGGCCCAGCTATTGGATGGTCTGGCTGGTGTTTCGTCGTCAGACATGTGGATCTTTCCGAAATGTATAATCTTGTCGTCTGGGGCTGGATTTGCCGCGCGCGCTCACTACACTGTAACGCCATGAGCCACCTTTCTGAAACCGATATCGCCCCGCTGCTGTTACCTTGGTATGATAGACATGCGCGCCGCCTGCCCTGGCGGTCACTGCCGGGTGATTTGGCGGACCCGTATCATGTCTGGCTGTCAGAAGTCATGCTGCAACAAACCACTGTTGCAACGGTGGCGGATTATTTTCGCAAGTTTCTAAAGCTGTGGCCAACTGTGGGCGATCTGGCAGCGGCGGATCTGGACGACGTGCTGACCGCCTGGGCGGGTCTTGGCTATTACGCCCGGGCACGCAACCTGCACAAATGTGCCAAACAGGTCGCAACACAATTCAATGGCCGGTTTCCTCAAACAGAAGAAGCCCTGCTGGAACTGCCAGGCATCGGTCGCTACACAGCAGCCGCCATTGCCGCCATCGCCTTCAATCAACCAGCATCCGTGATGGATGGGAATATTGAGCGGGTGACGACCCGCCTGTTTGACATTGACACACCCCTGCCCGAGTCAAAGCCGATCCTGTATCGGCATGTATCGGATATGACGCCGACCCATCGACCCGGGGATTTTGCCCAGGCGATGATGGATCTGGGTGCAACCATCTGTGTGCCGGGCAATCCAAAATGCGTCTTATGTCCCCTGATTACCGCCTGCAGTGGCAAGGATCGTGCTGCCACCTTGCCAAGGAAACTGCCTAAGAAAGCAAAGCCTACGCGCCGCGGAACCGCCTTTTGGATCACCCGACCGGATGGGTCCATACTGTTGCGCCGCCGGGCAGAGACAGGTCTGCTGGGGGGGATGATGGAAATCCCTTCCACAGATTGGAAAGAACAGGAAAGTACGGATTTTGCCCAGACCGGCCTGCCAGAGGAACCATTTAACTTTCAGAAAGTGGGTGAAATCCGCCACACCTTTACCCATTTTCATCTGGAACTGAATGTTTATGCCTGCCAAGCAACAGAAGATTGGGCGAATGATGACAATGTGCCGGAAAACTGTATATGGTGCCTGCCTGATCGCTTGGACCAGGTAGCCTTGCCGACCGTAATGCGGAAGGTTGCGAAAGCTGCCCTGATGGTTGCCCCATAAACGCCACATAGCCGCCCCACCCCTGAGAGGACCCGCTTGTGACACCCCCAGCATCACCTCAAGACACCATAATCCTGGCCCAAAGCGATCCGGTCACCTCGGCGCTGGAAGTTGTATCCGACAACATCGATAGCCTGAACAAAGAAACACTGGTCGCATATTGGGACATGGTGAAGGACGTATGGAATTATGGGATCGGGGGAACCAGTCTAGGCGATATCCTGATCGCGCTTGGGATATTGATCATATTCCTGATTTTTCGGCAGTTCTTCAGCCGCTTTATCTTGCGCCGTGTCGAAAAAATCGCACAGCGAAGCGACAACAAACTGGATGATTCCTTAGCAACGGCGCTCAGCGAACCGGTTCGCTTTGTCCCCGCCGTCATCGGTGTGTTTTTCGCAACCGAGTATCTTAACCTCAGCGGCACACCAGAAGCACTGGCGACATCGCTGAACCGGTCCCTGATTGTCTTCATAATTTTCTGGACCCTGTTCAGGATGGTTGACCCGTTGTCCTTTGTCCTGGGAAAGGTCGAGCGTGTCTTCACATCCGCGATGGTCGAATGGTTGATCAAGGCGATCAAGGTTCTGGTCGCCTTAATCGGTGCCGCAACCGTGCTGGAAATTTGGGGCATTCAGGTCGGCCCTATCATTGCCGGTCTGGGACTGTTTGGGGTCGCCGTTGCGCTGGGCGCACAGGATCTGTTCAAAAACCTGATCGCCGGAATTTTGATTCTGGTTGAAAAGCGATTTTCTATTGGGGAATGGATTCAAGTTGACGGCGTTGTGGAGGGAACAGTCGAGTCAATTGGCTTTCGTTCCACCTTCATACGGCGGTTCGACAAGGCGCCCGTCTTTGTTCCGAATGCACAATTGTCAGACGTTGCGGTCACCAATTTCTCCCGCATGACGCACCGCCGGATTTATTGGGTCATTGGCGTTGAATACCGCACGACCACCGACCAGTTGCGCGAAATTCGCGATGCGATTGAGGATTACATCGTCAAAAGTCCTGATTTCGTGCCCGCAGACCAGGCGACCCTGTTTGTGCGCCTGGACAAGTTCAACGACAGTTCCATCGATTTCATGGTGTATTGTTTCACCAAGACAACAGTTTGGGGCGAATATTTGAAGGTCAAAGAAGACTTGGCCTATGCCGTCAAAGCGATTGTTGAGGATGCTGAAACCGGCTTTGCCTTCCCCAGTCGTTCCCTGTATCTGGAAACTATTCCTGGCTCTATGCCAGAATTGTTCTCGCCGCCTGGCAAAGCCAATCAGTCATCGACGGATGCAGATGATCAAGGGGGCTCCTCATCCGAAGCGGAATCTGCCTCGCGGGAGGAAGATCTGTCTACGGAGTCCAGCCTTGATGGTGGAAGCGATCGCAAGAGACAACCTAAACCCAAGCAAGGCGACGACGGGGGCGATGGTACCTAAAATACCTTTCACCAAGAGGCTTGACCCTCGCCGAAACCGGCTATAGCGTGCCAGCACGATGACGAAACGGACCACCCTTTCGCTCCTTCCGGAGCTACTACTAGGCCTCGCCCTTATTTGAGCGCGGGTACGGGTTTGTATTGACCCAATTCCGACAGCCTGATTGACCCTTTCCGGAAGACCATCGTGATGATTTCCAACACCTCAAAGTATCTCCAGAAACAAAATTCCATTCCGGCTCAATCCGGGATTAACACCCTGTCTGTAAGTCATAACGGCCTGCTGCTAGAGCGCCTTATCGGCGGTCCCGGTTTGCCCTGCGGCGCACCGGCGATCGTAACCCCTGCCGCAAACTCATTCAGCCCCCGGCGCGCCACCCAATAGAGGTCGCGCGCATCGAATAGACGAAGATAAGGAGTTCCAGACCATGAAACACATGCCCATTGAAAAATATCGCATGTTTGAACGCATCGACCTGCCCGACCGACAATGGCCAAGCAAGGTCGTCGACAAGGCCCCGATCTGGTGTTCGGTTGACCTGCGCGACGGCAATCAGGCCTTGATCGAGCCAATGGGCCCGGACCGCAAGCGCCGCATGTTCAAACTGCTGGTCGAAATGGGATTCAAAGAGATCGAGATCGGGTTTCCCTCCGCCTCTCAAACAGATTTCGATTTCACCCGGGAATTGATCGAACAGGATATGATCCCGGAAGATGTGACCGTTCAGGTCTTAACCCAGGCCCGCCCGCAACTGATTGAACGGACCTTTGAATCATTGAAGGGCGTCCACCGAGCCATCGTGCATGTGTATAATTCAACCTCCACCATTCAGCGTCGCGTCGTTTTCCAACAGGACCGCGCCGGAGTGAAACAGATCGCGCTGGATGGCGCCAAAATGGTGCGTGAACATGCAGAGAAAAATCCAGGCACCGACTGGCGGTTCGAATATTCCCCGGAAAGCTATACCCAGACGGAACTGGATTACGCGCTGGAAGTTTGCGAATCCGTGATGGATGTCTGGGAACCAACGCCCCAGAAGCCCTGTATCCTGAACCTGCCCGCGACGGTGGAAGTTGCCCCGCCCAATGTCTATGCGGATTCCATTGAATGGATGCATCGCCATTTCACCCGGCGGGACAGTTTGATCCTGTCGGTTCATCCCCATAATGACCGGGGATCGGGCGTGGTCGCAGCGGAATTTGCCCAAATGGCAGGTGCTGACCGCGTCGAAGGCACCCTGTTTGGCAATGGGGAGCGGACCGGCAATGTCGATATCGTAACCCTGGGCGTGAACATGGTCGCCAGCGGTGTCGATCCGATGCTGGATTTCAGCAACATCCCGGAAATGCGCAAAATTGTTGAATATTGCAACCAGTTGCCCGTCCATCCGCGCCACCCCTATGGCGGCGATCTGGTCTTCACCGCCTTTTCCGGCAGCCATCAGGACGCGATCAAAAAGGGCCTGTCGGCAATGGAAAATTCCAATACCGGCATCTGGGACGTCCCCTATCTGCCCATTGACCCGGCCGATGTTGGCGCTTCCTATGAGGCCGTGATCCGGGTGAATTCACAATCGGGCAAGGGTGGTGTCGCCTATATCCTGGAAAGCGATTTCGGGGTGCGCATGCCGCGCAATCTGCAGATCGAATTTTCCACCGTGATCCAAAAGATTGCGGATGAAAGCGGCAAAGAACTGGCACCAAAGATGATCTGGGAAAGCTTCTGCCAGACCTATCTGGATAACCAGAGCCCCTATGCCTTTGTGGACCATACGACCAAGGCGGAAACCCATGCTTCCGAAATTCGCTCAATCACCGCCAAGGTGAAAAAGAACGGCAAGGACATATCCCTAAAAGGGCGCGGCAACGGCCCGATTGACGCCTATGTGAATGCGCTGACGGCGGATTCCGGGGTGGAAATCTCTGTCATGGATTATTCCGAACATGCCATGGGTCAGGGTGCCAATGCCAAGGCGATTGCCTATGTCGAGGCCCGCACCGGAACCGGAAAGCGCATATACGGTGTTGGGTCGCACCCCAACATCGTCACCGCCTCTCTGAAGGCTGTCACCTGTGCAATGAACCGGGCGATTGCGATGGCATAGAGCCACACTGCGTTGATATTGTAGTGTTTAGCCTTATCCGATCCGGGGCAGGCGAGCATCCAGCACCAACGATGCCCGCCGCCCTAGACCCCGGATCACGTCCGGGGTGACGATAAAAAACACACAATTCTCATCCTGAGGAGGCGCGCCAGCGCCGTCTCGAAGGAGGGCTGCACATTCCGTGCTTCCAGCGAGTTCACCCTTCGAGACGCTCCGCTCCTCAGGGTGAGGGCACTTAAAGATTTGAGCCCCCAAAACCCGTCATACCCGCGCAGGTCGGCTACAGGGGTGGCAATCCGGTTTCATAGTTGAAAGGCACCGCGTCCTTGGACATCCGGGCCGTGATGTCTTCGCGATAGGTCTTATCTTCGACTAGTTTGAAGACAAATGCATCGGATTCCAGCTTCTGGGCGAAGCGTTGTCGCACGGTTTCCAGAACCTCCCCAGTGGCGCGACCTGAGCCTGACCGGCCTTTCGCACGCAGGGCCAGTAAAGGAATCGCCTGCCCATCATCGCCGCGCAGATGCCCGCGCGTGCTGACATACAGAAAGGCATGGTCCAACCGTTCCTTGCCATTCAGCCGCAATTCAATGCCATCCAACAGGCGAAAATCATAATTTGCTGCGCCAATCTCTGTGGCGTGCATAATGGGAAGCTGCGCCTGATCCAACCAGGTCACCGCCAGTTCGACCGTAACACCGGGTGAGAATTGCAGCATCGCCGGCACAGCACCATAGGCGGTGATATGCGCTGCATAGACGACATCAAAATCAGTCAGATGCGCGCGCTCCACCGGGATGATGTGATCCCCCAGATGCCCGAATTTCTGGGCCAGACGCTCTGGCGCGCGGTTGGACCCAACGGCCAGAACCGGCACCCGACCAACGCGGTCCTCCGGCTTGAACGGACGCTCCGCCCCGTTTTCCCAGGTATAGCTGTCAGTCGGGGCGGTATAGGGATAATTGCGCGCGCGATGCAGGATATCCGCCTGCTGTTCATACAGATCGCTCAAAGCTTTTCAATCCGAAAGCGGGCATAGGCATCGTCGATGGCGGCCATGGAGCGGGATTTCCACTCATTCTGTGCCGCTTCATAACTCTTGAACGGCCCGGTGCGGATTTCCTCGCCGCCATTAGCCAGTTTATGGAAATTGGTGTCGGTGTAGACGCCGCCGATGACCCAGAATTCGTCATGGCTTTCCTTTTCGATGGAAAACCGGGCATGGGCATCATCGACGGTTTCCATCGCCTTGGCGCGCCAGACAGCCTTTGCCTGATCATAGTCGTCAAAGGGCCCCAACCGGGTTTCCTTGACCCCATCGGCCACTTTCGTAAAGCTGGTATCGGTGTAGATACCGCCAACAACCCAATAGCGTGCGGACATGATAGTGTCTCCAACTCTCGACAGACCGTGATTAGCGCTCTATCTAACCCGTTAGCACCGTCCCGCCAAGCTTTGCACCAATTTTCAGGACCTCCACTTTATGCCCTATTCGTCATTGCGTGATTTTATGGACCGCCTGGAACAGGAAGGCCGCCTGGTTCGGGTGAAAGAGCCTGTGTCTACCGTTCTGGAAATGACGGAGATTCAAACGCGCCTGCTTAAGGATCGCGGACCGGCTGTGTTGTTTGAAAATCCGGTTGGGGTGGATGGCAAGCCTTGTGAGATGCCGGTCCTGGTCAATCTGTTCGGGTCGGTGGAGCGTGTCGCCTGGGGCATGGACCGGGAACCGAGCCAATTGCGCGAAGTCGGCGAAACCCTGGCCTTCCTGCGCCAGCCGGAACCTCCCGGTGGATTCAAGGAAGCCCTTGGCCTGTTGCCCCTGGTCAAACAGGTCCTTTCCATGAAGCCCAAGACGGTAAAGACCGCGCCGGTACAGGAAGTCGTTCTGACCGGGGATGATATCGACCTGTCGCGCCTGCCAATCCAGACCTGCTGGCCCGGCGAGCCCGCCCCACTGATCACCTGGCCGTTGATTGTCACACAGGGGCCCAACCCAAAGGGTGATAAAAGTGACGCGTTCAATCTGGGCATCTATCGGCTGCAGGTGACCGGCAAGGATACGACCCTGATGCGCTGGTTGAAACATCGCGGCGGGGCCCAGCATTACGCGCGCTGGAAAAAGGACCGCCCGGAGCCCCTGCCCGCCGCTGCTGTGATTGGGGCTGATCCGGGCACCATTCTGGCCGCCGTAACACCGGTACCAGACACATTGTCGGAATATCAGTTCGCCGGGCTGTTGCGGGGCAAGAAGGTCGAACTTGTCGACTGTAAAACGATCCCGCTGAAGGTTCCGGCAGAGGCGGAAATCGTTCTGGAAGGCCATGTCATGCTGGACGAGTATGGCGATGAAGGTCCCTATGGCGATCACACGGGCTATTATAATTCGGTCGAGCCCTTCCCGGTCTTTCGGGTATCGGCCATCACCATGCGTAAAAAGCCGATCTATCTGTCGACCTTCACCAGCCGCCCGCCAGACGAGCCGTCTATCCTGGGCGAGGCACTGAACGAGGTTTTTATCCCCCTGCTGCAACAACAATTCCCGGAGATTGTTGATTTCTGGTTGCCCCCCGAAGGTTGTTCCTATCGCATCGCGGTTATTTCCATGAAAAAGGCCTATCCCGGCCATGCCAAGCGGGTGATGCTGGGCGCGTGGTCCTATCTGCGCCAATTCATGTACACGAAATGGCTGATCGTGGTGGATGATGATATCAATGCGCGCGACTGGAAGGATGTGATGTGGGCCATGTCGACCCGCATGGATCCGGCGCGGGATATCACCATGATTGAAAACACGCCCATCGACTATCTGGATTTCGCATCCCCCGAAAGCGGGCTGGGGTCCAAGATTGGCCTGGATGCCACCAATAAATGGCCGCCGGAAACCAAACGGGAATGGGGCACCAAAATTCAGATGGATCAGGATGTCATCGATAAAATCGACCGCCTGTGGCCTGACCTGGGCCTACCCGGCGATGGCAAGAGTATCTGGTGATCCCAGGGTAACTTCCTGCTTGCCAAAAAATCATTTCAGGATCATTTAGGCGCTTAAGTCGTGCCCCTTGGCATGACTGCTCTTTCTAGGTCTTTAAGCATTATGTCCGATGATCGTCTGCGCGCCGAGCGGCGTTTGGATTTAGGCCTCGCCTTGGCGGGGGATGGTGACCATGCCGCTGCCGTTGAGGCCTTGCAGGCCGCTTGTGATTTGGCACCCGGTTGGGTGGAGGCCCACTTTGCCCTGGCCGAAAATCTGGAAAAGCTGCCCGGGCATGCGGCACAGGCTGAAGCCGCCTATCGCACATGCTTATCCCTGGAGCCCGCGGACCGAATGGGGGCACGCATTCGACTGACCCTGTTGGGGGCGGCCCCGACACCAGATCGCCTGCCTGCCGCCTATGTTGAGGCGCTGTTTGATCAAGAGGCGCGGCGGTTCGATTCCAAGATGAAGGACAAGCTGGATTATCGGGGGCCCGAAGCGATCGCCCAAGCGGTCCATAAAATACTGCCCGACCTGGCCCATCCTGCGCGGGTTCTGGACCTGGGTTGTGGCACGGGATTGATTGCGCCATCTTTACGGCTGGCTGCCGGTCGGCTGGATGGGCTGGACCTGTCATCGGGCATGCTGGTTCAGGCGGTGGCGACCGGCCTGTATGATTCCGTGCGCCAAGGGGACCTGCTGAACGATGCCTGGCTGATCGACGAGCAACCCTATGACCTGATCGCCGCAGGGGATGTTTTGAACTATATCGGGGACCTGGCGCCCGTCTTCCAAAGCGCGACCGCAGCATTGTCGCCGGGCGGTTTCTTCGTCTTCACCGTCGAGGCGGGCGAGGACACACAGATTGAACTGGGGGAAGGCCATCGCTATCGCCATGGCGATACCCGCCTGCGCCCCTGGATCGCCGCCGCCCTGCTTGACCTGGTCTCGTTGGAGCGGCGCGTTTTACGCCAGGAGAAGCGCCAGCCTGTCTATGGCCTGATTTGTATTACCCGCAAGCCGCCTCTACCGGTTGATATGGGCCTGCCTGTCCCCCATTTTGATCAAAAGACCGTGTGAACTGCCCCAGTCTGGACGATCCCCCTTTGAAGCGGCAGGCCTGAGCCCTATCTTAGAGATCACGAAGTGTGTTCTTTCTAAGGAGGCCACTATGTTTTTCATGAATTCTGCTGCGAAGGCGCAAAAATCCCAGATGGTCAATCCGAAGGATGCCCTGCCGGGTCGCCTGGAGAAGATGCGTGTGAACCCGATCCATCATGCATTGGGGACCCGCATTGTTGGCCCCTTCCCGGACGGCACGGAAACCGCCCTGTTTGGCCTGGGCTGTTTCTGGGGCGCTGAGCGGATCTTCTGGAAGACGCGCGGCGTCTACAGTACGGCGGTCGGCTATGCCGGCGGCTATACCGTCAACCCAACCTATCAGGAGGTCTGCAGCGGTCAGACCGGCCATAACGAAGTGGTGTTGGTCGTTTATGACCCCAGCCAGATTTCCTATGGCGATCTGGTGCGCCGGTTCTTTGAAGCGCATAACCCGACCCAGGGCATGCGCCAGGGCAATGATACCGGAACGCAATACCGGTCGGGCATCTATGTCTATGACGATGCCCAACGCACAGAAGCCGAAGCAATCAAGGGTGCCTATGAAAAAGCATTGCAGGCCAAAGGCATGGGACCGATCACGACGGAAATTGTCGACAAGCCCGACTTCTATTATGCTGAAGACTACCACCAGGCCTATTTGTCAAAGAATCCCGGCGGCTATTGTGGGCTGGGCGGCACAGGCGTGACCTGCCCTGTTATTCAGGAGCAACCGGCGGAATAGCATCCGGCACCGGGGAGTCGGGCGTCGCCTTCACCGGGATGTCTGGCCCATGATAATCCCGCACACCGGCGGAATAGGCGGCACAGGCCAGCCGGACGGTGAGCGGGATTTCTATTTTCTTCCCATCCCTTTCGCCCTTTTCATAATATTGCACGACACGGCGTTTTAACCCCAAAGCATGGGCTGCATCCTTTTGGGATAATTCGACGCTTTTGCGCCAACGCTTGAATTCAGCGGGTTTCACCGGTGTCATTCCTTTTTTCTGAGCAGGCTTAAAACAGTGTTAGTTGCGGTAACCAATTACCGTTTGTAACAATTCTCACATAAAGCGCACAAAGTGCGCGTAAATTTCCCTTGATCTGCGCACCAAGTGCGCCTATCTTCCTATCAGAAGCGCACGACGTGCGCAACCTTTAAACGATTGGTCTAGACAAAGTTCTGGGAATTCCTCCCAGCCCCGTCGGACCGGCCCGAAAGGAGGGTAGTATAATGACCACTCTGTATGTTGGTGAAAAGCACGCCTATCGCGACGAATTGTCCATTGCACGGGCAGAATCCGCGCGACAGGCTATTAATGCCCCCCGGGCCGAAACCCTGGACTGGGACGCGAAGCTGCTGTTTCGCGTGACCTGGGACGACCAAGAGCTTTACACGACCGACGATATTGCCGTGCGGCAGTTGGTTACAAAACATCCAAACTGTGATGTACGGGTAATTTCAGTCGCGTAAAGTTACGCGTAAAAACTGACAACAGAGCCGCGGCGCGGGGATGAAGAGTCCGCCTGCGGCGATGTTGTGACCAGCGCCCGGGCATCCGATTGCGCATCCTTAGGCAGAGTTTTGTTTTTCAGCGCCGTTGGTCCAGCATCATTTGCTGCAACAGCTGTCACAGCATTTTGCACTTGCGGCGCTTGCGTCTGCCGCCTTTGGGCGACATCTCCACTGTTAAACGCGCGATCGCGCTGGGCTGTGCCAGCGGGATCCTGTGCGATTTGCCGCGCACCAATCACGGACTGCGCCATGAGCAACGTATTTGATTCAACGCCTGCGACATTCATAGTGTAAGCATCCTGATGATAGTTAACGTATGCGGGGATACTTAACTGTGAGATGTTAATAAATTTCTAACGGCACAGAATTATTTTGAAATGCGCCAGATCGTTCCGCCTGTATCATCACTGACATAAATCGCCCCATCAGGCCCCACGGCAACACCGACAGGCCGACCCCAAACTTTTGCCGGTGACGGCGCATCTGGATTTGGGGCATCGACACGAAACCCCGTTAGAAAATTGATATATCGCCCGGTGGGGACACCTTCCTGAATCTCGACCCGAACCACCTTGTATCCAGTTGGCACTGCCGCATTCCAACTACCCCGCAGCGCGACCAGCGCATCATCGCGCCAGTCTGTTGGAACACCTGCATCCGCCAGAAAGGTCAGGCCAATTGGCGCGCTGTGAGACTCAAACAAAACATCCGGCAGTTTCGACTGGGCAACCAGGTCCGGGCGCCGGTCGGCATAATCCGGCTGTGGATATTGCCCGCTGTAAGCATAGGGCCAGCCATAAAAATCACCCTGTTGAACCTGTGTGAAGTAGTCTGGAACCAGGCCATCGCCCAGACCGTCGCGTTCATTCACCACGGTATAGAGTTGATCGGTGCCTGGCTTTATCGCGATTCCAACTGGATTTCGAAGGCCGCTGGCAAACGTCTCCCCGCCCTCTATCTTTCCATCTGACGCCACGGAAAACCGCTGAATCGTTGCGCGCGGGGACGGTTCTTCTGCGATATTTCCACGCGACCCAATGGATGCATACAGGGTCTTACCATCTGGGGAAAATGCAATATTGCGCGTCCAATGCCCACCGGTCCCGCCAAATACGCCGCGCGGACTCATCTCCTCAACCCGGCCCCATTGCTGTCCCCATTTCAGACGATAAAGCCGGTCCAGATCAGCAATCCATAAATACCCATCATGTAAAGCCAACCCGTGGGGGCGGTTGAAACCACTGGCAATTTCTTCACGCTGATCAGCGGTGCCATCGCCATTTCTGTCCCGCAAAAGGGTCACGACGCCCGCCCGGCTGCGCGCCACGATGACCGCACCGTCCTGATCCACGACCAGATTGCGGGCCCCCGTGATGTCCGCTGCAAACAAGGTGACCGTGTAGCCATCCGGCGCAATCGGGATACGCCCGTCCCTTGCAACGGTATCAGAACTGTTGCCAACAGACTGAGTGGCGAATGGGGCGGGCAGATCTTGGGCGCGAATTTCGAATACGTCGCCCGGCTGATCGGGTGTTTGCGCCTGCGCCATTGTTGCGCATAAGGCGATTCCCGCCGCGATAACGGATCGGCTAAAAAGCAATCGCGCTGGATACATTTTTATCTCCCATTCCATTCGTCTGCACAGGGCTTACAATCAGAATGGGGCTAAATCCTATTGCTTCAAGACCGACACACCCGGCAAATCGCGCCCTTCCATCCATTCCAGGAAGGCGCCCCCCGCCGTTGAGACATAGGTAAACTTGTCTGCCACACCGGCCGCCATCAGGGCCGCGACCGTGTCGCCCCCGCCTGCTACGGAGATCAGTTTCCCAGCCTCTGTCAATTCTGCGGCCTTCCTTGCCAGCGCCACAGTCCCGGCATCAAACGGTGGAATTTCAAACGCCCCCATCGGGCCGTTCCAGATCAAGGTTTTGCAGGATTCCAATTCTGCCGCCAGCGCGTCTGCTGTTTCCGGCCCGATATCCAGAATCATTTTATGGGCTTGAACCGCATCCAATGCGACAGATTCAGACTCTGCGCCAGACGCAAATTCCGAAGCTACCGTAACATCATGGGGCAAGCCGATCCGGCATCCAGCCGCATCCGCACGGGCCAGAATACCCCGCGCAACATCGGCCAGGTCCTTCTCGCACAGGCTTTTGGCGATGTCTTTACCCATGGCATACAGGAACGTGTTGGCCATGCCCCCGCCGATAATCAACAGATCGACCCGTTCCACCAAATGCTCCAGGACTGCTAGCTTGGTAGACACTTTCGCGCCGCCAACAATGGCAGCCACCGGGCGTTCTGGATTGCCAAGGGCTGCTTCCAGCGCTTCCAGCTCTTTTTGCATATTGCGACCGGCCAGAGCCGGCAACAAAGTGGCAATAGCGACCGTGGACGCATGGGCGCGATGAGCTGCAGAGAACGCGTCGTTTATATAAACATCACCCAGGGCAGCCAATTCCTTGGCAAATTCCATATCATTCGCTTCTTCGCCAGGATAGAACCGCAGATTTTCCAAAACGACGATTCCGTCCTTAGAGATGCTGTCGATTGCGGTTTTTGCCGTGCTGCCAATGCAATCTGTTGCAAAAGTAACAGAACGACCCAGAACCTTTCCCACGGACTTGGCGATTGGGCCCAGCGACATTTCCGGGACAGGCTTCCCCTTAGGCCGGTCGAAATGCGACATAAGAACCACGCGCGCGCCACGATCGATCAACGTATCGATGGTATCGCGCAGACGTTCAATGCGGGTCGCGTCACTGACGGTATCTCCCCGCATCGGGACATTCAGATCCGCCCGCACCAAAGCAACTTTTCCATCGAAATCAAAATCATCGAGCGTCTTGAACACGGGATACCCTTCCTGATTATGCTGAATTTTGCGACTCTCTACCCGATCGCGGCACAGGTTAAAAGCATTACCGGCGCGCATTTGTCGCAGAATAGCGATTGAGCCCGCGCAAATCCGCCCCATATCCTAAAGCGACGTATTTGGGGAGACAGCATATGTCACTATTCGGTCGCGCCCTGTTTGGGGCTGCTCAGACGTCACGGACCTTATGGTTCGGGGCGCAATATAGTCTGGCGCAACGCCTGGCCCCTCCGCTTGATGGCCCTTCTCCAGCGCCTGGAACGTTGCCCGGCTGGCCCTTAATTCTGAGAGACTTGCGCGGTTTGCAGCGCCAGGACTGGCAGAATGTGGAAAACGGCTATTACCCGCCCCCTGCAGATATTCTAGCGTCCCCGATCAAGATGCTACGCAATGCCGCACGGTTCATCAGGGATGTCCCCGCGGTCAATTTGCGGCGTCGTTTGAAAGCCAATAGTGACGTTTTTCAGGATGTCACCACGGCCCGACGCCCCCGATATTACATGCAGAATTTCCATTACCAATCTGGCGGCTGGCTGACCGATGACAGTGCCGCCCTGTATGACCATCAGGTTGAAGTTCTTTTCACAGGTGGTGCCGATGCGATGCGTCGACAGGCGCTTGTCCCGATTGGCGATTGGCTGCGCGTCCATAGGGCGGAAGGCCGGCAATTGATGGATGTCGCCTGTGGCACCGCCAGGTTCCTGCATGATGCCAAGCGCGCCCATCCCGCCCTGCACGTGATGGGCCTGGATATGAGTGAGAACTATCTGCGTAAAGCACGAAACAATCTGCGGCGCTGGCCCGGTGCGTTTTCCATGGTGCTGGGCAAGGGCGAACAGTTACCCCTGGCGGATAATATGGGGCCGGACCTGATGACCTGCATTTTTCTGTTCCATGAGTTACCGCGAAAGATACGCCGCCGCGTGATGGCGGAAATGGCCCGCGTCCTGCGACCGGGCGGGCGTTTGGTTATCGTCGATTCCATTCAGATCGGTGATCATAGCCCTTATGATAAACTGCTGGATCGTTTTCCCATGGCGTTCCATGAGCCCTATTACAGCGACTATATCCGCGACCCGCTGGAACAGTTGGGTATTGCGTCAGGCTTGCGCCACCACAACACGCGCCGCGCCTTCTTTGCCCGGGTTGTCACCTTTGACAAACCCGATAGGGCTTCCTGATCCTTCATCGTTATTTTGCCGGACCATCAGCGGTTATCGTCCGCCCGGCGGGTAAGGCATCCGCTTTTTCGTGGCGCATCAGCGAGATTTCCGTCGGCGCCGGTCCCTGTTCTATCCCATCAATACAAAACTGATCAAAAACAACGGCATAGACCGTATCGCGCACAATTTCGAAGTCGTCATATTCATCGATCCAGAAATCCACGCGATATCGATGGAACAGGCCCAGCTCGAACACCTTCACACCATCATACCGCCAGGTGTACATATCCAGCGCGTCGTTGCGGCCCAGGGCGTCTGACAATTTATCCCGGACCGGCTGTTCAGCTGCCTTGATTGAGCGTTCGACCTCATCTGGTCGATACCGTTCCGGCACAAAGAATTCAGCGCTGAACCGAACCATGTCGCCGGTGGAGAAATTCTGAATCAGGGATTCAGAGACCTGACCGTTTGGAATGCTGACATTATAGCCATCCCGGGTGCTGAGCCGCATCGTGCGCCAGGTAATGTCGGTGACCAGCCCGATCATATCCCCGACCATCACCCAATCGCCAACCTTAAAAGGGCGTTCAATATTCAACACGATGCCGGAAAAGATGTTTGCGATATTGGCCTGAATAGCCAGACCAATGATCATGGCCAGCAAGCCTGATGTCGCCAGCAGACTGGTCAATTGCTGATCAAAAACGAAGGCGATCACACCAAAGATGGCCAAAAGATAGATCGTGCCTGCCCCAAACAATCGCACCACATTGGGAATACGGCGACCTGATCGTTCCTCTATCGGAACCCAGACAAATCGCTCCAGGCTGATGACCAGAAGGCGCGCCGGTATCAGCCACCACAGGCAGTCGAAGAACAGCACGATGCCATCGGTAACCGCATCCGGCAGGGTTTGGGCGGAATAATCCAATAGCAGGGTTCCAGCAGAAATCAAAAGAACCGGCCAGCCAATCACGCGGATCCCCAAGGTCTGGAACCGCCAGAACTGACCCCGGTCCTTGCGGTCCATAATGGCTGCGAATAACAGCGCAACGACCGCAAATATAAACAGATAGACGAACCAGTTGTAAGGAATGGCATCGGCGGGATCCAAACCCGCCGGTCCCAGTATAACCCCCAGATCAATGCGCGTAAATTCAGCCGCCTGCTTTCCAAAGCCAACAAAGGCGGGGTCGCCTTCCCCCGTTCCCTGATAGACTTCCTGCGAAATCCAACTGCGCTCCGGTGCCCAATCCGGCAGGCTGGCAAAGACTCGCCGGGACTGCAGGCCATCCAGCAAAGGGTCACCGCTGGGCCCCTCACCAAACAAGGCAGCGATGTCCAGGGATGATTCATCAATGCCAAGCCACGCCAGCCAATCGGACGCCTCGTCCTCTAAGCCCGCTTCATTATTGCCGCCCGAATTGCTGACCACCAGGGGCTGTACGTCGCTGCGCGTCTTTACCAATCCCATGCCCAATACATCGGTCACATACATCAGATTGTTGCGACTGAGCAGACGATGATGGAAACCCAGCCCGGCCAAAACCGTGCCATAGGGATGCTTGATATTGGAAAACTCTGTCTTGAACTGGCCTGAGACGCGATATGACACATATTTAAGATCGCCATCCAGGCCTGTCTTGTCCGGATCGGTCAAATGGATCGGTTCAACCGCATTCAAAAAGACGACATCTTGAGGTTCGAATTCGCCGCGATATCTAAACCAGATCAGAAAATCGATCTTGTACCGATCTTCCAGTATTTGCTGATCATCACTGGGCCCTTCCCGAACCGGCTCAACATTCAACAATTGAACGCCGGTATAGACGACATTGGTCTTATACATGAATTTATCATTCACATAGAGAACCTTGCCTTCCTGAACCAGATCCAGGAAACCGGTCACGCCGCGTTCCAGAATAGGCTGTAACTGGGTCAGCGCGGAAATCATGCTGGAACCGTTATACAGACCAATCTGAACACTGGTTGTATTTGCCCCATTCTTTCCGAAATACCGTTCCCCTGCGACAACACGATGGCTGCGTTCCGGATGGTCCAGACCTGCCAGGAAATCCCGGACTGCACCCCGCAATGCACCGATATCCGCTGCATCCGCCGGGACTTCGTCAGACGGGCTTTGCCCAATATCTGCGATAATGCCATCCACGGCCATCCGGGCTGCGTCATAGGAGAATGCCGCGACCCAATCCGGGGCGGTGCCATATCGTGCCAAATGGTCTGTTCGGAAGTTCTGGGCAACTTCTGTCGCTGTATCAAACAACAGCGGTGTCGTGACAAAGATGCCATTGGTAATGGAGGCTGCGGGCTCCCCTTCCGGCAGGATCGACTGAACTTCGGAGACAAAGGCACCTGTCGCCATGTTGGAAAGGCCGACAATGCCATTGCGGACGCGGCCCTGCCGCAGCCCGGTCACGATCCGCGCGGCCTGGGGCGCACCGCCCTGAACGAAAATGTCGCCCGTCAGTTTCTTGTCGCGCATTTCTTGTGCAATGGCGGTTGCACGATCTGACAGGGCTCCCAAATCATTTGGATTATAGGACCAGAAATTAAGGACCTTGGTCCCAAACCGGCGATACGTCGCATCGAACGCCTCTGCCAGCATGCGCCCGCGCGCAGTGTCTTCATGAATGATAGACACCGTTTCCTGACCGATCACATTGCGCAAATAATTCGCCAGAAACCGCGTCTGGGACAATTCATCATAGACGGTGTGAAATACCCATTGGGTGTCAGATGCCGCATCGCTGTGCGCCGTCGTTGGCGCGGTGGATATCATCGGCACGCCAGCGGCTTCATAGATCGGTTCCGCAGCCGCGGTTGCCTGTGGGCTCCAATGACCAATGACCGCAACAACATCCGTGCGCGCCGCAAGATTGCGGGCGGCTTCAACAGCGTCGGCGACCGTATTCCCGTCGTTGATTCCTTCAACCACGACGGCGCGCCCCCGAATCCCGCCGGATTCATTCACCAGATCAGCGGCCAGTTCTGCGCCACGCACCATGGTCGCGCCAATCGCAGCATCTGGCCCTTCCATCGGGCCAACGACCGCCAGACGAAACGGATTGTTGTAATCCAGGTCCAGAACGGTGACCCGTGTTATCAAGGAAAATACCCCTGCGATCGTGGCCATCGCCAGCAAGATCACCAGGAACATATTCCGCTTGGTCATCGGCCAATTGCCGAAAACCGTTCGCCATACTGATTGAAACACGAGCCCGCCCCTAAAAAGTAACCCCAATTGCACCGCGATGGCTGGGGGCCAGTCTTACCTTGGAGCCCGTTTTAGACAACCGTCACGTCAATGTGCTGGGTTATTGTATCTGTTCCGTCGGAAATCTCCACCGTGAAGGTGTCATGACCTGTAGGCGACCCATCATGAGAATAGACAAAGGTGTTTCCATCCAGATTCAACGACCCATGATCCGGTCCCGCCGCAATCGCATAAGACAGATGATCACCATCCACATCGCCGCCCAACAGCAGACCCTTGTAGTTTCCAGCGCTGCTGACGGAAAAGTCTACCATATTCTCACGACCATCGTCCCCGGTCACCGTCCCGTGGATACCATTTACGGAATTATCCAGAACGGTATTGCCTGAATTCTCGTTGAAGGTCCAATAGCCGACAAGGCCATTTTCCCCGCCCGTCAATTCCCGTGTCATGGATTGTTGAATTTCCGCCTCACTGCGCGCCGTGTTCCAAACACGGACATCATCCAGCGCCCCTTCATAATTTTCACCCAGCCCATCGCTGCGGGCACCAAGTGCCAAGGGTTCGGCGGTAGTGATCGCGCCATTGTTGAATGTGCTGGAATAGCCCGGCTCGGTGCTCCAGCCCGATCCATCCCCATCCAGATACCCTCGAATTTCGCTGGTGGCGCCGGACTGATCAATGACCATGGCAACATGATGCCATCCCTCGTTCAGGCCGGTCAGGGAAATTTCGGATTCCCCCTTGCTGCCGGGATCGAGCGTCGCAGTGCGCACCAGCAATGTGTCATCGTTGATCAAGATAGAATAGCCGATATCATCAGAATTCTGCGTATTCCCCTTGGATACAAGGTAATCCAGATCATTGGTCGCAGCCGACCCGGCCCAGTAGAACCAGGCCTCTACGGTCAGGCTGCCATTGCCAGGATCCAGCGCGGCGTTGTGATCAATATAAACCGCATTGGTTCCATCAAAGGCAAAGGCATTCTGCGAATCAATCCCATCGCCAAAGCCGGGAATAGAGGCAATGTCGGAATCTACGTCATGGGAGACCCCATCAAACGTTCCCGCATGATCGGTGACCGGGTCTCCATTCGTAATGGGGTCTGAGAAATCATACAGCGCGCGAAGTCCACTTTCCGTACCATCCGCCTGTACCAGATAATTGTCCGCAATCTGTTGAGCCGTACGTGCCGTGTCCCAAATACGGAACTCAGCCAATTGACCATCCATATACTGCTGTCCACCATCCCAGATAAGAGCCCCGATGGAAGCATTATTCACCAAAGATTCCGTAACCGGCGGAATCGAAAATCCTATTCCGCCAGAACCGGCAAGAGTAGAGTCATGTTGTCCATCAATGTACAGATTTGCCTCAGCCGCCGTGAAAGTTACCGCAATATGGTGCCACTCACCGGTATTCAGTGACGACGAACTGGTGATGGTTCCGCTGCCATTATGGGATTTGTAGGTCACGGCGCCGTTTTCCACAGACAAGAGTGCCATCGTATTGGTGAAATTCGCCTGTTGAGAGAATATCCGTGCCTGGGTGTTGCTATCCAGATAGACCCAGGTTTCGATGGTTCCTGCTGTCATTCCGTTAACCAGCGAGGGGGGCACATCAACATAGCTATTTGCACCGGTAAAGTTGGCGCTGGGTACAACACTGTCACCATGACCCATCGGAGGTGTATTGTTGAGGAATGGGGTCGTGACATTGACCGCGATCTGTTGATTTGTGACGCCGCCCTGACCGTCCGATACCTGCAGGGTGAATTCATCCCCTCCGACATAGTTGGGATTGGGGGTATAGGCAAAAGTACCGTCCGGATTGACCACAACAAATCCATTGCTGGCATTGGTCAGCACAGAATAGCTGAGCGGATCGCCATTCCCGTCACTGGCCAGCAGTGAACTGTTTGCGACATCACCCTCTGCAACCGTCAACAAGGGCACGATGTTGCTGCCAGCGCTCAGGGCGACGGGATTGCTGTTGCCGGTCTGGTCCGGAACTTCGCCGTTAAACGACCCTTCAAAATTATACAGCGCCACCAGGCCCGGCTCATTTGGTGGATCGGCAATTTCAGCGCCGATATGGGATTGGATTTCCCCTTCAGACAAGGCCACATCCCAAACACGCAGATCATCGATAAGACCCTGAAAATCCCGGCTGCCAATATTGTCATCACCGATATTCCAGGGGCTGTCATTTGTCGGCCCCATGGTGAAGGGGGCATCGGACATCAGGATACCGTCGATGTAAATTTTCAAATTGGCCCCGTCATAGGTGACGCCAATATCATACCATGTGTTTGGTTGAAGTATGTTGGGAGGGGTCGACGGTTCAACACTGACATTCCAGACGCGAATGGCACCATCCGCCATATGCAGCCTAAAGGGTGAGGAATCGACCACATTGGTGTCTGACTTATCAAACAGGGTCTGCAACCTGTTCACATCATCAGAAGTCTTGATCCGTAATTCGACCGACATCGGGGTTGCCCCGCCGAAATCCAAGGCGGCCGAATGGGCGATGGTGGATTTGCTGTCGACCCCATCCTGTATAAGGGCCCCGGTCGAGTTCTGAACGGCCGTTACGATTGGCGCGACATTGGGGATTTCCTGAACCTGTACCGCAACAGTGCTGACAACCGGTGTCACGCCGCCATCATTAACGGTGATATCCACATTGGCCGTGCCAAAAAAGCCTGGATCGCCGGTAAAGCTGGCCGTATCCATCGCCGCGCGAACATCAGCTGCAAGGCCTGTAATTGAGACACCATTCCCCGACGGCACAATAAACGCGCCCCCGCCACCAGCATTGGCGGAAATCGATCCCTGAGCACTGGTCAGGGTTACCGTCAATACGTCGCCATCAACATTTGCGATATCGATATCCGCCAGAGAAATCGGCTGATCTTCCAATCCGGAAATCGCATCAACCCCACCAGAGGTCAGGCTGGCATTGTTGAGAACCAGGTCAGGGGCACCATCCACCGCACTGACCATAGAGCCGTCCATCCGGTAATCCGCAATCAGATCAGGATTGATTGCAGGATCCAATTCCTGCCCCATGACCGCATTGATTTCCGCCTGACTGCGCACAGAATCCCAGATGCGCACGCCATCAATCTGACCGTCCAACGCTTGCGACGACTGGAAGTCACCGCCAACCGCATCCTGATCTGCGCCCAACACTAAGGTTCCCCCCGCCTCTAGGGCTGCGGTCGCCGGAAGGGTCGCAACAGGATTGCCATCCACATAAAACACCGTGTCCCCGCCATTTGGCCCAAAGGACAGCGCCAGATGATGCCAGGCATCATCGGTCACATTGACGGTCGTGATCGTCTCAAGATTGGTATTGTTCAGCCAAATGTTGATATCGCCGCCCGTCAGGGTGATCCATAACTCATTGGCAGACCCCGGCACTGCATAGGAAGCAACAGCGCCTGCCTGGTCGGCTGTTTTCAACCAAAGCTCTACGGTCCCTTGCGCCGTCGGGAATGTGTTGAAATTTTCAGCTATGGCGAAGGAGAAACTGGCATCGTCACCATTGGAGCCACCACCGGTCACATTCAGGACTTCCGGCGCAGAAATGACCGTCGCATCCTCAATCGGGGCGACAATGATATCAAAACTGGAATTGGTCGTGACCGTCCCATCATTCACAGACAGGCTGACTGGAACCAATCCATTGGCATTGTCTTCTGGCGTATAGGTCAGGGTCGCCAGGGCCGCATTGATCTGCGCGGCAGTACCGGAAACGGTCACAGAAGTTGACCCACTGTTTTGCAACGTGGCCCCGGCCCCACCATCGGTTAAATCCAGGATACCGTCCGGAACATCAACCGTGACTGTCAGGTCGTCGCCGTCAACATCCCCAACTTTCAACCCATTGATCGCAATTACTGTGTCTTCAAAACCTGCTGCATTCGCCGAAACATTCGTGGATATCCGAAGGTTATCGACGCCCCAGCTTTCGTCACCAATTTCTTGGTTCAGCGTGGAACTGAAGCCCAGCGTAACGATCTTATTCCCCAGCCCGTCATCTGGGAACGCAGCCAATTGCGCCGCGCTCAGGCTAAATCTTACGCCGTAAACCTGATCATTAAATGCGGCCAGACCTAAATCCGCATCCTCAAGCGTCTTCAGCGTGAAATTCGCATCACTTTGATCCCCGACCTGCCCGAAGACTTTTTGAAGGATCGGATCGCCATTGATCGAAACCGTGAAGGTTTCATCATCCCAGGAATCCATCTCGTAGAAATCAAAGCTGAAGCTGACGCCATTTGCCCCATTTGGAATGATGAAGGCTTTTTCTGTCGCGCCGCCCTGACCGAAATTCCCCAGGAATTGGGTTAATCCATCAACCGTCGTTACGGTCGTATCCGACCAGCCATTCGCACCGGATTCAAAATTTTCATTGGTGATTGTAACACCCGTCGTCACGAAACGCGGTGCATCATTCGCCCCGGTGACCACCACACTGGCGATATTGGGCACGGAGCCCCCGTCACCATCAACTACGTTATAAGTGACAGACAGTGCCACCTGTTCCCCATCATCCAGATATCCGAATTGACTGGAATTAATCGTCAATTGTCCGGTGTCATTGTCGATGGAGAAAGAAACGATATGGCCATCATCGGATGTTACAGCAACCGAGGCTGTGTCCAGGTTTGTCCCATCGTCAATATCGCTGGCCCCTGTCAGCAGGTCGATTGCGAGCGAACCACTATCTTCAGTCACAGGTGCGACAGCAATCGGGCCAGCAACCAAGGGCACATCATTGCTGCCATTCACGGTCACATCGACGGTGGACACAGACGTCAATCCGCCGGGATCGGTTACCGTGTAGGAAATCTGCACGACCGTATGTTGACCAACCGCAAGGGATTCGAAGTCGGTGCCAGGATCGTATTGAATTTGATTGCCGACGATGCTGACCGTGCCTTGCCCCGGGGCGACGGAAGCCGCCGTCAAAGAAAGGGACGCCGTCGCATTATCAACATCCGTATCATTGGCGATAACATCAATCGTCTTGACCGTATTCTCAGACGTTGAACTGACATCCGCGACGGCAATCGGGCTGTCATTGGTCCCGGTGATCGTAACGGTGATATCCTGGAACGCTGTCGTTCCTTGATCATCGGTCACGGTGACACGGAAGACTTCCGTCGCCGTTTCGCCAGCGGTCAGATTATCAAAACTTCCCTCTGGCACTGTGTAATCCCAGGAAACAGTGCCCGTCGCACCCACAGCCGGTGTCGTAATCGCTGCAGTCAAAATCCCCGCGACGCCAAACGAGGGGGTGACATTTACTGTATGCGTGCCATCCGCATCCACATCGATGAATTTAAGCTCTCCAGCAGCGGTCAAATCGGGATCACCGGGCTCCGCATTATCGGTTGCTTCCGTCGCAGCACCTGTCACGGTGCTGTCCGCCAGATCAATTACCGGCACATCGTTTGTGCCCGTCACGACCACAGAAACGGTGCTGGAGGCAGACCCGCCAACCCCATCAGACACGGTATAGGAAATTGCAATGCTTTCCGTATCCCCGGCGTCCAGATCATCAAAATCGGTTCCGGGGTTGAATGTCACCACAGGTCCGGCGATTTGAACGGTACCCTTGCCTTGTGGCACACTGGCTGCGGTAATGGTTAAAGGTTGACCATCCGGATCGTAGTCATTGCTCAGGACAGACAGGGACAAGGTCTGGTTTTCGGTCCCGGCCCCGGTATCGCTGGTCACAATGGGATTCAGATTAACCGGCGTTGTGGTCTGGGTCGGTGCCGTATCCTGTGATGTTGTCTGGGATGTCGTCCGTGTCGGTGTGGTCGTTGTCGACGGGCCAAAACTGCTGGGCGTGTAGGACGGCGTGGTGTTGCCGAACGGTCCTGGATTGAGGTTATTCTCAAAATTTGGCCCACGCGGCGACGAATTATTGGTATTCGTATTCCCACCGGCTGCGGATTCAATCTCCTGCAAGGCCGCGATTTCTTCATCCGTTGGCTGATCCGACCCGCCCCCTTCCGGCGCAGGGTCTTCAGTCTGATTCTGGGTGTTCCCCTGTTCTTCGGTCCCGGTCCCGGCATCCGCCACCTGAATGGTTTCGGTCACGCCTTGACCCGTAGCCTCATCATCGCCGGTGGCGGTGTCGGAATTTTCGCCCTCGCCAGGGCCCTGGGCAACCTGTTCAACGGATTCCGCAGTATCGGACTCGGTTTGTGGATCCGCGCCATCTTCACCGGTCTCGGTCTTGGTATCCTCAGAGGCGACTTGCTGTTGCGTCTCCTGAGAGGGGGCAGCTTCTTCGTCACTTGTCGTCTGTTGAGGGGCGGTTTGGTCCGTGCTGGCCTGTTGTGATGTCGCAGGCCCGGTGTTTCCACCAGATGGCTGACCCGACGAATCTGCCGTTGTCGTCGCGGCAGGTTGCGATGTGCCGGTATCGCCAGTGGCTGCGCCATCCGCGGTTTGCTGTTGTCCAGCCTGATCTTGTCCAGCCTGTTCTTGTCCGGCCTGAGTCTGGCTGCCCTGATCCGTCGTTTCACCGCCGGTCGTGCCGGTCGCATCGGCGACGGCCTGGGCCAGATTAACATCTTTTGCGGCATCGCCCCCTTGCGCCAATGCGGTTGCGGCGGGATCAGAAGGCACGGATTGATTTTGACTGGTCGTATCTGCTGCCTGTTGCGCATCCGCTGCCCCGGCCAATGCATCGCCGGGTGCCTGACCATCCGCCAGAGAGGATATCAGTTCCTCCCCGAACGCATCGCCCTGACCGGCATTCGCCATGGCGTCATCGACATTATCACCAGAAGCCAGGGATGCCGCCAATTGATCCGCAGGGGACAAGGGCACGTCCTGGGCCTGCGCGACTGCTGCGGCTTCCTGTGCCGCTTGCTGGGCATCATTCATTGCATTGACGGGAGATTCCCCCGATGCAAGGCTTTGTTCCAGCGCATCCGCAAAATCAGAATTACCGCTTAATTGCGCAAGAGTTTCCGCATCCGCGCCATTGGCCAGGGCGGCGGCCAATTTATCAGCAGCCGACAGCGGAACAGATTGCGCATCCGCATTGGCGTCTTGCTGCTGTTGAGCACTATCGGCCTCCGCTAAAGCCTGCCCAGCGTCATTCCCAGCGGCCAGAGACTGTTCCAGCGTCGCGGCGAACGCCTCACCACCGCCCGCCTCTTGCAGCGCATTGGCAACATTTTCACCCTGCGCCAGGGATTGAGCCAACCGGCCCGCCGCATCCAGATCAACTTCTCCGGCCTGCTTTGCTGCTGCCGTATCCGTTGCGGCCTGTGTCGCATCCGCCAGTGCGTCATCGGCCCCCATTCCCTGAGACAAGGCGGCTTCCAGATTATCTGCAAAGGCATTCGCATCGCCACCGGCCAAACGGGCGGCATCTGACAGGGCGTCCCCAACATTGTCGCCATTGGCCAACGAGGAGAGGATGGAATTTTCAACTGGGACGGATGCCTGTTGCTGGCTGGTCAATTGCGCGTCGGCGGCAACAGAGGCCGAGTCCAGCGCCGCTTGCGGGCTGCTGCCTTGCGCCAGAGATTCCTGCAATTCGGACAAGAAGGCCGCCTCAATAGCGGCGGGGTCCTGGGGAGCATCGCCATTAGCAATCATGTCGCCAACGACCCGGGAAACGGCTTCTTCTACGCCCTGACCGGAAGCAATCGCCGCCAGCAGTGCATCTGCCGGAGACTGGCCCTGCGCAGCGTCAAATGTGTCAATCGATTGCTGCATCGCCTGTTCGGCATAGTCCACCGCATCACGGGGGGCTCGGTTCGAAAGAAATACTTCGTTCTGGAAGGTCTCAAGAAAAACATCAGCCGCCTGATCTGCTGCGGCAGTGCTGGCCCCGGCATCGATAGCGGCTTCGCGCATGGACTCGCGGACCGCATTCAGCGCTTCTTCAACATTCTCCCCAGCTGAGATCGCGATTAGAAGGTTGTCAAAAACATCTGTTGGCAGGCCAGCTATGCTGGACGCCCCCCCTTGAGCCTGAACATCCTCAATCGTATCAGCCATCGATTTTAGTCCCCGTTTCCCAGCGGAATCCGAATTGGAGCGCTTGGCAGTTTACATCAGTTACTAGCCCAATTCCCTACATTTTAGCCTAAAACACCGTAAAATTGCGACTCTTATATGGGAAGCCCAATTAACTTTGCCACATTTTTTATAATATTTTTCGTAAAATTTTATATAATTTTTTAAAACCGTGTTCAGAAAATTCTGCATTTTCTGATTTGAGCATATTTCCCAGAACGCATTACATAAATTGAAACAAGAAATTCTAAAATATTATCAAAGCGCTAGCACTACATCTGAAAAGTCTAGCGTTCTCGCAGTGCAGCCCGCATTGAGCGAACATAGGGGTCTAAAATATATTGGGCTATGCGGCGCTGGCCAATGATGATGCTGCTGGACACGCGCATCCCCGGATACAAACGATACTCTAAATCACCATCTTTGAACATCTGGGCTGCGGTTTCTATGCGCACCGAGTAGTAGGGAACACCGTCTTCATCCAGTAATGCATCAGGACTGACACCCACCACAGTTCCGTCCAATTTGCCAAATCGCGCCGCATCAGAGGAAGTAAGGCTGATCTGTGCCGACTGTCCGGGGCGGACGAATCCGATATCATCCAGCGGCATTCTGGCATCAATCACCAGCCGCTCTTCCATAGGCACAATTTCCGCCAGAACATCCCCGGCGCGCACCACGCCCCCGATCGTGCTGACCGCGATGGTCTTAACAATCCCCGCGACCGGCGAGCGAATGATCATGCGGGACTGGCTGTCTTCAAATTTCCGCAGACGTTCGCTCAATTCCTGAAACTCGCGTTCTGATGCGTTCAACTGCGCGCGGGCTTCTTCGGTAAACTTCTCGGCAATTTCCGTCAGCCTCGCCTGGGCCTCTTCCATGCCTGCGCGCGTGCGTTGCGCCATGGCACGGTCTTCCTTGACCCGCCCCTCCAGCGTCGCAAGATCCTTCAACAGGTTGATATGGGTCATGCGGTTGGTGATATTCTGTTTCAACAGCGTATCGGATATCTTGATCTGTTCCTGCAGAAACCCTCGGGTGGCCGCTGCGGTTTCAAGACGTGCGGATACTTCTGCGATTTCCTGACGACGCTGGGCGATCAACTGGCGCTGAACATTAAACTCCGCCGCAAGGCGCTTGCGCCGCGTTTCCATCAATTGGCGGGCCGCCTCAATTTGATCGGGCACACGTTCTATCAGGTCCTCTGGGAAATCGGCATCGCTTCTGCCTGCCAGTTCTGAATTCAAACGCGCAATTTCAATCCGCAGGCCAGTCAGACGTGCCCTCAGCTCTGCAACTTCCGCATCAATCTGGGTTGAATCCAGTACGAACATGATCTGTCCAGGTTCAACGATTTCACGTTCCTGCACTTGGATATCCGCAACAATGCCGCCTTCCAGATGTTGGATTTGGCGCACGCGGCTGGCGGGCACGACTTCCCCCACTGTGGCGCTGACGATGTCCAGGCTGCCAAACCAGGTCCATACCGCAAAGGCCACAACAAAGGCCCCCGCCAACACGATAAAGCCCACTGCCCCGGTGGCTGATTCAATTGGCGATTTATCCTGTTTCACAGTCATCATGCCGACCTGTTTCTACACTGTACCCGCGTCATTGCGCTGCTTTCGCCCGAGGCTTAGGCGCGGGATTTTGACCGCGCGCGCCCGCGTTCCAATCTTTCGATGCGCCGGGGTTTTCCTTGGACAGAACCTTAACGGTCGGCCGTGGCTTCGCATCCAGATCCACCAGTATCTGTGCCCCCCGAATGATCTGCTGATCGTGGGATGAAACGATGATTGTCCGACCCGCCCGGGCCAGTTGGATCAGGGATTCGTAGACCTGACGAATGCCCTCTTCATCCATCCCCTCGGTCGGTTCGTCAAAGATCACCAAACGCCCGCCAGAGGCCAGTGCGCGCGCCACGGCGAGCCTGCGGCGCACCCCCCGGGCCAGGGTCATCCCATTATTCGTGATCAGGGTATCAAGACCCTTTTCCGTCTCGTGAACGAACCGGGCGGCACCGCTGCGCTCCAGAATCGCCTCCAGCACTTCATCGGTCAGATCGGGCTTTAGCATGCGCAGATTATCGCGAATGGTGCCATTAATGAAGGTCGGTTCCTGTGGCAGATAAACCAGTTGCCGCCGCCACCATGCGGGCACCAATTGCCGCAGATCGACACCATCGGCCAGAATCTGCCCCCGATCCGGTTGGATCAGCCCCGCAATCAATCGGGCCAAGGTCGTCTTTCCCGCCCCGTTGCGCCCCACCAGCGCGACCACGGCGCCCGGGTCCAGGCGGATCGACAGATCCTCAAACAAGGGCGTCGGGGCGCCAGGGGGTGTATAGGCGACATCCCGAATTTCCAGTGCCCCACTGTAATCGCGCAAGGCGGATCCTTCACTGGGTTCCACCGGCAGGCCTACCAGCGCCCGTGCACGATCCATAGCCAGGCGGGATCGGACCAGCGCTTCTGACAATTGCGCAAACCGGGTGACCGGCTGCAACGCCCGCGCACCCAGTAAGTTGGCACCAATCATCGTGCCCACATCCAATTCTCCCCGCACCACCATCGCCGCCCCGACACCGATGACGGCAACACTCATAATGCCCTGCGCACTTTGTGTTAAAGACTGCAGCCCCCCCTGACGACGCGCCAAGCGCCGCCGCAACGCCTGCACCACCTGCAGGTTCTTTGCCCAATCTTCGATCAAGCGATGGCCCGCACCAAAGGCCCTGACACTTTCCGCTGTTGAAGTCGTTGTGCTGATCAGCCCATGCCCAATCGATTGATGTTCTGCAATTTTCTTACTCATGGGTCGCAGCACGATCTGATTGGTCACCCCCAGAATCGCAACGACACATATCGTCGTGAATACAATGCCCGCCAGAATAGGGCTGAACAGAAAGATCGCGCCCACATACAACAAGGCAAAGGGCAGATCGAAAATTGCTGTCATATTCGGGGCGGAAAATGCGCTTTCCACCTGCTCAACGCCTGACAATGCCTCCCGACGCTCTCCGGATGGAACTTTCTCCAAATCGCTGAGGCGCGCGGTCGTCAGGACGCCATAGGCGCCAACGCCCAGATTATGATCCGGTTCTCCAGACAAAGTGGCCGCAAGCTTCAAACGGCTCCATCGAAATCCGAGTTCGAAAAGAATCGCCAACAGCACGCCGCTGGTCAGCGTGAACAAGGTCGAATCAACGCCATGGGAAACGTAGCGATTAAGAACCTGAATGACATAAAGCGAAGAGGCCAACCCCAGAACATTCGCCAACAGTGATGCGATCAGGATCAGCATTGCCTGTGTGGGTCTGCGCTGCAACCGTGCCCAAAGCTCACCCATTTTCTGCGCGCCCCATTATGCGGACCTCCCAACAGGCCGAAAACCAAAAGTCCCTTCCATCATTCATACCGTGGTCGGGTCTGGGTCATTGTGCCCAATTAAACAGCGGGTTGTCGAGTTCCCCTTTTGGTGCAGCTTCCGCGTCCGGTATGGGGTCAGAATCCGTTGCAGCCCCACCCGTCGAGGACTCCGCCGGGGATGGGTCTGTCGGCTGCGGTATCGGTTCAACTGACGCGCGCGGCGGTTCATTGGGCGGATCAGGCCGCGGCAAGGATGGCGCATTGGCAGGGTCGGGAACAGGGTCGGTGTCCGTTTCGAAACTGGGAGGGGCCTCCAACATGCTGCGCAAGCCTTCCTGAGTCTGCGCTGGCGGTTCCGCTGGAACCTTTGGCGCATCGGGCGTCAGTGCAGAGGTTGGGGGTTCCGTTGGCGCGGTTAAGGATGATTGTGGGGCTGGCGGCGTAAAAACGCTGCCATCCTGGCCCGTTTCCTGACTGGAATTGATCTGGGACGGATCAAGCGGGGCCGACGGATCCAAGGTGCCCCCTTGACCGGTGGGGGACAGCAGTAAATCCATTGCCGGGTCTGGCGCCATCTGGTCAGACAGGGTCGCGATCGGCGCCAGCATTTCAGAGCGATCCGGGCGCGGCACTGTTTTGATCACATCATATTCCAGCGCGCCCGCAGCGGACAGCAATTCCACCATTGCCAATAACACCTCCGCCTCTGCAGCAACCGCATCACTTTGTGCATTGATCAGCGACGTTTCACCCGCCAGAACATCGATCAAGGATCGTTGACCCAGGCTGCGTTCCTGAATGGCGACTTCAAGGAAGGCGCGCGCAATGCCGGCCTGATCGAACAGATATCCAGACCGCAGGCGCGCCGTTTCCAATTGTTTCCAGGCATTGCGAACGCGCTCTTCAATGGTGCGTTCCAAATCCCCCATGGTCCGTGTCGCAGCCACTTCATCCGATTGCGCCGCCCGCAATGTATTGATGGAGGTGAATCCCAGATTAAAGGGGAAGCTGAGTTGCAGCTTAATCGACGATTCGTTCTTGCGCCCAATGGTGCCACCATCGTTTTTCAGCATGCTGCGCTCGCCGATCATTTCAAATGTCGGGGTGAAGTTTTCTGCTTTGGCGGCAATGCGATCCTGTTGCGCGATGGATATATCCAGACTGGTCAATCGAATTTGCGGGTTGCCGCTGAAAGCCTGCTGCAGCGCTGCATCCAGGCTTTCGGGAACAAAGCTGCGGTCGATATCAATGCCGGGCATAACGGCCAGATCACCGGGAACATCCCCGAATACGGCACGATATCGATTCAGCGCCAATTCGTAGTTACCCTCTGCATCGACACGACGGGCCTGGGCTCCTGCTAATTGCGTTTTCGCCTGCAGCAAATCAGTTGAAAGACCTGACCCCGCTTCGATGCGTGCTTCTTCCAGCCCGGTCTGTTTGCGAATGTTCTCTTCTGATCGTTGCGCAAACCCGACTATTTCAGCGCTGCGCAGAAGATTGATGTAAGCAGAAATCGCCTCTGCCGTCAGGTCCTGGCGGACTTGCACAAGTCCGATTTCGGATTGGGTGAACTCCAGCCGCGACCGCTCGATTGAGGCATTGCTGGCCCCGAAGTCCCACAGCAATTGCGTGATCGTGGCTGTGAGGTCCTGGCCTGGTTCGGTCTGGGTCGCCTGACCGGTGCGTTCCAATCGATAGCGTTCAACACCCGCCGTCAGGTTCAGATTGGGATACCAGACCCCCAAAGCGACCAGAGATCGTTGCCGCGCCGATTCCACCTGGGCCCGACTGGCCTGGACCCGATCATGATTTTCAACAGTTTCAGAGATCAATTGTTCGAGGGGTTCTGCGCGCGCACCTACGCTCCCGCCCAGGCAGGTTAAGATAAAAACCGCAATCCCAATGAAGCGCGCTGCCTTCATTCCCTCTATCCACGAGCAATCTTGCCCGCATTATATGGCACAGAGGGCGCTGCACCGTCAGCAAATCCGCGCCAGCCCCCCCAATGCCGATAAAGACGCAACCACCCCCTAGAGCGGATCGGTCCACATTCAATTCCTACCCAATGCGCGCAAGGCTGGTCCATTTGCCCGCTTCGTCCTTGACCCCACTGTAGGGCATACTATGCCCTTCTTACATGATTTTAAACAAATCCGAGAGAAAAGACCAAACCGTTGCACCTTATTTACGAGACATAGTGGCAAGAAACGACGAGTCTCTCTATCTTATGAGTCTAGTACTGTTGGGAATCCCTAAATTTCCCGCCTGTCGGACGAAAGAGATATTTATGACCCGCTATCAAGCACGCACTTACCCTTCCAATTCCCATACTGCGGGTTGCTCGCCGTGGAAATCCTTCCCGGCACGCGCACTGCTCAGCGGCCTGGGAATGATGATGGCCGCGACCATCACGGCCCCTGCCGCCAGGGCGGATGTTACAAATGACCCCTTACCGAAACAGATGCACAGCATCTATGGGGCCTATCTTGCCGCAGGCCAGGCGGAAACAGAGAATGATTTTTTACGCGCGGCTGATTTGTTGGACCAAATTCTTTCCAATGACCCAGATGATCCGCTGTTACAGCGCCGCGGGATGCTGGCGAACCTGCATGCCGGGCACATCGACCGAGCGATAGAATTGGCGCGCCCCCAGATTGTTGTCTATCCCAGTGAGGTTGATATCGCGGCGCTGACACTGGCGGTCGGTGCCATGATGCACGAAGACTGGGATCGTGTGTTGAAAGTCCTGAACCCGGCGCGTCGCATCGCAATGGCACGATATTCAACCCCGATCCTGGCGGCCTGGGCGGAATTTGGAAAGGGCGATGCCGATGCCGCGATCCTGATGCTGGATGGACTGAATGAGGACCCACAGGCCAAGGCGATCCATGACCTGCACGCCAGCATGATCTTTTTAGCGGCCAATCGTCCTGCCGAGGCAGAGGCGCTGTTATCCCCAACGGCAGATAATCTGGAGGCCGCCCCGAACGCAATCATCCGTGCCCTGGCGCGGGCGAAACAAATGCAGGGAAATATCCAAGGAGCCAGCGATCTTCTGAAAGGTTATCAGGCGCTGCATCCGGATAATGATCTGGTTGCCAATGACATTGCCCAAATGGATGAGGGAAAGACGCTGTCCCCTATCATGGCAACGCCGCAACAAGGGGCGGCGGAGGCGCTGATTGACCTGTCATCCCAGATCCAGCGACAGGTGCCCCTGGTCGCTTTGCGCTATGCCCGGCTGGGCGTTTATCTGGATCCCGAGAACGAATTCGGCCGTATGGTGGTTGCCGTGTTGCTGCAAGGCCTGAAACAGGATGATGCGGCAATCAGTGTCCTGAATGAAATCCCGGAAGGCTCCCGCTACAGCTGGGATGCAAAGATGCGGATCGCCGACAGCATGATCCAGTTAAAACAGGATGATGCCGTGATCGACTGGCTGGAAAACCTGGCTAAGGCCCGGCCAGATGACCTGACTGCCCTGAACAAACTGGGCCTGATCATGCGCATTCAGGGGGAGTTTGAAGATGCCAAAGAGTATTATATACGCGCCCTGGAGCGCGTGAAGACCGTAACCCCGGACGACTGGACCCTGTATTACTTCTTAGGCATCACCGAAGAGCGGACAGACAACTGGCCGGCCGCAGAGAAAGCCCTGAAACAGGCGCTGGAACTGTATCCGGATCATCCCGCCGTCCTGAATTATCTGGGCTATAGCTGGATTGATCAGGGGATCAATGTTGAAGAAGGCCTGGACATGATCGAACGCGCCGTAGCCCAAAGGGCCAATGATGGCAATATCGTCGACAGTCTGGGCTGGGCCTATTATCGATTGGGTGATTATGAAGAGGCCGTTATCCACTTGGAGCGGGCGGTTCAATTATTGCCTTCAGAAGCCGTGATCAACGATCATCTGGGGGATGCTTACTGGAAGGTGGGCCGATACTTCGAAGCCCGCTATCAATGGGGACATGCCTTGACCCTGGACCCGGAAGAGGACCTGCGCGCCACTGTTGAGGAAAAGTTGGAAAAGGGCCTGGATGCGGTTGATTCAGCCTCCAGCAAATAGCGCAGCCCGATGTCCACAGTCTCGCCGCCTCTCTCCGCCCTTGCGCCCGCGAAGGTGAATCTCAGCCTGCGCATCACCGGGCGCCGGGTCGATGGCTACCATCTGCTGGACAGCCTTGTCGCCTTCACGGATTTCGGGGACCGGATCGATGTTTCTGCTGCGGACCGGCTGACCCTGACCGTTCAGGGGCCTTTCGCGGATGCGGTTCCCAGAGACGAAAGCAATCTGGTGTTGAAAGCCGCACAACGCCTTGCCCAGGCGGCGGGCATAGAGGCCAGGGCGCAGATTACCTTGACCAAGACCCTGCCTGCGGCTGGTGGCATTGGTGGCGGGTCGTCCGATGCGGCAACGGCTTTACGCCTGTTGATCCAGCACTGGTCGTTGAGCCTGCCTTCGGAGGATCTGAACCGATTGGCCTTGGCGCTTGGGGCCGATGTCCCGGTCTGTCTGATCAGTAAGCCCTGTCGCATGACCGGGATTGGGGAGGATCTTTCCCCCCTGCCGCCCTTACCGCGCCTTGGCATCGTATTGATCAATCCGGGTCGCCCGTGTGAGACACCGGCTGTCTTTCGGGCAAGGTTCGGCCCGTTTTCTGAAAAAGCCCTGGCATTCAATCCGGGCAAGACCGCCCAGAGTCTGGCAGAGGCGTTGCAGCAGGAACCCAATGATCTGACCGAGGCAGCAATGCAAATCTGCCCCTCCATCCGTCAGGTTCTTGGTCATTTAGACGGGTCACCGGGCATTCTGTTATCCCGCATGTCGGGCAGCGGGGCCACCTGTTTTGGGCTGTATGACTGCCCCGACCAGGCCCAGAAGGCCGCCTCGGACCTGGCCCATCCCGGCTGGTGGGTCGCGGCTGGTGGCCTGGCAGGATAAGGTCATGACACAGCAGGACCCATCCCCGTATCGCCTGCTGGTCTGTGTTAATCCTGTTGGCAGCAACAAGCCCAGCTGTGGCGGGGATCGGGACTCGAACGCGCTGGCCGACACATTGGAAGCGGGCATTCGGGCGCGCCGCATCAATGCGCGGCTGTCCCGCATCATCTGCCTGAATCGCTGCCTGAAAGGCCCCGCCATGCGTATCGCGCCAGGCGGTGATTTCTTTCTGCAGGTCCAGCCCGATCACATTCCCACCATTCTGGACAGGCTGGAAGCATTGGCAGGGCAACTGCCAGACGGCATCGACCCGACAGACCCTGACACGGACGACCCGACCGGGTTTGGGCATTATTTTCCTGGTCAATAGTTTGTTTTTTGTTCTTATTAATATTGATATTTGAATTAATATTCATTATAAACCCCATGATTAGACGGTTTCCAGCATTATCATGACGGGTTGTTGGGGGGTATATGGGACAGATTTATGCAAGAAGGGCAGTCTCCGGCTTCATGCCGGTGCGCGGCGCGCTGGTGTTTCGCACGCAGGAAGGCCTGACACAGCAAGGATTTTCCACACGCGGCATTGATGGGATCTTCGGGCGCGGCACACAGGCGGCGCTGACCGCCTTTCAACACGACAGCGGATTGCCTAACAGTGGCGCTATGGATGAAGACACATGGCCGGTGTTGTTTCCAACCAGCGAAAAACCCACGGATTTCGACCTTGCGCTGGCGCTGACCAGCACCTTTGAAGGGCATGGATTTCAAAAGGCTGTTGGAAATTTTGACGGGGCGGGCGTCACCTGGGGCATCATCGGATTCACTTTGGCTGGCGGGGAATTGGCAAAAGTATTAAGCGCCATCGACTCCAATACATCAGACACGCTGGACCGGGCCTTCGGGGCGATGGCATCAGAACTGCGCGATGTTCTGACGCGTCCACGGGCCGACCAGATCACCTGGGCCGACGGTATCAGCCTGGGCGCACAAAAGCTTCATTTGCGGGAAGACTGGGCCAGTGGCTTTGCCAGGCTGGGCGCGACAGAGGCTGCGCAGAATGCCCAGATCGATCGCGCCCGCACCAAATACTGGTCCATCGCCCAGCGCGACGCGGATCGCTATGACCTGACCGACCCGCCAGGTCGGGCCTTGTGTTTTGACATCGCGGTGCAGAATGGTGGCATCAATGAAGGCCCCCAGATCCAAAAGGCCCTGGCCGAAGAGATCGACCCGACGCCCCAACGCCGCCGCGAAATCATCGCTGAGCAAGTCGCCCTGGGGTCCCGAAAACTCTATCAGGAGGATGTTCGCAGCCGTAAGATGACGCTGGCCACCGGACAAGGCACCGTCCATGGCGGTCGCTTCAACACTGCGGATTGGGGAATAACAGATCTGGTCTCAGATAATGATACGAGGACCCCCCCACTTTAGAGGAAGCCTAGATCGCAGGTCCGTTGTCCATGGCCCCCTAAAAGCGAGAGAGTGCTTTATTGGTTGAATCGCTGAGGTCGGTCCAAGCTTTTTCGACGCCCAATTTAATATCTTCCCAGGCACCATCCCCGGCATCGCGAAGATCATCTAGTTTATCGCGCACACTTTCCTGCTGTGCACGCAACGCCTCGATCTCTTTATAATAGGCTAACTGGGTGTCCCCTTCGGCCTGATCCGCCTTGGCTTTCAATTTATCTATGTCAGCACGCCATTCAGCCAAGCGACCCTTTAGTTTTTTTTCGTATGCATCCTTAGCGCTCATTCTGATCTCCTTCGATAGTATTCGTCGATGATTGTCGATACAGACGTATTGATCATTTGCGAAATTTCAATGTTATCTTTTAATAACGCTTCATTACAAAGTGGCTTTCTTTCAGTAATTTGTGGATAAAATAACTTATTATCGAATGATAATTCCCTAATTTCAGGACAAAAGTTAAAATTTAGAATATATTAAACGCATACTACGATTCGTACGATAACACCTGTTGACAGGGTTAATTTTGTTACTAAGTCTTTATTAAAGTTTTTATGACAAACCTATGAAAATTATTTTATTGGTTGTGTGAATTCTGAAAGGAGAGCCCGAAACATACTATCACCAGAAATACCATTTTTGTGAATTATAGTTATGTTTTGGTATGAAAGCGTATGCGTTTGACTGTCAGACTTTAAGGATCGCTTTCGCGCCTGGCGATATTCCAAGCGCAACCATGATCGGGGATGTCTTAACAGAGACGCACAGGACAACCTTGTTGGGTCTGCACAGACGGAAACATGGGAAACCGCCCGCAGAGAAGTCTAACAAGGGTGATCCCGAATTCTCAGAAAGGAAATGGAAGCATTATGAGCCAACAAAATGAAAATACGACGGAACAGCCTGACCCTAAAGATAACCGCGACCAGCCAGAAAAGCTAAGCGGTGTCGATGCGCGGCAAGGAAAGATCGTGTTGAAATCAAAATGGCAGCGGGGTCTCGTCATCGGAATATTTGCTGTCGGCATAGTGTTGCTGGGCATTGTGGCAGTCAGCATCGCACCGTAGGAAATTTACCACGCCTTGAATACCACTAGAAGCGACCGCAACTGCCATGATCACAAGAGGCTGGCTGTTACTGCCAATAGACCGATGGGTCGTTCAAATTCTTCTCAACCAGCGGCGCGATGAATTGATGGGCCTGCAACAGCGGGGCCAGCGCGGCTTGCTGTCGGCTTAACATGTAGACGCCAATTGATCCCTGCAAAAAGGCGGTCTGACTGTCAGGAAAGGTCGCAACCACTTCCTCATGTGACCAGTCGTCTTTGACATGCACTTCATAGGGGTTCCCGTTGATCTCGTCCTGCGGGTAGTGAACGATTGGGATGGAAACCAGCAGATAGCGCGTATGCGTCAGGATGCGATCAACCAGCGCTTCCGCCTCCTGCTTTTCCATATGCTCCAGAATATCGCCACAGAAGACCAGATCGATGGGCCCCTTTACCTGATCCCAATCAAACAAACGTGCATCGACCTGATGCACCGTGTCATAGCGGTCTGTCAGATTGAACTCATCAATATAGGGCTGCCACACTTCAACGGCGTGCCAGTCACAGTCTGGCATATGCCCGCGCAGCAATTCGCTATACGTGCCGCCCCCTGCCCCGATATCGACAACACGCCGGATCAGTCCGGCCTGATAGAGCTTCTGAACCAGGACAGCCGTGTACAGTTTCCCAAATTGCGACGAACCGCTCATGCCTTTTCCTTTGCACCCGATAAGAGCCGCAGCATGCCATAAGCGAGGGATTTGTCGAACCAGGAAACTGGAGCGGGTGAAGGGAATCGAACCCTCGTATGCAGCTTGGGAAGCTGCCGTTCTACCATTGAACTACACCCGCATGCGACCCTGACGCGCCGACAGTTCGGGTTATAGACGCGCCAGGGTGCCACAATCAAGCAGGATGTCGTGTTATCGGTTGGTCATTTGATCGGCACGGGGGTGACTGTGCCCGATTGGCGCGACAGGCTGCCATCTTCATATTCGATGCCCATCAGCGCCAGGGGAACGACGGGTCCGCCCATATCCAATTCCCGCACCGGTTCAACGCGAAAGCCAAACGGGGCGTAATAGCCGGGATCACCGATGATCAGGATCGCCGGCGCGCCGGACAGGCGCACCGCATCCATCCCCTTGCGCACCAGCCCGCGCCCAATGCCCAATCCGCGCAGTTCCGGGCGCACGGCCAATGGTCCCAGCAGGGGAACGACCTGACCATTGGGCAGGCAAACCGGCCAGAACCGGATGGAGGCCACCATTTCCTTGGATTTCTTGGCGACGAAACAGAATTGCGGCATCGGCGCGCGCTGGTCACGGAACCGCACCACATTGCGGGAATGACGACCGGGCCCAAAGGCCAGGTCCATCAGGGTTTCTATATCAGCCGCATCAGCGGCGGTTTCTTTGGTCAGGGCATATCTCATTGACGCTCTCGTCCTCTAATCAACATCATATTCAGGGGAAATCGAGGGCGTCAGGGGTGTGAACTGTAACGTTACCAAAAGGTTGCGTTCAACCGTCCCATTCCCCGCGCACCGTCGATATCGGCACAACGCAGGCCGCTCCGGCCCAGACAAGGGGCGGGTGCGGCGCAGCTTCGTCGCGCATCAGATCGGAAAGAGGATGGTCGTTGAGACACGGTTTTCTCGTCGCTTCTTAGTGTGCAAAACGACGCTATCACGGCTTTTGCCAGTGCACAATTCTGTGTTCACCCTAAATTGACCAGCCGTGCGCTGGTATCCAGGTCCCGCCTGCACTAGGCTTGTAGCAATTAGAAAAACACCAGTCCATAGGGGGTTCCAGAATGCTGTTTAGCGAAAGCGGTCTTAAGAAAATCATGCTGGCGGTCGGTTTGCTGGCCGCATTTCAGCTTATACCCCCTGCACAGGCACAGGAGTGGTCACAGATTGAACAAAAGGCGCGCGGTCAGACAGTGTATTGGAACGCCTGGGGCGGAGATGAGGCGATCAACGCCTATATCCGCTGGGTCGGGGAGCGTGTGGCGGCAGACTATGGCGTAACCGTTGAGCATGTGAAGCTGGCAGATACGGCTGACGCCGTGCGCAAGGTGGTTGCTGAGAAATCGGCCGGGCGGAATGACGGCGGGTCGGTCGACCTGATCTGGATCAATGGCGAAAATTTTAAGGCGATGAAGGATCAGGCCCTGTTACACGGCCCGATTACCGACACATTGCCCAATTACGCCCTGATCGATACCAAGGCCAATCCCGCCGTGGAATTGGACTTCACGATCCCGACCGAGGGGCTGGAATCCCCCTGGGGTCAGGCGAAGCTGGTCTTCATATATGACAATGCGATTGTTCAGGATCCGCCCAAGACGATGATGGCATTGCAGGCCTATGCCTTGGCACATCCCGGCCGCGTGACCTATCCGGCGCCGCCGCAATTCCTGGGCACAACATTCCTAAAGCAGGCTTTGTATGAATTGGTTGAAACGCCCGATGCCCTGCTGCAGCCAGCGGGGGATAACTTTGAGTCCGTAACCGCGCCGCTATGGGCCTATCTGGATAAAATTCACCCGGCCCTGTGGCGAGAGGGACGTGACTATCCCGATGGTGATGACGCGCTGATCCGTCTGCTGGATGAAGGAGCGGTTGATTTTGCCCTGTCCTTCCATCCCGGGCGCGCATCGTCGGCCATCACGCAGGGACTTTTGCCTGATACGGCACGGACATTCGTTCTGGATGGCGGCACGATCGGCAACACGCATTATGTCGCCATCCCCTATAACGCCGCCCATAAAGAAGGGGCCATGGTATTGGCCAATTTCCTGCTGTCCCCGGAGGCCCAGGCGCATAAGCAGGATCCCGATATCTGGGGTGATATGACCGTGCTGACCATGGACAAGCTGGCCCCAGAAGGACGCGCCCTGTTTGATGCCCTGCCCCGCGGCATCGCGACACTATCTCCTGCGGAACTGGGCCCGACCCTGCCGGAGCCGCACCCCAGTTGGATGACGCGGATCGAAAACAAGTGGCTGGAGCGGTATGGCAGTTGATGTCATCCCGGCGAAAACAGAGGCCGGGTGGTGGCGAAAAGGATTGAGCATCCGCTGCGCCCCACCCCTGACCCTGTTGATATTTCTGGGGCCGGTTGCCGCCGGGTTGATTGGGACACTGCTGCCCGCCTTTGGCTATCTGCCCGCCTTGGGGGGCGACCATTTTTCGTTTGACCCATGGCGCGCCCTGGCCGGCTATCCAGGCGTTGAAACGGCCGCGCTGCGCAGCCTGGTGACTGGGCTGGTAGCGACCGGTCTGTCGGTAGCCTTGGTCCTGTACTTCATCGCGGCCTTTCACGGCACGGCCTGGTTCCAATGGGCCAGAACCGTGCTGGCCCCGCTGCTGTCGATCCCCCATGCCGCGATGGCAATGGGGTTGGCCTTTCTACTGGCGCCCAGCGGATGGATCGTGCGGCTGATATCCCCCTGGGCGACAGGATTTGATCGCCCCCCTGATCTGGCCCTGGCACCGGACCCCTATGGCTGGAGTCTGGTGCTGGCATTGGTGATCAAAGAGGTACCTTTCCTGTTTCTAATGACCCTGGGGGCCCTGGGACAGATCCCGGCGCAAAAATCCATGCAGATTGCGCAATCCCTGGGTTACGACCGTCCGACCGGATGGCTGAAAACGGTGCTGCCGCAACTCTATGGGCAAATCAGATTGCCAATTTTTGCCGTATTGGCCTTTTCCGTCTCCGTGGTGGATGTGGCATTGATCCTGACGGTCACACCCTCGCCGACTTTGGGTGTTCTGATCCTGCGCTGGGCCAATGATCCGGATCTGTCGCAGAATTTTGTGGCCGCAGCGGGGGCCTGTATTCAGTGCCTGCTTGTCCTGTCCGCAATTGGCTTTTGGGTCATGGGGGAACAGATCGTGTCCTGGTTGGGCCTGGCCTGGATCCGAAAAGGCAGTCGACGCGCGCCACGCGGGGTAAAACAACTGACCCTGACTGGAATGAGTCTGGCAGCAGGTCTGGGAATTGCCGGGTTGATAGGGTTGGTGATCTGGTCATTTACCCAACGGTGGCGCTTTCCCGACACACTGCCCAGCACCTGGAGTCTGGACAATTGGGGACGCGGCTTCGGGCGGGTGGCGGAACCCCTGACGACAACACTATGGGTGGGGCTGGCGGCGGCTGGCGTGGCCCTGATTCTGGTCATTCTGTGCCTGGAAGCGGAACAAAGGACCGGTCGCCGCCCCACGCACAGGGCATTGTGGTTGCTGTATCTCCCCTTAATCGTGCCACAGATCGCCTTTCTATTCGGCGCTCAGATATTGATGGTGGTGGTTGGCATCGATGGCCATTGGGCCGGATTGATCTGGGCCCATCTGCTGTTTGTCCTGCCTTACATCTTCCTGTCACTCTCAGAACCCTATCGCGCATTGGACCCTCGATTTTCCAGAACGGCCGCCTGTCTGGGGGCCAGTCCATGGCGTATTTTCCGACAGGTCAAAATGCCCATGCTGCTGCGCCCGATTCTGATCGCCTTTGCGGTTGGCTTCGCCGTCAGCGTTGGTGAATATCTGCCCACAATATTTGCCGGGGCCGGTCGCCTGACCACATTGACAACAGAGGCTGTCGCCCTGGCGGGTGGGGGAGACCGCCGCCTTATCGGGACGCTGGTTGTTCTGCAATCCATTCTGCCGCTGATTCTGTTCGCGATTGCGGCGGCAGCACCCTTTCTGATCCACCGGTCCGCCTTTGCAGGGAAGAAACGCTTGTGACTGTGACAGAGGGATTGACCCTGAACCATGTAAGCCTGTCTGTCGGTGGCACCAGCCTGTTTGCCCCCCTATCGCTGTATGTGCCACCCGGGCAGGTCACGACAATCATGGGGGCCAGCGGGTCCGGGAAATCAACACTACTCTCTGCAATTTGCGGCACGTTGGATCCTGCCTTTACCCTGAAGGGCACAATCGGGCTGAAGGGGCGCGATATAACAGGCCTGCCGCCTCAGACCCGCAGGGCTGGCATTCTGTTCCAGGATGATCTGCTGTTTCCGCATCTAAGCGTCGCCGACAATCTGGCCTTTGGTCTGCCGGTGGGCCTTGATCGCAGGGAACGCGGCGACCGCATTCGCGCCGCCTTGGCGGATGCAGGCCTTGAAGAATTCGGGGCACGCAACCCGTCCACATTATCCGGTGGCCAGCGCGCGCGGATCGCCTGTCTTCGCGCCCTGCTGGCCGAACCCGATGCGCTGTTGCTGGACGAGCCGTTCTCAAAACTGGATAGCCAGTTGCGGGATCGGTTCCGACAATTTGTATTCGACCATGCATCGGACCAAAACCTGCCTGTTCTGCTGGTGACCCACGACCCTGCCGATGCAACCGCTGCGCGGGGTAAAACTGTCCATTTATCGCAATAGCCTATCTCTTATCAGTCTAGACAAATAAAGCGCATCGAAATTATGGCGCTTGGTAGCAAAAATACCACATAAATGCCCATATCTAAGTCTGGATATCCATCCCCAATCACTTTATACTCCTTGACATTATGGGGTTGTCCCACCACTTGCGTGTATTATCGCTGGTGAGTCAGCGTGTCATGAATTTCGGTAAACGAAGGATCGTGATACATAAAGTTTCAAGCGTCCTGTCCTTGCAATCCACCAGTGGGGTGAGAGAAAGGAAAGACGCTAGTCAGAATCCGCAAAGGGGGATTTTAAGATGTTAAAGCGTTTGATCGGCCTAATTGGTGGCGCCGCTCTTCTCGCCGGGTGCTCGGTTTATGGTAATCTGGAAGAACTTCAGAAAACCGAACCGCAAGGCACCGCCTTCACGAAGGCCTTGGCCAAAGAATACCAAGCATTCTCAGAATTCGAAATGTACGATATGCGCGATTATGTCGACGCGGATCATTTCGCACGCAAGGGCCTGCGGGCTGCTGCGGGTGAAGTGGTTCTGCCCGAAGAAATCGCAAATTGGAACGAACCTGCTGATCGCATCAAGGTTCTGGCCGCTGCACGCGAACGTCTGATCAAAGGCCTCGACAGTGGTGGACGTGAAAATTATCCGATGGAAGCCGCAACCGCCCAGGCCAAATTTGATTGCTGGGTTGAGCAGCAAGAAGAAAACCATCAGCCCGAAGACATTGCAGAATGCATGAAGGAATTCATCGCTGCGATGGAAGTTCTGGAAACCAAAATGGCTCCTGCGCCAGCACCGGCACCTGCCCCTGCTCCGGCACCGGAACCAATGATGGAACCGGCAAACTTCATTGTCTTCTTCGGCTTTGATATGGACAATGTGAACGAAGGCGCTGCACAGGTTCTGAACCTGGTCGGATCCAAGTTCGGCGATTACAAAGATGGTCAGATCATGCTGATCGGTCACACAGATACCGCAGGGTCCGCGACGTATAACGAGGCTCTCTCGCTGCGTCGTGCGAACAATGTCCGGTTCAAACTGATCGAACTGGGTGTTCCTGCTTCTGTAATCGGCGTTGAAGCCCGTGGTGAGAGCGAGCCTCTCGAAGCCACCGGTGACGGCGTTCGCAATCCTCAGAACCGTCGTGTGGAAATCACCATCAAGTGATTGACTGACGGGCTGTAAGGGTAGCCTGGCTGCCCGAAGAGACTGTAGCGTAAAGAAAGGCCGGGAGGTATTGCCCCCCGGCCTTTTTCTTTGTCTCACGTCGAACCTGTCGGCAGGGAACTCTTTTAGGGTTTTCAGGGCGCGTCTTCCCCGGCATGGTTTGACACCACCACCTCAAAACCTTGTGAAACGAATGCATTACGAATCCATCACAGAGAACATCAAAGTTGCCGTTGAGCCCGTCTATCTGGACAATCAATCGTCGCCATCGGATAGTCACTTCGTCTGGGCCTATACCGTCCATATCGTAAATTTAAGCGCCCAGCCGGTGCGCCTGATCAATCGATACTGGCGCATCACAAATGCCAACGGCCATACAGAGGAAGTCAGCGGACCCGGCGTTGTTGGAGAACAGCCCCTGATCTCTCCCGGCGATAGTTACGAATATACCAGTGGCGCGCCGTTGAGCACGCCGTCGGGGATCATGTCCGGACATTACGAGATGCAATCGGCAAATGGTGGACTGTTTAAGATTAATATTCCGGCATTTTCACTTGATAGTCCCCATCAGGCGATCCATCTGAATTAAATGAACGTACTGATGCATGGTGCACGGGCTGATTAACAGGTCGTGAGAAGCAAGACAGTCCGGGGCAGATCCCACCAAATCGCTGGGGCAATAAAAATTAAGGATTCTCTGATGAATGCCATTCAATCGGTTGATGGGACACGCACCAGCAAGGGTGACCCCGAGTCGCGCCCGTCTCGTGAAGAGGCGGAAGCTGCGGTTCGCACCTTGCTTTTATGGGCGGGCGACGATCCGGATCGCGAAGGCCTGCTCGGCACGCCGGATCGGGTTGTCCGTTCCTACGAAGAGTTCTTTGCCGGCTATGCAGAAAACCCAACAGACATGCTGTCGCGGACGTTTGAAGAAACCGAAGGCTATGACGAAATGGTGCTGTTGCGCGATATCCCGTTTGAAAGCCATTGCGAACATCACATGGTCCCGATCATCGGAACCGCGCATGTCGCCTATTTGCCGAAACTGCGTGTCGTTGGCATTTCAAAACTAGCGCGTACCGTAGAAATCTTTGCGAAACGCTTGCAGATTCAGGAGAAAATGACGGCCCAGATCGCCGATGCGATACAGCAGGCTCTGGACCCCAGGGGCGTCGCCGTTGTTGTGAACGCCCAGCATCAATGCATGACGACGCGCGGTGTAAAAAAACCCGGTGTTGGTATGATAACCAGCCGCATGCTGGGAGCTTTTAAAGAGGATCGTTCCTTGAAGGCTGACTTTATGGCATTGATAGGGAGTGGTGCGGCCCAGTAAACCCAAATCCCACCAATCCCAGTTATTGTCATAATGTCAGATTTCGAGATCCGATATCCCAATAGAGTTGGTTTTTGCAGCGGCTTGGACAAATTGTTCAAAGGCTGGCTTCTCCAGCGGACGTGAATAATAGTATCCCTGCGCCTCTGCACAGGGCAGTGATTTTACATATTCCGCCACTTCACTGGTCTCAATTCCTTCGACGGTAACCTGCAAATTCATATCCCGCATCAAATTGATAATATTGTTTAACAACCGATTGGACTTATCGTCATAAGGAACTCCAGTCAGGAACGAACGGTCCACCTTAGCCCGCGTGGCCATGACATCCCGCAGCATCCCCAGCGAGGAATTTCCTGTGCCGAAGTCATCTATGGCGATGGATATCCCCATTTTCTGAAGCGCCGCAACGGCTGCGAAAGCGACCTTGGGATTGCGCGTCAATGTGGTCTCGGTAATCTCAAACTCCAGAGAGGATGGAGAAATATCGAATGTCTCAAGTGATCGTTTTACGAAATCAACGAAATTACCGCGTTCCAATTGCTTGGGCGAAATGTTCACCGCCAGCTTAACTTTAGACAATACGGGATCACGCTTCCATTCCTGTACCGCAGCGCAGGCTTCCAGGAATATGAATCGACCAATTCCTTCGATCAGATCCGCGCTTTCCGCAACCGGGATGAATTGTCCCGGCGGAACCATCGTCCCATCGGCCTTTCGCCAGCGAATCAAACACTCCGCCGCGACACAGGTTTCATTCGGCAGACTTATTTTTGGCTGAAACACAGGATAGAATTCATGACGTTGCACCGCCTCACGAATTTGATGCACCATCGCGGACGTCTCCAGGACGCGGGAAACCACCTCTTCAGTCAACAAATAGACTTCGCCGCGATGCCAATTTTTGGCTTCATAATACGCCATATCGGCATACCGAATCGCCATGCCAGGTTCATCGGCCATTAAAGGAATTTCTAATCCCCCTGCCGTCCCACTGATCGCCACCCGCGCATTGCCAAATTCAAACGGATCCTCAAACGCGGTGGAGATAACCTTCTGCACCTCGATCACCTGAGAGGCGGCGGTTTCACGCGGGGGGATTTCAACAAGCGCAGAAAAGCGATCACCACTACCGCGCCCAAAAAACTCCCATTGGCTCGTAAGTTTCGCCAATCGGTCCCCAACCAGTCGAATAATGCTGTTACCATCTTCCATCCCAAATGTGGAATTGATGGCGCGCATCTGGTCGATTCCGATTTCAATCATCAGGAATCGGCGTCCTTGATCCACATACTGGGCGTAAACGGTGTTCAGACAGTGAACCAGCGCCTCACGTTTGGGCAGACCGGTCAATTGATCATAATAAATGGAATTATCAGCCGCCAGATTAAGGTCATTTGGAAGGCTAAGGTCCCGCAAAAACAGATAATGAATCAGATACCCCTTCACCGGATGCTCGGCAACACGCAAGTAAATATTAAAATGGGTGCCATCAGCGCGGCAGGCTACAACCTGACTTAAATGAGGATATCCAGCATCCGACGCAGTGACATCACTGCTTTTGCCCCTTTCGACGCCAGAAAGCCACGCATTCTTTCCCGGAAGAATTGTTCTAACAGGCTTGTCAATCAGATCGCTTTCCAACTGGCAACCAAACATGGTGACAGCCATTTGATTAGCAAAAACAATATGTTGTGCCTCATCAATTGCGATCACAGCGTCATGGCTTTGACTGAACAAACCACTCAGCCGCTTGATTTCATCTGCGAGCGTCGTACCACCCCCAGAAACTCGGCGATTTAAGTTTAGCATATGCCGGTTCAACTCCTCCCGACGGGTGCCCGAAAGCAAAACATCCTATAGAAGTACCGCACCAACTCTTAATTAAAGGTAAAGCATCAATAGTTTTCTGGTTCAGGGGCATTCGTCCCGATCCGCTGGTTTCTTAACGAAAAGAAAGCTATGGTCGGCGGATGTGAAGCAGACTGAGGATGCAACAATATTAACAAGCATCCGGTGGAGGGGTTGTTGCTAGATTTCCGTCCTATTTTCTTTGTGAACGGCATCTTGTTGACGACCTTGTCCGTGGCGATGGTGCTGCCTGCGGCTGTAGATATTATCGTGGACAACCCGGACTGGGAGGTATTTGCCGCAGCATCCGGTTTGACCTTTTTCGTTGGTGCGATGCTGACCCTGACCAATAGGGTCAAAACAATCGCACTTACCATCCGCCAGGCTTTCATCATGACCACCATCTCCTGGTGCTTGCTGCCGGCTTTCGCAGCGCTGCCGTTGAGCTTTTCAGATCTTAATCTGACCTATACCGATGCCTTCTTTGAAGCGATGAGCGGGATCACAACCACAGGGTCAACGGTAATCGTCGGGCTGGATTTCGCCCCGCCCGGGATACTGCTGTGGCGCTCTTTGCTTCAATGGCTGGGGGGAATTGGGTTTATTGTGATGGCGGTTTCGATTCTACCGATGCTGCAGGTCGGTGGCATGCAGTTATTCCGTATGGAATTTGCAGAGCGGGTGGAAAAGGCATTGCCGCGCGCGGCCCAGATCGGCGCATGGATCCTGATAATCTATCTGGTCCTGACTATGGTTTGCGCCGGACTGTATTGGTGGGCGGGGATGAGCGGGTTTGACGCCCTGAACCATGCGATGACCACCGTGGCGACCGGCGGATTTTCGACCTATGACAGTTCGATGGGGCTTTTCGGCAGTGCCAAGCTGGAATGGATTGCTACGGTCTTCATGATTCTCGGCTCCCTGCCGTTCCTGCTGTATCTACAGGCCATTCGGGGGGCGCCCTTGGTTCTATACCGCGACAGTCAGATTCGTTGGTTCTTTGGCTTTCTGTTAAGTGCTACGGCGATTATGATTCTGTATCTGGTGGCAGAACAGGACTGGACCCTGTCTGATGCGATACGCTTTGCCACTTTCAATGTGACATCGGTGATGACAGGGACAGGCTATGCAACCCAGGACTTTGGCAACTGGGGGGCCTTTGCACTGCCGTTGTTTTTTCTGTTGATGTTTATTGGCGGCTGCGCCGGATCGACCAGTTGCGGTATCAAGATATTCCGGTTCCAGGTCCTATACGCAACAGCGCGGGTTCAGATGAAACGCCTGCTTAGTCCTAACGGTGTTTTCATTGCCTATTATAACAAGAAGCCTATCCCAAATTCGGTTGAAGAATCTGTCATGAGCTTCTTCTTTTTGTTCATGGCAATATTTGGTCTTCTGGCTTTAAGCCTGGGATTACTGGGACTGGATTTCATCACGGCGACCAGCGGGGCTGCCACGGCGATATCCAATGTCGGACCCGGTCTAGGCGATGTGATTGGCCCGGCTGGGACCTTTGCGTCTTTACCAGATGCCGCAAAATGGTTGCTCTCTGGCGGCATGCTGTTAGGACGGTTGGAGATTTTCACCGTTCTTATTCTGCTTGCCCCCAGTTTCTGGCGTGGCTGACACCAAAGGATACCAGACTATGCCAACGCCACTTGAAATGCTTGAAACCTTGATCGGGTTCGACACGACCAGTGCAAAATCCAATCTGGATCTGATCCGTTTTGTGCAGACCTATCTCGCGGACCATGGGATTGATAGCACCCTGGTCCATAACAAGGACAAGTCCAAGGCAAACCTTTGGGCGACGGTTGGCCCTAAACAGCCGGGCGGCGTCTGCCTGTCGGGTCATACCGATGTGGTTCCCGTAGCTGGGCAACCCTGGGATACAGATCCGTTTCAAATGATAAAAAAGGGCAGCCGATATTATGGGCGCGGCACCTGTGATATGAAGGCCTTTCCGGCCACCGCATTAGCGCTACTGCCCGAAATGCTGGCCAGACCATTAGTGCGCCCGATCCATTTTGCGCTCTCTTATGACGAAGAAGTGGGCTGCCTGGGCGCCCCCGATATGATTCATGAAATTGGCAAAAGCCTGCCAAAACCATCCGTCGTGATCGTGGGGGAACCCACCGATATGAAGGTTGTGTCCGCCCACAAGGGAATGTGGTTCTTCCGCGTTGTCGTGACAGGGAAAGAGGCCCATTCAAGTCAGACCCATCGCGGCGTTTCAGCAGTCATGACCGGGGCCAGATTGATTGCAAAGCTGGATGAGATGGCAAAGGCGCTCAAAGCGGCTGCTGATCCGAATTGTAAATTTGTGCCGCCCTATACAACCATCCATGTTGGTCAGGTCCAGGGTGGCACCGCGCCCAACATCATATCCCGCCATTGTGAATTTGTATGCGATATTCGCAATCTTCCAGATGATTTCCCCGAAGATATCCAGCGGGAGTTTGAAAGCTGGATTACCGCAGAAATTTTGCCGGAAATGCAGGCTATTGATCCGAATGCTGGCGTTGCCGTCACCACAGAGAATGTCGTCGCAGGCCTGATGGAAGACCGGGACAGCGAGGCAGAACAACTGGTGCGACAAATCACCGGCGACAATGATACGACCTATGTCCCCTATGGCACAGAAGCGGGGCAATTTCAGGCCGCTGGAATGGCGGTCGTCGTTTGCGGGCCCGGATCAATTGATCAAGCGCATCAACCCAATGAGTATATTGAAGAAGCGCAAATTCATGCCTGTGAAGCGATGCTGAGAAAACTGATCACCCGCTGTCAGACATAACAGGTAACATAAATCCGGCCGCCTAGGCGGTCCCGGGCGGGCTTCCGCGATACCCCAAAAGACCCGCTGACGGCTTCACAAAAAATTCTTGTGCGACGCACCATTTTCATCTTGGAATAAGTCTAAAGAACACCTATATACGTTCTGTCTGCAAATTATTGGTGTTCTAAGGAACCGTGTAAGTCCCTTATGCACCTATATGCAAATCCGAATATCCTTGGGGTACCAATCAGGTATCTCAGACATGAAATCAAAAAAGGAGTCTCTAAATGACCCAGTTCACAAACATGAAGAATGTCGGCGACACAGTGCCCAGCGTTACCTTCCGCACCCGCGCGAACAGCGATTGGAAAGATGTCAGCACCGATGATCTTTTCGCGGGCAAGCGCGTTGTTGTATTCTCTCTGCCAGGTGCCTTCACGCCGACCTGTTCTTCAACCCACCTGCCGGGCTACATGATCAAATCCGGCGAAGTTAAAGGCTGTGGCGTTGATGACATCTACTGCCTGTCGGTCAATGACAGCTTCGTTATGAATGCCTGGGCAAAAGATCAGGGCGTTGATTCCGAACTGAAGGTTATCCCGGACGGGAATGGTGAATTCTCTGAAGGCATGGGCCTACTGGTTGGCAAGGAAGATCTTGGCTTTGGCAAGCGCTCTTGGCGTTATTCAATGGTCGTCAACGATGGCAAGATCGAAAAGATGTTCGTTGAGCCGGAAAAGCCTGGCGACCCCTTCGAAATCAGCGATGTCGACACCATGCTGGACTATCTGAAGTCCGCTAAAGTCAGCGCGTAAGGGTTTATACTAAATCGGTGCAGGACGGTTTGCCATCAGCATACCGTCCTGGACTGAAACCCGCTGGAGGAGGGCCATCGTGCCCTCCTTTAGTGTATCTTGGGCCGGTTCAAAGACCAATTGCCCTGAATACCAGTCCGCACGCACATCCCCTGTCGTATTGAACAGATCGGTGTGACGGATGCGCTTGCCGTCGCGCCATCCATGCAAATCAATCAACCACAGGGCACCCTCCCGAATTTCCCATCGACCGACATAGCCCCGAAGACAGGCGTCACTGCGTTGTTCAAACGCGATGGGTCCATTCTGGCGCAGCCATGCAGCAAGTGGGGCCGTATGCAGACGATACAGCTCATTCTCAATCCACAGCGTCTCTGGTAACTGCTCAACTGTCTCCATAGCCCCACCCAATCGATAAGAAACACCCCTGCCGAAACACATTAAAATGCCAAGGCAGGAGCAATCCTATTGGGCTAGTGTGGTGCGCGATTATTTGGAATCACCAGGATCTCTTTACCGGCCTGTCGGCTAGAAGAGAGCGTGCAGGCGATGTGGTTCATCGTCAAGCGCTCTCGACGCAGTCCGACGGGCCGGTAAAGGGACCAAAGGCGCTGTTTGCGGTGCTCCGGTTAGGAGCGTTTCGCGAAGAGATGCGGGGAATCGCAAGCGGAAGGCGACGCGGCCCGGAGCGCCGCAAACAGCGTCCTGGTCGATCCCAAATAACCGCGCACCACACTAGCAGCCTTCTGTACACATGCCGCCGCCATCAAACGCCATGGTCTTGCCACTGAGTGGCAGATGCACAGGAACGTTGACGGCCTGAGTGAAGATATCTGTTTTGGAGCCTGCAATCACATTCCCATCCTTCGTTGCCGGTTCATTGGCATGGGAGGGGATGACGGTGGCCGGTTTGATCAAATCGTTGATTACATAGGCTGCTTCAGTCGGTCCTGTCGTGAAGGTGTCGCCGATATTCATAACCACCAGCTTCGCCTTGTACTGATCCGCGACAACAGTCTTCTGTTCCGCGGTCACCCCGGTATCCCCTGAAAGATAGACCGACAGGCCGTTGCTGAAGGTCAGGACATATCCTGTCGGCGGACCGGCATAGGCTGTCAATCCAGCCTGTTCCAGCAACTCCCCCAACGCGCCATGAACAAACGCACCTGCAATACCATTGGAATGAACCGCCGGAACAGTGGTGATGGACACGCCCCCTACAGTCCGCGAGCCGCCAAACCGAACCAGTTGGGATTTGGATGGATCACCGCCCAGCGCTTTCAACTTGTTACCAAAGAACTTTGGCATTTCACTGCCGGTCACAATCAAGGCCCCGGTCTTCAGCGCAATATCGATTGTGTTGCTGTTGGGAACGGAGGCGACAGAAACATCGGGCTTGCCGCATTCCCCTGCATTCACGGAGGGGATATGCCGATCCCCTACATGATCGCCATGCATATGGCTGACCAGGATCACATCAATAGCCCCAAGGCGGGGATCATCCGGCCCGGCAACAGTACGACCGGCATCATACAGAATGCGCGTTCCATCCGGATCTTCAAAGATCATCGCCCGGTCAAAGACACAAAATTCCCCATCATGACTGCCCAGTGGGGTGATTTTCACAGTGCTTGCTTGAGCCATCGCGGCACTCAGGACAAGCACGACACCGGCTAGAGCCGTGTGTTTCAAAGCACTTAACACCATTAGACCTCTCCTTGATTTCCATCGAAACATATTCCCCAGAACGGAAGTCGTTCGATTCACTCTAATGGCAAGGTCTGGCCCGAGATGTTCACGAAATGGTTAGTGAATCCCCAATTCCTCAGCAATTTTCCATGCGATCTCAGGCGCATCGATATGATCGCTGTGATCGATCTTTCTTCCGGCTAGCTCCGTTGCATTAAGCGAACAAAAACCAGGCGCCGCATTCATCGGGGCGGGGGCCTCTCCCAGGCGCTTTTCCCAATGATAGTCCGGGTTTCTCTCCAGGAACTTAAACAAGCCAAAAGTGACAGTGTTCATTGTATCGGCAACGGACAGAGCAGCCTCTCTGGGCATTTTCTCAATATTAGAAATTGATAAGGCCCCATCAAACCGCGAATAAACATTAACTTTACGGCGAACAAGATGCTGCAGCCCTGAATAAAAAGGCCCCACATAGAGCGTTTCATGATGCTGATCGGGATCCTTGCACTTCGTCACATGACGTCGTTCCACGTCAGGTGCGATCATTACAAATGTATCGACAAACCAATCCTTGCCCACAACATCTTCCACACCGTCACCAGGGGCACGTTCTTTTCGTTCCAACAATGGGGTAAGCGTTTTATCCCCGACAACATCCGGGGGAATAACGACCTTATTGATTAAATCTTTGAATGTGTGGCAGGCGACATAGTTCCCCATAGAGTGACATATGAGGTTCAGCCTTTTACCTGTTTTTCGAATGCGAGCCAGCAATCCGCCAAAGGCCGCCGTTGATCCAATAGCTTCCTTTTGATCGGACGGATATTTAAGGGCGCTTCCATCCGAGGGCCAGGAAAATCCAATAAAAGCCGTCAAACTGCCCGCTTTGGCATCAACTAAGCAGTCCAAATCAGCTTTTGATGTTATGATTTTTTCGGATAGGCCGGGCTTGTGTTTCATTGTCTCCGTTAGGATACGAAACCAGGTAAACGCCTCAAAGAGCTCGACATTGAAGCCGTGAACACAAACCACAATCGTACCGATTCTGGGATCTTCCAGGAACTTATCGAAAACGACTTGAGATGAATCCTCAATCGCTGCGCCTCTCGGCATTTCTGAGGAATCCGTCGTTCCCATGTAGAATGCCATGTAGATATCCATATCAACAAAGTAGTACCCGCCCTCAGACATTTTATGTCGTAGCGTGCGATCTCTGTTTTCAACAGCTTGGCCCAGTTTCTCCATGTGCCGATTGGTTGCAAAATATTGAATCATGACGCCCTCCCAATGCAAAATTTATTTAAGGTTTTTTATTTTTAAGAATACAACTTAGATTAAAATACCACAATTATTATGATATATGAATACGAATGTTTTCTATCAGCTAACGACGCAGGAAAGCGCGACTGATCCAAGAGGTTTTAAGCGAAAGGCGCGTTTCGAAGAGGTTGGACCGTCAGCACTGCATCGATCACAGGCATAAATCAAAGATCGAATTTCTCGCAGATAAGGCGAGCGCAAGCTTCAAGGCCAGTTTGCTGACTATCAATCATAAGATCGTATTCAATGCCCCTATGGACGATATCAACTTGCGTTCGTGCGAGGCCAATTTCTCGATCACCACGATCGCGCTCCCGTTGTTCTAAAACCTCTACCGGCGCTGTTATTCCGACTTTTAGGAAACGATAAGGGGCGAGAATCTCATTGTATTCAGAAATCTCATTGCCCAACAGAACGTCATCCACGACCAAATCATTGCCAGCGTAGGCCAGCGCGGCAACGGCCCCGCGCATTCCATGCAATGTACGGGCAACAACCGGCCCAGACGTTATCTCCGTAGCAGGGTAACCATCCTTCAATACCGATTTAAAAACCAAGCCTTCTGGATGCCCTAAATAGCGTTCCGGGATCATATCCAGAAAAGAATCCATCGCGACATGTAACATGGGACGCCGAGCGATGGCCTGAAAGGCACGCGCGATGGAACTCTTACCAACGCTCCCCGGGCCATTAAGAAGGACTATGGTTGTTTCAGCGCGGGTCATCATCTAACGGGGCGCAAACGCGCTGCGCAGGCGGTGGGTGCGGCCTGGATGGTGGAAACGGACCGTTGTGACCGGGCCCTTGGCGTTCCAGGTGCGGCGCTCGACGATCAGAACGGGTTCTCCCTCTTTAAGGCCCAGCGCCGATGCGACAGTTCCGGTTGCAAGATCGGCGGAAATCACATGTTCCGCCTCGGTCCAGGGAACGTTCCTCAACAACCACGGATTGGGCCCGATCTGACCGAAGCCTTCTTCCAGGGCTTCTGGAACAGTCTGGGGATCAATCCAGCGATCTTCCAGCTGATAGGGGTGACGATCCGCATAATGCAGGCACAACAGATGCAGGGCCTCCTCTCCAGGGGCACGGTTCAAATGCGCTGCGACGGTCGGAGGCAAAGGAGCCAATTTGCGTTCCAGCAATTGATATTGATAACTGGCCCCGGTCGCCTTGATCTCATCTTCGACCAGCGAGATATCCAGCGCCAAACTGCGCCCGGTCGGATAGGCGACGCGGGTCCCTGTCTTGCGCTTCCGCTCCAGCACCCCCTCTTCCGCCAGTTCCCGCAGGGCACGGTGCACGGTGGACCTGGCACAATTGAAGTCCAGCGCCAATTGTTGCTCCCCCGGGATTGAATCCCCAGGCTGCCAGAGGCCGGAATGGACGCGTTCCAGCAGCGTATCCTTTATCCGCTGATAGGGGGCTGGATCTGGCATCAACGCCCCCCTTCCATCAAATGGGCAACGGTTTCTTTAAACGCATGGGCGATTTTCGCGCGGTGTATATGCCGCCCATCCTGCACCATCATCCGCCCCGCAGACCAGACCGTCCGAACCGCCCGATCACCAGCGACAAAGACATAGTGATCCAGCCATTCCTGATGGCCCGGCACGAAGGGCAGTATCTCATCGGCTTCCAGTGCGGTCAGGTCCGCCCAAGCGCCGACTTCAATGCGACCCGCCTGCCGCCCAAGGGCCTGTGCCCCGCCGTCTGCAGCAGCCTGATACAGGGCCTGACCAACAGAACCAGGGTCGCGGCGCATCACGGTTCGGTGACGGTCCTGGAACCGTTGGCTGTATTCCAGCACCCGCAATTCCTCCGTCAGATCAATTCGGACATTGGAGTCACTGCCAATGCCATAGCGCCCGCCTGCGTCCAGGAAGCACCGCCCATCGAATATGCCATCCCCCAGATTGCCTTCGGTGATCGGGCACAGGCCTGCCACCGCGCCAGTCTTGGCAAAAGCGACGGTCTCTTCCGGCTGCATATGGGTGGCATGGACCAAACACCAGCGGGGATCGACATCCGCATTGTCCAGCAACCAGGCAACCGGCCGCGCGCCATAGGCGGCCTGGACATCTGCGACTTCGGCGACTTGTTCTGCAATATGGATATGGACAGGTCCCCCGCCAAAATCCGATGCAAGCGGGGTCAGCATTGCCGGTGGCACAGCCCGCAGGCTATGGGCCGCAACACCCAGGACAGAATCCGCCGCCGAAAGCTTAATGGCCCCATGAAGCGTGGCATAGCGGTCCAGATCACAGCCGAAACGCCGCTGGCGGTCATTCAAGGCGCGACCATCCACGCCCCCTTGCGCATACAGGACCGGCAGCAACGACATGCCGATCCCACTGGTCTGCGCGGCGGCAATGATGCGCTGGGCCATCTCCGCCGGGTCATCATAGGAACCGCCATCAGGGCGGTGATGCAAATAGTGAAACTCCCCGATTGCGGAGAATCCAGCTTCCAGCATTTCCATATAGGCGAAGGCCGCAATCGCCTCCACATCCTCAGGCGTCAATTGCCCCAGAAAGCCATACATCGCCTCCCGCCAGGTCCAGAAGGAATCCTCTCCACTGGCTTTCTTTTCAGCATGCCCGGCCATGGCGCGTTGGAATGCATGGGAATGCAGATTGCTGAGTGCCGGGATCAGCAGGCGGTTGGCAAGGCGCGTATCGCCGGTTTGCGCATGACTGCCGGTAGAAACAGAGGCAATGCGCCCGGCGGGATCAATCTGTACCCGCACATTCGCGCGCCAACCCTGTGGCAACAGCGCCCAATCGGCAAACAGCGCAGTCATCAAATTCTCTCCAATTATGTCTGGACAAATAACCTTATAACCATATACATAATTTTCAGCACTTAATGCAAGTCCATACCGCCATTTCAGGAGCCCGCGCCTATGACCCGCGACACCGCCCTTGTGCTGACCAACCTGACCCTTGCCACGATGGTCGCAGGTAATGCGCCCTATGGCTTGGTAGAGGACGGGGCCATCGTCTTGGAGGGCGGGCGGATATTATATGCTGGGCCCAAAGGCTTGCTGCCGGACGATTTTAAAGGCTGGGAGCATGAAGACTGTGGCGGTGCGGTCGCCACCCCCGCTTTGATCGATTGCCATACCCATCTGGTCTATGGCGGGAACCGGGCGAAAGAATTTGAACTGCGCCTGAACGGGGCAAGTTATGCCGAAATCGCAAAGGCGGGCGGTGGCATCCTGTCCACCGTCACCGCGACCCGTGCTGCCAGCGAAGAAGCCTTATTCGAAGCCGCCCTGCCGCGCATTCATTCCTTCATTGATGAAGGCACCGGCACGATTGAAATCAAATCCGGTTATGGGCTGGACCTGGAAACCGAATTAAAGATGCTGCGGGTCGCCCGCCGTCTGGGCCTGGAATGCCCGATTGATGTCGTGACCACCTTCCTGGCCGCCCATGCCATTCCCCCGGAATACAAGGGCAATGCGGATGGCTATATCGATTGGATCTGCACCGAAATCCTGCCCGCCGCCCATGCGGAGGGGCTGGTCGATGCGGTCGATGCCTTCTGTGAGAATATCGCCTTTGATGCCGTTCAGGTCAGTCGCGTTTTTGAAAAGGCGGCGGCGCTGGGCATTCCCGTGAAACTGCACGCTGAACAATTGTCTAATTTGGGGGGGGCTGCCCTGGCCGCTGGGTTCAAGGCACTGTCTGCGGACCATCTGGAATATCTGGACCAGGCGGGCGTATCGGCCATGGCGGCCGCTGGCACCGCTGCGGTGATCTTACCCGGGGCCTTCTATACCCTGCGTGAAACTAAGTTGCCGCCGCTGCAAGAATTACGAGAGGCCGGGGTGCCAATTGCGATTGCAACCGACTGTAATCCAGGGTCATCACCGCTCTTCTCCCCCCTTTTGGCGATGAATATGGCGTGCACCCTGTTTCGCATGACGCCAGAAGAAGCCCTGGTTGGCCTAACCCGCAATGGTGCCCTGGCGCTGGGCAAACTGGAAGATCGCGGCACGCTAGAAGCGGGCAAGCGAGCAGATATTGCCCTGTGGGATGTCGAAAGTCCCGGAGAACTGGCCTACCGCCAAGGTTACAATCCTTTAATCCGTCGCTTTTATGGAGATGACGCATGACCCAATCTGCAAGCCCGCTGACGCTGATGCCTGGAAAGGTCGGGATTGGCACACTGCGCAAAATCTATCGTGACGGCATTTCGGTAGAACTGGACCCGTCCTGTCAGGCAAAGGTTCAGGCGGCGTCCGACATTGTGATGGCTGCGGCCAACGGCAAGGACCCGGTCTATGGCGTCAATACGGGTTTCGGAAAACTGGCCCAGAAGCGCATCGCGCCCGCTGATACAAAACGGCTGCAGCGCAATCTGATCCTGTCCCATGCCAGCGGCGTGGGGGAACCCCTGGCAGAGCCAATTGTACGCCTGATCATGTCCCTGAAGTTGATCTCTTTGGGACGCGGGGCATCCGGGGTGCGGTGGGAACTGATCACCCTGTTGCAGGATATGCTGCGCGCTGGCGTCACGCCTGTAATCCCAGGTCAGGGCTCCGTCGGGGCCAGCGGCGATCTGGCCCCCCTGGCGCATATGAGTGCCGTGATGATTGGCGAAGGGGAAGCGGTCTATCAAGGGGAGCGCATGCCAGGGGGCGCCGCCCTGCAAAAGGCTGGCCTGACCGCAACGGAGCTGGGTCCGAAAGAAGGTCTGGCGCTGATCAACGGGACACAGGTTTCAACCGCCCTGGCCTTGGCTGGCTTGTTTGATGCCCATCGCTCCTTCCGTGCAGCGCTGGCCTCTGGAGCCTTGTCCACCGATGCTGCAATGGGGTCCAGCGCGCCGTTTCATCCAGAGATTCATACCTTGCGCGGGCATCATGGGCAGATTGATTCCGCCCATACCCTGCGACAGTTGATGGATGGCAGCGCCATCCGCGACAGCCATGTGATCGATGATGAACGGGTCCAGGATCCGTATTGCATTCGCTGTCAGCCACAAGTCATGGGCGCGTGCCTGGACCTGTTACGAGCCTGTACGCGTACACTGACGATTGAGGCCAATGCGGTGACCGACAACCCGCTGATCCTCAGCGATGGGGCGGGCATTGTCTCTGGCGGGAATTTCCATGCAGAACCCGTTGCCTTTGCAGCAGATCAATTGGCCCTGGTCATTGCGGAAGTTGGCTCCATCACCGAAAGACGGATTGCCATGCTGGTTGACCCGGCCCTGAACTTTGGCCTGCCACCCTTCCTGACCCCAGACCCTGGCGTCAATTCCGGCTTTATGATTGCGGAAGTCACCGCAGCGGCACTTTATTCCGAAAACAAACAACGGGCCAACCCGACCTCCACCGATTCAACGCCGACCAGCGCCAATCAGGAAGACCATGTTTCCATGGCCTGTCATGGGGCACGCCGGTTGATCGATATGAACCGCAATCTGGAACAGATCGTTGGCATCGAATTGCTGATGGCAGCACAGGGCGTTGAGTTTCGCGCGCCTTTGACGACCAGCCCCCGCCTGACAGCCGTCATGGAGAGCATCCGCGCCGTTGTGCCGACATTGGGCGAGGACCGATACATGTCGCCAGACTTAATAAAGGCAGCCGAGCTTGTGCGATCTGGCGCGCCGGTCCGTGCCGCCGGTCGTGATATCTTTCCGCTCCTGACCGAAACGCTTTCTTAAGAGGACCGACCATGTCTGATGTGAAATCAAATCCCCGCCACAACATCCGCACGATCCGCGCGCCCCATGGATCGGAGTTATCCTGTAAGTCCTGGATGACCGAAGCCCCCTATCGCATGCTGATGAACAATCTGGACCCGGATGTTGCAGAAAACCCCAATGAACTGGTCGTCTATGGCGGTATTGGTCGGGCGGCCCGCACCTGGGCTGATTTTGATTCCATCACCGCAACCCTGAAAACATTGGGGGAGGAAGAAACCCTGCTGGTTCAGTCCGGCAAGCCTGTTGGTGTCTTCCGCACCCATAAGGATGCGCCGCGCGTGTTGATCGCCAATTCCAATCTGGTGCCCCATTGGGCGACCTGGGAGCATTTCAACAAGCTGGATAAGGTCGGTCTGATGATGTACGGGCAGATGACCGCCGGGTCCTGGATTTACATTGGAACACAGGGCATTGTGCAGGGCACCTATGAAACCTTCGCTGAGGCGGGACGTCAGCATTATGATGGCAATCTGACTGGTAAATGGGTTTTGACCGGTGGCCTGGGGGGCATGGGCGGCGCACAACCATTGGCCGCCGTGATGGCAGGGGCCTGTTGTCTGGCGGTGGAATGCAATCCAGATTCCATCGATTTCCGCCTGCGTACCCGCTATGTCGATGAACGCGCCGATACGATTGATGAAGCGCTGGAGATGATCGACCGCTGGACCAAGGCTGGGGAGGCAAAATCGGTTGGCCTGTTGGGCAATGCCGCTGATGTCTTCACGGAACTGGCAAACCGGGGCATCCGTCCAGATATTGTCACAGACCAGACCTCCGCCCATGATCCCATCAACGGCTATCTGCCGCAGGGCTGGACGATGGCGCAATGGAAGGAAAAGCGCGAAAGCGATCCTGCCGCCGTGGAAAAAGCCGCCCGCGCATCCATGCGCATCCATGTAGAAGCGATGCTGAAATTCCATGCCGCTGGTGTTCCAACGCTGGATTACGGCAATAATATCCGTCAGGTTGCAAAGGATGAGGGCCTGAAGAACGCCTTCGACTTCCCAGGCTTTGTGCCAGCCTATATCCGCCCATTGTTCTGTCGCGGGGTCGGTCCCTTCCGCTGGGTCGCGTTGTCCGGGGATCCGGAAGACATCTACAAGACCGATCAGAAGGTAAAAGAACTGATCCCGGATGACGCCCATCTGCATCAATGGCTGGATATGGCGCGCGAGCGTATCTCCTTCCAGGGCCTTCCCGCTCGCATTTGCTGGGTCGGCCTGGGCCAGCGCCACCGTCTGGGTCTTGCCTTCAATGAAATGGTTGCTTCTGGCGAGTTGAAGGCACCGGTTGTGATCGGTCGCGATCATCTGGACAGTGGATCTGTCGCCAGCCCGAACCGGGAAACTGAATCCATGAAGGATGGCTCAGACGCCGTTTCCGACTGGCCCTTGCTGAATGCGCTGCTGAACTGTGCGTCCGGCGCGACCTGGGTGTCCCTACATCATGGCGGCGGTGTTGGCATGGGGTTCAGTCAGCATTCCGGCATGGTCATCTGCTGTGATGGCAGTGAAGACGCTGCCCGGCGCATTGACCGCGTATTGTGGAACGATCCCGCCACCGGCGTCATGCGTCACGCCGATGCCGGATACGATATCGCCATTGATTGCGCTAAGGAAAACGGCCTGCGCCTGCCTGGCATTCTGGGGAACTGACGCCACCATCGCGCCTAATGACAATACCTCTGCGCCCACTCATCCTGAGGAGGCGCACCGCGCCGTCTCGAAGGATGCGCGGCACGTTTGGCGCTTCCAGAGGGCTCACCCTTCGAGACGCTTTGCTCCTCAGGGTGAGTGTACTTGGTGATTGCCATCACCCCATCGACGCGGCGGCCTTGTCCATGAAGCGTGCCAGCTTTGAATCGCGCTCCGACAGGCCATCGCAGTCATGGGTGGTCAGGGTGACATCCACCCGGTTGTAGACATTGAACCATTCCGGATGGTGATCCAGCTTCTCCGCCTGCATCGCAACACGGGTCATAAAGCCGAATGCCTGATTGAAGGACTTGAATTTGAACGACCGGGTGATCGCGTCCCGATCATTCGCTAACGTCCAATCCGTCAACTCCGACAGAAGCGCTTCGCGTTCTTCAAGACTCAGTTTTTTTATCATAAATGCTCTCTCCCTCTCGCGCTATCGGTGCCGCATCCGTATATCATAACCATGAACAAACATATGATCAGCCTGGATGCAATTGAAGAGATCGCCCAACGCCATCTGAATGAGCTTCCAGAAGAATTCCGCCAGTATCTGGGGGATATTGTCTTCCGGGTGCAAGATCTGCCCGATGCCGAAACCCTTGAGGCCCTGGACCTTGCCTCGCCCTATGATCTGCTGGGATTGTATCACGGGGTGGATATGGCGTCCAAATCGGTGATGGACCCTCACCCAGACATCGATATGATTTTCCTCTATCGATTGCCAATGCTGGACTTTTGCCAGAAAACAGGCGAAGACCTGAACAATCTGGTGCGCCACGTGCTGGTGCATGAGATCGGACATCATTTCGGTCTCAGCGATGACGACATGCAAGCCATAGAGGATGAAGAATGAGCGACGGCCTGCCCGCCCGCCGCGCCAGCATGGCGCTGTTAGAAGCCGTGTTGGAGCGCGGCCGAACCCTGGAAGAAGCCATCGCCGAATCCGTGTCCATGCGCGACCTTGAACCCCGTGATCGCGGATTTGCCCGCCTGACCGTGCTGACCGTCCTGCGACATATGGGCCAGATCGATTCCCTGATCAGCGGCTATATGGAACGCCCCCCGGTGGGGCGGGCACAACGGGCACTGAATATTCTGCGCATTGGTATCGCCCATTTGCTGTTCCTGAAGACGCCTGCCCATGCAGCGGTGGATGCCGCCGTGACCCTGGCAAAACTGGAGCGGTTGGATTCCATGGCGGGCCTGATTAATGCCGTGTTGCGCCGCGCCACCCGCGACGGGGCTGACCTGCTGGCGGTGCAGGATGCAGAGCGCCTGAACACGCCAGGCTGGCTGTGGCAGGACTGGATCGCGCAATATGGCGAAGAAACCACCCGCGCCATTGCCCGCGGCCATTGGATCGAGCCTGCAACCGACCTGACCGTCAAAACCGATATAGACCATTGGGTTGATGTTCTGGGCGCACAAAAGCTGACACAGACCAGCCTGCGCCTGGCGGACAGCGCGGATGTCACCCAATTGCCAGGCTTTGCTGAGGGGGCCTGGTGGGTGCAGGATGTCGCCGCAACCCTGCCCGCACGCCTGTTGGGCGATGTCGCTGGCCTGCATGTCCTGGACCTGTGCGCCGCCCCTGGGGGAAAGACCGCACAGTTGATTGCAGCGGGTGCCACGGTTACAGCGGTGGACAGATCCAAGCCGCGTTTGAACCGGCTGTCGGAAAACCTGACCCGATTGGGCATGACGGCAGAAATCGTGACGGCGGATGCGGTTCAATACCGCCCGCCCGAACCGGTTGCCGCAATTTTGTTGGATGCCCCCTGCAGCGCCACAGGAACCCTGCGCCGCCATCCGGAAATTGCGCAACGCAGGGGCCCCGCCGACATCGCCAAATTGGCCGCCCTGCAAAAGCGTTTGATCACAGCGGCCGCAGAGATGCTAGCCCCCGGAGGCTGCCTGGTGGTCGCGACCTGTTCGCTGCAACAGGCAGAAGGACCGGCCCTGTACCGGCACGCATTAAGCGTTCCCGGCTTGATTGCAGATCCTATTCGCCCTGAAGAAGTGCCAGAAATTCCAGAAGCCGTCACACAAGACGGCTGGATGCGCAGTCATCCCGGTCTGTGGGATGACAAAGGCGGCATGGATGGATTCTTCGCCATGCGGCTCCGCAAGCAGATGTAAAGCTCATGCGAGCGCATGATGCTTGTTTTGTCTAAGCTCATGCGAGCGCATGATGCTTGTGTATATTATTAAAGCTCATGCGAGCGCATGATGCTTGTTTTGTCTAAGCTCATGCGAGCGCATGATGCTTTTAGGACACATCTTTCCAGGACTGAATCTTGCGATACAGCGTCGAAGGGGCGACCCCCAGCGCCACAGCGGCCTGCGGGATATTGCCATCGCACTGATCTATCGCTGCTTCAATGGCGTCTCGTTCCACCTGATACAAGGGACGAATGGTACCATCGCGACGCGCATTCGGGGCATCGTTGTCCTGAACAACGGTGGTCTTGGCAGTTTCATACGCAACGGGCATTGATTGGGCCAAACCCGTATTCAAGGCAGCTGCAATCATCGGCCCGGTGACCACATCCCCATCATTCAGAACGACCACATTACGCACGATATTCTGTAACTCTCGAACATTTCCGGGCCATTGGTAATCCTGCATCTTGCGCAAAGCCGCTGGATCAAAACATGTGAAGCGTTTCCCTTCCTCCTCGGAAAAATGATTCAGAAAACGCAGGCTTATTGGCTCAATGTCTTCAACACGATCCCGCAAAGGCGGCATGCGGATGGGGATGACATTCAATCGATAGAACAGATCCTCGCGCAAATGTCCCTGTCGAATTGCCTCCAGTGGCTCTCGATTAGTGGCACAAACAAACCGCACATTGCCTTGACGTTCTGCGCTTTCCCCGATGCGCGTATAGGTCCCGGTTTGAATGAAGCGCAGCAATTTGGTCTGCAGGTCCATATCCATCTCACCGATCTCATCCAGGAACAGGGTCCCGCCATCGGCCAGATCTGCCGCCCCGGCCCGATCCGTAATCGCCCCGGTGAACGCGCCTTTGCGATGACCGAATATCTCTGCCTCCATCAATTCGCGCGGAATGGCCCCGCAATTCAGCGGAATGAAAGGTTCTTTCCGTCTGGGGCTTTCCGCATGGATGGCATGAGCGCACAACTCTTTGCCTGTTCCGGATTCACCCGTGACAAATACACTCGCCTTTGAGGCGGCGGCGGCCACGATGGTTCGATACACCGTCTGCATCGGGCTGGAATTGCCAACAAATTCGTGAAACCCATCGGTGATTGGGCGTGTCACGGACTGCACGATCTCCGCCAGTTCATGATGCTCAATCGCATTCTTCACAGTGACCAGAAGCCGTTGGCTGTCAAAGGGCTTCACCAGGAAATCATAAGCCCCCAACCGCATTGCTTCGACGGCCCAATTTACAGATCCATGAGAAGTTATGACCACAATCGGACTTAAATTCCCGGCACGTTTCAAACGACGCAGAACCTCGAACCCATCGATATCGGGCAATTGAATATCCAGCAGGATAACAGAGGGTTGCAACTGATTAGCCAGCGCCAATCCCTTTGTTCCGTTAGACGTCCGATGAACAACGGCGCTTTCGTCCGAAAGATGCGCCTCATAAAGTTCCGCCAGTCGATCATTATCTTCAATCAGCAGAACCTGCCGTCCCGAAAGCATTGTAATCTACTCCCCACCGAACACGCATCGACACCCAAGACCCGATTCTTAGATCATTTCGTGCCCAGACATGCTTGTCGCCACTCCCATAGCTCTGCGATAGTAGACGTGGTTAGTTAGAATTGCAAAATGCAAATAATCGTCTTTAAGGGAGAAAGAAATGCGCCTGAACAACAAGGTCGCCATCGTTACCGGGGCCGCATCTGGCTTTGGGGAGGGCATCGCCCGCCGGTTTGCAGCTGAAGGGGCCAAAGTCATCGTTGCCGATATTACCGAGGATGCTGGCCGGACCATCGCGGAGGATATCGGCGATGCCGCCCATTTTTTAAGGGCCGACGTCACATCCGCTGTAGACTGGAAATCCCTGGTCGATGGCACGATCGCACAATTCGGGCGACTAGACATCGTCGTAAACAATGCGGGCTATACCCACCTGAATCAGCCGATGCTGGACGTTGACGAAGCAGAATTTGACCGCGTCTATGCGGTGAATGTGAAATCCCTGTATCTTTCCGCCCAGGCGGCGGTGCCTGTGTTTCGCAAACAAGGGGGTGGGCAGTTTCTGAATATCGCCTCTACGGCTGGCATTCGGCCGCGCCCTGGTCTGGTCTGGTACAACAGTTCAAAATCTGCCGCCATCGGCATCACTCGTTCCATGGCAATCGAATTGGCTGCGGAACAGATCCGCGTGAACGCAATCAATCCCGTCGCCGGGGAAACCCCGCTGCTGAAACGCTTCATGGGTCAGGACACGCCAGAGAAACGCGCTGCCTTCAAGGCCAGCATTCCGATGGGCCGCCTGTCCACCGCACAGGATATCGCGGGCGCAGCGGTTTATCTGTGTTCTGATGACGCGGCCCTTGTTACCGGCGTTTGCATGGAAGTCGACGGCGGACGGTGTATCTAAAAAATACCCCCCGCTCTTGTAAGGAGAGCGGGGGGCGAATGCTCAAGCTATGGGGGATCAGACGCCGCCCATCAGAATGTATTTGATCTCGCAGAATTCATCGAGACCGTATTTCGATCCCTCGCGCCCCAGACCGGACTGTTTCACACCACCGAACGGGGCCACTTCCGTGGACAGGATGCCGGTGTTCAGGGCGACCATGCCGTATTCCAGGGCTTCTGAAACACGCCAGACACGGCCGATATCCCGGGCATAGAAATAGGAGGCCAGGCCGAATTCCGTGTCATTGGCCATGGCGATGACTTCTGATTCTTCCTTGAACCGGAACAGCGGGGCCAACGGACCAAAGGTTTCGTCCTTGGACACCATCATGTCCTGAGTCACATCCGCAAGAACTGTCGGTTCATAGAAGGAACCACCCAGGCTGTGGCGATGACCGCCGGTCAGGATCGACGCCCCCTTACCGGTCGCATCTTTCAGGTGTTCTTCCACTTTCTCCACGGCCTTCATATCGATCAGCGGACCGATGATGACGCCATCATCGACACCATTGCCGATTTTCATTTCGGCGACCTTGGCTGCCAGTTTCTTGGAGAATTCGTCATAGACGCCATCCTGCACGTAAATCCGGTTCGCACAGACGCAAGTCTGGCCCGCATTGCGGAACTTACACACAATCGCGCCTTCAACGGCGGCATCGATATCGGCATCGTCAAACACGATGAAGGGCGCGTTGCCGCCCAATTCCATGGAGACCTTCTTGACCGTATCGGCGCAATCCTTGATCAGGACACGACCAATTTCCGTCGAGCCGGTAAAGGACAATTTGCGCACGATCGGGTTAGCGGTCATTTCCCCCCCGATCTGGCTTGCCGATCCGGTCACAACCGACAGCACGCCCTTGGGCACACCAGCGCGTTCCGCCAGAACCGCCAGTGCCAGGGCTGACAAAGGCGTTTGAGAGGCAGGCTTTGCAACCGCCGTACAGCCAGCAGCCAGCGCAGGCCCAGCCTTGCGGGTGATCATCGCAATGGGGAAGTTCCAGGGGGTGATAAAGGCGGTGACACCAATCGGCTGTTTGATGGTGACGATGCGCTTATCCGCCTGATGCTGGGGGATGACATCGCCATACATGCGTTTGGCTTCTTCGGCGAACCATTCCAGGAAGGATGCGCCATAGGCCACTTCACCTTTGGCTTCCGCCAGCGGTTTGCCCTGTTCGCTGGTCATGATCAATGCCAGGTCATCGGCATTTTCATGCATCAGCTCGTACCAGCGGCGCAGGATCGCAGCACGCTCTTTCGCCAGTTTCTCGCGCCAGGCGGGCCAGGCTTCATTGGCGGCTTCGATCGCACGACGGGTTTCCGCCGCACCCATTTTCGGCACGGTCGCAACGACTTCACCGGTCGCAGGATTGGTGACATCGATTGTCTCACCGCTGTCGGCATCCAGCCATTCGCCATTGATATAGCCTTGCTGGCGCAACAGGCTGGGATCTTTCAGGCTCAGGCCTGCGGTTTTAATCTGATTCATCGGGTCCACCCCTTATCTGTGAAAAACTACGGGCCATCATTATGGCCTTATGAATTCGGTCCAATTCGTTACCCCGACATCCCGGACCTGGCAAGGCTCCCTTAAGGGATATCCGGTATTCAGGCTGCCGAAGCCGAATTGCGCTCTGCCCCTGATATGGGAAGCGAAACGCAAATTTTTAAGGTTTAGTGTGGTGCCTATTCCTCTCGCCCAGTCGCACGACACAGCAGGATGTACAGCTTGCCGACATCAGAGGTTACGAAGGTCGAGTGGATCAGGTGTTCTGGATCGGTTGCTTCGGAATCGATCAGCAATCGGTCAAACTGTTCAATGTATCGCAGCACATATTTGCGCGCATCGGGGTCATGGCGAATTTTATCCGATACGGTTTTCACGATAGAGGCCTGGCGCGTGCGCAACAGGGTTCTGGTGAAGACGGTGCGGTCGCCCTTCACATAGCGTCGCCAATCCGCCTCTGGCACTTCCCCCTGCAACACACGGGTCAGGTCGATAGAAATGGAATTCAACTCTTCCACGATATAGCGCGCGGTTTTCAGGAACAGGTCACGCCGCTGCTCATCTTCCTGAACTCGGATTTGTTCCGCCTGTTCTTCCGCACGCTTGGACGCCTCTGTCAGGCGCTCGATCTGGCTTTGGAATTTCTCCGCCGCCCGGTTGGAGCGAACTTCGGAGGCATCGACAGATTGCATCATCTGTTCGGTGCGTTCCGACAATGTTTCGACCAAATCTTTCAACTGCCCCTTGGACGCCCCCGCCGCGCGCTCCAGCGAGGATACCTGATCGCCCAATGTGCGCCCGATCAGGGCCAGTTGCTGGTTCGCCAGATCGCCCGCGGCGGCAATATCGCCAGATTGCGTCCGCAGCATCTCAATCAGGCTGCGCACCCGTTCCGCCGTGATTTCCGTGCGTTCCTCAACCCCTTCCGCCTGCTGGGCGAAAGCGTCCGAAATCAATTGCAATGACCGAGACGCACTTTCCGCTGCCGCGCCCAGGGCTTCCGCCTGACGCTTCAACCCTTCGCGATTGTCGGAAATCTGCATGCCCGCCTGCATAGAGGCGGTGGTGACCTGTTCGGCCTGATTGTGGAACCGACTGCCAACTTCTTCCAGCAAGGTCAGCGCCGTCTGGGTCGCCTTGCGCATTTCACCAGTCTCATTGCGGAACAACCCGCCCGCATCGCTCAGGCGGCGGGAAACCTCATCGGTAATGGCAGACATTTCCTGCACCCGGGCGCGCAGGGCTTCATCCACAGCGCCGCCTTTCTCCACCGCGTCGCGGGACGCATCAACAAGCGTCGCGGCCTGACTTTCCGCCATATTCTCCATCGCCTGATGCTGTTCGGCCAATTGCAGCGCAAGGGCGCGCAAAGCCTCTGCATCCGCCGCAAGACGTTCGCGAATGGCGATGGCATCACCGGCGGCCTTATCCGTTACACGATCCAATTCCGCCGTTTCATGCTGTAATCCGTGGCGAATTTCGCGAATCTGCCCGGTGGCCCGATCCGCCGCTTCCCGCAGGGCCGCGCTGTTCTGGGTCAGCACTTCTCCCAGAGATTGAGCATGTCCAGCAGACCAATCGGCGGCTTCCCGAAGCGCCAGGCTCTGCTTTTTCAGCATTTCCACCATGCTGCGCGTCTGCGCAATGGCAGGATCGAAGGTCTCGTCCAAATTGGTCATACCTTCCGCCATGGCTTCCTTAATCGCCAGGACACGCTGGGCCAAAAGGCTTTCAATTTCCCGTGCCTGTAGGGCGGAACTTTCCGAAGCCCCGGTCAGTTCCATAGTCTGCTGACGCAAAGAGGCGCGAATGGACTCGGCGCGGCTGGCAGCCAAATCGCTGGCCTTGGCAATTTCGCTGGCCTGTTCCCGCAGCGCCTGGCCCATGGCGCGCAATTGTTCGGTTGCCTGTTCGGACGTCGCCGCCAGACCCTTGCGCTGGCGATCCGTTTCCCCGTTCACAGCGGCGGCTTGTTGCGCCAGGCTTTCAGACAACAGACGGAATTCCTCCACCTCCCGGGCGACTGTCTGTTTCACCGCCTCAGAATGGGTGGTCAGGCCATCGGCGGATTTTGCCAGATCATCGGATTGCTGGCGCAAGGCCAGGGTGATTTCTTCCACCTGATCGCCGCTGCGGGCCAAGGCCTGGTTCAGGCTTTCGCGGCTTTGGTCCAATGCAGCAGTCAGTTGCACGCCAAAGCCTGCCGCCGTGGCATCCGCCGTATCGGCAATTCCATCGACCTGATCTGTCGCACGGTTCAAGCTGTCGGTCATGCCCGCTTCCAATCGCCCCAGGGACTGGGTGACAGCTTCTTCCAACAGGGCCCCTTGCTTTGTCAGAATTTCCGCCAATCTGGAAATGCGAGACTCGCTGCGTTCCGAAAAGCCATTCATGGCCGCTGTCTGGTGGTCATAGGCTTCTTTCAACCGCTGACCAACGCGATCCACTTCTTCCTTCAGATTGCGGGCGATCGCAGACGCGCTGTCGCGCGCATTATCAGATGCATCGGTTAAAGCCTGAATGCTGCCATCCAGTGTATCCCGGGCGGAGATGCTGCGCTTTTGCGCCTCAGACGCGGCATGATCCAGTTGATCGGTATAGCTTTGAAACAATCCACCTATTTCACGAATTTCCGATGCCGCCCGTTCCGATGCAGAAACCGTGTCTGACGCTTGAATCTTCAAGGATGCGGTTACTGAATCGGTGGTTTCCAGCACCGATTCTGCAGCCCGCATCAGCGCTTCAGTCTGATCGGTAACAGAGGCATCAATATCACGGCGGTGCCGCTCCAACCGTTCCGCCACGCTTTCAAGGCGGTCCGCCTGACCCGACAGGCCCTTGCGCATATCGCCCGCGCGGTCTTCGGCGCGATGGGCTGCACTTTCCAGAACACTTGTGGTTTCCCTGAGAGAATCCGCCAGTTCCGTCAGATTTGCGACAGCAACATCCCCCGCCTGAGTCAATTGATCGGCCTGTTTGCGCAACATATCGGAAACACGGCGTACTCGGGCTTCGCTCTCTTCCGCCGGATAGGTCAACAATTCCAATTGGCGGCGCAGCGTTTCGGTGTGCAGGCGCACCTCTTCGGACCGACGGAAATACAAAGCGAAAATCCAGATCAGGATCAGCGGAAAAGCCAGGCCGGTCGCAATGGCACCCACTTCATGGGGCAATAAAACATCGATCAGGCTCAACCCGCCCAGCCCCTGTAGATATGTCCCAGCCGCCCCCATCCAGAAGGCCGTCAATAAAGCGGCGACAAGTCCAGCCCATCGCGTGCGACGGCGCGCCTGATCCGACAAACGCTGAACATCTTCAGGCACCGTCACTTCCGCACGACGATCCCCGCCCGGAAAACGGGCAACCTTTACAGAATTGGTAGCGGCATTCGCGGCGGCATTTGAGTTTGCCGTCGCTGAGCCGCGATCTTTTTCGTCACTCATGCGGGCGGTCCTTGAAAAATGCGCCCTCTATGGAGGTGCGACCTATAGAATCACTGATTCTGTAAATTCTACCAGCGTATTCCACACTATAGAGTTTATCGCATAACATCAGCGATATCGATCATTGTCTGAAATCCTCCACCCCCTTATCGTGACGCCAACGCTTTAAGTTCGACATCACGACCCCACAGGATCGCGCGCCCTATGCAAGCCCATAAAGATTTTCCCAATCTGCACATCGTCGATCATCCCCTGGTCCAGCATAAATTGACCTGGCTGCGAAAGGTGGACACCCCGACCAATCTGTTCCGTACGTTGCTGAAAGAAATATCGCTGTTAATGGGATATGAAATCACCCGCAATGTGCCCCTGACAAAGGTCGATATAAAAACACCGATGCAGGCGATGCGCGCGCCGGTCCTGGCCGGGCGGAAACCTGCCATCGTGCCGATCCTGCGGGCGGGCCTGGGAATGGCCGATGGGTTGATTGAGTTGATGCCGTCGGCTCGGGTCGGTCATATCGGCCTGTTTCGCGATGAAGAGACCAAGCATCCCAAAGAATACTATGTTAACATACCAGAGCCGGGTGGGCGGTTGTTCATCCTGTGTGACCCAATGCTGGCAACCGGGAATTCCGCGGTACAGGCGGTGAAGATGCTGATTGATCGCGGCGTTGAAGAACAGAATATCCGCTTCTTAGCGCTGGTAGCTGTCCCGGAAGGCGTAAAGGTCATGCAAAAGGCCCATCCCAGTGTGGCAATTTATACAGCGGCCCTGGATGAAAAGCTAAATGATCACGCCTATATTCTCCCAGGATTAGGGGATGCAGGTGATAGAATGTTCGGGACACGATAAAGGGAGACATCAGTGATGTTGGCACGACGCGATGTGATCAAAGGTCTGGGCATGGGCCTGACCACCCTTCCGCTGGCAACCGTGCTGGCAAATCCGGCCCTGGTGCGGGCGGCGGCTGATACGGTGCAACAGGTTGAATCCACGCTGCCCAGCGGCAAGACGGTCGCAGCCGCATTGGCAATGCCCGCCACATTGCCCGCCCCGGCGGTCGTGCTGATCCACGAATGGTGGGGCCTGAATGATCAGATCAAGGCGGTTGCAGCAGATTTCGCTGCCCAGGGGTATATCGCATTGGCCATTGACCTGATGGACGGCAAGGTGGCGACCACACCAGAAGAAGCCAAAGCACAAACCGCTGCTGTTGGCGCGGACCCCCAGACAGCAATTGAAACATGCACATTATGGACCGACTGGCTGCGCGGGCATAAGGATTCAACGGGTAAGGTTGGTAGCTGTGGCTGGTGCTTTGGCGGGGGCTGGTCGTTGAACACATCCCTGGCGACACCGATTGACGCCACAGTCATCTATTATGGGCGCGTTACTCAAAGTGCGGAGGAATTGGCCGCACTCAACGGACCTGTGCTGGGCCATTTTGCGACCAAGGATAACTTTATCAATGCCGCGATGGTCAATGGATTCATTGAACAGATGGGCAAGGCAGGGAAAAGCCTGACGGTTTATTGGTACGAGGCCGACCATGCCTTCGCCAACCCGACCAGCAGCCGATATGATCAGGAAGATGCCGCAAGCGCCTGGGACCGCACAAAGGGCTTTCTGGCACAAAACCTGGAACTGAAGATTTAAGTTTCAAACTGAGCAGAATGAAATCCAGTCGCAGATTGCCAATGAATGGGCAAGTCGGGTTATACTGCATCACCCCGACTGATCTGTAATTCCGGGCGATTGGAGAAGACGGCATGCTGCGAAGCCTACATCTTGCCTTTGCGTTGCTTTGTGCGGCGCTTGGTTCTCAGTTACCCGCCTTTCATGATCAGTATTTACAGCGCGTTGGCGGCGCTCTGGACGAGGTCAACCAGCAGATCGAAGCAATGGATACGCGGGCCCAGGATGCCGGGCTGGGGCGATATGATTACATTCGCCGATTCTATGATAACTCAGACAGTGTCATACAGGGCGAAGGCCAGGCGATGCTGGCTACGCTGGCCCGTCAGGAACGCCTGATGGAGATTGAAGCCCGCCTGCAAGACGTTTCCTGGTATATGTTGGCGGTAGAGATGGTCTTCCATCTGGAACCCGATATCGCCCTGAATACCGCAAAGAATTTCGGCCCGGCAGTCCCGCTGTCGATCAGCGGTCTGGCCCATGCCTTTTTTGGCTTTTTCTTTGGATACCTGATCCCGTCGGCCATTCGCAGCCTGTTTCCGCGTAAAGAAATCGCACGCGGTTAAAACAGGTTCAGTCCGTCCCGGACCTATGCCCCGAAGCGATCAATCACTGTATTCAGGTTCAGTGCTTTACCTAAAGTGACAAAGCGGCGCTCTACCGCCTCTCCTGCCAAAAATGCCAGATCTGCTGGCATCTGAAGCGTCAGGGTGGTCTCTGTCCGAACCATGTTGATCCGCTCCAGGACCGATGAAATCCCACCGGTCAGCGTATAGGCCAACCGGATGGACAGACCTATCGCACGGGCAACGTCAATCCGATCGGGGTTGATCAGGTGTCGAACGATTTTCATCCCATTGTGTTCGTCATCAATTTGCGCATGGCGCGATGAAACCGCCAGGGCCAGAAATACCCGCTCGTGATGATCCACGCCAACGACAGGCAATCGTTTGACCCGGATAAGGGCATGTTCAGCGCGATAATCAGGATGTTCTCGCTTGGCAATATCCGACAGGATACAGGCCGCATGACGCAAACGACGATCCGCCGGGGTCTCGTTTGGAAACAGTGGTGTCATCCACCGAAACAGGTCATCCCCCGTAACAGCGGAATTGGGAAGCTCATGATCTGCATATCGGGCACAGGACTCCAGCAGCGGATCCAGCTTGCGCTCTTCCTGACTTAAATGGTCATACAGACAGCCTTCCCGCAAACCATTAGCGGAAAACACAATATCCTTGGGTGCCCCGGCCACCATCAGGCGGTGTAACAACATCGCTGCATAAGGCAGCGTATCCACGCGCCGCTTGGATACACCGGGCACGCGCTGCAACGCGCCAGGCGATTGCCGTGATACGACATCTGCCAATTCCAAGGCTTGAGCAGCGGGAATCCGATAATGATGGATGATATGGAGCGGATAATTGATATGGTCCATATGCAGCCGGGCAAGATTGCGCCAGGCCCCGCCGACCAGATAAAAGCTGCGCCCCTTGATGCGTGGCAACCAATCAATGGTGCTGAAATATCGATCCAGATCTTCCCGCGCTTTGGATGGTTTCGCCACGATCTTGGGGTCCAAACGCAAGGGTCCCAGCGGCAGGGTCGCCTGGGGTCCGGTCTGACCATCCTTCAGCTCGACCAGTTCCACACTGCCCCCGCCCAGATCGCCCATCATGCCATCAGCGTCCGGCGTACCGGATAAAACACCAAGCCCACTCAGTCGGGCTTCTTCTTCCCCGGACAGCACGCGAATTTCCTGGCCGCTGATCTGGCTGGCGCGCCGCACAAATTCCGCGCCATTGGTGGCATCCCGCGTCGCCGCCGTGGCCAGCATATCAATCCGCTGTACCCCCATTTCCTGGGCAATGCGGATGAAACGGGGCAACGCGCCCAGCGCTTGCTCTATACCTTCTTCGCTTAACTGGCCCGTCGCATCCAATCCGCGCCCAAGGCCGCAGAGCAGCTTTTCATTAAAAATAGCGATGGGGGAACGATCAGAGGTGTCATAGACCACCAAACGCGTTGAGTTCGAGCCAATATCGACCACTGCGGTCGGGGGGCTGGCAGTCGACATGGTCCGTTTTTCGGCCATGAGAATCCTTCCCAAACAAGACTTTCAAACAGTATTCGCTTCACCGCAATGGTCACACTGCGTGCGCGCGTGAAAATCGTGTATCGAGGCGGTCGCGTCAACCGCTCTTGCTGGATTTGGCCGCCGGAGTTTTCCGCGCCGCCTTTTTCGGACCCGAATTCTTAGCCAGTTTTGTTGAAAGTGCCATCTTTCCGGCCTTCTTGATCGCCTTACCCCGCCCGGAAAGACTGGGATTGGTCATAAAGAAAACATGGCAGTTAAAGCCTTCGCCCACCGGCTCTATGCGGTGATAACGCGCATCAGAGTCCATATGCCAGCTTTGCGCCTCGTCATTCAGATTGGCATACATAACCTGCTCCAGGATCTGACGCTTCACGGTCACATTTTCAATTGGCACCAATGATTCGACACGACGATCCAGGTTTCGCGGCATCAAATCTGCCGACGTGATATAGACCTTTGCATCCAGCGAAGGCAGACCATTTCCCGCCCCGAAACAGAAGATACGGCTGTGTTCCAGGAAACGCCCAACGATGCTCTTTACGCGGATATGTTCGCTAAGCCCCTTCACGCCGGGCCGCAGACAGCATATGCCCCGCACCACCAGATCAATTTCAACCCCAGCGCAGGACGCCTCATACAAGGTATCGATAATCTCGCCATCCACCAGATTGTTGACCTTCAACCAGATCTGGCCAGGGCGGCCGGCCTTCACATGCTCAATTTCATCCCGAATGGAGCTTAACACGCGATGGCGAAGCGTGATCGGGGCAATTGCCAGACGCTCCAGCGCCTCTGGCGTGGCATAGCCGGTCATGAAGTTAAACACCCGCGCCGCATCCCTGGCCAGCGCCGGATCACAGGTGAAATAGCTCAGATCCGTATAAATTTTTGCCGTGATCGGATGATAGTTACCGGTCCCGAAATGCACGTAAGAGCGAAGGCCACTCCCCTCACGACGGACCGCCATGGAGACTTTCGCATGGGTCTTAAGGTCTACGAAACCATAAACGACCTGCACGCCAGAGCGTTCCAGATCCCGCGCCCAACGGATATTAGCGGCCTCGTCAAAGCGGGCTTTCAATTCGACCAAGGCCGTGACGGATTTACCCGCTTCCGCAGCCTCGCTCAACGCCGCGATAATGGGGGAATCCTTCGAGGTACGATACAGGGTCTGCTTGATCGCGACCACGGCCGGATCTTGGGCCGCCTGGCGCAGGAACTGCACCACGACGTCAAAGCTCTCATAGGGGTGATGGACAATGATATCCTTGGCCCGGATAGCGGCGAAACAATCACCACCGAAATCACGGATACGTTCCGGGAAACGAATGTTGAAAGCATCAAACAACAAATCCTGGCGATCTGATACGATCATCTGACTGACATCGGGCATGCCCAGAATACCATCCAGCGGGAACACATCCTCGCTGTCTGCGCCCAGCTTGCCGACAACAAAATCGCGCAGGTCTTCTGGCATGCTGGCGTCAATTGTCAGACGGATGACACTGCCCCGGCGGCGGCGGCGCAGCATGCTTTCAAACGTGCGCACCAAATCTTCCGCTTCTTCATCTACTTCGACATCACTGTCGCGAATGACGCGGAACATGCCCTGACCAATGATCTTGAAGCCCGGGAAAAGGCGATCCATGTAAATCCTGAACACATCTTCCAACAGCAGGAAACGGGCCTTCTGGCCGGGCAAACGCACGAAACGGTCCAGGTTGCTGGGAACCGGCAACAGGCCATTCATTGTCTTATCGTCTTCCGCGCGGGTCAATTCCAGCGCCAGAACCAGCCCTTTATTGGGGATAAAGGGAAAGGGATGCGCCGGATCAACGGCCAACGGTGTCAGGGCCGGGAAAATCTGTTCCAGGAACCAGCCATCCAGCCAGCTTTTTTCCCGCGCTGTTAACTCATCCTGGGCCAGAAGCGTCACACTGACCTTGCGCAATTCGACCTGTAATTCTTCCCAGATCTTTTGCTGAAGGCGCATCAGGGAGCCCGCCTCATCTGCGATCAGTCGTAATTGTTCAGAGGGCGTATTGCCTTCCTGGCTGGGGGTGCTGATCCCCGCCCCAAGCTGGCCTTTCAAGCCAGCGACACGCACCATGTAAAATTCATCCAGATTACTTGCCGATATCGACAGAAAGCGCAGGCGCTCGAGCAAGGGATGGTGGATATTACTGGCTTCCTCCAGAACGCGCGTATTGAAGGCCAACCATGACAATTCCCGGTTAATAAAACGTTCTGCGCCCCACTCTTCCGGGCTTGTCGGTGTGGTCTTGGCCACGGCAACGGCGTTTTGATCCTGAGATGCGGACTCGTTCATCAGTGCGCCATCATTCTCTGTCATGCTCACCGCAACCTCCGTCTTTGGTATGGCCAGACTCTATCAAGCCCTTGTCGATACCCAATACATATGACCGTGTCACGGTGATTTTTGTTTCAAACTGGTTACAAGCCCCTGAATTCTGCGCCTTTTGCTTGAGCCTGCATGGGGAAGCGTGATAGCTCTCGCGCGGTTAGAATATGAGGGAAAGGAACCCGAAAGAATGCCGGTCCTGTATGTTTTTCGCCATGCAAAATCCAGTTGGAGCGACAGCACATTGGGTGACTTTGATCGACCGCTGGCAAATCGTGGCATAAAGGCAGCCAATAAAATGGGCGCCGTGATGCGGGATTCCGGCATATCCCCCGATTTCATCCTGTGTTCAACCAGCCGTCGCACCCGTGAGACATTGGGTCTGATCCTGCCCCACCTGAAAGGGGAATGTCGTATTCTGATGGAAGATTGCGTCTATAAAATGCAGGAAACCATAGAATTGATCGACCGCTTGCGCCGTGTGCCTGCGGGGGTAGGCCGCGTCATGGTGATCGGCCATAATCCAATTATGCAGGATATCAGTCTGTCCCTGTGTAAAACAGCCAACAATCCTGAAAATCTGGACGCCATGACCGAAAAGTTCCCAACCGCCGCCTTAGCAGTACTGGACCTGGGGGATGCGCCCTGGCCCGCCCTGTCGCCTCATTGTGCAACCTTGACCGACTTCAAAACCCCGAAAGAGACTTCGGCGTAACGAACACAGATCAAAGCTGACGCCCCTGTATCTGCTTCTTCAGTTGTTCGACGCGTTCCCGGATCTGGTCCATATGCGGATTAATCTCCAGTGCCTCATGAAAGGCCTGAAGGGCCGCCTCGGGTTCCTCCATTGCATCTAAAATCAGACCCAACCCGGATTTCGCCCCGAAATGACGCGGTTCGCGTTCCAGCGTCTCATAAATATCGGCCAGAGAATCCGAATAATTTCCCTGCATGAAATAAATTGTGGCCCGCTTGTTCCAGGCTTCTGCAAAATCTGGTTCCAGGGCGATTAAGGCAGAGAATGTCTTGATCGCCTGGTCCATATCGCCCTGGGACATCTGCTGTGTCCCCTGACGCATCAGGACACGCCCGCTGGCGGTTGGTGCCTGAACCCAAAGGACCCAGATGCCCTGTTGCGCGATATAGGCTTCCTGACTGTTCAGAGGTGCGGAGTGCAGGATATCAAACAGGGAATCCAGACGTTTGTCTTGCTGATCCGCAAGGCCGGGCATGGACAGAACAATCATCGCAAATGCAGCGACCAGCGCCATCGGGATGCGTTTAGAATATATGCCCATTGCAACTCTCCCCATAGAAATACCATCAGAAGGATAGCCCTGGTGCTTAAGTATGGGGTCAACAGCCAGTCAGGGCAACCATGCCCCCTTCTTGCGCTGACCCATCACAGCGTTCAATCTATGTCTTCCAGTGTAAATATATGTAATGCCGGGAGGCGCATGGCAGACTCTGTTTCCTGTTTCAGTGACGATATCGACCGCGCACGAGACCGGTTCCTGACCGCCTGTGATCGGATCGGGTTGCGCATCACATCCTATCCCGCCAGAGACGACCACACAGGTGCCAAGGCTTTAACGTGTGATGTGGCCCGCATGGGATCGCCTGATGCCAGCCGTGTCGCCGTTCTGTGCAGCGCTGCGGGTGGGGCGGCGGGGCTGTTGGGATGCGGGGCGATACTGGGCGTATTGACCGAAGGCGGCTTGCAAGACCTGCCTAGGGAAGTTGCCCTGGCCCTGGTCCATGCCGCCAATCCTGCTGGCCCGATCTGGCCTTATTTTGCCGAAGATGATGTGATATCGGCCAATAAACCTGCGCCTGATTGGTCCGATAGTGTCCTGGCCGCTGCCGAAGAACGCTTCGCCGCCTTTCAGGCAGAACAGGGCGTCGACTGGAACAAATTGGCCGGACAGACACTGGCATCCATGAAACCGCCCGCCTGGGATGGGTCTGTGCTACGCGCTATCGCTGCAACTCAGTTTGAAAATGCCAGACAGGTTTGTGTGATCGACCCCCGCACAGGACCGGGACTGTATGGCGCGCATGAAATCGTATCCTGCGACCCGCCGGAATCTGCCGGTCGATCCCGGGCGGAAAGCTGGTTCACCCTGAATGTCGCCCAGACCAGCGAAGCGATTGGCGCAGGCACGGCACCTTGTGGCGGGGGGCTGGGCGGCTTATTGCCCAAGGCCCAGGTCACAAATGTGGTCCTGGAGATTGGCACTTATTCACTGACACGACGGCTGGGCGGGGCAACGCGCGGGCCAAATGAACTGCCCCAATCCTACCCGTCTGATGCCATGTGGCGCGACAATGCCTGGCATGGGGTGCGCACAACCCTGCAAAATACCTATCGAGGCTTACTGCGGGACAACTGACAAGGCGCAAGAAAGGTTTACCAAATTGGTAATACCAATTATAAGAAACGCAGATTAAAGGAGACCACGCGATGAAAATGCCTGATCCGGATGCTGCTGTCATTGAGCGACGGCTGACCATTGCCGATGATCTGCGCGCTCTTGTGCCGGGTGAAGGCGTCATTGTGGACGAGGATGAACGCCGTGCCTATGAAAGCGACGGCCTGACCGCTTACCGTGCCCTGCCCCTGATTGTGGTCCTGCCACAGACCGTCGATCAGGTCGCCAATGTCCTGAAATACTGTAAAGAACACGGTGTTAAAGTCGTACCGCGCGGGGCTGGCACCAGCCTGTCTGGTGGGGCATTGCCGCTGGAAGATGGTATCCTGCTGGGTATGGGAAAGTTCAATAAAGTGCTGGAGGTCGATTACGACAATCGCTGCGCCCGGGTTCAGCCCGGCGTCACCAATCTGGCGATCACCAAGGCGGTAGAGGAAGATGGCTTCTATTATGCCCCGGACCCGTCCAGCCAGATCGCCTGCACGATCGGCGGGAATGTCGCGGAGAATTCCGGCGGGGTGCATTCGCTGAAATATGGCCTGACCACCAACAATGTTCTGGGCGTGGAAATGGTCACCATTGACGGGGAGATTCTGCGCATTGGGGGCAAGCATCTGGATGCGGAAGGCTATGACCTGCTGGGTCTGATGATCGGGTCCGAAGGTCTGTTGGGTGTGGTCACAGAAGTCACCGTGCGCCTGTTGCCCAAGCCGGAGACCCAGCGGGCCCTGCTGATCGGCTTCCCGTCCAGCGAGGCGGGGGGTAATTGCGTCGCCCAGGTGATCGCCAGCGGCATCATTCCCGGCGGCATGGAAATGATGGATCGCCCCGCCATCACAGCGGCGGAGGATTTCATCCATGCAGGCTATCCAGCCGATTGCGAGGCGCTGCTGATCGTCGAATTAGATGGCCCGGAGGCAGAGGTCAATCACCTGATCGAGGAAGTCCGCCAGATCGCCGAAAATCTGGGGGCATCCAGCCTGCGCATTTCTCAAAGCGAGGAAGAACGCGCCATGTTCTGGGCCGGGCGCAAGGCGGCCTTCCCGGCTGTTGGGCGGCTCTCTCCCGATTATTACTGCATGGATGGCACGATCCCCCGCAACCAACTGCCCCATGTGTTGAGCGAGATGACAAAGATGTCCAAGCATTATGGCTTGGGCGTTGCCAATGTCTTCCATGCGGGCGATGGCAATCTGCACCCCCTGATCATGTATGACGCCAACAATCCCGGCGAATTGGAGAAGGCGGAGGATTTTGGCTCCGATATTCTAAAACTGTGTGTAAAGGTTGGCGGTGTCCTGACCGGCGAACACGGCGTGGGCGTTGAAAAGCGCGACCTGATGCCGACCATGTTCACCGAAGACGATTTGAAGCAACAAATGCGCGTCAAATGCGCCTTTGACCCGGACGGATTGCTGAATCCCGGCAAGGTGTTCCCGCAACTCCATCGCTGTGCGGAACTGGGCCGGATGCATATTCACAAAGGCCAATTGCCCTTCCCCGACATTCCCCGGTTCTGATCAGATGGAACCGCATTTTACCAATCGCGAGTGCCGCGCCACCCCGGACTGCATGCAAGGCGCAGTGCAACCGGCAAAATCGTGCCATGCACCCCTGGATTCCCGCCTGCGCGGGAATGACGACATCTTTACAATCCAAAACACCGTCACCCCGGACCTGATCCGGGGTCCAGAGCAGCACGCTCATTCTCGACCACCCGCCCTAAAGTCACGCCTGCGCGGGAATGACGACATCTTCACAATCCAAAACACCGTCACCCCGGACCTGATCCAGGGTCCAGAGCAGCACGCTTATTCTCGACCACCCGCCCTAAAGTCACGCCTGCGCGGGCGTGACGACATCTTTACAATCCAAAACACCGTCACCCCGGACCTGATCCGGGGTCCAGAGCAGCACGCTCATTCTCGACCACCCGCCCTAAAGTCACGCCTGCGCGGGAATGACGGCATCGATACCCCCCGATCCACCGTCACCCCGGACCTGATCCGGGGTCCAGAGCAGCACGCTTATTCTCGACCACCCGCCCTAAAGTCACGCCTGCGCGGGCGTGACGACATCTTCACAATCCAAAACACCGTCACCCCGGACCTGATCCGGGGTCCAGAGCAGCACGCTTATTCTCGACCACCCGCCCTAAAGTCACGCCTGCGCGGGCGTGACGAAGGACAACCGCGAATCCCCATCACAGCCTCAGGACCCCGCCCATGACCGAAACCTTCCGCCCTGAAACGGAAGCGCAGTTGATTGATGTGATCGGCTGGGCAAATTCTGAACAGCTGCCACTGGAAGTCATTGGCAGTGGCACCAAACGGGGATTGGGGCGTCCGGTTCAGGCCGCCCATACGCTGGATCTTTCCGCCTTTTCTGGTGTGCATCTCTATGAGCCAGAGGAACTGGTATTGGGTGCAGGCCCCGCCACACCTTTGGCGGAGATTGAAGCCTTACTGGACGACAACAATCAGCAACTGGCCTTTGAGCCACCAGACCTTTCCGCTCTGTTAAAGGCGGGATCTTCCGGTACCATCGGGGGCGTCATTGCCTGTAATCTGGCAGGGCCGCGCCGCATCAAGGATGGCGCGGCGCGGGATCACTTTCTGGGCTTTGACGCCGTTTCCGGTCGAGGCATGGCGGTCAAATCCGGCGGACGGGTGATGAAGAATGTCACTGGTTATGACTTAAGCAAGCTACTCTGTGGCTCCTATGGCACGCTGGCGGCGATGACCCGACTGACCGTCAAGATCCTGCCGGTGGGACAGAAGGCCCGAACCATCCTGGTGGGCAATGTTGATGCGGCTCAAGGGGTGAAGGCGCTGGCGGCTGGATTGAACGGCCCCTTTGAAGTGTCCGGCGCGGCCTGGCTGCCCGCCAGCATCGCCGCACGGTCCCAGATTGACTATGTTGGGAAGGCCGGATGTGACATCGCCGCCCTCAGGGTCGAAGGCTTTGGCCCCTCCGTCAACTATCGCTGTCAAAAGCTGCGCGCCCTATTGGCCCCGTTTGGCGAGACGGAGGAACTGCACAGCCACAATTCCAAGACCTTCTGGCGGGACGTGCGCAATGTCACCCCCTTCTGCGACGATGATCGCGTGGTCTGGAAGCTGTCCGTCGCCCCAACCGCCGCGCCCGGCATCCTGTCAGCCCTGTCCCATTTGAAAGAGGTGGAGGCCTATCTGGACGCCGCCGGGGGTTTGATCTGGCTCGCCACGCAATCCCCTAAACAGGGTGCGTATGAACCCATTCGCGACGCCATTGCTCAGGCGGGTGGCGGGCATGCCACCCTGATCCGCGGCCCCGCAGGCTTGCGCAACGCCATCCCCGTCTTCCAGCCCCAACCCGGCCCCCTTGCCGCCCTGTCCCAACGCCTGAAAGACAGCTTCGACCCCAACCGCGTCCTGAACCCCGGCCGCATGACAGAAGGGCTGTGAGATCTCACTATGCAAACAACATTCTCAATTGCTCAGCTTGAAGATCCAGACGTCGCGGCGGCGAATGATATTTTGCGGAAATGTGTGCATTGCGGGTTCTGTACGGCGACCTGTCCGACCTATGTGACGCTGGGGGACGAGTTGGACAGCCCGCGCGGGCGGATTTATCAAATCAAGGATATGTTGGAAGGGGACAAGCCTGCCTCTTCCTCTCTGGTGAAGCATATTGATCGCTGCCTGAGCTGTCTGAGCTGCATGACGACCTGCCCGTCGGGGGTGCATTATATGCATCTGGTGGATATTGCGCGGGCGAAAATCCATGAGACCTATAACCGACCGTTTCAGGATAAATGGCTTCGGCGCATTTTAAGCTTTGTTCTTCCGCGCCCGCGTGTGTTTCGGCTGGCCCTGATCGGGGCCTGGCTGGGCAAGCCTCTGTTGAAAGGGCTGCCGGGTCCGATCGGCGCAATGTTCCGCATGGCACCGGCCTCTATCCCTAAACCATCGCCCTGGGATGTACCGCAAGTGATCCCCGCAGAAGGTCCGCGCAAGGGCCGCGTGGCGATGCTGACCGGCTGTGCGCAGCAGGTTTTGCAGCCACAAATCAATGAGGCGACGATCCGCCTGCTGACCCGCCATGGCATTGAGGTTGTCGTTGCCCAAGGGGCTGGCTGTTGTGGCGCGCTGGTGCATCATATGGGCGATACCGATACCAGCCATCAACAGGCCGCCGCCAATATCAAAGCCTGGGCGCGGGAAATGGATGGCGACGGGCTGGATGCCATTGTCATTAATGCGTCGGGCTGTGGCACGACGGTGAAGGACTATGGCTTCATGTTCCGCACTGATCCAGTAATGCAGGAAGATGCGGCGCGGGTTTCCACCCTGACGAAAGACATCACCGAATATCTGACGACACTGACCCTGATGCCCCCCACCCGCGACACGGATTTGACGGTCGCCTATCACTCCGCCTGTTCGATGCAGCATGGCCAAAAGATCACCGCCCTGCCCAAGGACCTGCTGACACAGGCAGGTTTCAAGGTCGTCAGCCCGGCGGAAGGGCATTTATGTTGCGGTTCTGCCGGAACCTATAACCTGCTGCAGCCGGAAATGGCCGACACGCTGAAGGCCCGCAAAGTCCGCAATATCGAAAAGACTAAGCCAGATTTGGTTGCAGCGGGTAATATCGGATGCATTCAGCAAATTGCCAGTGGCACGGATATCCCCATCACGCACACGGTTGAATTGCTGGACTGGGTGACGGGGGGCCCAATGCCGCTTGCCCTGGATGGCAAACTGCCTGCATGACAATTGCTGTAACCCACCCTTAGACAACAATCGCCTGATCGACAAAGACTGTTCCGTTTGAGCCGCGCCGCGCCGCTGGGGTCAGGATTGCGGGATGCCGCCTTGTTGCCAGAACCGGCACATCCGCGCGATGCGGGGATCAGATACCAGCCTGCACCCTGCCAGAAGCCCTTGTGTATCCTCCCCTTTGGCATGGGCCAGCTTTATTCGCATCGGATACAATATGTCATTATCCGACCCAAACTCTGCTTCTGCCGCAGCAAGGGTCTTGGTCGCGGCCTTATTATCCTTTGCCTGAATCTGACGGTCCATCAGCCCCTCATAAATGCGCAAGGGCGCGCCTTCCTGTTTCAGGGCATAGCGTTCGAACCCAATAATCGCCAGATCGTTCTTGCCCTGCATTTGCCGCAGCGACGAAAAGGCGATGCGACCGAAGGCATTGTTTTCCAACCAGGACGCGCCGGAGACACCGACCTTTGCCTTCGCCAGGAGAGTATCGACCGTCTCACCATCGCTCAATTCACTCAACGATCCAACGGAGCCTAAAGCATCATGAACTTCTTGTGCTGCCGCGAATGCCTTCAAAGCGGCCTGCAATTCGCGGTCGGCAACGACTTTTTTGTAATCAGGCAATGGAAATTGCTGATCCAGGCCCAGTTCCAATCGAACTTCTTCGAAGTCGTCATACTTAACGAATTCCGAATGGTCCAATAGCATGTCTTTACGCGCATCCGGGCTGGGATGGGATTCTTCCAGACTCTTCGCCAGGCTTTGCGCCATATCGCCACCGACACCTTTAAGGGCATCCATGATTCCATCCTTGCCGCCGCTGACACCCCCTTTGACTAGGTCACCGGCGATGCGTTCTTTGTCCTGAGCCAGGGCCAGCACACGGCTTTCAATTGTCGGCTGGTCCTTTAACTTATCCAGAAATCCACTTGCCCCGGCATACCCTTCGAATCCCGCCCGGGTGGCCAAATGAAGACCGACCATATCTGCTTCGTGTTCATCCTGACGACCCCATGAATATTCGAACAACACATCCATCGTGCGGTTGACCATCATCGGCGTCTTCAATTTGGAGGCTGCCTGAGCATCAGCACCATTATTGTTCAATACATCATCTGCAAGAAAGGCCGCTTCCAGCGCGGTACGGAAAATCCGGTTCCGCTTTTGCGTTGCCTGCCCCCGTTCATAATGCTTCAGCAGGATATGGCTGTATTCATGGGCAATTGTGAAAGCCAGGATATCGACGGCCTGGGGAGAGCCATCAAAGCTTTCCACCGATATTTCAATCAGACCATCCCGATAGACCCTGGCATCCCGCCCGGCCTTTGGAACGATCACAACAGTCGCAGGAACTGGATCGAAAGGCGAGCAGGCAACAATGCGATCCAAAATCTGATTGGCATAGTCTGTCGCCTTTTGAACCGGCCAAATCCCATATTCGGTTTCACGAAGTTCCTGCTGGCCCAGTGTAAAGTCGGACCGCAAAGATTTTTTGGTCGTATCACACGGGGCAGATGCATCCATCAGCGCCTCAGCATTTTCAACCTCATCCACATCAATGTCGCGTTGACGGGATTGCACCAGTACCATGGGGTGGATTTCTGGATCTGCGGTATCCCCGAACAGCCCTGCCACGCTGTCGGTAACGCCCTGCATCGCGGAAGACATCGATCCCTCACCAGAGCCATTGGTCGTGTTACAGGCTGCCAGGAACCCTGCCAGTATTAAAGAAAATGCCAGTCGTTGAAAATTGTACCGCATCATCGCCTCCCCCAAGTTTACCCCTATCAAAAATATGCCTGCTGTTCGTCATCAGACGCGCCCCCACAGCAAACTCTTCAGCAGGGTGGTTTCGCCCCAGATGTTGAGTAATTTCTTAATCCCGAAACATCCACCGCCGCGAGATCGCACACGCCACGTTCCAACACGGCATATCGGGGTTTCACATAATACAGGCTGCCGTCTTTGCCTTTGACGGGATAGAGTCCATCTTTCTGATCTTGCTCAAGAAAAGTGAACGGCAAATCAAATGTATCTTTAGAAAGCTTTTCCGATTTCGCCTCACCATCCTTCACCGCCGGCACCGAATCCCGCCTGAAATCTTTGATTGTAATGACGCTTACCTGTTCCTGGGCGAAAGCCGGGCGGGCCTGAAAGGGATGACCCTGAAACAGGATCAGGGCAGCGAACAAGGCGATCATCACCCCCCTTTGAAAACCGCCAAAAATGCGATTCGGGCCCGGCTTATCGCCTGTAATCGTGTTTTGGACTTCTACGGTATCCAGTGTCATCGTTCTGCCTCCAAACGGTGCAACCATTCGATGAATAGAGAGTAGGGTTAAGCTTTTTAAAACGCAACCGTGTTTGGGTTAAAAATACGAGAACAGATGTGCCTGGGCGATTGCACTAGAATTTCTTCATGTTGCTGGGAAAATGTTTTCTGAACAGAATCTTTAACCGGAACCAGCCATGCGCAATGTACCGGGTGCCAATCATCATGGCGACCACCACGGAAAACAAACCGCCGAAAAACCACATGACCGGTCGCGCGAGGAGGATGCTCTCGGCAAGCGGCAAAATCCCGCTTAATGCCGCCAAAGACAGGAAATCAACCGGCGCAATTTTCACGCCCCATAAAATGAATGCACTTAACACACCCATCATGGCGACGATAAAAATTGCATAATTTAGCCAGGTCCGGGTGTTTTTATGGACTTGAAGCGGTATTTCCCCTCGATCAAAGGCTTCATAGACACCGATCCGAACAGTTGCGAAAAGGGCAATGAAAAACCACAACAGCCCTTCCAGCACATGTGTCAGCACATTTCCGTGCTTGAAGTAATCGGTACCATAGGCGGACAGGTTTCTATAGGCGACGGCATGCAGTGCGACCCCCGGCAGCCTGTCATACAATGTCGTATCGACAATATCGGGATAGGCCTTGATGTAAGCGCCCAGGAAAACCACACGGCCTTCCACCATTTCAAAAACCTCACCAATCCCTCTTGAGGCAGTTGGCAGCAACCGCTCAGCACGAATTGTCGGGATTGGTCGACATTCCTGGATCGGGCTCTTTTCACCACTTTCGAACAGGGAATGATGCAGCATGCCCCCAGCGATGCTCACCGATTGGATGAGCTTCTGATAATTGATGCCCAATATTGATTTCGGTTCTGCAGCATAGGAACCGCAGTTATCCGTGCTTTGCACAAATTTTTGAAGGGGTGCATAGCCATACGGCCAGCGGATCAACATGCTTTTCTGTAAATCATCCGGGTTCAGCAAATCCTGGCGGGCAGCGGCTCTGGCGGCTTCATCGGCAAACCGGCCGCATGCTTTGGAATCAGATAAGGCCTTCCCAGGCTCAGGCATGCACAAATCCCGATAAATCTGTGATGCTGGTGATAAATACGAACCGCCCGGCCCGACCAGCATCGGATACCATCGTTCATTCGGTTCCCACCGCGTAACCGACTGATGGATATAATTGAATTGGGAACCATCTTGATCCGTTTTCATACGATCAAGCGCCGTTTCTTCGCCGGTCCATCTTTCCTCTGCGGCCGCAAAGTAAATCGGCGTTGTCTTATCAAACTCGGCCAATTGCACGGCCTGTGCCTTATGCACACGCTGACCAAAAGTGTCCAGGCTTAGGTCCCATCGTCGGGGCGCGCCATAGGTTATGTCCACCATAATTGCGGCCGGTTCCAGTTCAACCAGCTTGGCAATCAGATAGTCATGGATGCTGTACGCAATCGGCCATACTTCGGTGGGGTTATCGACCGGGAACCGGATCATCTGATCATTTTGCGAAAAAGATCCCCCCTGTTGCGACAAGGCCTGCAGGTCGCCAACGCAGGCTTCTTGCGCCATTTGCTTTCCCCGGCTGGCGCATTGCGGGCGGCAAACCGCCTCTGACTCTGACGTTTTAATTTCACACAGGCGCGTACAGGCTTCCAGGCATTGATTCACCCGAAGGGCCTTTAAGGTTTCATCTGTGATTTCCACAACGACGGCAGATTCATGATCTTTCTCCCGCCCATCCGGGGGGAAATACGGCGCGGCGATTGAAACGATAATCTCTTGCGTTTCTTCGTCCAGAGTATCAGACAATCCGAACGGCGAGGCATTAATCAGCCACAGCCCCACACCCCAGATAAGCACCAGCCTTAATGTGAACAGCTCAATCTTCTGAGATTTTTGAATGACCCGCCAGATTCTGTTTTCTGTCATCCCATCCCCAAACGCCTTGCCCAATGGCCAGCATACCCAAGACCCCACGCTCAAAGGGTATCATAGAACAATTTAAAATTAATAGTTAGAAACACACAATTGTCCTAATGCCCCTCGATCAAGGCGCGGCATTGGGTATGCAGGCGCTCCATCACAGCCGTGTTGCCTGCAAAACTGAGCAAGCCCTGGGCGAAAATATAGGAAAAGAGCAGCAAAGCGCGGGCATTGGCTTCCGCCGGGTCAAATCCCGCCTGCTGGAACAGGTCCGCCGTATAGGACAGCCTTTGCTGGTCAACAGACTCAACAACGGTTGCTACTTTCGGATCCTGACGCGCCCAAATGCGCATGGCCAGTTCCAATGAACCCCCGCGGCCCGGACGCTTGGAAGTTGCGACAATATCCAGCATGAACCGGATTTTATCGGCGGGCGAGCCGCCATTCGCTTCCGCCCGTGTGATCACCAATTGATCATGCCAGCGCAGCAGAATCTCATCCAATAGATCGTTGCGATCCTTAAAATGCCAATAAAAACTGCCCTTGGTAACGCCAAGCCGTTTTGCCAGGGCTTCGACGTTCAGGGACTTCCAACCACTATCCGAAAGAGTGCTATAGGCCGCCCGTACCCAGTCTTCCTTACGCAACCGAGACTCTTTCGTCGGACGTTTCATTTCTCTTGAAGCCGCCATCCATTCCCGCTCAATCAAGATTGACATTCGGTATTAATGTTGCGGTGCAACAATAAACCAAGACCAAAAATTTCAAAATTCTGCACGCTTGACGAACAATAATACCTTCGCTACAAACCATACGCAAGCGTATGGAGTTTTATCTGTGCTCTGTTAAAGCGAAGAACTTACGCAATCTATCGCTTTCAGTTTTGATTAAAACAATTAGAATGTTTTGCGTTGAGTGAGCGACCGGATCCAAAGAGATCAAACAGAACGGCGCTAGCAGGGAACAAGGGAGGATACGACGGGTGTTAACCGGGTCGAAAACCTATACGGCTGCACCATTGCCGCCGGCGCCGGATATGCCGGACATTGATGTCTATGACACCTTTCCAAAACTGCTGCGTTATAACGCCGTGCGATTGGGTGACCAACCCAGCATGCGCGAGAAAAGTTTCGGCATTTGGCAATCCTGGACGTGGTCACAGGTCAAGGAAGAAATCTATCGCTACGCCGCAGGGATGAAAGAGCTAGGCGTCCAGCGCGGTGATAAGATTGCGATCATTGGGGATAACCGCCCGCGCATGTATTGGACCATTTGTATGGCCCAGTGCCTGGGCGCAGTTCCAGTCCCGATCTATCAGGACTCCGTCGCTGAAGAAATTCTGTTTCCCCTGGAACATGCCGAAGTCCGTTTCGCCGTCGTCGAGGACCAGGAACAGGTGGATAAGCTGCTGATCATCAAAGATCGCCTGCCGAAGCTGGAAACCATCGTCTATGACGAAGAACGCGGAATTCGGGACTATACCGAAACCTTCCTGCACTCCTACCGGGACACACTGGCTTTAGGTGATTTGGCTCTGGCAAAGAATTCATTGCTAATTGACGACGAAATTGACCAGGGAACCACCAACGATATCTCCATCATCCCCTATACATCGGGCACGACCGGGAACCCGAAGGGGGTGCTGCTGAGCTATCGCAATGTGATGCGCGCAGCCTATAACGGGGCGCGGTTCGAAGGGTTAAAATCAACCGATCAAAGCCTAGCCTATCTGCCAATCGCCTGGATTGGGGATCACATATTCAGCTACGGACAGGCCTATATTTGCGGATTCTGCGTTGCCTGTCCGGAAAGCAGCGATACGGTGTTAACCGACCTTCGGGAACTTGGGCCCAGCTATTTCTTCGCGCCGCCTCGGATTTTTGAGAACATCCTGACCACCGTGATGATCCGCATGGAAGACGCCAGTGCGATCAAACGTAAGGTCTTCAATTACTTTATGGATCACGCCCGGCGCGTGGGTGTAAAGATCCTGGATGGTCACACGGTCGGGCTGTGGGACCGGTTTCTGTATGCACTGGGCGGGGTTCTAGTCTATGGGCCATTGAAAAATGTCCTGGGATTCAGCCGGGTCCGGGTCGGCTATACAGCCGGCGAAGCGATTGGCCCGGATATCTTTTCTTTCTATCGCTCCATCGGTATCAACCTGAAACAGCTTTATGGCTCCACTGAGGCTGCGGTTTTCGTAACCATTCAGCCCAATGGAGAGATTTATGATGACACTGTCGGCACACCCGCGCCAGAAGTCGAACTGCGCATAGCCGATAATGGCGAAGTGCTGTTTCGCAGTCCGGGCGTTTTTGTTGAATACTTCAAGAATGAGGCCGCAACGAAGGAAACCAAAACGGCTGATGGCTGGGTCCATACCGGCGATGCTGGGTTCATGGATGATCGCGGCCACCTGAAGATCATCGACCGCGCCAAGGATGTCGGAAAGCTGAACAACGGGACATTGTTTGCGCCGAAATACATCGAAAACAAGCTGAAATTCTTCCCCAATATCAAGGAAGTCGTCGCCTTTGGGAATGGTCGGGACTACTGCGCCTGTTTCATCAATATCGACCTGGAAGCCGTCGGCAGTTGGGCAGAGCGAAACAACCTCTCTTATGCTTCTTTCCAGGATTTGTCTTCTCGCCGTGAGGTCTATGACATTATCAAAGGCCATGTGGAACAGGTCAACCGGGACTTGGCACAGGAAGAGATGGTCGCGGGCTCTCAGATCACGCGCTTTCTGTTGCTGCCCAAGATGCTGGATGCCGATGACGGAGAACTGACCCGCACCAGCAAGGTCCGTCGCAGCTTCATTGCAGAGAAATACGCGTCCTTGATTGATGCCCTATATGACCCGTCGGCCAAGACAGGATCGATCAAAAGCGAGATCACGTTCGAGGATGGGCGCAAGGGAATGCTGGAGGCCACCGTCGATATTTATGAGGCGACACAGACCCCACCCAGCCATACCTCAACAAAAGTGGCCGCAGAGTAAGCGACGTGCCAAAAGGAGATGACAGGGTGAGTGATAGCCTAGCGCAAGAAACCAATTCCGGCCCATCGCGCAGCGTGCTTGCGCACCAATCACGTATCGGGGACGTCCTTTTGAAGGTCGAGAACATCACGCTGCGCTTTGGCGGGGTGAAGGCGATCAACGGCGTATCCTTTGACATTCGCAAGGGTGAGGTTCGTTCTATCATCGGGCCGAACGGGGCCGGTAAATCCTCCATGCTGAACTGCATCAACGGTTTTTATCAGCCGCAGGAAGGATCGATCTGGTATCAGGGTAAAACCTACAGCCCGATGCGTCCCTATGATGCCGCATCCAATGGTATCGCCCGCACATTCCAGAACATTGCCCTGTTCAAGGGGATGACGACCCTGGACAACATTATGACCGGGCGCATTCTGAAGCAGAAGGCAAGCCTGCTGGAACAGGCGTTTTACATCGGACGCGGCCGGTCTGAGGAAATTGAGCACCGGGAATTTGTCGAAGACATTATCGACTTCCTGGAGATCCAATCGATCCGCAAGACACCCGTCGGGCGCCTGCCTTATGGCCTGCAAAAGCGGGTTGAATTGGGCCGCGCCCTGGCAGCCGAGCCAACACTGTTGCTGTTGGATGAGCCAATGGCCGGAATGAATGTCGAAGAAAAAGAGGACATGTCCCGTTTCATCATCGATGTGAACGATCACTTTGGCACGACCATCGCGCTGATCGAACACGATATGGGCGTCGTCATGGACCTGTCGGACCGGGTTGTGGTTCTGGACTATGGGTCGCTGTTGGCAGATGGAACCCCCGATGAGGTCCGGGGCAATCAGGCAGTTATCGACGCCTATCTGGGCGTGGCGCACGACTGATGCGAGGGGGATCGGTATGATTGAGGCATTCGCAAATATTCTGGGCATCGACCCTTTCGAGATTTGGTTCTTTCTGGAAGTGCTGATCAGCGGCCTGATGGCCGGGGTGATGTATTCCCTGGTCGCATTAGGATTTGTCCTGATCTTCAAGGCCTCCAGCGTTTTCAATTTCGCCCAGGGCGTCATGGTGCTGTTCGCCGCGCTTAACTTTGTGGGCTTCATCGATCTGGGTGTTCCCGCTTGGTTGTCTTTCCTGATGACCGTCGGGGTGATGATCATTCTGGCCTTCGCCATTGAACGGGTTGTGCTGCGCCCATTGGTGAATCAGCCCCATATTTCCCTTTTCATGGCGACAATCGGGATCGGTATATTTCTGGAAGGCTTCGGTGAATTGATCTGGGGATCAAACGTCAAACCACTGGATATCGGAATCCCCAATGATGCTGTCTTTATGGGTGAGGCAATGATCCAGGAAGCCGATATGTTCGCCGCCGTTGTGGCCAGCATTCTAGTGGCAGTTCTGGCACTGTTTTTCCATTATACCCGCATCGGTCGGGCGTTGCGCGCGGTGGCGGATGATCACCAGGCGGCTCTTTCTGTGGGAATTCCCTTGAATACGATCTGGGTCATTGTCTGGTCCGTTGCCGGTTTTGTCGCGCTGATTGCGGGCATCATGTGGGGATCGAAGCTGGGGGTTCAGTTCTCCCTCTCCGTCCTGGCGCTCAAGGCCCTGCCTGTGCTGATCCTGGGGGGCTTCACCTCCATTCCTGGTGCCATCATCGGGGGCCTGATCATTGGGGCGGGCGAAAAACTGTCCGAAGTCTATATCGTCGATTTCATTCAAACATTCGACCCGACCTTCTCAGGCGCGATTGAAGAATGGTTCGCCTATATCCTTGCCCTGGCCTTCCTGTATTTCCGACCACAGGGGCTGTTTGGCGAAAAAATCATCGAGCGGGTGTAAGGGGAAAATTCACTATGTTCTATCGTGAGGCCGGACAGTTCAAAACCACCTATGCCGCCGATCAACAGATGCTGCCGATTCCGCTGGATCGGAATTTCATGATTGCCCTGATTGTGTTCGCGGTTGTGATCGTGCCCATGATCGGATCGCAATATTGGCTGGAATCCATCCTGATTCCGGTTCTGATCCTGACCATCGCCGCTTTGGGGTTGAACATCCTGACGGGCTATGCCGGACAGTTGTCCCTGGGAACCGGGGGCTTTATGGCGGCGGGCGCCTATATGTCCTACAAGATCGCAACCAATATGCCGGAATTCATGCCGATCTGGGTGCCTGTCATTGCTGGTGGCTTCTTTGCCGCCGCGATAGGGATTGTGTTTGGCATACCGTCCCTTCGGATCAAAGGCTTCTATCTGGCGGTCGCCACCCTGGCGGCACAGTTCTTTCTGATCTGGGCGTTTCAGAAAATCGGCTGGTTTGTAAATGACTCGATTTCCGGCGTTCCCTCCACCCCCCCCAGTTCACTATTCGGCTATGGCGTGACCGGGGCCACGGCCCTGCCGGAGGCGAAGTATCTCTTCGTGCTGGCCTTTACCATCGTGCTGGCGGTCATCGCGCGGAATCTGGCGCGGGGCCGGATCGGGCGATCCTGGATGGCGATCCGCGACATGGATATCGCCGCAGAGCTGATCGGTATCAGACCTTTGCAAACAAAGCTCAGCGCCTTCGCCATCAGTTCTTTTTATTGCGGCATTGCCGGCGCGCTGTGGTCCTTCTGCTATATCAATACGGTGGAGCCGTCAGCCTTTTCCATCACGCGGTCGTTCCAGATCCTGTTCATGATCATTATTGGTGGTCTGGGCTCCGTTCTGGGGGCGTTTCTGGGCGCGGCCTTTATCTTCCTGTTGCCCATTTTTCTGAACAATGCGCCGGCTTGGGTTGGTCTGGAACTGAGGACAGATACCGTCACCCATATCGAATTCATGGTCTTTGGCGCGCTGATCATCTTCTTCCTGATCGTGGAGCCCCATGGGCTGGCCCGCCTGTGGCGCATCGCAAAGGAGAAATTGAGATTATGGCCATTTCCTCACTAACAGAGGCGATGTGAATGAGCCGGCGAAAAGTCCGGCCCTGCCATGAAAACCCAAACCCTCGGGGATAAGAGGGCGCTAGAAAAAACCAAACAAGGAGAAACGTCATGTTGGTGAGTAATGTTGTGAAGAATAGCCCAAGAGCCTTGATGGGCTTGGCGCTTGGGACAATCCTGGGGGTCAGTGCCTTTGCCGCTGGCACCGCATCGGCACAAGAACAGGTCATTCCGTCCCTGGTCTATCGCACCGGCCCTTATGCGCCGGGTGGTATTTCCTTGGCAGATGGCTATGCGGATTATTTCACCCTGATCAATGAACGCGACGGCGGCATCAATGGCGTCAAATTCAAGGTCACGGAATGTGAAACCGGCTACAGCACCGACCGCGGCGTCGAATGCTATGACCGAACCAAAAATGAGGGCGGCGGGGCCACGGTTTATAGCCCCTGGTCCACCGGTATCACCTATGCGCTGATTGAAAAGGCAACCCAGGACAAGATCCCGGTCCTGTCCATGGGCTATGGCCGTACCTCAGCGGCGGATGGTCGATACTTCCCGTACATCTTCAACTTCCCGTCAACCTACTGGAATCAGGCAACCGCCATCGTTCAGTATATCGCCAATCAGGAAGGCGGGATTGAAAAGCTGAAGGGCATGAACTTTGCCTATATCTATCTGGATCACCCCTATGGGAAGGAGCCGCTGCCGACCATGGATGTCATGGCCGCCAAATTCGGCTTCTCCTTTGACCGGTATCCAGTTCCGCCCGCATCGATGACAGAACAGAAATCGATCTGGCTGAAAATCCGTCGTCAACGCCCGGACTATGCCATCATGTGGGGCTGGGGCGCGATGAACGGCACGGCTGTGAACGAAGCCGCCAATATCAATTTCCCGATGGACAAGTTTATCGGCAACTGGTGGGCCGCGGGTGAAGACGCCGTAGAAGCCGCTGGTCAAGGGGGCATTGGCTATAAGGCAGCAACCTTCCACGGGGCCGGTGACGATTATGATGTCTACAACGATTTGAAAAAATACGTGTATGACACCAATAAATTCGCCGGGAATGGCGATCAGTGGGGCCGTGTACTGTACAATCGCGGCGTCGCCAATGCGATCTATGTCGTGGAAGCTCTGAAGATCGCCCATGCAAAATATGGCACGGGCGTGATCACGGGTGAACAAATGCAATGGGCGCTGGAAAACCTGAACCTCACCGATGCAGACATTGCAAAGATTGGGGCTGCGGGTCTGGTGCCTGCCGTCAGCGTCACCTGCGCCAATCATGAAGGGCAGAACCCAGCAGTTCTGATCCAGCAATGGGATGGCAAGGAATACAAGATCATCACCGACTGGATCCCGGCTATGGCGGACCTAACCCGGCCGATCTTGGAAGAAGAAGCCGCGAACTATGCCAAAGAGCAGGGCATCACCGCCCGCAGTTGCTCTTAAGGCATTGTGACACAGTAGCCAAACGGTAAGCCGAACAGGGAGAGACCCGATGAGCGTACAGGCACAGGATCTTGCAGAGAAACCCGCAACAGCGGAAATTCTGCTACAGATCAATAATGTGGAAGTGATTTACGACCACGTGATCCTGGTGCTCAAGGGTGTCTCCCTCTCGGTGCCGAAGGGGGGGATCGTCGCCCTGCTGGGCGCCAATGGCGCTGGCAAAAGCACGACACTGAAATCAATCTCCAACCTGTTGCGCGCCGAACGCGGCGAGGTCACCAAGGGCAGCATCGAATTGGCGGGCGAGAAAGTCCACCAGATGACCGCCAATGATCTGGTCAAGCGGGGCTGTGTGCAGGTGATGGAGGGGCGTCATTGCTTCGAGCATCTGACGATCGAGGAAAACCTGCTGACCGGAGCCTATACACGCGGCGGCGGGTCAGAAATCAAGGCAGACCTGGAAAAGGTTTATGACTATTTCCCGCGCCTGCGTGAACGGCGCAAAAGCCAGGCGGGCTACACATCCGGTGGGGAGCAACAGATGTGCGCCATCGGGCGGGCGCTGATGGCAAAGCCCAAGCTGATTCTGCTGGACGAGCCCTCCATGGGCCTGGCCCCGCAATTGGTAGAACAAATCTTTGAAATCGTAAAAAAGCTGAATGAGCAGGAGGGGGTTACCTTCCTGCTGGCCGAACAGAACACCAATGTCGCCCTGCGCTATGCCGATTACGGCTATATCCTGGAAAGCGGACGTGTTGTTATGGACGGCAAGGCCGACGCCCTCCTCTCCAACGAGGATGTGAAAGAATTCTATCTGGGCCTCTCCACAGAAGGCCGCAAAAACTTCCGTGAAGTAAAGCACTACAAACGCAGGAAACGGTGGCTGTAAGACAATGTCAGATTTTTTCGATTCGCTTGAGACCGACAGCACCGATGCCCGCACTGCCCGACAATTGGCGCAATTGCGGGGTCAGGTTGCTTTGGCACAGGATAAGGCCTCGTATTTTGCGGAAAGTCTGAAGGGGGTTGATGCGGACAGCCTGACCAGCCTTGAAGCCTTAGCCGCCCTTCCGGTGGTACGAAAATCGGACCTGATGGACCATCAGCAATCCAATCCGCCCTTCGGCGGCATGACAGCAACCCCGTCAGAGGATCTGGCGCGGCTGTATATATCACCCGGCCCGATTTTAGATCCAGACGGACATGCCCCGAATTTCGATTGGTGGCGCTTTGGGCGGGCCGCCTGGGCATCGGGTTTGCGCAAGGGGGATCGGGTCGCGAATTGCTTTTCCTATCACCTGACCCCGGCGGGGCGCATGTTTGAAGAAGCCGCCCATGCCTGTGGTGCCGCCGTGATCCCCTGCGGCGTTGGCAATACCGAGGCTGTGGTCCAGGCCATGGCGTTATTAAAAGCCACCGCCTATTCCGGCACGCCCGACTATCCCAAGGCGCTGTTTGAGAAGGCCGTTGAATTGGGGTTGGACCTGTCTGGCGTTAAAACATTGATCGTAGGGGCAGGTCCGTTGTTCCCGTCGATGCGGCAGGACTATCACGACCGGGGATTGGTCTGTCTGCAAACCTATGGCACCGCCGATCTGGGCAATGTCGCCTATGAAAGCAAGGCGATGGAAGGTCTGATCACCGATGAAGGCGTGATCGTTGAAATCGTGCGCCCCGGCACCGGTGATCCCGTGCCAGAGGGTGAAGTCGGAGAGGTTGTTGTCACCCTGTTGACCAACCGGGACTATCCGCTGATCCGCTTTGCGACCGGCGATTTGTCTGCAGTGATGAATGGCACCAGCCCCTGCGGACGCACGGCGCCCCGCATCAAAGGCTGGATGGGCCGTGCCGATCAAACCGCTAAAATTCGGGGCATGTTCGTGCGCCCCAGTCAGGTTGCCGAAATCGTTGCCCGCCACACGGAAATTACCAAGGCACGGATCGTGATCTCTTCTGATTCAGCAAAAAAAGACATCATGACCATACGATGTGAAGCAACGGGCGATCTGGATGCCGCCCGACTGGCAGAAACGGTGCAGAGCGTCACAAAGCTGCGCGGTACCGTTGAGGTGGTAGAACCCGGCACCCTGCCCAATGATGGCAAGGTGATTGACGATACCCGGGATTTTTCCGCCTGAGTCATGGTCCCAGACCGCCACGGCAAGATCACTTTGTGCCCGGCATAAACCGACGCTAGAGTGGTACACCAGCACTATCCTTTTTCATCGGGAGACGACGATGTCCGATCCAACCACCCTTCACGCCGACATGGTGCAATGGCGGCATGATCTGCATGCCCACCCTGAATTCGGATTCAGTGAGAAGCGTACCGCCGCCTTTGTCGCCGCGAAACTGCGCGAATTCGGATTGGATGATGTCACCGAAGGGGTTGGCGGGACAGGCGTTGTTGGTACTTTGAAACGGGGCACCGGCAACCGTGCGATTGCCTTGCGGGCCGATATGGATGCGCTGCATATCACCGAACAGGGCAGCCTGCCCTATAAGTCGACCCATGACGGCTATATGCATGCCTGCGGTCATGATGGGCACACCATCATGCTGTTGGGCGCGGCCAAGACCCTGACCCAGCAGGAAGGGTTTGATGGCACGATCCGGTTTATCTTCCAGCCAGCGGAAGAATGGGGCCAAGGCGCGATAGCAATGATCAACGATGGCCTATTGGATCGCTTCCCGTTCGAAGAAATTTACGGTCTGCACAATATGCCAGGCTATCCGATCGGCCAATTTGTGACGAAGCCGGGCGCGATCATGTCTGCGGAAGATGTTTTTGAAATCACCCTGCGAGGCGTCGGGGGCCATGCGTCCAGACCGCATTCTGGCAGTGAAACACTGGTCGCCGCCTGCGCCCTGGTCACCAATCTACAAACCATCGTCTCTCGACGGGTCGATCCAACAGCAGTCGCGGTGGTATCGGTTACTGAATTGACCACCGACGGCACCCGCAATGTCCTGCCAGGCCAGGCACAAATCCGGGGTGATGCCCGCAGCTTTGACCCAGCCGTCAGCGCACAGATCGAAAAGCAGATGCGCCTGATCGCCGAAGGGACGGCGCTCTCCTATAATGTCAGTGTCGACGTCAATTATGCCCGGGAATTCATCTCTCTGTTGAATGACGAGGCCCTGACCCAGGAAGCCCTGAATGCGGCCAGGGATGTGCTAGGGTCGGATGCCGTTATGATTTCCGACGAACCCATCACCGCGTCAGAAGACTTCGCCCAGTTCCTGCGCCATGTGCCAGGATGCTTTGCCTTTCTGGGCAATGGGGAGGACTCCCTGCCACTGCACAACCCCAACTATGATTTCAACGATGCCAGCCTGACCGCCGGGGTCGCATTCCACACCGCCATCGCCCGCCGTCGCCTGCCCCTAGCGACCCCACGAGCCTAAAACACTTTCTTAGCTTTCGCGATTGCGCCAGAGCAAAGCCTGCGCAAACAGGCTCGAGTGCGACGACGTATTTACTGAAAAAACAGTTGGTAAGAGTATCATGTGTGAGCTCCTGCGAGCGCATGATGCTCTAACGCACGACGCGGGATATATTCAGGTGGGTGCCCTGGGGATCGCGATAATGATAATCGCCCCAACAAGACAAATAACAGCGCCGGTAATATCCCAGCGATCCGGTTTGATACCTTCGACAAGCCACAACCAGACAAGGGAGCATACAATATAGACCCCGCCATAAGCTGCGTAGGCGCGTCCAGCGGCGACGCTGTCGACCAGCGTCAACAGATACGCAAATAAGGCCAGGGATGCGATCCCCGGCAGAACCCACCAAATTGTCTTGTCGAGGCGCAGCCACGCCCAAAATGCGAAACATCCTGCGATTTCAGCAATAGCCGCGCCAATATAGGCAACGAGAGTCGGCATGTTGATTGTTTCTCCTTACAGCGATTACTATCAGAACCGACGCAGGCGTTATGGGCAGGGCTTCCGGCTAGCAGAGACCCTGCGCCACCTTAATCCGGTCAAGAAATGATGGCATATGGGGCCTATCTCTGCACGACTGAGAAACCTTTTCGCAATTAGGCGTTTTTCCAGTTGAAAGTCAAAGGAGCTTCCCGGAAAGCGAAGCGGTCCAGATGAGACGCAAGAACATCTTGCAATGCATCTCTCTGCCCCGTTTCACTGGCTTCGATCCGACATTCCAGATGCGCTGGATGGGCGGTCAGGATTACGGTTGCATCCTGTGACCAAGACCCGCTGCGGCCATCTTTTGGGAAAGTAATCCGCCCTTGCCCGGATGTGAAGTCGACCGTCAATTTATGCGCCCAGTGCTTGCATAATTGCTGCAGATCCCGGCTGCCGTTTTCGGTTGGTATTTCGGTGGTGCTGATGGTTTGCATAGTTATATTCTCCTGAATTTGGGGCTCTGCGTCCAAGCCGTGACGACGGCGCAGGGTGTCTTGAAGTGTCGGTCTCATCACAACCGCTCAATCCGCTGGGCTGTTTCGTCCAAGATCCCCGCGACCGTATGCAGCATGTCTTTATCCACATCATCATTGCCCAGTCGGGATCGTATGACGCGTCGCAAATTTTCTATGGCCCGGCGCACCGGCCCGCCATCCATCCGTTGATGGGTTTCTCGCATCGCAGACATACGGGCAATGATCCCGTCAATTTCCTTTACACTGGCTGTGATTTCCACCGTCCCCTGATCGGTCAGGGAAAATGCCTTGCGAGATCCCTCGGACTCCACTTCAGAAATCAGGTCCATTTCCTGCAACAAAGTCAGAGTTGGATAGACCATACCAGGGCTGGGCGCATAAGCCCCGCCCGTCATGGCCTCAATCTCGCGGATCAAGTCATAGCCATGGCGCGGAGTTTCCGACAACAGCTTCATCAGCAACAGGCGTAATTCGCCCGAATCAATGACCCGATGGCGACCATGGCGACGTTGATGTCCACCACCATGGTCGCGCTCATGATGATCTTTGCCAATAAAGTCATTGTCGTGGGCACCATGCCCTCTTCCGCGGCCAGATCGTCCACCTGGATGACGGGATCGCCCTTCAATAGGATTATTCATTTTTCTCTCCAATCTATTTTAGATAAGTTAAGATATATCATGAGTCTTTTAAAATACAAGAAACGTCGAGCAGAATTTTTGATTCAAGCATCACAAATGGCACTCTGCATCCGGTGAAAATTGCTCTTGCGCTGGGTGGAATGCCTGCTCAGGATGCGTCAGAAACATCGATAGGGTTCTGCTATGTCAAACTGGGATTTGTTGTTGCCGTTCCTTGCCGCCACTGTGGTTTTTGCGCTTATTCCCGGACCGGCACTGCTCTATACCGCCGCCCAGACATTAGCGCATGGTCGACGCGGGGGATTTATGGCGGCATTGGGTTTGCAAATCGGGGGATTGTTCCACGTTGCCGCCGCCGCATTGGGATTATCAGCCCTGCTGGCCGTGGTGCCGACGCTCTACACCGCGTTGAAGATCGTGGGGGCATTGTACCTTGTCTATATGGGGATATCGATTATCCGCACCAGACTTGCCACAGAAGAGGGCAATCCAGGAACCCTGAACGGCAAACTCCGGAAGCAGGGACGCTCCGCCTTTATACAAAGCATGTCGGTGGAGATGTTGAACCCCAAGACGGCCATGTTCTTTGTTGCCTTCCTGCCACAATTTGCAGACCCCAGTGCCAGTTTCCCGATCTGGCTTCAGATGTTGATCCTTGGGATTATTGTGAACCTGGCTGTCACCTTTGCGGATGTCGCCGCCGTCTTTCTGACCAACGCGGTAATGGCAGGCCTGCGCAAGGGACGGCACACGATGCGCATCGCCCGATGGGCCGGGGGGTCCATTCTGATTGGGTTGGGAGTCAATCTAGCGATCACGCAACGGTGAAGATTTGCCCTTAAAATGCCTTAATTGAACCTCTACAAAACCCTGTTTGCCACCCAATATCTAAACTGCTGAGACCTCCCCTCTCACCGGGGCGCCCCCAAACTGCCCCGGGACGACCTTCAACAGGTCGTTGCAACCGCGATAGACGGCCGTCGATACCCCCCCATCGGCGGCCGTCGTTTTTTGTGGTATCCCTTATTTACATTCGCTATCCAAGTGGCGTGATCCAATAAACCCCGACAGTGTGACGGCAGAATGATCAATGCGCCATATTAAGCCCCAGGATTATACCGGAACGCGCCCCTGGGATGCGCTGGATATCGAAACAATCGATACCGCCACCATTCGGCTGCATTGGACGGACCAGGCCTATATCTGGCATGTCAATGACGGGCCGGAGGTTTTCGTGTTGCTGGACGGGTCTCTGCGCATGCATTTCCGCCATCCCGATGGCCGGGAAGACAGCCTGATGATGGAACCCGGCGACATTGTGCATTGCCAGGCTGGAGATGCCCACAAGGCGGAACCCTTAACCGCCTGTCGCATTCTGGTGGCGGAACGTGCAGGGTCAATTTAACCTAAAATGACTGCACAGCCTCGCCATCTTGATTGACAGGTACCACGCTGCACCGCACGCTAATTCTGGATGGGAGTGACAGGGACCATGGGACTGGTGCACGGGACAACAATCGCCATCGATGGATGCGGCATTTTGCTGCGCGGCGCATCGGGTGCGGGAAAATCTGACCTGGCTCTGCGCCTGATTGATGCGGGCGCCGAACTGGTTGCAGATGATCAAACTGCGCTGACTGTCGATAAGGGCATTCTATACGCCCAGGCGCCAGATCAATTACGTGGACTGCTGGAAGTCCGGGGTATTGGCATAATGACCCTGCCCTATCGCAATCGCTGTGCCTTGGCCCTGCTGGCCGATCTGACATCTGGTCCGATTGATCGGCTGCCGAGCCCTGACCAGGATATTATTGAGGGGGTGAGCCTGCCCTGCCTGACAATTAACCCTTTTGAGATCTCTGCACCCATCAAGCTGAAACTTGCCTTGCACCATGGCTTTGGGGTGCCGGCATGACTGAGACGCCCTCTGCGAACGCCAATAATCGGGCTGATCTTGTGCTGGTAACCGGCATGTCGGGGGCAGGACGCTCCACGGCCCTGGCGGTGCTGGAGGATTTGGGGTTTGACGCGGTTGATAACCTGCCGCTCAGCCTGCTGCCACGCCTGGCCCAGTCGATACGCGAGAATCCCAGCGCCTCACCGGTCGCAATTGGGGTTGATATCCGCAATCGAGATTTCGGCATTGCCAGCCTTCAGGCGGAAATTGATACATTAAAGATGGCCGACGGCCTGAAGGTTACAACCCTGTTTCTGGATTGCAGCGACGATGAATTGCTGCGGCGCTTCACCGAAACCCGCCGCCGCCATCCCCTGGCTGCGGATCGCCCGGTCGCTGACGGCATTCGCATGGAACGGGAGGCGATCCTGCCTCTGGCGTCCCATGCCGATATGATGATCGATTCCACAGGGCTGACCGTGTGGGATTTCAAACAGCGGATGACATCCCTGTTTGCCGATGGCAGCCCAGTTGGGGCGGCGATCACGGTGATGTCCTTTTCCTTTCGCCGGGGTGTCCCCAGAGAGGCCGATATGGTTCTGGATGTGCGGTTTCTGAAAAACCCGCATTATGAGCCGACATTGCGGGATTTGACCGGCCTGGACCCAAAAGTGGGCGCGGCGATTGAAGCCGATCCAGATTGTGCGGGTTTCCAAAAGGACCTGCAGACATTATTGACCCGCGTGCTGCCGCGCCAGGAAGCCGAAGGAAAAAGTTATCTAACGATTGCATTTGGCTGTACAGGGGGCAAACATCGGTCTGTCTATATGGCAGAACAGCTTGCAGACTGGCTGACACAGCAAGGACGACCGGCCTACCGCTTTCACAGGGATATGCCAGCAAATGCCGACGGTGAAACCCCAACGGCACAGATAAACCACACTACGGATCAAAACGGGGCGAAAAAGGGATAACGCATGATTGGATTGGTCTTGGTCACCCATGGGGGGCTCGCGCGGGAATTCGTGTCGGCCATGGAACATGTTGTCGGGGCGCAACAGAACGTCACGGCCATTTGTATCGGCCCCGACGATGACATGGAACGCCGCCGGGTCGATATCCTGGAAGCGGTTAAAGCAGTCGATACCGGAGAGGGTGTCGTCGTCCTGACCGATATGTTTGGGGGCACACCGTCTAATCTGGCGATTTCGATCATGGATCAGGCCAAGGTTGAGGTTATTGCGGGCCTGAACCTGCCGATGCTGATCAAATTGGCGAAGGTGCGCCAGACGGAAAGCCTGGAGGCGGCGGTCGAACAAGCCCAGGATGCCGGCACGAAATACATAAACGTCGCCAGCAAGCTGCTGGGATGAGCGATGCCACATTAACGATTTGCAACAAGCGTGGCTTGCATGCCCGCGCTGCTGCAAAATTTGTGCAGACCGCGGAACGATTCGATGCCCATATCGAGGTATCCAAGGACGGTCAGACCGTAACGGGGACGTCCATCATGGGCCTTATGATGCTAGCCGCATCCAAAGGAACAACGATTAGCATCCGTGTCTCCGGTCCGGAGGCGAAAGCGGCAATGGATGAAATCACCGCCCTGGTCAATGCCGGCTTTTACGAGGAGACCTGACCTGCAATGTCGGTGAAAATGCCGCAGCATATTCTGACCGGAGTTGGGGTTTCCCCCGGTGTCGCCTTTGGGTTTGCGGCACAGATCGATGCGACGGGGATGGCTGTTTCCGAACACAGGATCATGGATGCCGACATTCCAGACGAGGTTGAACGGCTGGAAAAAGCGGTTCGCAAGAGCCGTCGGCAAATTTTGGCTTTGAAGAGAATACGTGGGCGCGTCACGGACAACACGGCCGAGGGATTGAATGAAATTCTGGAAGCCCATGTCCAGATGCTGCAAAACTCGCGCCTTGTGCGGGGGGCGCGGCAGCGTATCGAATCCGACCGCCTGAACGCCGCTGCCGCTATGAAAGCCGAAAGTGATGCGGTGATAACCGGGTTTCAGGCGATGGATAATCCCTATATCGCCGCCCGGGCGGAGGATGTGCGAGAAGTATCCCATCGGGTGCTGCGCAACCTGATGGATGTGCCCAAGAATGCCTATGCCGCCGCCGAGAAGGGTGCGATCATGCTGGCGGAATCGATCAGCCCTGCTGATACCGCCCTGATGGATCCAACCCGGATCAATGGCTTCGCCGCAGAGCAGGGCGGCGCGCAGGGTCATACCGCCATCATGGCGCGGTCCCTTGGAATCCCAGCCGTCCTTGGGCTGGCCGGTGCAGCCTCTGTCCCTGCCGGCACACCTGTGATCCTGGATGGCGGCGAAGGGGTCGTGATTGCCAACCCCACGCCAGATACCGAGGCGCGCTATCGTCAGAAACGCGCGAAACAGCTGCGCGAGCAACAGCGTCTGGAAACCCTGATCGGGGAAAGTGCCGCAACACGCGATGCGGTTATCATCTCTCTGGAGGCCAATCTGGAATTACCCCGGGAAGGGATCATCGCCCACCGACTGGGTGCAGATGGCATTGGCCTGTTTCGTACAGAATTCATGTTCATGAACCGCACCCTGCCCCCCAGCGAAGACGAACAGTTTGAAAGTCTTGCCACCGTCATTCGCGCCATGGCGGGCCGCCCCGTTACCATTCGCACGATGGATGTAGGGGGGGAAAAGCTGGCCTATTCCCTGGGGGATGATCTTACCCCATCGCCCAATCCGGCACTGGGCCTTCGCGCCATCCGCCTGTCCCTGAAACGCCCAAGACTATTGGAAACACAGCTTTGCGCCATTCTGCGCGCAGGGGCATTGGGTCCGGTTCGCATCCTGCTGCCAATGATCACAACAGCCGGTGAAGTTCGCACCGTTCGTGATATTTTGCACCGCATGGTCAAGCGCCTGAAACGTCGGGGCGTCGCTATCGCTGATCCGGTGCCACCACTTGGGGTGATGATTGAGGTGCCCGGCGCCGCCCTGGCCGCTGACTCCCTGGCGCAAGCCGCAGATTTCTTTGCCATTGGGACAAATGATCTGACGCAATATACGCTGGCCATCGACCGCACCGATGATCAGGTCGCGCATTTGTACAACCCGCTGCATCCCGGCGTTTTGCGACTGATGGATTTTGCCATTCAGGCCGCATTGCGCGCGCGCATCCCGGTATCAGTTTGTGGGGAAATAGCGGGCGACCCGAAGTTCACCGCCCTTCTGATCGGCCTTGGCGTGCGGGATTTGTCGATGGCGACGACAAGCCTGCTGCAAGTAAAAAATCGGGTTCGGCAGATTGAATTCACCGCAGCGGCTGCCCGCGCCCGCATGATTATGGAAAGCCATGACAGCGGTCGAATTCGCATGTTGCTGGAAGATTTGAACGGCATCGCACAGGGTTAGAATCGACCTTCGACTCCGGTCTGGTTGATTGTATCGAATATGACAATTCTGATAACCCAACCAACCCCTTGCGCCGAAAGGCCAAAAAAACTGGCCTTGATTTCTTTTCAAAGCGCTGGATACTGTGGCCACATTAAGGCAGCGTTCAATCTGAGTTGTGACGCGATCTAAGACTCATGGGCAGGGAGAGTGCATCCGATGCATGGTTTCAAGCAAGTTTTCAATGTGAGAAAATTCGTCAAGTCATGCATGGTCGCAACGGTATTTGCGGCGTCTTTTTCCGTCTCAGGCATTGCACAGGCCTGCCTTAGCACGGTCGCCCCGAAACACACATTGGCCCTGTCGGTGCGGACCTTACAGTCGGATATGATGGTTGCCGCTCTGTCTTGTAACGAGCGCGATCACTACAATGCCTTTGCGATCCGGTTTCGCCCGGAAATACAAAAACAAGGCGGCGCGCTGAAGAGCTACTTCAAGAGCCTGCACGGCCAGAATGCGACACGGGAAATCAACGCTTATGTGACGGATCTGGCAAATTATGCGGCCGTCCGCCATGCTGAGAACCGCAAGTCCTTCTGTGGCGGCGCAGCCAGCGCTTTCACGGCTCTGTTGGGAGATCCAAACTCGGATATTTACAAAATCGCGCTGGCATATTCGATGCGCGTCTCTCCATCCCTGAAACAGGAAATCGTTCTGGCCGCTGCCAGCGGTGGCTGTGATGTTATCGCCCGGGGCGATATGGTCGCTGCAGACGGCATCACGATTCTGAAATAATCCCCCACGAACAGTTTCCGCCGAAACACAGAAGCCGCCTGGACCCATTGGTTCCGGCGGCTTCTTCATTTTTGAATTGGATTTTGGGGGGAGTTGGCTTCTCCCCCCAGATCGATTTTACGTGCTTCGTCAGGAGGCTGTCAGATTACGCAGTTCGCGGTTCAGCACCGCCAGCATCGCCAGATCCAACTGTGGCAGGCTGTGCAGTTCCAACAGCAATGTGTCCAGCCGTTCTACCGTATCATTCCGCCGCGCGGACCATTTATCAACAGCGTCGACACCGGCCCCTTCCCTGGCAAGAACGCGGGACGTAATTTCCGACTGCAGGCCCCACAGATCATCAATAATCGCCCCCAGCGCCAAACGGTGCCATTGATTGTCCGACGGAATTCGATTTGCCGCAGACCGCAGCCAATCCAACCCGAACCGGGATCCGACGGTTGAATAAACCCGGCCCACATCCACGACCGGCGCATCGGCCTGACCGGCAAGGCGCACAACATCGCAGGATGAAGACAAGACCTTTAGTTGCGCAACCGACAAGGCCAGATCATCCGGCACACCGTTCTTCTGGAACCGTTCCAGACGTGCGGCTACATCATCCTTCGCAAATTTGGACAGGATTGTATCCAGATTCTCCTTCAACGTGGTCACACCGGGACGATAGGTCTCAATACTGGACTTCATATCAATGGGATGATCGCTGTTGCGCAGGAACCATTCTGTCATCCGTTCAATGGTGCGTTCCGTTTCCCGCAACATGCGGATCTGGATCTTGGCATCGGTCTTATTGTCCAGTGCCTCAATTGCAGCCCAGATGCCGCGAAGGCTGAAAACCTCCCGAACAACGGTATAGGCACGGGCGATTTCGGATTCGAACCGACCTGTGCGCTGATGCATTTCACTGACAAAGGCGGGGCCGGTCCGGTTGATCATGGAATTCGTCACCGCGGTTGCGATGATTTCCCGTCGCAGACGATGGTTCTGAATTGCATCGGGATAGTGTTCCTGCAGCGCTGTCGGGAAATAGCGGAACAAATCCGCCTCCAGCATCGGATCGTCCGGCAAATCGGAATCCAGCAATTCGCGATAGGTGATGTTCTTTGCATAGGCCAGGATCACAGCCAGTTCCGGGCGGCACAGTCCTTCTTTCTTCTGCATCCGCTCTGCAATGTCTTCATCATCGGGCAGGAATTCCAGTCGGCGGTTCAAATCCCCGGCCCGTTCCATCGCCCGGATCAAACGCTGGTGACGATCCAAAAGCGTTTCCGCTTGAGACAGTTCCACCGACAGCGATTGAGTCTGCTGGTAATTATCACGCAGCACCAGGGCGGAAACTTCGTCGGTCATTTTTTCCAACAGCGTATTGCGCTGCTTTTCCGTCATATCCCCGCGCTGGACGACATCCCCCAACAGAATCTTGATATTCACCTCGTGGTCGGAACAATCCACACCGGCAGAGTTATCAATGGCATCGGTGTTAATCCGCCCACCCAACTGCGCAAACTGAATACGGGATCGGTGGGTCACGCCCAGATTGGCTCCTTCGCCAATGACCTTTGCGTGCACTTCATCGGCATCAACCCGCAGTGCATCATTGGCGCGATCCCCGACATCCGCGTTGCTTTCATCGGTATGTTTCACATAGGTCCCGATACCGCCGAACCACAACAGGTCCACTGGCATCCGCAGCGCCGCCTTAATCAATTGCGCTGGTGGCATCGTATCTTCCGTCACCTCCAGCATTGCCTTCATTTCCGGCGTTAATTTAATCGACTTGGCGGAACGATCAAAAATGCCCCCTCCTTTGGAGATCAGAGAGGTGTCATAATCCGCCCACCCTTTCACCGCATCAAACAAACGTTTGCGCTCAACGAAGGTCTTCTTTGGATCTGGAGTCGGATCAATGAAGATATGCAGATGGTTAAAGGCGACCTTCAGGCAGATATGCTCACTGAGGATCATGCCATTGCCAAAGACGTCGCCGCCCATATCTCCGATCCCAACAACACTGAAATCCTGGGTCTGGGTATCGTGACCAAATTCCCGGAAATGGCGCTTAACCGCTTCCCAACCGCCTTTAGCCGTAATGCCCATCTTTTTATGGTCATAGCCAGCCGACCCGCCCGATGCAAAGGCGTCCCCCAGCCAGAAACCATATTGTTGCGATATCGCATTGGCAAAATCTGAGAATGTCGCCGTGCCCTTGTCTGCCGCGACCACCAGATACGGGTCATCCTGGTCATGGCGCACGACATGCGCCGGCGGGACGACTTCACCCGTCACCAGATTATCGGTAATGTCCAACATGCCGGAAATGAAGGTCTGGTAACAGGTAATGCCTTCCTGCAGATATGCCTGTCGATCGGAAGGGGGCGGTGCCTTCTTCAGCACGAAACCACCCTTGGACCCGACGGGCACGATAACAGCATTCTTTACCTGCTGCGCCTTCACCAGGCCCAAGACCTCTGTGCGAAAATCTTCACGCCGGTCGGACCATCGCAGCCCGCCACGTGCAACAAGACCAAAGCGCAAATGCACAGCCTCAAACCGGGGGCTATAGACGAAAATTTCCCGCAACGGCGCAGGCTGAGGGATTTCCAGAATATCCCGGCTGGCGAATTTCAAAGACACATAGGACTTTGGCCGCCCATCGGGTCCAGGCTGATAAAAATTCGTGCGTAGAGTGACCTGGACCATATTCAGGAAACGGCGGATGATCCGATCCTCGTCCAGATTGCTGACATCTTCCAGCGCCGCTTCGATCTGTGCAACATATCCTGCGCACACACCCTCGCGATCCCCTGAGAAATTCGGATCAAAACGGGTTGTGAACAGTTTCGCCAGATTGCGAACAATGTCGGGATTCTTCGCCAGGGTTTCGGCCATATAGTCCTGAGAGAAGGGAATACCGGCCTGACGCAGATATTTTGAATAGGCACGGCTGATCACCACATCCCGCCATGCCAGTCCGGCAGCCAGGACCAATCGATTAAAGCCATCGCTTTCGACTTCACCCGACAGGACCTGCAGGAAGCTGTCGTGGAAAACCTCGCGAACGCTGGCAAAGTCGATGTCGCGCCCGTCTTTACTTTCCAGAGCGAAATCGTGGAGATACAGGCTGTCCTCTGCATCACTCTCATCGGAGTCAGTCGTGTGGTCTGTGACCAGTCGACCGGGGACATTCTTTGACCCCGCCGGATGGATTTCATACAGCAATTCTTCCATCACCATGACACCCATATTCTCCAGCATGGGCATCACCGCCGAGAGAACCAGCGGTTTATTGGGGCTGTAGATCTTAAAGCGCAGTTGGTTCGCGCCAGCCTCAATCGGATGATACAGATTGACCTGCGGATTGTTGGTGGCAAGCGCCCGTTCGACATTCTCCAAGTCGTAACAGGCTGTTTGAACATTAAACACTTCGGCATAGGCATGGGGGAAGGCTTCGCGATAGCGATGGAACAGACCCATGCCACGTTCTTCACCCAGATTCTCCACCAGGGCCTGCTGTAGACGATCTTCCCAGGTGCGGGTCACATCAGCCAGATGCTCTTCCAACTCCTTCCGGTCGATGTCAGGCACATCACCGGGTTGGGTCTTGACGATGAATTGCACACGAGTAAGCGGTTCATCGGTCATGAAGGTATAATGCGCGGAAATATGGCCCTTGAATTCCTTGGCCAATTGCCGGCCGATCAGTTTGCGCAGGGATGAAGAGAAGCGGTCCCGGGGCACATAGACCAGGGCGGAGATATAGCGCTGGAACGGGTCTGGACGCAGAAACACAGCAATCCGCTGGCGTTCCTGCAGAAACAGAATGCCCCGCGAAATATCGCTCAACAGATCTACGGAAATCTGAAACAGCTCATCACGTGGATAGCTTTCCAGGACATGGGTCAGCGCCTTTGACGAATGGCCGCCGGGTTCAAAACCAGAGGCTTCAATCACCGCATTGACTTTTTGACGCAACAGCGGGATTTCGCGCGGCGATTGGTTATAGGCGACAGAGGTCAACAGACCGATGAACAGATGTTCCCCGACCACGGCTCCGTCCGCGTCAAACTTCTTGATCGCGATCGTATCCATATGGACACGACGATGAACGGTAGAGCGATTATTGGCTTTGGTGATACGGACCAGATCCGGCGCACGCATCTGTGCCTGAATCTGGGCCGGCAGAGCCCCCAGATTGCGCAACCCATCGAAAACAAGGCGTTGCGGGTCCTTCAGGATTCCCAGTCCGCTGTCTTGTACGATGTCCAGGCGCGCCTTTTTCCCGGTGCCGTGATAGTCGATTTCACGGTAGCCCATGAACGTAAAATGGTCATCATGCAGCCATTTCAGGAAGGATGCCGTCTCTGACACCAGGGTTTTATCCATGCCCTTTGGCGGCGTCTTGCTAAGTTGTTTTTCGATCTTCAGGGTCTGCGCCCGCATGTCACGCCAATCCGTGACCGTGGCGCGAACATCTTCCAGGATCGCCAGTATCCCATTCTCAATCGCTTTGAGGACCTCCGGACTGGATTGTTCATCAACTTCGATATGCATGAAGCTTTCGCGCGGAAAGTCTTCTGTTTTGGCCGATTTCGACGGGAAATTCTGGGCCTTGCCTTTTGAATCCCGGTCGACGCCAAAGACCGGGTGAACAACCAGATGCACCGTATACATCTGGCGCGTCAGTTCCATTGTCACACTGTCCACAAGAAACGGCATGTCGTCATTGACGATTTCAATCACCGTATGGGTCGCATGCCATCCGTGTTTTTCAAATCGCGGATTATAGGCGCGTATGCAAGGTTTCCCGGAAGGTCGCTCCTGACCAAATGTCCACATGGAGATCGCGGCACCATACAGATCTTCAGGTTCGCGGTTACAAATGTCTTCCGGTGGGACATTGCGGTAATAGTGTGTGGTGAAGACATGGGCGGGTTCGCGTTGCTCCTTCTTGATGCGATCATCAATCAGGGCGTGTACCTTTTCCAATAGTTCCTGTTTCCGAACGTCGATCCGATCAGCCATAACAAATCCCCCGCATGGTTCCATTCGCACTGTCCGCTGTAAGGAGAAGGGTGACTATCCCCCCACCCAAGCGCGTGACGTATTTTCATTCTCAATAGCTTAGACCTAAAACGCTAAGACGCAAATCCCGTCTGGACCGAACCGATCCAGAACCAAATCCGCATACAGGTTCTTAACGGTGAATTGTTACCGTTCATGTGGCATCCACATAGCTTTGAAAATTTGATTTAGACGCCCAGGTCAAATCAGTTCGCGACGAACGACTTCTTCCAATGCCGTTGCAACAGATACGGAAACCGCATCCCCTTCCTTTGCCTTGCGCTCTTTCAAGACGATACGCAGGGCCTGGATATGTTGTTCTATCAAAGACGGCTTTATCGGACGGTTTGGATTTCGTTCAATCATGTAAGAACAAAATGAACTGCCGATCCGGGTGATCAATGGAAAGCCCAAGGTCGTCCCCTGGCCCCGCAGATTGTGTACCCGACGGAACAGTTTGTTTAAGGTTTCTTCATCTTGTGATTTCTTGTAGCTGGACATAAGGGCATCCAATTCGTCCAATTCTTCCCCCAGTATGCCCTCAAATTCCTGAACCACCGCGGCAACGGCCTTGTCTGCACGTCGCATTGCCTCGTCGACAGAAGGCCCGCCGACGGCAGGAACCTTTTTGGCCAGCGATGTCGGCGTGAAAAACTCCGCCTTCTCTTTAGTCTTAGATTGTTTCGGCTCTTCCCCGTCAGCGGTCATGGCCTTTTCTTTCATCCAAGATCTGCATAATCTTCAGGGGCTCGTCGTTCTGCCCCCGAATAGCTTTCATTCGCAGCCCGGCGCCGATCCGGTCCAAAATAATCCCGCCCTACCCGCACAAAGGGGCGTGGGCGTTCCACCAATGCGACAAGGCGCGCATGCAGCGCCTTTGCAGAAACCGGCTTAGACAGAAACTCGGTGATACCAAAATCCCGCGCAGCGATGACGCGGCGCATTTCCGCATATCCTGTCAGCATAATGACATTCACATAGGGATCCGGGCTTTTGGGGTCATTACGCAACAAGTTAACCAATTCAGGCCCCTCGCCCCCATCCATATCCCAGTCGGAAATCACGACATCGGGATTATAGCGACAGGCCGCTTCGAACCCGTCGCGCCCGGACGTCGCGGAAAACACGGACCCGATCCCCAAGGCTTCCAATATATTAGAAACAACGCGGATCATGAACTGGCTGTCATCAACCACAAGCACCCGCAAATTGCGAAAATCATAGTTCTTGGCCACCGTGAAATCCCCCATTGACCCTGCTGAACGTCGCATCTTAGTGTGCGCGGATCAGGTTTCATGCAAACATGCATGTTTCGTATATAATACGCCCTTAAGGGAGCCCTGCAAACGGTTTAGTCTTCCCCGAATTAAAGGTGAAGCGACATGACGTTAACCCCCCTTTGGAATGATGGGATCATCATCTCAATCCATGCTATAGTAGCGATAGGCGCCCTGGTGCTGGGCGCATTTCAATTCATTTTGCCAAAGGGTACATCGACCCATCGCGGGATAGGAACCTTATGGGTGTCCCTGATGGCGATCGTTGCCGTAAGCAGCTTCTGGATACATGAGTTCAAGGTCTTTGGGCCGTTCAGCGCCATTCACCTTCTATCGATTATTGTGCTTTTCTATTTGTTCAGCGGAATCAGGGCCGCAAGACGGGGCGAAATTACAAAACACAAACACCAGATGACTCAGCTATACCTTTTAGCGCTGTTGATCACCGGGGCATTTACCCTGTTGCCGGGGCGCACAATGCACGCAGTAATATTCGGCGCCAGTTAGCCTACCGCGACAGCACGGCTTCAATCCGGTCTTTCAACGCATTCAAAGAAACAGGTTTGACCAGATACCCATCGACCCGCAAATCCTTGGCGGCAATAACCGTCGTACTGTCAGTATCTCCCGTTAGAAAAATAACCGGCTGGGCCGCATATTTCGGTTGGCTCAATGCCCGCAACTTTCGCAAAAAGGTGATGCCATCCACCGGTTCCATGTGAATATCGCACAAGATGACATCGGGCTGAACGCGCAGCAATGTCTTGAACCCTTCGGCCCCATCGGCTGCTTCATCAATCAGGCGATAGCCGATTTGACGCAACAATCGGCAGATGATTTTCCGAATGTGGATTTCATCTTCAATCACCAGAATCCGCGTTGTCTCATAATTAATTTCCGCCATGTTTAATCTCCCCAGCTACATAGCAAGAATCCTTGGTAGGATCGCATTAAACTCATCCAAAGAATCCGTCAGCACTTCTGCAAGCATACCGGCCATATCCATATCCCCCTCGTCCAGGGCATCCTGTATATCACTTGCCAATCGTCCCAATCTCTTTGCCCCAACGGACAGGGCCGCGCCCTTCAGGGCATGGGCCGCATGACGTGCCGCGGGCTGATCCCCCGCCGCTATAGCAGCCTCAATTTCCTCAATACGCCCACGCCATCCCTGTGCCGCATCCTTGATCAGGGCTTTTGCATCGGCATCAATGCTGCCAAACGCTTCTGTCATCTGCGTTGCGTCAAAGATCTCAGTATCCCAATCGGGACCAGCCGCTTCCGGCGGGTCAACAGGGTCCGGTGTCGCCATTACCTGGGTTTTTCGCAATGACAAGGCCTGGGGCAAAAATTCAGCCAGCGCTGCGCCTAATTTACGACTGTCGATCGGTTTGGTGAAGAACCCATCCATACCCGCGTCGCGACAAGCCTGTTCTGCGCCTGCCAAGGCATCCGCCGTCAGGGCCAAAATGGGCAAGTGCCGCCCTGTACCCATTTCCTGCGCGCGAACCGCACGACTGAGCTCAAACCCATCCATGACGGGCATGTTAAAATCAGTCAATAACAGGCCATAGCCAGGCCGCGCCAGCATATCCAGCGCCACTTGCCCATTTTCCGCCAGTTCACAGGCAAATCCCATTTTGCTGAGCATCTGACGGATGACGATTTGATTGGTTTCATTATCTTCCGCCACCAGAATCAGCGCGTTTTCACGGCGCGCATCCTCCACATCTGGGGGTCCAAAGGCGAGATCTTCTCGTTCCAGAAGAACTTCTGCCGCCTCAAGCCCAAGCGCGACGGCAACCACATGCCATAAGGGTTCCCGTGACAGTGGATAGGTCATTACACCGGACAATCTGGCCCGATCTGTCGCCGATAACTCCGCAATTGCACTGCGGGAACCGACTACAGCGATAGCAGCACTGACATCTGGCAATGGATAGGATGCATCAAGGATCAAAAGATCCGACGTCGCATCGATATCCCCTAGGCCCTTTGCAACCGTAACCTTTGTAACGTCTGTGGCATGCAGATAGCGCGTTGCGATATCGATTACCCGGTCCGGCAGACCAAGCAGACAAACACGGGCCGCTGACAAATCCGCAGGATATCGCAGGGCTTCATCTCCCTGCGGTGACAAGGGTAAATCGAACGTGAAGGTCGACCCTTCCCCAATGGCGCTGGTAACAAAGATATCTCCGCCCATCAGGGTGCACAGCCGTTGACAGATGGACAGCCCCAGACCGGTTCCACCGAATTTGCGGGATGTTGATGTATCTGCCTGCACAAAGGCCTGAAACAATTTGCCCTGCTGCTCTGGTGTCAGCCCGATCCCGGTGTCATGCACCTGAAACCGCAACCAGTCACCATCCTGCCCCCCTTCAGTCTCCGGTCTTTGGCCAACCACAATTTCTACGGAACCAGACTCCGTAAACTTAACGGCATTGCCCCCCAGATTCAGAAGAACCTGACGGATGCGCGTTGGATCTCCCAACCGGTGATCCACCAGTGCCGGGTCTATTTCTACAGCGAAAGCCAGGCCCCGCTCATCCGCGCGGGGGGCCAGAAGTTCGGCGCATCCATCAACCACTTCCGACAGGGAAAACGGGATCGTTTCAATTTCGATCTTTCCGGCCTCAATCTTGGAAAAATCCAGGATATCATTGATGATCGTCAGCAGGGCCATTGCAGAATTATTGATAATGCCCGCCATACGCCGTTGTTCCGTATCCAGGCGCGTCAACGTCAATAACTCTGCCATAGAGACAACGCCATTCATTGGCGTTCGAATTTCATGGCTCATCGTTGCCAGGAATGTTGATTTTGCCTTTGTCGCCGCCTCTGCAATTTCCTTCGCGTCGATCAGTTCCGCCTCGGCGCGTTCACGGGCCAATACCTCCACCCGCAGTTTCACGGCATACAGGCCAACAATGCCGAAAATCAAAATCGCGCTGAACAGCAGGATCACATTTCGCTGCATCCCGGCTTCCGCATCGGCCAATACGACATCAAGATCCCTGGCGATAAAGATATTCAGGGGCATCGCTTTGGCAGGGTCCAGAACGGCCTTGATCGCGATAAAGGACCGCTTATCCAGAGACAGCGGCACCACCTGACCGGGCGTTGTGACGGTTCGTTGTACGGTGCCTTCAAAACTGGTCGGTACACTGTAACGGGCAAAAAAGGTGGCGGTATCCCGCCTCATTTCTTCCGCCTGCTCCACAAAATCGGGATGGCCCAGCATTTTGTTTCCCAAATCGGTCGCAAACACAAGATTACCAATGCCAGCCAGATCGTCCGCAGTCTGCAGCATTGTCCGCGACAATGTATTTAACGACAGATCAATTCCCAACACCCCCCATAAAGCGCCGGTATCGTCGAAAAGCGGTTGGGCATAGGTAACGCCGATTTGGCCGCTGGATGCGAATACATAGGATTCCGTCCATACCGGCCCATTCGCTTCTAACGCGCTGGTGTACCACGGACGGGTGCGGGGATCGAAAGGTTCACTGCGTGTCTTGTCGTAAGCCCATTTCCGACTTACCGGGTTGTACAGTTCCCAATGCCCCTCTGGCTGATTTATCGGATCCCCGATTGTCCGCCGATGGATCGCAATTTTTTCCATATTCCGGGCACCCGACAATGTCAGGTTCTGGATATGAAAGAACCGCCCATCTGGAAATCCGATAAAGGCGCCGTTGAGATGTTCAAACTGGCGCACAGGTCCGGTTGTTAAGCTAAAGAACGAGTCAGCATTTCCGGCTGGATCTTCACGCCAAATTCCAGAATCAACAATCGTTCGCGACAAGACCAGGGCTGGCTCAAAAATATCATTCAAAGCACGGACAAAGGCATCCGCAGAAACATGTAGCTCTTTCGATGCCTGAGTGAAAAGGCTTTCTTTTTCATACTGATACGTGAAGTAGGAAACCAACCCACCCGCAATCAGAATCAAGCATCCCAGGGACAACAATATCGGCCGGCTGCTCATGCTTTTATTCAATTTCATAAATATGTTTTCTTTTCTGGATCAATCCACAACCACAGCAAGTTTAGCCACTTCATTTGTATCGCACTACAACTCTTTCGTCGGTACGTTAGATTCTTAATTCTGCGCCCTGATTGTCGATTTTGTTAAAGGGACTGAATATCAATAAAGGGGGCACGGCTGCGTTGGTTGCCTGCCTGCGTCGCTTTACTTAACAAAGCGATTAATTGAGACCGCTCCCCAGCGTCCAATCCGTCCAGCATGGCTGATTGAATTTCGGAAACCACCGGCTCCGCCAGGTCTGAAAGACGCCGCCCAGCCTGTGTCGCTGTCAATGCCCGGGCACGTCGATCCTGGGCCTTAGGAATACGTTTAACCAAAGCCTTACGCTCCAGTCGATCGACAACGCCCCCAATTGTCGCACGATCATAAGCAATTGCCCCGGCCAGGGTGGCTTGATCGATACCGGGATTGCGAAGAATCGTCTTAAGGGCGGCATACTGCACCGGGGTTAAATCAATCCCGGCTGCCTGGGTCATTTCAGCAAAAACCGACTGGGAAATCTGGTGCAACCTGCGGATCAAATGTCCCGGCATATTGGTAATATCTGCCATGGTATCTCCTGTCTTCCCGGAAAAGGACATACTTCGCTTACATTCTTATTTGACAGTATACTTATTAAATTAGAGAGTACACTTACATTTTATCCATCGGCACGCATCAAAACGATCAGGAGCCATTATCGTGAGCCTATTGTTTAGCATTGAAAATGAATTCTCTGTCCCCGTGGAACAGGAAACTGCGCATTATCCGGTTGGCCGGATATTCTGCGTTGGGCGCAATTATGCAGCCCATGCCGCGGAAATGGGCGTCGAAGTAGATCGGGAAGCGCCGTTCTATTTTATCAAACCTTCCTCTGCCATTGTAATGTCCGGTGCGACCGTGCCCTATCCTCCAGGTACGGAAAACTACCATTACGAAATGGAATTGGTGGTCGCAATTGGCGCGCCTGCCTTTCGGGCCCGTGTCGCCGATGCCGGAAAGGCCGTTTATGGCTATGCCGCCGGCCTGGATATGACACGCCGGGACCTGCAACTGGCCGCGCGGGCAAAACAGCGCCCATGGGATCTGGGCAAGGCCTTTGAGCAATCTGCCATCATCGCGCCAATGAAGAAGGCCACAGACTATGTCGCCGATCTGGCACCCCAGCGCATCACGCTGGCAGTGAATGGAGAGACTAAGCAGGAAGCCACCCTGGGTGATTTGATCCATTCGGTCCCGGAGCTGATCGCGGACCTATCGAAATACTATCATCTGATCCCCGGGGATCTGATCTATACTGGCACGCCCGCAGGTGTGGGGCCTGTCGTGCCTGGCGACAAAATCCATGGGGTTGTAGACGGCTTGCAGCCGGTTGACCTGACTGTTGGAGACCCGGAATGAAGTATTACGGATATTTCAGAAGCTCCGCCGCCTTCCGCCTGAGGATTGCTTTTAATCTGAAAAGCCTGTCGCCGGAGATGATTCCCATTCATTTGACGCGCAATGGTGGGGAGCAGAAAACGGATGCATTTCGCGAGATCAATCCCCAGGCCATGGTGCCAGCATTGGAGACGGATGGCACCATCCTGACCCAGTCCATGGCCATTCTGGAATGGTTGGAAGAAACCCACCCCCAACCACCGATCCTGCCCAACGATCCGATCCAGCGCGCCAAGGTTCGGGGTTTTGCACAGGTTATCGCCTGCGATATTCACCCCCTGCAAAACCTTCGGGTGCTGAGCTATTTACGGCAGGATTTAAAGCTGGACGAAGACGGTGTAATGGCCTGGATCCATCGTTGGCTGACCGACGGGTTGATGGCCTGCGAACAGCTGCTGGCTGATCAACCAGAAACGCGGTTCTGCTTTGGCGATGCGCCCGGTCTGGCGGATATCTGCCTGGCACCACAATTGTTTTCCGCCGCCCGCTTTAAGGTGGATCTGACAGATATGCCCCGTTTGCGCGCCATTCAAACACAGATGGACACCCATCCGGCCTTTAAGGCGGCGCAACCTGGCGCACAGCCAGACGCAGAATAACCGACAATCCGTTCTGGGAGGAACGCGAAATGACAGAGACAACGCGCATTCTGATCGCAGGCGGCGGCATTGGTGGTTTGGCCCTTGCCAGCGGCTTGGCGCAGAAAGGCATTCCATCCCTGGTCCTGGAACGGTCCGCCAAATTGGGGGAAATCGGGGCAGGTATCCAGCTTGGCCCGAATGCCTTTCACGCATTCGATTATCTGGGGGTCGGTGACACGGCGCGCAGTATGGCCGTTTATGTGGATAATCTGCGCCTGATGGATGCCATGAGCGGCGATCAGATCTGTCAGATCCCTCTGGATGAAGGGTTTCGAAAACGGTTTAAGAATCCCTATGCGGTCGTTCATCGCGGCGATTTGCATGGTGTTTTCCTGAAGGCCTGTCAGGATCATCCGCTAGTCGAATTGCGCACCAGCAGTGAAGTCGTGGATTATGATCAGGATGGCACCACGGCAACGGCAATCCTGGCCGATGGATCCCGGGTGACAGGGACGGCGTTGATTGGTGCAGACGGATTATGGTCTAAAATCCGCAAGAAGCTGGCTGCCGACGGCCCGCCGCGCGTTTCCGGCCACACAACGTACCGTTCTGTTATTCCAACAGACCAGATGCCCGAAGAGCTGCGTTGGAATGCAGCGACACTGTGGGCCGGACCGAAATGCCATATCGTGCATTACCCGCTATCAGGCTGGAAGGTCTTCAATCTGGTCGTCACCTATCACAATGATGCCCCGGAACCTGTTGCCGGCCTGCCCGTTACCCATGAGGAAGTCCGGCGCGGTTTTGAACATATCCATCCCCTGCCCCGCGAGATTATAGAACGGGGCAAGGATTGGAAGTTATGGGTCCTGTGTGATCGCGACCCAATCACCAATTGGGTAGATGGGCGTGTGGCCTTGTTGGGAGATGCGGCCCATCCGATGATGCAATATTTCGCCCAGGGCGCTTGCATGGCGATGGAAGATGCCGTTTGCCTGACCGCACAACTAGAGGCCCTATCCGGCAATGTGGAACGCGCCCTTGCGGCCTATCAGAACCGTCGCCTGTTGCGCACGGCGCGGGTGCAACTGCAATCACGTGCCATCGGAGACCATATCTATCATCCTGACGGGGCCCATGCGGCCCTGCGCAACGCGATCATGCGCGCCAAATCCACCGAAGATTGGTATGATGAGATTGAATGGATTTATGGGGGCAGTGGATTGAGCGAAGCCGCCAGCATTGATCCAACCTGAAATTGATCCAACCTGGAATCAATCTGGCCCAACCGGAGGACAGCATGGCCCTGAAGATCGCCGATCATTGGTTTGAACGCAAAACAATCGATGACGCGATTACCTTGCTTTGGGAACCTTATGTCGACCCGCTGATCCGCTGTAACATCTGGCATGTGCGCGGGCGGGATTTTGACCTTATGATCGATACCGGCCTTGGCATTGCCAGCCTGGCAGAGGCCGCACAGGACCTTCTGGAAAAGCCTGTCAAAGCCGTGGCAACACATACCCATTACGACCATGTCGGCGGACACCACGAATTTCAGGAATGCATCGTGCATAAGCTGGAGGAGGCGTCCCTGCGTAATGAGGATAAGAGCAACTTTGCGGGGCTGACCAAAGACACAATAGACCCCTATGTCGCAGAGAAGATCGAAGCGTCCGGCTATAAGTTAAAAGATGTTCTGGTTACCGCGATCCCGAAAAAGGGGTTCAATCTGGAAGACTATGAGTTGAAGGGCGTCCAGAACAAAATCACCACGGTTGAAGCGGGCGATGTCATCGATCTGGGCGATCGGCAGTTTGAAATCCTGCACCTGCCGGGCCATTCTCCAGGCAGCATTGGCTTATGGGAGGCGAAGAGCGGCACCCTGTTTTCTGGCGATGCGATCTATGATGGTCCGCTGATCGAAACCCTGCCCGGGGCAGACTTGGACCAATACATCGCGACCCTTAGGACACTGATGGATATTCCAGCAACCGTTGTTCATGCCGGTCACGACCCCAGCTTTGGCCGTGACACGCTGCAACAGATTGCCCGCAAATATCTGACTATGTGGGTCTGATCTAGGCGCGCGGCACCTGTTGGGTGATGCAATGAATACCACCCCCGCCCGTCGCTAAGGCATCAACCGACACGGCCACAATTTCGCGACCAAACATTACATCCTCGAAAACCTCGCGGGCGACATCATCGGCGGGAATGCCATATCGGGGCATGATGAAACCACCATTGGCGATATAGCCATTCACATAGGATCGGCAGAATTTATCGCTGTCCGATTCTGCCTCCAATGCTTCCGGGATCAGGGTCATATGGATTGAACGGCCCTGCGCATCCGTTTGCCCATCCAGTGCGGCAATGTTGGCGCGTTTAATCTCCCCCCAGGGATCGCCCGGCTCGTCCCCATCTTCTATCAGGACCTGGCCCGGCGCGACAAACATCGCAATGCCATCAATATGGCCATTTGTTTCTGTCTCTAACTCATTGCCCGGCAGCCAAATAACTTTCTTCACCCCCAGCATGGCTTTCAGTTCCGCCTCAATCTCATCGCGCGACCAATCCGGATTGCGGTTTGAATTGGGGAAACAGGTCTCGGTGGTCAGCAAGGTGCCTTCCCCATCGACGCAAACACCCCCACCTTCCGCAATCAGTTTGGAATGAAACTGCCGCGCGCCAGTCTTGGACAGCACGAATTCCGAAAACGCATTATCTGCATCATACGGGTGATAGGTTTCCCCCCAGGCATTGAAGGTAAAATTAACCCCCGCACGATTGCCTTTGCCATCGACCAAAAAACAGGGGCCTGCATCCCGCGCCCAGGAATCATCAATGGGTATTTCCGCCAAGGTGATATCGCTGCCAAGGCGATTTCGGGCATCTTTCACAGTGCCTGGCGGAACGGCCATGGTGACAGGTTCGAACCGTGCAATCGCATGAGCAATTGCAACATAATCCTGCTTTACCGCCTCAATATCGCTCCAAACTTCCTGGCGGCAGGGCCACATCATCCAACAGCCATCATGCGGTGCCCATTCAGCCGGCATATAAAACCCGCATTCCGCTGGAGTTTCAGCCTGTGTCACGGGATCAACACCCTTTGTCATTCTATCTATGAACGTCGAATTACGCGCTTGGTTGGCTTGAAGGTTTTGCCTTATCAGTCCGCTTTGAATTGACCACGATGACGGGTTCCATCTTGTCAAAGATTTCCTGCGCCAGATGACACTTTACATAATGCCCATCGCCCAGTTTCACCTGTTTCGGAACCTCAGTGTTACACCGATCATTCGGAACTGAGTCTCGGCGTTGGCATCGCGTGACGAAAGGACAGCCCTTTGGCGGATTCAAGGCAGACGGAATGTCGCCTTCCAGAACAATGCGACGTTTTTCAACCGATGTGTCTGCAATCGGCACAGCCGACAACAGGGCTTCCGTATAGGGATGATAGGGCGGGCTGAACACCTGTTCAGTCGACCCCGATTCAACGATATGACCCAGATACATAACCACAACACGGTCGGCCAAATAGCGAACCACAGACATATCATGACTGATGAACAGCATCGTCGTGCGGGACTGGCGCTGAATATCCATCAGCAATTCAGTCACCGCGGCCTGAACGGAAACGTCCAGTGCAGAAACCGGCTCATCCGCAACAACAACTTCCGGTTCGCCAGCAAAGGCCCGGGCAATCCCAATACGCTGTTTCTGACCACCCGATAACTGTCGCGGCATGCGTGTCGCGAATTCACGCGGCAACTTTACCAGATCCAGCAATTCCAGCATGCGCTCCTGTCGCGCCGCGGTATTCTCCCCAATATTAAACTTCTCCAGAGTACGAACAATCTGACCACCTACCGATTGGCTGGGATTGAGCGTATCGAACGGATTCTGGAAAATCATTTGAATTGACGCAACCGTGCGGCTGGTGCGCTGGTTGACAGCGACCCTGCCGATTTCCTGACCGCTGAGCAGCGCATCACCCGCAGTGGAGGTTTCCAAACCCAGAAGGATCTTGGCCAGCGTGGATTTCCCGCATCCGGATTCCCCAACGATGGCGACAGTTTCCGCCTCGCGTGCGTCCAATGAGATATCCTCATTGGCCTTAACCGTCAGATTTCGATTGCCGCCAAAGATCGAACCGCCGCCGACTTCATACCATTTCTTCAATTTCCGTACGTCCAGAACGACGTCACCGGATTTCACTGGTTCAGAAATAACATGTTCAACAGGCGGTGCTTCCCAATCGATCTCCTTGATCCGCTCGCATCTGCTGAAATGGCGATCATCCTCAGAAACCACAGACATATGAACATCACCGATGTCGCATATATCCGCCTTGAAATGATCACAGCGCGGTCCGAAATTGCACCCGCGTGGGCGCTGATGCGGCAGCGGCAACTGCCCGCGTATCGGCACCAATGGCCGCTGATTCTTATCAGCACCGGGCAACGGAATCGAATTCAACAACCCCTTGGTATAGGGATGGCGCATCTCATCAAACACACCTTTGATTGAGCCTGTTTCCACAGCCTCCCCGGAATACATAACCGTGATGCGGTCACAGGTATCCAGGATCAGCCCCAGATTATGGGACACGAAAATCATCGAAGTCCCGTAATTTTCCGCCAGTTCTTTGACCAATTCAACGATACCGGCTTCGACGGTGACATCCAGGGCCGTGGTTGGCTCATCCAACAGCAACAGTGACGGCTTGGACAACAGACCCATGGCGATCACCACACGTTGCTGCTGCCCCCCTGATAGCTGGTGCGGATAGGCATTGAACACACGTTGAGGATCGGGAAGCTTCACCGCCCCCAAAATTTCAATTACCATTTCCGCCGCTTCAGATTGGGACTTGCCCTCGTGAAGCATTGGCACTTCCATCAACTGTCGACCGATCTTCATGGCCGGGTTCAATGACGCCATCGGCTCCTGATAGATCATCGCGATCTCGTTGCCACGCAAATGGCGATATTCCTCATCCGAAATCTGGGTCAGGTCCTTGCCTTTGAACTTTATAGAGCCGCTCATAATACGACCGTTCTTGCCCAGATCCCCCATGATTCCCAAGGAAACGGTAGACTTACCGCAACCAGATTCTCCCACCAGTCCCATGGTTTCACCCGGCATCACAGTGCAGGAAAAATCCATAACGGCTGGAATTTCCCCAGCCCGGGTGAAGAACGAAATGTTCAGGTCTTTGATCTCCAGAATAGGCTCTACCATGGTGACCTCCTAATCCTTGAGCGACTGCTCGCGCAGCGCATCAGCAAGCAAGTTAAGACCCAGAACGAATGACATCAGGGCAATGGCAGGGGGCAGCGCAGGGTGATAATACAGGCGCAGCAATCGACTGCCTTCCTTGATCGTCGTCCCCCAATCCGGGCTTTCCGGCACCAGGCCCAACCCGAAATACCCCAAAGTTCCAAGCAGAATGGTCGTATATCCGATCCGAAGACAGGCATCGACGATCAACGGCCCGCGCGCATTGGGCAGAATCTCCCACAACATGACATAAAAGGGGATTTCCCCGCGCGTCTGTGCGGCAGCCACATAGTCACGGGTGGCGATATCCATCGTCAGCCCCCGCACAATCCGGAACACGCCTGGGCTGGAAGCAAAAACAACCGCCACGAAAATGTTCAATTCGTTGGGCTCCAGCGACAAGACACCGAACGGATCCGCATCAAACACCAGGCTGACATAAACCCAGCCGCCAAAAATCAGCACGAATGCAAGCTGCCAGACCAGTTTCTGCGGCCGTTCACGAAAGCGGCTGTAAAACAGCATGCCGAAAAACAGGATCGGGAAAATAAAGAACACACCGGCCATAGATTGCGGCAGGGCGGTCTCTCTGATCCCAGGTGTCACCAACAGGTAGAACAACAGGATGACCGGAAAGGCCAGAACCATATTGGCCAGAAAGGACAGAATGCTGTCGATCTTGCCCCGGTAATACCCTGCGGGAAGGCCCAGGGAGATACCGACGACAAAGGCAAACATTGTCGCAGCAGGCGCAATGACCATGACAATCTGGCTGCCTGAAATCATCCGGCTAAAAACGTCCCGACCAAATTTGTCCCCGCCCAGATACTGTACCAAACCGGTGGTCGGTTCGATAACACCGGGACCCTTATTCTTCAGAATTGCGAACTGCTCCAACGGATCGAACGGTGAAATCAGATCCGCAAAAAGCGCGCAGAACAGCCAGAAGAATACGATGAACAAGCCGATCAATCCCGCCGGGCTTTCATAAATTCGGCCATACAGCGACAGCTTGCGGTGAAAGGTCCAGCTGAGTCCCATCACGACAAAAATCGCGATCCAGACAGGAATCAGCTGCGTGAGAATACCAAGGACAATTTGTCCAAATCCGACATATTCCATAGCTGCCTCCTATCGCACGCGAATTCGAGGATTGAGGTAGGCATATCCAATATCGGATATCATCTGGGTCGACAGAACGACCAGAACCGAAACGATTGAACAGCTCAACAGCATATCGATGTCGTTGTTCCCTGCGGCTTCAACCAACACCCAGCCGAAACCTTGATAGCGGAACATCACCTCGACAATGACAACGCCCGTCAACAACCAGGGGAATTGCAGCATGATTACCGTGAATGGCGCAATCAGCGCGTTGCGCAACGCATGGCGCAGCACAACGGTGTGAAACTTCAACCCCTTCAGCCGCGCGGTGCGGATATACTGCGACGTCATAACCTCTGCCATAGAGGCCCGCGTCATACGCGCGATATAGCCCATGCCATATATCGCCATCGTCATCACAGGCAGGGCAAAATTATAGACCGACACCCCCTGTGTGGTGGCGGTCACCGCCGACCCGTTAAGCCATCCTAACCAGGAGGCAAATATAACCGTAAACACAACACCCGACACATATTCCGGTGTTGCCGTGGACGTGATGGACACGACAGACAGTGTGCGGTCCGTATTCGTCCCTTCACGCATACCCGCAAGTATTCCAATTACCAGTGCGGATGGAACCATCGTTGCCATAACCCAGAACATCAAAATACCGGTAGATTGTAATGCCGGGAGCAATCGTTCATGAATCGGTTGTCGAAACATCGTCGAACACCCCAGATTCCCTTGCAGAATCCCGGAATAGGTCGCAACTGGTGGCTCATCGCAGAAGGAGAATCTTGGCTTCGGTTCTCCCGTATCAACGTCACGCGCGGGTTGCTTTTTCATAACACCCAACCATTGCGCATAGCGTTCCAGGAATGGTTCACGATACCCGTTATAGTCCAACCAACGCTCAATCATTTCATCAGAGGCGCGCATATTGGTCTGGCTGATGGAAAGTTTCCGAAGGTTCGGTTCCAGATTGACCAGAAAAAAAACAATGAGCGTCAGGCACAGCATCGTCAGAAGCATGGCCCCAAAACGATTGGCTAACAAACGAAGCATCGGCTCCCCCCAACTGCGTGAAGTGCGGATAGGACCTGTATTAGGGACCGATTCGGCCCCTATCCCCTAAGCAAAAACGAATATAAGCGAAAACAGGAGGGGTCAGATAGACCCCTCCTGCTGAAAATGAACGCTTACGCTTCGTCTAGCCATGCATCATGGAAATGCTGTTCCATTGTCTGCTGCATTTTATAGCCTTTAAGGGCCGGGGTGTGGTGGCAATACACCGCACGCCAGTAAGGCTGAACAACGACACCGCTTTCCTGGAGCATCCGTTCGATGCCTTCCATAAGAACCTTACGTTCCTCAGCATCCGCGATGGTCAGCGCCTTGCCCAAAGCCGCATCAAACTCTGGGTTTTTATGGGCAGACTCGTTCCAGGCTTCGCCAGAGCGATAGGCCAGGCTCAAGACCTGAACACCCAGCGGGCGCATGTTCCAGTTCGTGATTGAATACGGATACTTGGTCCAATCGTTCCAGAAAGTGGAACCAGGCAGGATCGTCCGTTTAATCTGGAACCCGCATTCCCGCAATTGAGCAGCGATCGCATCCCCGGAATTCCGGCGATAATCATCGTCAATCGTGATCAGCTCGTGTTCGTAATCCATCATACCGGCTTCCGTCATCAGACGGCGTGCTTCTTCCGGATCACGCTTGAACGGTGTCAAAGGAAAGTATTCCGGGTGAATTGGCGCAACGTGATGGTTCTCAGCGACGGTACCCAGACCGGCATAGCCCAATGCCAGAACGACATTGTTATCAACACCCAACTGCAACGCCCGACGCACACGAACATCATCATAAGGCTTGTTGTCCGTGTTGGTGCGGCATGTGATCGTCGCTGCGGTGATCGCTTCAGACTTCACAAGCGTGCCCAGGCTGTCCAGGACTTCCACGAAATCTGCCGTTGATTCATAATTCAGCTGAACTTCACCGGATTCATAAGCGGCAACCATAGCGGAAGGATCGGTACCATAATCGGTCCAGGTGATGCCATCCAGATAGCATTCACCACGCCACCAGGTGCCATTGGTCCGACGCTTGACCTCGGCGCGCGCGCCAACTTCCAGCGAGACCAATTCAAATGCGCCCGTTCCAACCGGCCATTCGCCCAGCTTAGCGCCATTCTTGTCGAAATCACGGTGCACAATCAGCGCCGGATAGTCGACCATACCTGGGATAATCGTGATGTCTGGCTGATTCAGCGTCAACTTCACGGTATGTTCATCGACAATCGTAATCGCCCCTTCGGACGCCTTGCCGGTATCCGGGTCGATCAGTGACGACATACGGGCCGCCATTGAGTTACCTTCTACGGCCTTCTCGCACCAACGTGTAATGTTATGGGCAACATCTTCCGCGGTCAGCATGTCGCCATTATTCCAGGTCACACCCTTGCGGACATTCAGCACATATTCGGTCGCATCATCATTGACGGACCAGTCTTCCAGCAACCAGGGCTCAAACGTATAGTCGGTGGTGTACAGCACCAGAGGCTCGCAGAACTGACGCGCCACATTGGCCATTTCCGACCAGTCAAACGTGCGCGGATCGTCGATACGGCGCACATTCGCCCCAACCCGCAAAACGCCACCTTTTTTAGGGGTCTCCGCTTTTGCCTGTTTCGGCACAGCCAAGCCCAGCATGCCATAAGCAGCAGCAGTGGTCGCACCGAATGCTGTCGCCAAGGCGAGAAATTCCCGACGTCCCAGCGCACCAGAGCGCGCTTCTTCCGCCCACATGCCGATGGCTTTGTGTAGCGGCTTTCCATTCCGATCCCGATAATTCATTCACATTCTCCCAAGACGAGTTGCACGGTTGCACCTGCCTGCCGCAAATGCCTCCCGCGGTGACAGTGTAATCTTATTTGATGAAGAGTGTGACCCAAGAACCCCAACAACTCAATGGTAACCTTAATAATCCATCTAGGTGTTACAGTTCAGTGCCCCAAAAATCTATAGCCTGCCCTCTCCCTCAATTCCTCAAATCCCAGCAAAAGTCTGATTGCATCAGAATGCATCCGCCTGTGCCGTGGGATCATCACACCCTAAACACTGCGGGAAAAAATGGAAGCTGTATGGTCAAAATTTCACATAAATTGTACAATTAGCGTCATTCTGCGGCTCTTAATGACTGGAAACGATTCTAAATTTCATATTACTTTAAAATTCCACCGTCTCTGATTGAATGTGCCTTCAAACGCTCAGATAACGCATAAATCCCGGATTCATCCACATTGGCAAAAGCGGCACGCAAATATCGTTCCTGCGCAATTCCGAAGATTGGTCCCGGCAGCATGAATATCGCCTGATCCCGAACTAGCATACGTGCGACATCAGCCGCTGTCCTGTCGGGATATGGATGTTCCAGATAGGCAAAGAAGGCACCCCGGGATCGCAAACGGTACCCCCCTGGATTTCCATCGAAAGCCTGATCCAGCGCTGCGACGCGATTGATCATTTCATCCCGCCGCTGACGTTTCCATTGTGCCAAATTTTCAAGGCCATACAGCGCTGCCAATTGACCGATATGGCTTGGACAAATCGTCACCGTGTCCGCGATCTTGCCAATTGCCGCCATAATACGGGGTCCCGCAGTCAACGCGCCGACACGATATCCAGTCAGGCTATAGGCCTTCGAAAAACTGTACAAATGCACAAATCCATCCCGCCATCGGGGATCAGAGAAAAGGGCATGGGGAGGCAGTCCATCGGGCAGAAAATCCCGATATGTTTCGTCGATCATCAGGGCAATCTGTTTGCGGTGGGCCAGATCAAAAAATGCCTGCACCAATTCCGGACTGTAAACTGTTCCTGTCGGATTGTTCGGACTGACCAGCAAAATGGCCCGTGTGCGCGGGCCGATCAGTGCTTCCGCCTCCTTCGGATCAGGCAAAAGCCCTGCCGGTCCAGCATGACAGGGAAGCGGCACGACCCGGATTCCCTGCATCGTGCACCACATTTCGTGATTAAAATAACACGGCTGTGGAACAATGATTTCATCGCCGGGCCCCGCCAGAGCCATTACAGCCATGCAGAAAGCATGATTTCCGCCCGCACTGATCGCCACATCTTCTGGACCAACCTGCCCCTCATAATCCCGCGACAGCGTTTCAGCGAACCGTTCCCTCAGCGGTTCGATACCCAGAATTGGTGTATAAAATGCGGTCTCAACTTTTTGTGCCGCAATCGCCATGGCATCCCGCAAACTCTCCGCCGGAGGATAGCTTGGCACGGCTTGCGCCAGATTCAAAAGCGGACGCTGCGGCGTGATTCCGGCTTCCGCCAACCAGGACATGGCCTCTGGGATGGGGGGCTCCGCTGTTGCTAAAACATTGGGGTTTAGGTGGATCGGCATGGAAATACCCTAATAATTAGCCAGAAAACAACGCCTCGAACACGGCAATCGACGCACCTCATTCAGGGGTTCGTTCGGGCAAGAACAGCAACCCGATCCGAAAGAAGAATGTCATCAGCACCATGCTGCCAAGCCACCATGTCTGCCAGGCCCCATAGCTGATCGACGCAATGACAATCGCAGCAACCAGCCCTCCAAAGCAAACACTTCGATCCAGCGCCCCTGGCAGCCGAACAATTCGGCCAATGATCAAAACAAAAGCCAGCAGTGTCGCCGCAACACCCGGCAGCCCCAGCTCAAGCCGAATTTGCATAAGAATATTATGGGGATGAAGCGGAAGATTCTGTCCTAATCGGACGACGCCCTCATGCAACAGGGTGGTATCCAGACCCTGCAACCGATCAGGTGTATCCACAATTCTATCCGACCCGTGCGGCAAGAACCGCGCACTGTCCAGCCCCCATCCCAGAAACGGATGCTGGTGGATCTTTTTCAGGGCAAAATCCAATATAAGAACCCGATGTTGCAGGCTGGCATGATTCTGTGTCGCAGACAGCAGCGCATTGACGTTGGACGGGCTGTTGGCGAAGGGCACAACCATCATCATCACAAAAACACCGATTATGATTATGCCCCCAACAAGTTTGGGGGCCCACCGTCCGGCGATGGCGATACCCAGACCAATCAATGACGCCGCAATGGATGTCGCATGCCCCGACAACAATACCCCAAGCACGGCGACGCCATACAGCCCTGTCACCAATCTGGTACCAACGCCTTCGCTGGCGGCAGACTGATAAACCAGAAATGCAGGAAATATCAGAACAGCCAAAATCGTTGCAGGCGCCTTATAAAAATTCTCGTATCCCCCCGTATTTGGCGGACCGACAAAAATGGTGCCCAGGAATCCAATAAGGCCATTTTCAATAAGGACAACGGCCACCAGAGCGGTGCCGATAAGAAGTCCCATTGCGACTGCCCGAATCGTTATGTGCCCCAAAGGAACAGCCATAAGCAGGAACAGGGAAAACCCCATAGCAGCCAGCTTCCCTACGCGGTCGAATGGCAGCGGCTGTTGCGGAACAAACCAGAAAAGCGAAGCGCCCGCGACGACCAGAAAGAACAGACCGGCAGACAGGCCGATACGCCATTTCTTCCAACAAGCGGTTCGCCACGATGAATCCCTAGCCACCGACAGGACACCAATGGCTGCTATTGCCGCACCTGCAAAGACATATACGGACATGATCTTAGGTTGCACCAAACCACCAAGGCAGCAGGCAGCGACAAGAAGCGTCAACGGAATCCGCAAACCGGGCGTAATCAGCAAATGCATGAATCCTAATTGCCCTTTATAAAAGCGGCTGTCCATCTTGTTTCTTGCGCGACACGACCAAGCATTGCAGGACCAGAGTGCTTGCTCTGTTTACCCGAATCGAGCGGAAGTTTTTCCTCTATAAGGAAATGTCGCGCATGTCAGATGATATTCACACCATTATCGCCAAGGCGATCAAGCGGGCAGACCGAACTTTTTTCAATGAGAATTATACAAAACAGGCCGAGTCCGTGATCCGCGCGATCAACAATGCCGGATGGGGCATCGTACCGCTGGAGCCTGATCCTGAAATGCTGAAATCCGGCCGGGAAACAATAGAAATCGGGCGACACAAGCCGTCAGAAGTGGCCAAAGCCGTCTATGCAGCCATGGTGCGCATCGGCCGCCTTTAGGCCCGCAATCCAGCGTCATCCTGCTCTGGCACCAAGGCCATTGCCTGCTCAACAATTTCGGGCCCTGCATTTGTGCCATAGGCATTTTCACTCAAAAAACGCCGCCATCGCCTTGCCCCTGGCAGACCATTGAACAGTCCCAAAATGTGTCGGGTTATATGGTGCAGCGCAACCCCGTCGCGGCATTGCGCCTCAATATAGGGCAGCATCAAACGCACAATATCATGCCGACTTTTTTGTTGGCCTGGCGCATCTCCAAAAATCACAGCATCCGCCTGGGCCAGACAATAAGGATCCTGATACGCCGCCCGGCCTATCATGACGCCATCCAGATCTGATAGATGCACAACTGCGTCATCCAGGCTTTGTATCCCGCCATTCAAACTGATCGACAAGGATGGGAAATCCCGCTTTACCTGATGCACCACATCATATTGCAGCGGTGGGATTTCACGATTCTGCTTCGGGCTGAGCCCTTCCAGGATCGCGATCCGGGCATGGACGATGAAAGTATCGCATCCGCCCTGCCGAACGGTATCAATAAAGTTCGTTAAATCCTGATAACTGTCGCGGCCATTGATCCCGATTCGACATTTTACCGTTACGGGAATGGATACGACATCGCGCATCGCAGCCACGCAATCGCGCACCAAATGGGGATCCGCCATCAGACACGCCCCGAATTGCCCATTCTGCACACGATCCGACGGGCAACCAACATTCAGGTTCACCTCATCATATCCAGCACCTTCGACCATTCGGGCGGCTTTTGCCAGATCATGGGGCGATGACCCACCCAACTGACAGGCGACCGGATGTTCCGCACCGTCAAATGCCAGGAACCGCTGTGCATCGCCATGTAACAGCGCGCCGGTGGTTATCATTTCCGTGTATAACAGACTGTGCCGCGTGATGAGACGCAGGAAATACCGGTCAAACCGATCCGTCCAGTCCATCATCGGGGCAACACTCAGCCGCCGATCAATTGCGCGGCTGTTGCTGTTTATCGTCGGTTTCGTTTTCATGAACGGGCTTTTACACCAGGATTCCACAGCATCCAATCCCCGTGACACTTGACCAAACAATGCAAGACTGTTGGACTCCCCGCCACAAATAAGGCAGACACAGTATAAGTTCGTATTTTGGGAGATTTCGCCTGTGCGGCAACGCCTAGCCACTGGGTGGTACTGGTTTGCGATTATGATCGCAATTATTACCATTGGTGCGGGATGGATTGCAGCATGGCAAGTGGACCGACATGCCGCAAAGCATTGGTCCAACCTTGTTTCGCAAGAAGCCAATGACATCACGCAAATGGTGTCTGGCGCGCTACAGCGCGATCAACTGCAACTTTATGCATTTGCCCGCAGTCTCCCTGAAGGGTCTGAGCGCAGCAACATGCAGTTTGATGCTGTCTTCACCCTGGAATCCTCTTTGCTATATCGTCGTCAAAGGTCCATATCCTTTGATGGATTGGCCTATGCTGTTTGGGTTCCGGGGCAAGATCGTGATCGTTTCGAATCCCTCTATGGGATCGGAATTCTGGGCCCGGACCATCTGCCCAGCACGCAAACCGGGGATGGTTTTATCGTGCTTCACGCCGATGGCGCGCCTGATAGCCTTTTCTCTGGTCTTGATCTGACGTCAGTGCCTGCATTTGTCCAATCCGTTACCGAAGGCTTTCGGTCTGAAAATGATCCCATGATTGGTCCGGTATATAGCGGCAAGACGGGGATTATGGCGCCGGTTACCGTCTGCCAGGGCGACAACGGGATCGTGCTGGGCCTTCTGAACCTTACTAAACTTACCCGCAGCATTTTATTGCAGTCTCTGCCCGATGGTATTTCTGTTGCAATCGTCGATCGCAACAACACTATTCACAAAACCGGCCCGATTGAAGGGGCGCAAGTCACCCTGACGACACAGATCAACAAAGACAGCCTGAACATTTCCTTTAACTGGCAGGCCAATGAAAGATTTCAGGGTGGACCGTCCGATGAGTTGGGCAACAGCCTGCGGCTTGGCAGCGTTATTGTCAGCGGCCTGATTTTGGCCGTCCTATTTTCCGCCAGCGCCACGAACCGCAGAAAACATGCCTTAAGTCGTGAACGTTCCTTGATGCAGACCATGGTTGAACGCATGGCTGAAGGGATCACGATTATTGACCCGGATTTGACCCTGGTTGCCTGCAACGACCACTTCTACACCGTATATGATCTGCCGAAAGACCGGTTTAAAACACCGGTGCCGGTTGAACAGATACTGCGTCTGCGCCTGGAACGAGGAGAATTCGGAGCCGTTCGGAACCCCGAATACTTCATTGCAGACCGCCTGACCATGTTAAAGCGCGCGTCCACGGACACGACCGAAGAAACGCTTTCTGATGGTCGTTTAATAGAAATAAGACGGTTAAAATCTCCCGATGGAATGCTGATATCGCTGTATCTGGATGTCACCGACCGACGCCGGGAAGAGCGGGAAAAGGCGGCCTCCGCAGCCCTGATAAAGACAACATTCGATAATATGAGCGATGGCCTGACGGCATTGGATCATTTGGGGAATCTTCTGAATTGGAACAACAGGTTTCAAAACCTTTTCGCCATTGATCCTGACAAGATATCCGTTGGCATGTCGCTGCGTGATGTCATCCGGGTTTCTTTGACAGACCAGGACGCCGACGCTTTACGCGCGGCACTGGATCGACTGATGGAAGGTCAGGGTTCCCACAAAGCTGAAACCCATTCATCGCCCGACACCGAATTTGTTCGCCTTAGCAATGATCGCTGGGTGCAGGTCTCGTGCAGCACCATGGGCGATCGCGACATGGTTATCACCTATACCGATATCAGCGACCGTGAACGCACCAGTGAAGCCTTACGCCGCTCTGAAGAACGCTATGCGCTTGCCGCTGCCGGGGCGAATGACGGCCTGTGGGATTGGAATATCCAGGAAGACCATTTGTACACGTCGCCACGCTGGCGCGACATGCTGGGATTGGGCAAGGATCCAATTTCAGAACAATCGCACGACTGGTTTGATCGGGTTCATCCAAAAGATATTGAAGAATTGCAAATGGATATCGATGCGCATCTGGATGGTCGCACCGATCATCTGCAGTCGCGTTTCCGTATCCTGCATGCGAATGGGGATTATTTGTGGGCATTGGCCCGTGCCATCGCCGTGCGGGACGACACCGGGAAGGCGGTGCGCCTGACCGGCTCTTTGACCGATATAACAGAGCGCAAACGAACGGAAGAAAAGCTGATCCGCGACGCGCTGTATGATCCCGTCACAGGCCTGCCCAATCGTGCCCTGTTCCTGGACCGAATAGAACAGGAACGCCGGCGCCATCCAGAAACCGCCAAAGACAGATATGCGGTGCTGCTGTTGGACCTTGACCGGTTTAAAGTCATTAATGATTCACTGGGTCATGATCTGGGCGATGCCTTACTGATCAAAGTTGCGCGCAGATTGGAAACGGTATTGAAGGCCGGGGATTCCATCGCCCGCCTGTCTGGCGATGAATTTGGCATCCTGCTGACCAGTATCGCGTCGGAGGAAGAGGCTTTGGATACCGTGCATTGGGTCCAATCAGACCTGGCCGCAGCCTTCCAGATTGGCGATCAGGAAATCTTCACCTCTGCCTGCGTCGGGATCGCAACGCCCAGCAAAGGGTTTTCCGATGCCGAAGAAATGCTGCGCGCAGCCGATATTGCAATGTACAAGGCCAAGGCAAAGGGACAATCGTCAACAGCCGTTTTCGATTCACAGATGCAAACCCGCGCCATCACCCAGATGCAGTTAGAAAACGACCTGCGCCGTGCCGTGGATCGCGACGAAATTGAAATGTATTATCAACCGATCATCAGTTTCGAGACGGGTGAAATTGCCGGTGTCGAGGCCCTTGCCCGGTGGCGACATCCAGATCGTGGGACTGTTGTTCCGGCTGACTTTATTCCCCTGGCGGAAGATACAGGCCTGATCAACGCCATTGGCACGGCCGCCTTGCGCCTAGCCTGCCGGCAACTCAAGAAATGGGATGACACATTGGGGTCAAAAGCACCCAGGACAATCAGTGTGAACCTGTCGGGTCGGCAGTTACAGGACCCCGACATGGTGCGGGAGATTGAACTGATACTGGCCCGCGAAGGCATTGATGGATCACAGTTGAAGCTGGAAGTCACAGAAAGCATGATCATGATGAATCCGGAAATCACTTCTCGGATTCTGATGGACCTGAAAGAATTGGGCGTTGCATTGTCTATCGACGATTTTGGAACAGGCTATTCATCGCTAAGCTACCTGCACCGCTTCCCCTTCGACACATTGAAGATTGACCGGTCTTTTGTCGTCAGCATGGATGAAAAGGCGGAAAATATGGAAATCATTCGCTCGATTATCCTGCTGGCCCACAGCCTTGGCATGGATATTATTGCCGAAGGGGTGGAATCAGATCGCCACTTACGGAAGCTGAAGGCCTTGAAGTGCGAATATGGTCAGGGCTTCTTTTTCGCAACACCACAACCAGCCGAAAAACTGTCGGAAATGTTGTTAGCGGATACACGCTGGGACATTCCTGCAATTGATTAGTGTGGTACGCGCATATCTGGAATCACCAGGATCTCTTTATCGGTCTGTCGGCTAGAAGAGAGCGTGCAGGCGATGTGGTTCATCGTCCAGCGCTCTCGACGCCGTCCGACGGGCCGATAAAGGGACCATAGGCGCTGTTTGCGGCGCTCCGGTTAGGAGCGTTTCGCGATGCGATGCGGGGCATCGCGAGCGGAAGGCGACGCGGCCCGGAGCGCCGCAAACAGCGTCCTGGTCGATCCCAAATATGCGCGCACCGCACTAAAGCACGCGCATCAAGAGGGGCCGAAAGGTTTCAATATCAGGCAATGACAGATTGGGTACTTTTGCCCCCTCGTCACAGCGCCTCAATGTGACCGCGTCCTGTCGATAGGGATTGGCGGCAAAGGCTTCCAGCGCGTCGCCCTGCAGCGGGCCCCCCTGAAGTTCCAGGCTGCGAATGGATGCCTGCGACAGGCGATTGAAATAGTCAGGCTCAACTGCGCATAAATACCGCTTCGCATTCACATGCAGGCGCACGGGTTCACTGACGGCCGGAGGATAGAACCGGGCCAGAAAATCAGCACCATAATCTTCATGCTGCGCATCAATTCCATGATCGGCGCAATCTTCGGCGCGGGTATGCAGGAAATGTCCAAGGTCATGCAGCAGGGCCGCAGCGGTCAGTGTATCCTTGCTCTCCAGCTGATCGGCCATAATGGCGCATTGAATACCATGCTCACCCTGACTGATCGCTTCCCCCAGATAATCCTGGCTGCCCATATGGTGAAACATCTCAATGATGAAATCGACCACAGTATCCCGCGTTACCTGATCAGGATGCATCGGCAGGGTGTCACGAATGGCGATCATAGCAACGTCCTTCTACCAGTTTAACCGAAACCGGGATTCTAGATATCATCCTAAGAACGCACAGACGAACGGAGATTTCGTGACAATGACGCGCCCAATCTCAGCATTCATCAACCCCCGCATATCCAATATCCTAAGCAACAGAAAGGTTGCTTAGGATATATCTAAACAGAGAATAGCCGCGAACCAACGATTGGCGTTTTTCTTCTCATCCAAATTTTTCGGCGAATGCTTCATCCGTCATTGTCAGATAGATGATGAATTCAATAAATGCGATTAAAGCTGGAATAAATGTCCAGCAAAACAGCAGATACAAAACGCCCATTCCACCTTGCCCAAGATAGAATTTATGTATCCCGAGCCCTCCCAGAAAGAATGCCAACAGAGCGGCTGTGACCCTGCTCTTTGAGCCCACACCAGATTTGCCCTTTTGTGATACACCACATTTAGGGCAAACAACCGCCTCCAGATCGATTTGCGCTCCACAAGCGTGGCAGAATTTCGTTGGTCTTGAAGAAGCTCCGTTGTTATGCACAGCGGTAACGTTAGAGTTTTCTGACGAAGACATAGACCCCCCCAAATCTAATAAACCGACACACGCATTATTAGTATTACGGCTCACTATGCATATCAAGTATGGAGTTACTTCCAGAGCACCTTTGGATCTTCCAAGGTTGTTCTGACTAACGACAAATAATCAGAGTATGCTCCAGTCCTAAAAAGATGAAATTCTCTCTCAGCATAAAATAGCCAAACCTTGTGGCACAATCTGTGCTTACCCATATAGATTATGAAGGGATGCCGACACGCGGGTCCCGTCAAAAATGAACCAATAACTCCTATACCGATCTTGCCTCAAAGAGGGAGACGGAAACGAGAGGTTAGTGACCATGAATATTGAAAAATTCACTGAACGCGCGCGCGGATTCATTCAAGCGGCGCAAACAATAGCCGTCCGGGAAGACAACCAGCGGCTGACCCCTGAACACCTGCTCAAGGCCCTGCTGGACGACGAAGAAGGCATGGCAGCAAATCTGATCTCAGCCGCCGGTGGCGATGCCAAACAGGCCCTGACCAGTGTTACCCAGGCCATTGCGAAACTGCCAAAAGTGCAAGGCGCTGGCGCGGGGGGGCTGCATCTGGACACAGCCCTGGCGAAGGTTCTGGATTCTGCAGAAACGACCGCAGAGAAAAATGGCGACAGTTTCGTCACAACAGAGATTTTGCTGCTCGCCCTGGCACTGGCACAGGGGACAGAAGCGGCGAAAATTCTCAGCACCGCAAATGTGAAACCTCAGGCCTTGAACGCGGCAATTAAAGACATGCGCCAGGGTCGCACCGCCGATTCAGCCTCTGCAGAGAGCAAATACGACGCGCTGAAGAAATATGCCCGCGACCTGACACAAGTGGCGCGGGATGGAAAGCTGGACCCTGTTATCGGGCGTGACGAAGAAATCCGCCGCACGATTCAGGTCCTGTCCCGCCGCACCAAAAACAACCCCGTATTGATCGGGGAACCGGGGGTCGGTAAGACTGCGATCATCGAAGGCCTGGCCCAGCGCATTGTTGCCGGTGATGTGCCGGAAACCCTGCGCGACAAGCGCCTGATGGCGCTGGACCTTGCCTCCATGGTGGCGGGTGCAAAATTCCGCGGTGAATTTGAAGAGCGCCTGAAAGCCGTGCTGGAAGAAATTGAGGCCGCCGCCGGCAGCATCATCGTCTTTATTGACGAATTGCACACCCTGGTCGGCGCGGGCAGTGCAGAAGGGTCCATGGATGCGTCCAACATGCTGAAACCCGCCCTGGCGCGGGGGGCCTTGCATTGCGTCGGGGCCACGACCCTGAATGAATATCGCAAGCATATCGAAAAAGATGCGGCCCTTGCCCGCCGGTTCCAGACTGTCTTTGTCGCAGAACCTTCCGTGGAAGACACAATTTCAATCCTGCGTGGCCTAAAGGAAAAGTACGAGCTTCATCACGGGGTCCGCATCACCGATGCGGCAATCGTGGCGGCCGCGACCTTGTCCAATCGCTATATCACCGACCGGTTCCTGCCCGATAAGGCCATTGATCTGGTGGACGAAGCCGCGTCGCGCCTGCGCATGGAAGTCGACAGCAAACCAGAAGCCATCGACGAACTGGATCGGCGTATCATTCAATTGAAGATCGAACGCGAGGCCCTGAAGAAGGAAACCGACAAGGCGTCCAAGGATCGCCTGGAAAAACTGCAGACGGAATTGAGTGATCTGGAGGAGCAATCTGCCACCCTGACCGCCCAATGGCAGGCCGAGAAAGGCAAGCTGAATGCGGCCCAGGGCTTGAAGGAGAAGCTGGATTCAGCGCGCAGCGAATTGGCGACCGCTCAGCGGGAAGGCCGATATGACCGCGCGGGCGAATTGGCCTATGGCGTCATACCCGACCTGGAAGCCAAGCTTGCAGCGGCGGAAACCCAAGGCACAGGGTCGATGCTGGAAGAGGAAGTGCGCGATCAGGACATTGCATCCATCGTCTCGCGCTGGACCGGTATTCCTGTCGACAAGATGCTGGAGGGTGAACGCGAAAAGCTGCTGCAAATGGAAACCCTGCTGGGCAAGCGCGTGATTGGCCAAAGCCAGGCAATCACCGCGATATCCAGTGCGGTCCGGCGCGCCCGTGCGGGCCTTCAGGACCCCAATCGACCCATTGGCAGCTTCCTGTTTCTGGGCCCAACCGGTGTCGGGAAGACGGAGCTTACCAAATCACTGGCGAATTTCCTGTTCGATGATGATCAGGCCATGGTCCGCATCGACATGTCGGAATATATGGAAAAGCATTCTGTCTCTCGTCTGATCGGTGCGCCACCGGGTTATGTCGGCTATGACGAAGGCGGTGCCCTGACCGAAGCCGTGCGGCGCAGACCCTATCAGGTGATCCTGTTCGATGAGATCGAAAAGGCACATCCGGATGTTTTCAATGTGTTACTGCAGGTCCTGGACGATGGACGCCTGACCGATGGACAGGGCCGCACGGTGGATTTCCGCAATGTGCTGATCATCCTGACCTCTAATCTTGGTGCGGAATTCCTGGCCGACCAAAAGGACGGTGAGGATGTCGAAGCGGTGCGCCCACAGGTTATGGAAGTCGTACGCCATGCCTTCCGACCGGAATTTTTGAACCGGTTGGATGAAATCCTGCTGTTCCGCCGCCTGTCGCGGGAGAACATGTCGGGGATCGTGGATATCCAACTGGATCATCTGCGGGCCTTGCTGCAGGACCGCAAGATCACCTTGGCGGTCGATCCTGCCGCCCTGATGTGGCTTGGCAATGCGGGCTATGACCCGGTTTATGGCGCCCGTCCGCTGAAACGGGTGATTCAGAAACATCTGCAAAACCCTCTGGCCAATCTGATTCTGGATGGCAGCCTGAATGATGGGGATACCGTCACGGTGGGGGCCAGCAACGGGCATTTGGTCCTGAACGGGCGCGAGATCGAGGCCGAAGCCGCATAACAGCATTTGCTTGTTATTAAGAGAAGGCGCGGTGGTTTTAAACTTCCGCGCCTTTTCTTTAGGCACAAAGCCGAATACGATTCTGTGTCACAGCCGGAGACTATCGATGGGAAAAGCCAATTCGCATCTTGCCGCCGCAATCGCCGATGGCGCGCGCCTTTCTGTTTTTCTGGAACCTGAATTTGAAAAAAGCACCTTGGCGCATCCGCGCCCGCGCTATATCGAATCCTATCCCCTGCCGCATGTCTGTGTGAAGGAAGGCCAGGTTTGGGGCGCAACCCGCCGCACCCACCTGACCCACAAGCCCGGTGATCGCATCGATTCCGTGACCAGTTTCGCCTATACGGATTCCCTGCCCCTTTACTGCCTGTCCAGCTATAATGACGAAATGGCCGTGTTGAATAAACGGACCCTTTTGACGCGTTTGCTAAGCGCAAATCAATATCGACGTCTGAACCTGATCGCACGCCCCGCAGGTCCGTGCGTCTGGCGCGACACGCAACCCAACAACCTTAACGCCTTAAACGCATCTATTCAGGCAGGAAACGAACATTACATAACCTTCATCGATCAGAATGATATACTGCGATCCCATCCCCTGGATCTCGCCTTCCTGTTTCCAGACAGCGGGGCGGTGGAATTCAGGATAGAGCACGCCGCCTTGCCCGAGGTTTTCTATGATCCTGTCGCGTTTGAGACCAAACTGTCCAGGTCAGTTCCTGATCTGGACAAAGCCCTGGCCAGCCCAACCTTTGGGGGGCAAAGTGCAATGGCGGCGTATCTGACGTTTCGTTGTATTGACGGCAACGGATCTGCCTATGGCGTGGCCGATATCGTATCCAACACGCGCCATACCTGCACAGATGTCAGGGTCTATGCCGAGAGTTAGGTATTAGTAGTTAATGGTAATAGACATATATGTGCGCGCTCTAACGCATGCCGCTAGTCTTAAAACTCTTGGAGCAATAAGCAAAAATGGAATGGCTAAACGAAGACCGCATACCAGAGGGTAATTGGCCGTTTTTACATTCTATTCGGCGTGGACTAGAGGAACTAGGCTCAGGACCTATTAATTTGCATTGAGGAGCGAACAGTGATTCACAGTGGCAAAGGAGATTGCCATGACGGACCTGTTCCTTCTCTCATCCGATCAGATGTCGAAGATCGAACCGTTTTTCCCGAAGTCGCACGGTGTCGCTCGGGTGGATGATCGCCGGGTTGTTTCCGGGATCATTTACGTGCTGAAGCAAGGGCTGCAATGGAAGGACGCCCCGGCGGGCTACGGTCCGCACAAGACGCTGTATAATCGATTTCGTCGGTGGACCATCCTCGGTGTTTTCGATCGGATTTTCGCCAACTTGGCGGCGGCGGACGGGCGACCGGATACGCTGATGATCGATGCCACGCATCTGAAGGCGCATCGCACGGCGTCGAGCCTCCTAAAAGGGGGGTACTTTCCCGCCACATCGGGCGCACGAAAGGAGGGCTGAATACCAAGCTGCATGCTGTATGCGATGGCGAAGGCCGTCCCTTGGCCATGTGCCTGACGGCGGGGCAGGTCTCCGATCATATCGGTGCGAAGGTCTTGTATCCCGCGCTTCCCATAGGTGGCGGCGCGACCTTGATCGCGGATAAAGGGTATGACAGCGACGAGTACCGTGCCGCCCTGCGGGCAAAGCACATCGAGCCGTGCATCCCGCCCAGGAAAGGCAGAAAGGCTCCCGCGTCATTCTGCAAAACGACGTACAAACGACGCCATAAGATCGAAAACATGTTCGGCAGATTGAAAGACTGGCGCCGTATCGCAACCCGCTATGACCGTCGCGCCGACATCTTCATGGCCGCCATAACAATCGCCGCCATCGTCATATGGTGGATTCAATGAGTCCTGAGCCTAGAAAACTCACTTTCTAAATCGCATGATATAACGGAAGGTAACATCGATGCGATCACTATCACTGGACGCCTAACGGCATATCGGCAAGCTGTCATACGCCGTACACTGGATTTGACCCAAGCTATTGTTGTTTGTTGGAATTCGGGACATCTTGTCGGAGTGGTGGTGTGTGGGCGCGCTCTTTTGGAGACAATTGCAACCTTCCACTCCCTGCTAACAAGTTCACAGAATTCTTCTGATAAGCTCGATTGGCCTGCAATAGGTCGGCTTGTCGATAGCTACGCCTTTTCTGTTTCTTCTAATCAGAAGAACAAAGCATCAAATTATGTTTCACCACCTCGTGTAGGCCACATGGTAAAAAACTTTTTGAAGGAAATAGAGCCAGAATCTCTAGAATTCTGGAATCAAATTTGTGAAATTGCCCACCCAAACGGAAAAATGATGATGAGAGCCGGCGGACGTCTCCAGGAAGGAAGATATGACGCACCTAGCATTAACTCAAACGAGATTTGGTTATTTCCAGCAATACACAACTGCCTTCAATCCATAAACTGGCTTATAGCCACAACATTGGATTTTGATATTCTTCTTGAGGAAATCCGCAACGGTGGTCCGCTCCCAAGCGAGCACAAACTCGTGCGTGATCGTGCATTTTTGGATAGAGCCATGACTGAACTACTTAAAAAGGAGATCATTTAACTTCCGAGTAGCTCACTTGGCTATCTCTTTCTCTATGACTTTTTCAGATTTTCGAAATACCTTACGCCCTGAACATATTTGGGTTCGGTCGTGTCACTCTTAGTACTACCCTGCCGCAGCGGATTCCATACTCCTAGCAATGAGCAAGTATCAAACAGACACGTGGCTGATCGCGCGCAAAAACTGTGACCCGAAATCTTCCAGCTTCTTAGGACCCACGCCGCTGACCATTGCCATCTGGTCCAGCGTTTCGGGGCGCAGGCGGCACATGTCATGCAAGGTGGCATCGGCGAAAATGACATAGGCGGGGACATTGCGTTCCTGTGCCAGGTCCCGACGCAACGCCTTCAGGGCCGCCAGCAGATCTGGATCGACGCCTTCCAGCGAAATCGCGCGGCGTTCCGAACGCTCCGACTTCTTGGATTTTGGAATTTCGCGATACAGGAATGCTTCATCCCCGCGCAGCACCGCTTGCCCCTTGCGGGTCAGCACCAATCCACCAAAGCCTTCGATATTGATCGACAGATATCCGCCCGCAACGGCCTGGCGGATAAAGGCCTGCCAGTATTGCTTTGGATGTTCCGCGCCAATCCCATAAGTGGGCAGCTTGTCATGCCCGCGTTCTTCGATCTTTGCCGTCTTTGCGCCGCGCAGCACATCGATGATATGCGCCGTGCCGAAACTTTCACCCGTCCGCAGAATGGCAGACAGCAGCATCTGCGCTTCCCGCGTGCCATCAATCACGACCGGCGGATACAGACAGGTATCGCAATTGCCACAGGGTTCCGGATCCTCCCCAAAATAGGACAGCAGCGTCGCGCGGCGGCATTGTGTTGCCTCGCAATAGGCAAGCAGGGCATCCAGCCGCTTATGTTCGCGGCGCTTATGATCCTCGTCCTGGCCATCCTGATCGATGAATTGGCGGCGCATGCGCAGATCATCCAGGCCGTACAGCATCCATACATCAGACGGCAGGCCATCCCGACCCGCACGCCCGATTTCCTGATAATAGGCTTCCATACTGCCGGGCAGATTGGTGTGAAAGACATAGCGGATGTCCGGCTTATCGATCCCCATGCCAAAGGCGATGGTCGCGACCATCACGACGGCAGATTCCGACATGAAAATATCCTGGTTTTCCTTGCGCTGATCTGACGGCAGGCCCGCATGATACGGCAGGGCGCGATACCCTTCCGCCGACAGGGCTTCAGCGACTTCATCGGTCAGGCGGCGCGACAGGCAATAGACGATGCCGGACTGATCCTTGCGATCCTCCAGAAAGCTCAACAACTGCTTCTTCCAATGGGTCTTTGGAACCACGGTCAGGCTCAGATTGGGGCGATCAAAGCCATGCACCACGGTGTCCCCGCGTCCCCGGAACAGCTTTTCCGCAATATCCCGCCGGGTCGCCACATCCGCCGTGGCGGTGAAGGCGCTGACCGTCGCATTGGGGAAATGGTCCGGCAGCGTTGACAGCATCTCATAATCCGGTCGGAAGCTGGCCCCCCATTTCGAAATGCAATGGGCCTCATCAATCACGAAAAGGGCTGGATCCAGCTTTTGCAAGGCACCGATCATGCGCGGCGTCATCAGACGTTCGGGCGACATATACAGAATTTTCGCGCCGCCTTTCGCGACCCGCAGCCATTGCTCTACATTTTGATCCCGCGATTGCCCGGAATGGATACAGGCGGCATCAACACCATTCGCGCGAAGGCCTGCGACCTGATCGTCCATCAAGGCGACAAGTGGGGACACAACAAGGGTCGGTCGATCCAACATCAGGGCGGGCACCTGATAGCACAGGGATTTTCCCGCCCCGGTCGGCATCACCGTCAGGGTGTGGGTTCCCGACAGCAAACGATCAACAATCTCCCTCTGCCCCGGTCGAAAGCTTGGATAGCCAAAGACCGAGGACAGGACGTCTTCAGGCGACTGGGTCAAGACAGAAAACTCTCCACGGCTTCCAGAAACAAGGCGGGCTGTTCCGCATGTAACCAGTGCCCTGCATCGGGGATCGCTTCAATCTCTGAATTGGGGAAAAGACGCTCAATTTCGGCATGATGGCGCGGCAGCACATGGGTCGAGTTTGCCCCGGTCAGGTGTAGGCTGGGCTTTTCGAATGCATGATCGCTGTCAATATCCGGGAATCCTTCAATATTGGACATCGCCTTTTCGATCACATCCAGATTGATCTTCCAGGTCAATCCACCGCCCTCCGCCGGCGCCAGGTTTTGCGCCAGGAAGGTGCGGATCATCCTTTCCGGGATTGCCGGGGCCAGGGCTTCTTCGGCTTCCGACCGGCGCGTCATGCCGGCAACGTCCAATTCCTGCATTGCCGTGACATAGGCCATTAAACCGCTGTCGCGCGGCGCTGGCGGGATATCGACCACCACCAGTTTCTCTATCAGCTCCGGTTTTTCCAGTGCCAGAATCATCGACGCTTTGCCGCCCATGGAATGACCAATGACGCGGGCCGGGCCACCAATCTGTTTTTCAATCAAGCCCGCAATATCACCTGCCATGGCGGGATAGGTCATCTCCTCATCCCAGGGCGACTCCCCATGATTGCGCAGGTCGACCGATAGAACGCGATAGGTTTTCGACAGAACCTTGGAAATCGCCCCCCAATTGCGTTTGTTTCCGAACAAGCCATGCAGGATGACCAGAGGCGGACCCTCCCCTGCTTCTGAGAAAGATAGATCTAAAATCGACATTACCACTCCATAGAATTTGACCACTCACTCGACGAACCCTACCTTGCCCGAACGATGGAAGGAAGTGATCTCCTCATATTTGCGATTGGTGCGGGGGCGGCCGGTTATATTGGCGGCCTGACAGGCCTGGGCGCGGCGCTGATCGCGCTGGCCTTCTGGCTGCATGTCATGCCGCCCCAGGTCGCCGTCCCGATGGCTGCCTTAATCGGTGTCACCAGCCATTTGGTCACGTTGGGCTTTATTCGCCATGGCATTCGGGTCGGACGATTATGGCCCTTTATCCTGGGCGGCCTGATTGGGCTGCCAATGGGACTTTACGCCCTCTCTTATTTGAACGTGGATTTTGCCAAGGCGGGTCTGGGCATCTTGCTGGTTCTTTATTGCAGCTATGGGCTGATCGTAAAAACACCGCCGCAGATTCAGGGGGGCGGGCGACGGGCAGATGGCGTCATTGGCTTTCTGGGCGGCTTTTTTGGGGGCGTCGCCAGCATGTCTGGACCCGTCCCTACAATCTGGGCAGGTCTTCGCGGCTGGCCCAAGGATGAACAGCGCGGCGTTTTCCAGCCCTTCAATCTGGTCATACTGGGGATCGCCCTGATCGGGCACAGCTTTTATGGACGGTTTGATGTCTTAACGGGGCCCAATATATTGATCGCTATGGCCTGCGGTGCCGCCGGGGCTGTGTTGGGCATTTATACCTATCGCCACACCAGTGATCGCAACTTCCGCCGCCTTGTCCTGATCCTGCTGCTGATCGGGGGGTTAAGCCATTTGGGCAGCGTTCTGTTTTGATACTTCTTCGCGGTAGGTTTTCTGAAAGGCCTCAACCACCGGCGCGGGGCGCTTGGTGTCCCGGGTTACTAGGGCAAAATCCTGCTCCAACCGTGTTAGGTCCGGGCGCAGAGCACGAATCTCTCCGGCCGCAACCCAGGGGGCCGCACATTGATCGGGCATTAATCCCAGATACCGCCCGGTCTGTAACAGGATCAAGATCGCCTCCAGATTATTGGCACTTGCCGCAGGTCCGGTTCGAAAAGGCTTTTCGCGGGTTCTCAGCGTATCCTGAAACGTTCGTCCAACATAATCCGGTCGCGTCAGATCCTCCAAACGGATCAACTCATCGGGCTTGGAATACAGGGGGTGCAGCCTGCCACAATAGACAGACTGGACCTCTTTGGCGACATGGCTGTAGGCCAGTCCGGATTTTGGGCGGTGCATGGCACAGAAGGCAAGATGCACCGTACCATCCAGCAAGCGCCTTTCCATTTCATCCGTGCTCAACACGCTGATCGTAATATGGACATCCGGTGCCTTGGCACGAAACCGGGACAGGGTTTCCGAAATCGGGATTTCCGGCAGGGTCAGAATGCCATCAATGATCGCCAGGTTGAATTCCCCGACCAAACGCCGTTGCGCCGTCGATACCTGGGCGCGAAAGGAATCCAGTGCCGTCATCAGGCGCACGACTTCCTGAAAGACCAACCGCCCTTCCTCTGTCAAGGCAAAGCCGCCGCGCCCACGTTCACACAATCGCAACCCCAGGCGGGTTTCCAGATTGGCGATATGGGTCGATATCGTGGATCGGGCCAGACCAAGTTCCGCCTCTGCTGCGGTAAAGCCGCCACATTCCACCACGGTTTTGAAGACCCGCAACAGCTTGATATCGGCATCCCCGACCTGTCCCTGAAAACTTGGCTGTGCCATAACGTCGACATTTCCTAATCTTTAGATTGATACAATATGATTTTTCGACGTTATAGATTTGCTACAGTGAGAACAAGAAAGTCCTTCACACGCACTGAAATTGGGGATGAGAGATGGAAGATTTCGTTGGGCGCAAAAACCTGATCCCACCCGCCCGGATGCGGGAGCTTTGTAAACGATCAAACCTGAAAGGTGCGATACAGACGGCCAGCCATTTCGGCGCCATCGGCCTGACCGGCTTTGGTCTGTATATGACCTGGGGGACCTGGTGGGCCGTGCCGTTCTTTATTGCCCATGGGGTGCTGCTGAATTTCCTGTTCGCGGCCCAGCACGAATTCAACCACTACACGGCGTTCAAAACCCGCTGGGTCAACGATGTCTTCAACCGTATCACCGGGTTCGTTCAACTGTATCCCCGCGATTATGAGCGTTGGTACCATTTTGAACACCATCGCCATACACAGGATTGGGACAATGACCCGGAACTGATCAGCCGGGGCGGCCCCTATGATCTGGCCAGCTATCTGCCCTATCTGATCGGCATCACCTATTGGACCGGCCGCATCAAGCGCCTGTTCATCGTCGCCATGGGCAAAACCGCGCCCTATTTCACCGAAAAGCAGACCCGCAAGGTCGTGCTGGAATCGCGACTGCATCTGCTGGGCTATGCGGTAGTGATCGCCTTGTCTGTGTATTTCCAGACCTGGGCAGCGGTGATCTATTGGATCGGTCCCATGTTCACCATGAAGATTTTCCAGAACGTCCAGAACATTGCCGAACATACCGGTCTGACGCATGAAAATGACACCGTGCACAATACCCGCACGATCAAGACCTGGTGGATTTTCCGCTGGATGGCCTGGAACATGCAATATCACACGGCGCATCATACTTTCCCCGCCGTGCCGTTCCACGCCCTGCCAGCGCTGCATGCGGAACTGGTGAAACATGCCGGCTACGAGCCACCGACGACAGGCTATCTGGCATTCCAATGGCGTTTCATCCGCAAGCTGATGAAGGGGCCGGAAACCCGCGATGGCGAGGTTGAGATTGATCTGTCCCATACCCAACCGCAGGCGGCTGAATAATGCAAAAACTGGAAGTGTACCAATCCCGCTGGGCGATGGAACTGCGGCGCCCGGACGGGGTGGAGCGGTCTGACGAAGAAGCCTTTACCATGGTCGCGGAAGCTGGTTTCGACGGCATGTGCCTGGATCTGGCAAAGTCCGACCTGGAAACGATTGAGCGCACCCGCCCGCTGTTTGAACAGCACAAGCTGGGCTGCATGATCAACGCCTTCCCCAAGACGGTGGAAGGGTTCCTGCCAATCCTGGAGGCGGCGAAAGCGGCCAATGCCGTCGTCGTCAACATCATCGGGGAGGTTATGCCCTTCACCGTTGAGGAAGGCGTGGACGTGGTGCATCGCTGGATGGAGATGTCGGATCAAGTCGGCATGCCGATCCTGTTTGAGACCCACCGCAACTGCCTGACCAATGACCTGTTTTATACGCTGCAATTGATGGAGCGTGTGCCCGATATGCCAATCTGTGCGGACCTGTCCCATTATCTGATCGACCGGGAATTCTGGTATCCCTTAAATGAGCGGGACCAGGGCTATATCAGCCAGATCCTGGCCCGGGCAGATTGCTTCCAGGGGCGCGTATCCTCCCGCGAACAGGTTCAGGTCCCCCTGCACTTCCCCCAGAGCCAGAAATGGGTCGAATTGTATAAATCCTGGTGGGAAGAAGGCATCGCATCCTGGAAGGGCCGCCACGGCCCCGACGACACCCTGATCTTCCTGACCGAACTTGGCCCGCCCGAATATGCCATTACCGGCGCAGACGGCTATGAATTGTCCGACCGTTGGGAAGAATCCCTGCAAATCAAAGGCTGGGTCGAAGATATCTGGGCGAAGGTCTGAGGCGAAGGGCCTACAGCGTCCAATAGGTCATGCCATCGGGCACGCCCCGTTGACGCCAGATCGCCTTGATATCCGCGATCAGACCGTCTGGTTTAGCTAGCTTTCGCAAGGACAGCTGATCGAACGCGGAATGCGCAACGGCCCCGACAACGGCGTCATAGCCTGTGGCGGGTTCTGCAACCAAGTCGATATCATATTCATGTTTGGTTTCCGCTGCATCGGCCATCGGGTCGAAGACATCAACTGTGTGACCATGCACGGCCAAACGTGCGATCAGGTCTGCGACCTTGGAATTGCGGATATCGGGCACGTTTTCCTTGAACGCGATGCCCAGCACCAGAATTTTTGACGGGCCGGATAGTTGCGCGTCGATATTATCGGCGATCCGATGGGCCATGCCGTCATTAATGCTGCGCCCGGCCAGGATCACCTTGGGCTCAATATTCAACTGCTGTGCCGCATGGGCCAGATAATAGGGATCAACCCCAATGCAGTGCCCCCCGACCAAGCCCGGTGTGAAGGGCAGGAAATTCCATTTCGTCCCAGCCGCTTCCAGAACGTCATGGACGGAAATTCCCATTTTCTGGAAGATGGTCGCTATTTCATTAACGAAGGCGATGTTGATATCGCGTTGGGCGTTTTCGATGACCTTGGATGCTTCCGCCGTGCGAATATCACGGGCGACGAAGATGTTGTTCCCGTTCATCGTGCCATACAGGCGGGCCAGCAATTGGCTGACATTATGGGTCTGACCGGCCACAACCTTGGTGATCAAATCGACGCGGTGCACTTTGTCGCCTGGATTGATCCGTTCCGGGGAATAGCCCAGGAAAAAATCCTGGCCCGATGTCAGGCCAGACTCTTCCTCCAGGATTGGACCACAGAAATCTTCCGTAACACCCGGATAGACGGTCGATTCATAAACCACGACCGTCCCCATTTTCAAATGACGCCCAACCATCCGGCTGGCAGATTCAACAGCCCGCAAATCCGGCTTATTGTCCGGCCCGACCGGGGTTGGGACGGTCACAATGTGGATATGCGCTTCTGACAGGAAGCTTTCGTCAGCTATGTATTCCAGTTTGGAATCGGCCAATTCACCGACGCTTAACTCTCCGGTTCGATCATGACCGGCGCGTAATTCTTCAACCCGCTGTCGATTAGTATCAAACCCGATAACATCGAAATGCCGCGCCAGCGCGACCGCCAGCGGCAAGCCAACATAGCCAAGTCCAATGACCGATACAGTGGGATTCTCAAACATTATAGCTCGCGCCTTTTAGTGCCGTCATTCAATACGGCATATATCCGCTGAGCGACAGGGTGTGTCAAACAAAGTGCTGATATTGGTTTAACGTATCGGGGCCGATCAATCGCCGCATCGATCTCGGCGCCCAGACTTGGCTGTTTGGTATGCGGCCCAAGCCAAGCCCTGCAGGAATATTTTAATCAAAACATTCAATTTCACAAGAATAGATAATCCGCCGATCAATAGGCCCGATCAATGATAAAATCGACCAGATCGGTCATGGCTTCCTTGGTTGGTCCATTCTGAAAGATACCCAGGGCGTCGCGGGCGATGCTGCAATAATGACGGGCGCGATCCACTGAATCATCCAGTGTACCATGGGATGTCATCAGGCGCATGGCTTCTTCCAGATCGCCGTCTTTCTGGTCCATTTCGGCAATCGTTCGGTGCCAAAAGGCCCGCTCTTCTTCATTGCCCCGACGATAGGCCAGAATAACCGGCAAGGTCACTTTGCCTTCCCGGAAATCATCACCCACAGTCTTGCCCAGCTTTAGCTGATCTGCAGAATAATCCAGCACATCATCGATCAATTGAAAGGCGATGCCGATATTCATGCCATAGCTTTCCAGCGCCTCTTCCTCGGCCTGGGGGCGTTCGGCCACAACCGCGCCAATGCGCGTGGCTGCGGCGAATAATTTTGCAGTCTTCGATCGAATAACTTCCAGATAAGCCTCTTCCGTCGTTGTCGGCTCATTGGCCGTCATTAACTGCAGGACTTCCCCTTCCGCGATGACGGCAGAGGCATCGGACAATATGCGCAGAACCTGCAACGATCCATCAGCCGTCATCAATTGGAAGGATCGCGAAAACAGGAAATCCCCGACCAAGACGCTGGCCTCATTTCCCCAGATTGCGTTGGCACTGGCCTGACCGCGGCGCAGGTCGCTTTCATCGACAACATCATCATGCAGCAGGGTCGCGGTATGGATAAATTCCACACAGGCGGCCAGCCCAATATGGCGCTGCCCCGTATAGCCACATAAATTCGCCGACGCCAGGGTCAGCACCGGGCGCAGGCGTTTACCGCCGGACGCGATGATATGACCTGCCAATTGCGGGATCAGCGCAACGGGGCTCTTCATATTATCCAGAATATGCTGGTTGACCTTTTTCAGGTCGCCCTCAACCAGCCCCAACAGGGCGTCAAGCGACGGACGCTCATCCTGCTTGGACGCTGATTTCTTATCAGTAAGCGGTAAAATGGTCGCCAAGACCGTATCTCCAACTTGAAAGCAATTGACGCGCGTTCCCTTTCGAGGCCACTGCTCAAAATAGCCGAGACCCCTATAGGGTCAAGGGGTGTGCGTCGGCAAGTCAATTTCGCGCTGGCTTCAGGCTCCGGACTGATCTTCGGGCAAGTGACAAACGACCTGCAATTTGTTGCCATCCAAATCCCGGAAGTATGCGCCATAATAATTTTCATGATAGTGCGGGCGCAGGCCAGGGGCACCTTCATCCACAGCCCCCAGAGATCGCGCCATTTCATAAGCCCTTCGCACCATCTGGCGGGTCTGTGCCGCAAAGGCGAAATGCGTGCCATTGCCTGCAGTAGCCTGCTTTTCATCAAAAGGGGGAAAGACCCAGAATTTAGGGTCATCTGGCCTGCCCCATCCGGCATAGCCAGATTGAATATCCCCGCGATAACGCGGAATTCCCAGGACACTAAAGACGGCATCATAAAATCGAATTGCGCGGGAAACGTCGTTAGTCCCAACCGTGACGTGACTGAACATAGACTCCCCTCCAACCGTCTAATTGACCTTTCTGGCATCCTTTAAGCGATAAAAGACGCTGTATTCCTTATCCTCTGGCACCAGTTCCAGGGTTCCGGTCAATTGAACCGGGTCATAGCTGAAGGCGACGGGGTGATCCTGAGCATGGACTTCCAGAACCAGGGCCGGCCCGACATGATACTGATAGGGGCAGCTCATCGGAAATGGCCCAAAGAGAAACAGGCGCTGATCTTCTGTCACATCCAGGGGAAACATATATCCCTTTATGGTGATTTCTTTCCCGTCCAGCGCCATCACATCGGGTTGAAATTCCGGCTTTTGATAAATCAAGTCATAGCCATCATCGGTTTTCGTCTGAATCTGCACCTCATTGGTGGATCCTAGTACCTTCCAGTCCAGCGCACCGGGGGGAACATCAACATAATCGCCAATGTAATCCAGGATCGTCTTAGTGCCATGCAGGCTCCCTTCTTCCTGCGACAAGGCAAACGCTGGCGGCGACGCACATAGAAACATCAGCACTGCCAGGATTTTTCGCATCATCACCCTTTCGCCAGCAGCCCCGCAATATCCGTCCGCGCGGCTGAAATTGCGGGGATCAGGGAGGCTATCACCCCGATCATGAGGCCCAGTATCAGCAACACACCGTCAAGGAAATGCACCTGCAGGAACGTCTCTGGAAGAACTATGCCTTGAAGGGTATCGATATTCAATGCGGCGATATAGCCGACACCATGCCCGACCCCCAATCCGATCACTGTCCCGACACCGCTTAACAACACAGCTTCCGCCACGACGGTCAGCAGCAGTTTTCCGGGACTTGCCCCCAGAACTCTGAGAACCGCCAGATCGTATCGCCGCACCGCCAGGCTGGAGGCGAGAGAGGCCAGAAGAATAAGGGCCGAAAGTGCTACAAACCCGACACCCAGTGCAAGAATCAAGGTTTTCCCGATCCCCAGGCTCTTGGTCAACCGCGCCATTTCCAAGGAAGGCACGGCCGCAAGCATATCCGTGGACTGATTGATCTCACGCGGAAGGTTCATCCGATCAATCGGGCTGCGAGTCTTGATCAGAACGGCGGTAACCTGATGGCCCAGTGCTTCCTCTGCGGCTTTATCGTCATGCGCATCATGGTCGTGTGCTTCATCATGGTCGTGTGCTGCGTCATGTTCGTGTGCTGCGTCATGGTCGTGCGCTTCATCATGATCATGTGTGTCATGCGCATCATGACTGTCGTGTCCCTCTGCCTGCGCCTCATCATGGTCGTCATCATGATGGTGTCCGGAATGCAATGCCTGAACACTGTCCACACTGGTGACAATCAACCTGTCCAACACTGTTCCCGTCGGTTTTAATACACCAGTCACGGTGTATAGATAGGAATCATGGATATCGTCACTGTCTGCCGCGAAGCCATGACGGGCAGCAAAACTTTCACCAATTTTCATGCCGGTCGCCGCGCCGACAACCGCCTCAAACGGATGGTCAAAAACCTGGCCGTCAGCGAATTCAGCCTGATAAAGCTTCAGATAATCGGGCGTGCTGCCCACCATGCGCCAACCTTGATAATTGTCCCCGAGGGCCAGGGGGATTGCCTGACGCACATGGCGGTTATTCTGTAAGGCCAGATAATCCGACATTTCGATATTCCCGGCTGGAACATCGGCATGATAAACCGACGACAGCACCAATTGCAGGGGGCTTCCCTTCACGCCCGCGACGATATCAATCCCTTCTGCATTGCGCAGAAAACCTGACGCGATGGTTTGAGACAGTAGAAACAACAGGATTAATAGGGCGCTGCCCAACGTTGCAGACAGAACGCACAAAGCCGATTGCAGCGGGCGGGCGCGAATGGCCGCCACGGCAAGTGAAACCGCATTCATGATACAGGCCCTCCCTTCGTCTTAAGTGTCACCACGGTGTCGAAGCGATCCAAAAGCCTGGCGTCATGAGTGGCGATCATCAGCGCAGCCCCGGTCTCCCTCGCTTGATCCTGTAGCAGCGTGACAACTGCATTCGTATTGGCGTCATCCAGGGCAGACGTCGGCTCATCCGCAATCAGCAGTTTCGGGCGCAGCAAAACAGCCCGGGCAATGGCGGCGCGTTGCTGTTCGCCCTGGCTCAGGGCTGTGGGCTTTCGATTCGCCTTATCGGCCAGACCCAGTTTCGCTAAGAGGTCCTCCAAACGTCCGGGTTCTACCGCGACCTTCGCCATGTCTGCTGCCAGCATGACATTCTGCGCCAGGGTGAGTGAGGGCAGCAGATGCAATGTCTGAAAGATGAATCCGAACGTTTTTCCCCGAATGCGGTCCCGGGCAACAGACGATTGGGCGTATAAATTCTGCTGTTCCAGCAGGACGTCGCCTTCCGTAGGTGGCAGTAAACCGGCCAGTACGGACAGCAATGTCGTCTTCCCAGATCCCGATGGCCCCAACAGCAGAAGCTGTGCGCCAGGTGAAATGGACAGGTCCGGAAGGTAAAGCGGTCGCGACTCGCCTCGACGGACAACAATACTGTTTGATGCTAATATCACGGTCGGTATCCCAATCAATTGCTGCGAAATCATCCTATCCCCAGACTATAATGTTATATAGTTACACCAACAAGGTGGATTCTCACTAACCGGATGCGACATTTTCTTCAGGGGCAGGGCTGGCACTTCGGAAACTGAACAGCATGCCCATTCGTCAGGACCTTGCAGTATTGAATTTGATTGCGCAAAATGGGATGAACGATCACTCTTTTCGATGATATCTGAAATTCCGACCCTCAATGAGGAGGTTAAATTCCATGTCTGTCAGTGCATTCTCCGCCGCTAAAACCCAATCTCTGGCCTATCAGTCGGAACGGGAAGATTTGGCCTGCGCGTTTCGCTGGACCGCGCGGTTAAACATGCATGAGGCAGTGGCCAATCACTTCAGCCTGGTCGTGTCGGATGATGGCACGGACTTCCTGATCAATCCCTATGGCCGTCATTTCTCAAAAATGCGCGCCAGCGATCTGCTGCTGCTGAATACTGAGGTTGCACCGGAAAGCATGGGCGACGCTGTCGACCCGACCGCCTATTGCATCCATGGTGCCATGCACCGGAACAATCCCCAGGCGCGCTGTATCCTGCATGTCCATTCGAAATATTCGACCGCATTGTCGACCCTGAAAGATACCTCCATTCCGCCCATCGACCAGACCACGATGCGTTTCTATAACCGTGTTGCCGTCGACAACCACTATGACGGCATGGGCCTTGGGGATGAGGCAGAGCGTCTGTCCACTGTGCTAGGCGACAAGCGGGTCCTGCTGATGGGCCAACACGGCGTCATGACGGTTGGCAACACCGTTGCCGAAGCCTTTGATGAGCTGTTCTTCTTTGAACGCGCCTGTGAAACGCTGTTTCTGGCGCTGTCCAGCGGGCGAGAGCTTAACGTCGCCAGCCATGAAGTGGCAGAGAAAACCGCTGGTCAATGGGCCGCTTATCCAGGTGCCGCAGAAAAGCATTTCAATGCCCTGCGCGATATCCTGGACGAGGAAGAGCCCGTTTATCGCGATTGATCACTGGTCAAGCTTCGTTACCGTAGAAAAGTGAGAGTCTATGTCAGTTCAGTCTGTTGTTATCGTCGGTGCCGGGCAAAGTGGCGGCCGCGCCGCTGCCTTGTTACGTCAGGAAGGGTTTCAGGGGGACATCACCCTGATCGGTGCGGAAGCGCATCCCCCCTATGAACGCCCGCCACTGTCAAAGGCGGTTCTGAAGGGGGATAAGACGGCCGATCATTGCTTTTTGTACGAAGCTGACTTTTACCAACAACAGAACATCACCCTGATCACCGGTAAGACCGTTGAAGCAATCGATGCGGATGCCCATACGGTCACCCTGGACGATGGAACATCCCACAGCTTCGACGCGCTGATTTTCGCAACAGGTGGCGTGGTCAAACGCCTGCCCTTACCAGGCGCAGACCTGGCGGGCATTCATGTTGTCCGAACCCTGGATGACAGTGCTGAACTGGGCAAAGCCCTGACACCCGGCGCAAGAATCGTCGTTATTGGCGGTGGCTTTATTGGTCTGGAAACTGCTGCGACAGCGCGCCAGAAGGAATGCGATGTGACAGTTCTGGAAGGCGCGCCGCGCATTCTTGGCCGTTCCATTCCAGAAGTTGTCGCTGCGGCTGTTTCCCGCCTGCACGAAGAAAATGGCATCAAAATCGTCCTGAACGCGCGCATTCAGGCGTTTGAAGGCAGCGATCATGTCACCGGCATCCGATTCGAAGATGGCAGCGTTATGCCTGCGGATGCGGTCGTGATTGGCATTGGAATCGCCCCAGGCACAGACCTTGCCAAATCTGCCGGGGTTGAATGCGGTGATGGTATTATGGTGGATGAATTCGGCGCCACCAATATCCCCGGCATCTATGCGACTGGAGACTGTGCCTGTGGGAACAACCCGCGCTATGGCGCAGCAATCCGGTTGGAAAGCTGGCAGAATGCCGATATGCAGGCCCGCACGGTCGCCCGATCCATCTGTGGCAAGCCCGAAGCCTATGCACCTGTACCCTGGCTGTGGTCTGACCAGTTCGATTGGACCTTGCAAACCGCCGGGCTGCCCCATCGCGCTGAAAAGATTGTCACACGGGGACAGTATGAAGATGGGGCGCAGATCTTCTTCTGCCTGGAAGGCGATACGCTGATTGGGGTCGCAGGCTTTGGCAAAGGGTCTGCCATCGCAAAAGATGTTCGCATGGCCCAGATGATGATGGAACGGGGCGTTAATCCCGACCCCGACGCCCTGGCCGATGAAAGCATCCCGCTGCGCAAAATTATGAAAGACGGCTAAGGTTAAGCCACGCCACAGGTTTGGAAATCCGCGGGTTCCGCTTGCCCAAGGGGGACAAACCCGCTACCACAGTGCCGGTTTCTAAAAATTCCCAATGGTACATGTTTGAACAATGACTGACGGCCCTTCCAAGACGCTGCTTCCCGATGGCCTGCGCGATGTTCTGCCCCCAGAGGCAACACGCGAGGCGACGGTTATGCGCGGTCTGATTGATCGCTTTCGGGCATCCGCCTATCGTCGGGTCGACCCGCCCTTGGTGGAATTTGAAGACAGCCTGCTGGATGGCGCTGGAACGGCCACGGCCCCCCATACATTCCGCCTGATGGACCCGGTATCCCAGCGCATGATGGGGGTGCGCGCCGATATGACGGTTCAAGTCGCACGCATCGCCACATCCCGCCTGATCAAGGCCCCCCGCCCCCTGCGCCTGTGTTATGCCGGGCCAGTGCTGCGCGTGCGCGGATCGCAATTGCGTCCGGAACGCCAGGTGACCCAGGCGGGTTGTGAAATATATGGGGCGGATCAGGCAGAGGCGGATGCCGAAATTATCGCCGTTGCCGCTGATGCCCTGCATGCAGTCGGTGCCAAAGATTTGTCCGTGGACCTGAGCCTGCCAACAATCGTGCCTGCGGTATTTGACGATCTGGGTCTGGATGCCAAAACCCGAAAGGACGCCCGGTTGGCGCTGGACCGCAAGGATGCCCATGATGTGGCCGCCCTGGGGGGAGAGGCCGCAACGCGGCTGGGGGCGCTGTTGGATGCATCCGGCCTGGCCCGGCGCGCTCTGGAGAAATTGAATTCAATCCCGCTGCCTCCCGCTGCTGAGGCGGAACGCGCCCGCCTGGCACGGGTTATGGACCTGTTGGAAGATGCAGTGCCGGAGCTGGCCCTAACAGTCGATCCCGTTGAACATCGCGGTTTTGAGTATCAGACAGGGTTGAGCTTCACCTTATTTGCCAAGGGCGTGCGGGGCGAATTAGGGCGTGGCGGTCGCTATAGCGCCGGGTCTGATGGCACAACGACCGAACCGGCCACGGGGTTTTCCCTGTATCTTGATTCCGTACTGCGCGCGGTCCCTGCTGCGGCAAGACCGGTTACTGTCTATCTGCCCGCAAACACGGAACCCAAACAGGCGGCCGCCTTGCGACAGGCAGGCTGGTGCACATTGTCGGGGCTGATCACTGTGTCAGACATAAAGGCAGAAGCCCGACGACTGGATTGCACGCATTATTTTGATCCGGCACAGGGTGATGCTCCCTGTCCGCTCGACTAAACAACACCCGATCAGGCGCAAGGACAAACGCGATGACGAATGTAGTGGTTATCGGCTCTCAATGGGGCGACGAAGGCAAAGGCAAGATTGTTGATTGGCTGTCAGAACGCGCCGATGTGGTGGTGCGGTTTCAGGGTGGTCACAATGCCGGTCACACCCTGGTCATTGATGGCAAAGTCTACAAGTTAAGCCTGCTGCCGTCTGGCGTTGTGCGCAAAGGCAAGCTGTCAATCATCGGCAATGGCGTCGTGGTTGATCCCTGGGCCTTAATGGAAGAAATTGAGCGTATTCGCGCCCAAGGCGTTTCGGTCAGCCCCACAACACTATTGGTCGCGGAAAACGCCGCCCTGATCCTGCCGGTGCATCGTGAGTTGGACAAGGCGCGGGAACTGGCGCGCGGCGAGGGTAAAATCGGCACGACCGGGCGCGGTATCGGCCCGGCCTATGAAGATAAGGTTGCCCGCCGGGCCATTCGCGTTTGTGACCTGGCAGATCCCGCCACCCTGCCGGATCGGGTGGACGTGCTGTTATCGCACCACAACGCCTTGCTGAAAGGCATGGGCGTCGCCCCCGTCGATCCCGCACAAGTGATTGCGGAACTGGAAGAAATTGCGCCCAAACTGCTGCCTTATGCGGGCGTGGTCTGGAAGAAGCTGGACGATATGCGCCGGAAAGGTCATCGCATCCTGTTCGAAGGCGCACAGGGCGTTATGCTGGATGTCGATCACGGCACTTACCCCTTTGTGACCTCCTCCAATACAGGTTCGGGCCAGGCCGCGACCGGCTCTGGCATGGGTCCGGGCGGATTGGGCTATATTCTGGGAATCACCAAGGCCTATACGACCCGCGTCGGGTCCGGCCCCTTCCCAACAGAACTAACCGATGCGATTGGCGAACGCCTGGGCGAACGCGGCCGGGAATTTGGCGTGGTGACCGGGCGCAAGCGCCGCTGTGGCTGGTTCGATGCCGTTCTGGTCCGCCAGGCGATGAAGGTAGGCGGCGTGAATGGCATCGCCCTGACAAAGCTGGATGTGCTGGATGGTCTGGAGTCCTTGAACGTCTGTACCGGCTATCGCATCGATGGGCGTGAATACGACCACCTGCCCGCCTCCACAGCCCTTCAGGCGCGCGCTGAACCAATCTATGAGACGCTGGAAGGCTGGGAAGAAAGCACCTATGGTGCGCGCAGCTGGGCTGATTTGCCCGCCACTGCGATTAAATACATCCGACGCATCGAAGAACTGATCGAAACCCCGGTCGCCCTTCTGTCCACCAGCCCGGAGCGGGATGACACAATCCGCGTGCGGGATCCCTTCGAAGGCTAGTCGGACCAACCGCGATAGGCTGTTTCAGACCATCGCAGGCAAAGGGAACCTTTGATTCGACACGAATCGTGATAGCTGCTGTTATAGTGTCTGATCGACACGCGGGCAGGCTTTTCGATGGGGATTAATATACGATGGCGCTGAAGGTAAGCGGTGGCGGTGCGTCTGAACCTGCCATGACAACCGGGCGCATCATCGACGTCAGAGAGCGCTATGACGTCGATTCTTCAAAACCTCTGCCTGCCCTCGACTCCCAGCCTGCCGTTGCCTATCACTGCCTTCATAAACGGGATTCCAAGCGCGCCCTTTATGCCCTGATCTGTGACCCCAAGCTGCCACCCCGCCTTGAAGCAGTCGGCATGATGCGGCGCATCGATCATCGCAGTCTTGTTCGATGCCTAGATTGGGATGTGATCGATTGGCCGCCAGAGGGTAGACGGTGCCCTGTCGTCATCCTGGAACGCCCCGGCGGGGAGCGTGTTTTCACGAATTTGGAAACACCCCGCGCGCCTATGCAGGAAGAGCTTGTTACTCGAAATTTTATCGATCCTGCTACCCAGATCCTACGAGAAATGCATGGATTTGGCATGTATCATCGGATGCTGCGCCCGGACAATCTGTTTTTCCAAGGCCCTGAAAAGCAGGAAATGATGATCGGGGAGTGTTTCTCTTCACTGCCCGGCATTACCAATCCGACCCCCTACGAAACGCTGGAATGCTCGTTAGCGACAGCGGCGGGGCGAGGGGAAGGCAGTTCTGAAAACGACCTGTATGCCCTGGGTGTCACGATCCTGGCCCTGCTGACCGGACATAGCCCGCTGGTGGGATTTCCGGATGAGGAGATTTTGCGTCTGAAATTGACCATGGGGTCCTATGGGGCGCTGGTTCAGAACCACCGTGTCTCTTTAACCATGATGGAACCTTTGCGCGGGCTTCTGAATGACGATCCTGCGGAACGATGGACTTTAGACGAGCTTGGCCTGTGGTTGAATGGTCGGCGTTTGTCCCCGAAGCAACAGACCATGCCGTCAAAAGGATCACGTGGCCTGACGATCGCTGGAAAAGATTATTCGACGGCCCGTGAAGTAGCCAATGCCATGCACAAAAACTGGGATCAGGCCGCCATTCTGATCAACAGCGGTGCACTGGACACATGGCTGCGGCGATCCCTGGGGGAAGAGGATAGAATTGAAGCGGTCAATCTGGCGAAAAGCGGCGGAAATGAAAATCAGGACCGACTGATCGCCCGCATTCTGATTGCCCTGGATCCTGAAGGCCCGATCCGCCTGAAAGAACTTTCGGCAACGGTTGATGGTATCGGCACCTTCATCGCCTCTTTCTCCGAAGAATCGTCCGCGCGACAATTATTTAGCTCTGTGTTGTCGATGGGGCTTGTTTCTTTCTGGATGGAACAGCAAAAAAAATTGCAACCGAACCATCTACGCAACACCAACCGTCTGGACAAAATCCGCGCAGTATTGAACCAGACAACATTGGGGTTTGGCATTGAACGGGTTATTTATGAGCTTAACTCGTCAATGCCCTGCCAATCCACCTTGTTCGAGCGGGATTACATACCCTCGGTGGACCATCTGCTGCCCGCTTTTGAAAGATTGTGCATGGGGGAGACCCCGCCAAAGCGCCTGATTGATCGCCATATCGCCGCCTTCCTGGGAACCGGTTTCAAACGCGCCATTGGGGGCGAGTTGCGCGATATTGATCGCGGGGCCGATGAAGAAGAAGGTCGCTTGGCGCAAGTCAAGATCCTTGCAAGTCTGCAGGATACAATGCATCGGAATATCAAGTTTCCATATTTATGCGAGACTTCCGCGAAGATGCTAGAACCCGCAATCAACCGCTTCTTCAGTCGGGATCGGCGCAAAAAAGTGCGCGGGAAGCTGCGCAAAGCGGCGAAATCCGGGCGGATGCAGGAGCTTCTGGACGTCATTGACGATACCAAAGAAGTATCCGAGGACAAAACCGAGTTCGATCATGCGACCATGCAATACACCCGAACAACACATGATCTTATTGCGTTAATGCGCGACATTCATAACAAGGAATTACTGGCGGAAGAATATGGTGGTCAATTGGCCTCAGCGATATCCCTGTTATGCTGTGTTGCTGCAATTACTCTGACAGGGTTTTGGGCATTCTTATGAGGAGTCCGTGCGTCAACGAATCTCGATTGCAGTTTAGGGAGACCAGCAGGTAGCAATGGCACAGGCACCCAAGAAAAAAAATGCGGGCGCTCAAGACGACCCGGCAAAGGGCGCTGCTTCGGGAAAGCCAAAGCGGTCTGCAGGATTCTTCACGTTTGTGATGATCGGGTCGATCCTGATGACCGTCCTGTTCAAGGAAACTGTTCTGTTGCTGACCATTGGGATGATCCCAACTGGCGTCGCCTATCTGATTGATACTCATCCCAGACGCCATGCCACAAAAACGGTGGCCTGGGCCAATCTGGCTGGGGCATTGATCGTTGCCTTGGAATTATGGAAGGGCGAAATCAGTCTCTCGTCTGCGATTGATCTGCTTCAAAATCCGATGAACTGGTTAATCATGCTGGGGTCAGCAACAATCGGATGGATCATTCATTGGATCGTCCCGCTGATGGTCCTGCGTTATCTCAGCATGTCGATGGAGATGCGCCGTCGCACCATGCGCGAGAAACAGAAGGAAATGGAAAAAGAATGGGGTACCCAGGTGCGCGGCAAGGCCCCCTTGGAAGAGCTTGCGGAATTAGAGGCGGGGCCGATCATAGACGATGAGACCACTGAAACCGACGAGGAAGAAGCCATGGAGCGCGCACGTGAAGAGGCGATGGATGACGAGACCTACGCGGAATTCAAAAAACAATGAACCAAAATGAAACCGCCGTCGATCATTCAATCAACGGCGGTTCCTGAATTAAACCTGACATGCGCATCATTCTCAAAACACGACGGGATCACACCGTCTGGATGTTTTGATCTATGGCTTTGTTCCGCATTGAACGCTGTAACTTTTCAAAGGCCCGCACCTCAATCTGTCGCACCCGTTCGCGGCTGATGCCATATTCCTGGCTCAGGTCTTCCAGTGTTTTCGGCTCATCGCTTAGACGGCGTTCCGACAGGATATGGCGTTCCCGATCATTCAGGCCACTCATTGCCTCTTTCAACATGCCACGACGTTGGGTCAGTTCTTCACTTTCGCCCAGAACCGTTTCCTGGCTGTCCGTGTCATCTTCCAGCCAGTCCTGCCATTCGCCTTCACTGTCAGCCCGCAATGGCGCGTTCAGCGAGTTATCACCGCCGGCCAGACGTCGGTTCATGGACACGACATCCTGTTCCGGCACGTCGAGTTCCTGCGCGATTTTGGCAACTGTGTCGGGATGCAAATCCCCTTCATCAAAGGCCTGCAAGCGACCTTTGATCTTGCGCAGGTTGAAGAACAGTTTCTTCTGGGCCGCCGTCGTCCCCATTTTCACCAGAGACCAGGAATGCAGGATATATTCCTGGATCGCGGCGCGAATCCACCACATCGCGTAGGTCGCAAGTCGGAAACCACGTTCAGGATCAAACCGTTTTACGGCCTGCATCATACCGACATTGCCTTCTGAGATCAGCTCTGCAACAGGCAGACCATAGCCGCGATACCCCATCGCAATTTTAGCAACCAGACGCAAATGACTGGTCACCAATTGATGCGCTGCATCACGGTCCCCATGCTCCCGCCAGCTTTTGGCCAGCATGTATTCCTGTTCCTGTTCAAGCATTGGGAACTTGCGGATTTCATCCAGATAACGCTGAAGATTACCCTCCGGCGTTAAAACGGGAATATTCGCTGTATTGCTCATGTCTATAATCTCCCCAATGTACGGGCCCACAGGCCAATCTACCGCAGTTTACAGATAGGAATGCGCGCCCCTTTATTCAAGATGGGACGGCACGGATGTTTAATCATTCTCCATCACCTGTTCGTGAATGGCACGGATCATTTACTGTGAACATCCCCTATAATTTGCATTTTGGTCCGTTATTAAGGCGAAACTATGTCCCTGTGGCGACGATCCCATGACACCAAGGGCCCCCCTTAGGAAATGCCCAACACGCCCTGCAATTCGGTGAAATCCTTAGGCGGGGCGGCTTCAAATAACAAATCTTGCCCCGTGATCGGATGCGCAAACCCCAGCGATTGCGCATGCAGGGCCTGGCGGGGGAAGGCATCAATCGCTTCCCGCCGTTCGCGCGTCAACGCCGCCCGCCGGGTACGGGTAGTTTTATTATACAGTCGATCCCCGATCAAGGGATGACCCATTGCGGTCATATGAACGCGGATCTGGTGGGTTCTGCCGGTTTCCAGGGTACATTCCACCAGACAGACCGATAAGTCAGCCTGCCCCAGGACACGATAATGCGTGATTGCTGTTTTGCCGGAATGCGGGCCAACAGACGCGAAACGCACCCGGTCGGTTGGATGACGACCAATATTCTGATCAATTGTGCCGCGCAATGTATCCGGCACGCCAATCACCAGCGCCCGATAACGCCGATCAATATCATGGGCCGCAAACAAGGCCGCCAGACCGGCATGGGTCTTGTCAGACTTAGCCGCCACCAACAGACCTGACGTATCCTTATCAATGCGGTGCACAATACCTGGCCGCAGCACACCCCCAATGCCCTGCAGGCTTTCGCCGCAGTGATGCAACAGGGCATTTACCAGGGTTCCATCCCGATTGCCGGGGGCCGGATGGACCACCATGCCAGCCGGCTTATTGACAACAATCAGATGCTGATCTTCGAACACGACATCCAGAGGAATATTCTGAGCTTCCGGTACGGCCGCTTCAGGCGGTGGAACAGCAACACTGTAACGTTCTCCCATCTTCACACGACCAGAAGCATCGGTGACAACGCGGCCACTGCCCATGCGCACACAATCCGCGCGCAACAAGGCCTGAACGCGGCTGCGCGACAGGTCTGGCAATGAATCAGCAAGATAGCGATCCAACCGGGCACCGGCTTCCTGTTCTGAAACCACCAGATCGACCAAACTGCCGCCACTATCCGATACCGAACCGCTGAAGATCGCATTATCTTCATCCAAATCGCCATCAACCTCTGGCACTTCACCTTCTGTCTTGCTATCGATCACGGATACTGCCCTTTGGCCACGCCCTATCAGATTTAAGGATTATCACTTATGCCTGCCGATCCAACCACACCGCCTGACGAAAAGGCGGAAAGCGTCATCCGCAACAATCGCGGCATTGTCATCGTTGTTGCGACCCTTGGCGCATTAATCATTCTGGCGGTCGGTGCCATGATATACGGTATTATGACAAAGTCGGGCAAGCATAGTGATGCCCCGGCCATTGAACAGGCTGATGCCGCGCCATCAAATCCCCAGGCTGCGCCGATAACGGGGCTTGGAACAATCCTGGAAGTCAACAGCCAACCCGGTCGCCTGTATCTGCATGTTCGTACCAAATCTGGCGCAGAAATTCTGCGGATCTATGACGAAAACGGGATCCTGATATCAGAACTGGAACCGTAAGGATCAGGAGCGCATTCAGCCGGGCAGTGGAATGAAATCAACCTCTCCGGTGACGGGGGCAAACCGTCCCTCCTGCCAATCTGTTTTGGCTTGATCGATCCGATCCTTGCGGCTGGACACGAAATTCCAGAACATGTGACGCGGGCCGTCCAAAGGCGCGCCGCCACACAGCATCAGCCGGGTGTCCTGCTGAGCGGTCACACTGACCGACACACCAGTATGCAGAACAACCATACGGTCACTGTCAAACACCGTACCGGCAATATCAATCGATCCTGACAGAATATAAACAGCGCGCTCTTCTGTTGCGGTCGGCAGGTCGACCGTTGCGCCAGCATCCATACTGATATCAGCATACAGCGTTTCCGATGGCGTCTCCACCGGTGAACTGTGGCCCCAGGCATCCCCGACAATCAATCCAATACGATATCCGGGCCCATCGATCCAGGGAATATCCGTGGCGGCATAGTGCTGAAAGGATGGATCGATTTCTTCCTGATCTTTTGGCAGCGCGATCCAGGTTTGAATGCCATAGATTTTACTGCCCGCATGACGGCTTGCGTCGGGCGTGCGCTCAGAATGCACAATGCCCGATCCCGCTGTCATCCAATTGACCTCCCCCGGCCGAATGGGCTGAACATAGCCCAGACTGTCCCGGTGCAGGATTTCCCCTTCGATCAGCCAGGTGATGGTCGACAGGCCGATATGGGGGTGGGGGCGGACATCCAGATAGGTATCATTCTCAAAGACAGCAGGACCCATCTGATCAAAAAAGACAAATGGCCCAACCGAGCGGCGCTCCGCTGCGGGTAACACCCGGCGAACGCTGAAGGCCCCAATATCCTTAGCCTTTGGCACCAAAACGCAATCAACCGGGGCACAATCTGGAACAGCAACCTGGACACATTTAGCAGCATCAAGACGACTCACGGTCCCTTGTCCTTTCAAACATGCATTCATGAAAGCAGTGTAATTGCCGGGGATTCTATTGCGTCTCTGTAGGATTTGCCAGTGATACCGATTTGATTAGTCCAGATCACCCGTTTCTCCCCGATCGCGCGCGGCCAGATAGTCTTCGGTCGTGCGAACTTTCGGGCGCTGACCAGACGCCATTTGCGGGGAATCGTTAAAGACGGATTGAACACGGCAATCCTCGCACATTTTCAGGCGATCCGCACCGGCCCCTTCAAACATCCAATGTTTGCCGCTTAATGTCTCAATCATTTTCTCTATGGTTGATTTAGACGCGAACGCCTTGCCACAGGAGATGCATTCAAAGGGTTCCTCTTCCTTGATCACCACACGGTCGTTTGCTTTTTCTCCAAAGCGATACCGGGACTCCAGCGTGATCACCTTTTCAGGACAGGTATTCTTGCACAGGCCACATTGAATGCAGGCGCTTTCCTGAAAGGACAGTTGCGGCTTGTCTGGATTATCCGCCAGCGCATTGGTCGGACAGGCCCCAACACAGGCCAGACACAATGTGCAGCCATCTACATCAACATTGATGGTGCCAAAGGCGCTGCCGGGAGGCAGGCTGATCATATCCGTCGGGCCGGGTGCATCCTTGCGCAGATGTTCCGCAGCCAGACGCATATTCGTGCGCTTTTCCGGTTGAGGCAGGAAGGCAGACGGGGTTTTAAGCCCTTTCTTCACCTTCGGCGCATCATACAGCGCCGCTTCCAGAGCATCCGGGTCATCTTCCACCAGCACCGTCACCAGTCCGGATTGATAGTCCAGGCCAGACAGGATCGATTCTGCCAACCCAGCCTGTTGCGCCAGCCCGTCCAATTCGTCCCGACGCTTCTGTGGGACCAGAATGACCACACGATCCGCGCCAAAGGCAAAGGTGGATAACAGGAATTCAGCGCCAATCTGGGTCGGCTCATGCACCGCTAGCGGAACAGCGCGCGACGGCAGGCCACGTCCAAAACGGGCGCTGGCCTCCATCATGCCAAACCCATGCTCTGCGGCATGTACCACCAGAACTGCCCGCGTGCCACCTGCCTTCAGATAGGTGGATAACAATGTCTTGGCGCGTGTCAATAAATGCTGGTCACTGGGATAGGCATAGGATGCAGCCTGGGTCGGACAGACGCTGTTGCAACTGCCACAGCCACCGCACAGATAGGGATCAATTGAAACCGCATCACCATCTGGTGAAATAGCAGCAGCCGGACAAACATCCAGACATCGGGTACAGCCCGTAATCTGACTGCGGGAATGGGCACAAAGGTCACTGCGAAAATTGACATAGCGGGGCTTTTCAAATTCCCCGACCAGATCCGATGCGGCAAAGATCGCCTTCTGTACCGCAACCGGGTCTTTGGGGTCGGCGCGCAAATAGCCATCCCGCCGTTCATGGGCGGTAAACAGGGGCGCACGACCAGACAAATCCAGAATGACATCGCATTTCGCCGCAGCGCCATTGCTGTGCAGACCAAACGACATCTTATCCCGGGATGCCGGATTAAGCGGCGCATAGCTGTTCACATTGATTTCAAAGTCACCCAGATGCCCTGCCGCACTGGCAATCCGTCCGGTTGCGGTCATCAGGTCCATCATGCCCAGCGGCATCAGGTCCCCGACATCCGTCAGCAGCAGCGATACCGTCATGCGCCCATTCAACTGGCGCGCCGCATCCAAGGCGACCTGACCCGCGCCATATACCAGACAGATGCCCCCAGACTCCATGCTGACGGTCGATACATCCGGTGCTTTCAAAGCGGCTTCGGCCAGCAGGGCAGCAATCTTGGGGGTTGCGGATTTGGCTTCTCTGGACCACCCGGCAAATTCCCGGATATTGGCCAATTGAAGGTCCGGGGCCAGGCCCTGTTCGTCCAGGGCTTCGGTAAAGGCCGCCCCTTCCTGGGTACAGGCAACAATGACATCCCCGTTCCGACCGGCCTCTACAACCCGCCCGATCTGGTCCCGACATAACAGGTGATGGACGGTACAGCTTTCCGCACCACAGGCCTTCGCGATGGCTGCGCCATCCAATGGCATCGTCTTGGCGCAATCACAAACCAGAACCGTTTTGTCACCCAATTTCATTCGATATGTCGCTTTTCTATCGTTGTTGATTTATCCCAGCGCTTTGAATGCCGACCAATTGACGAATCCATGAACACCTGCCTGCATCCCCGGGGCCTTACGATGCTTTTTGCCCGGATGCAATTGAACAGCCTGATACTGGCTGGCATTCGGATGATCGAAGGCATGCTGTATCGCCATCTGCTCGCTGATTGCACAAACGATCATCACAACAGTTGGGTCGGCCTTTGGGTCTGGATAGCAATCCAGGGCATAAACCCTTATTTCACCGGGCAATGGCGGGATGGTCATCGATCCCTTACCCCCCGGTCACGCTCATATGCCGCGACACGCTTTTCGCACCACGGCGGCGGTCGATGATAAAATCGTGACCCTTTGGTTTACGGGTTATCGCCTCCCGGATCGCATCCTCAACCAGATGATTGGCTTCAGACGCCCGCAAAGGGGTCCGCAGGTCGGCTGCATCCTCTTGACCCAGGCACATATACAGGGTGCCCGTACAGCTCAATCGAACCCGATTACAGCTTTCACAGAAATTATGGGTCAGGGGCGTAATGAAACCGATCCGCCCACCGGTTTCCTTGACCGTCACATAACGCGCGGGTCCGCCCGTCGCATAATCGCTGTCTTCCAGGGTCCAGCGCTTGGCCAGATCAGCGCGCACCATGCTTAATGGCCAGTACTGATCAATCCGGTTTTCATTGCCGATGTCGCCCATCGGCATGACCTCAATAAAAGTCAGGTCGAAGCCTTCCCCACCGCACCAGGCGACAAGATCATGAATCTCAACATCATTGACGCCTTTCAGCGCGACGGCATTGATCTTGACCTTAAGACCTGCACGCTTTGCGGCCTGAAGGCCTGCCATCACCTGATCAAACTTGCCCCAGCGCGTGATTTCGACAAACTTCTGGGGATCCAGCGTATCAATCGACACATTCACGCGCCGCACGCCGCAGGCATAAAGATCATCGGCATATTTCGCCAATTGACTGCCATTGGTGGTCAGCGTCAATTCCTCCAGCGCACCAGTTTCCAGATGCCGCCCAAGAGACTTGAACAAGGACATGATGTTGCGCCGGACCAGCGGTTCTCCGCCCGTGATCCGTAACTTTCGCACACCCATGCCAACAAAAGCAGAAGACACGCGATCCAGTTCTTCCAGGGTCAGAATCTCCGACTTTGGCAAAAAGGTCATATCTTCCGACATGCAATAGACACAGCGAAAATCGCAACGATCGGTTACAGATATCCGGAGATATTCAATTTCACGCCCGAACGGATCGATCAGATCGGCCATATAAAAGCCACCCTTCCATTCCCTAATATGAGACCATTGTTCTTGTAGGGTCATCTTATTGCTGGCCATCCTAAGGCCTATACGATGTCCCTTCAACTGGTATTACCACTTAAAGATTTGTCCTGTTGCAGACATCGTGGCGTTGCTAAGGACCACTACATATACAGGGATATGGCATCTTAAGACCCAAACGCCAAGGGCCTGTGCCGCATTGATCATGGTGCTTTAGGGAAATTCTGGTAGAACGGGTTCAAGGTCATTCTTTAAGGCTTTTCATGTTGCGCCGCACCCTGACATTCCTTGCCCGAAAGGCGCCATTGCTGTTGGCATTGGGTGTCTGTATCGGGCTGATAGTGCCCGAGTTGGCGCAATTCTGTCGCCCGGCATTGGGCCCAGCGGTCTGGCTGTTGCTGTTTCTGGCCGCCCTTAGGATCGATATTCTGCGTTCCGTCACCCTGCTACGGCGACCAACGGCCCTGATTACGACGCTGGTTTGGCTGCTGGCGGTCTCGCCGGTTCTGGCCTGGGTAATTTTGACGGCGCTGCCACCCGGCGGGGGATTAATGATCGCCCTGATCCTGATGGCAGGCGGCGCGCCGCTGATGTCGACACCGTCTTTGGCCCAATTGATGGGGCTGGATGATACAATTGCGCTGTTGGTGATGATTGCCGCAACGGTCTTGGTGCCCTTCACTCTGCCTTTCATTGCGCTGCACCTGTTGGATTTAGATCTGGGCATCGATCCCCTCACTTGGAGCATGAAGTTGAGTGTTTTCGTCGGCAGCGCGGTTGGCGCAGCATTCATCCTACAGAAAATTCTAGGATCCCCCCGGATCGCCCGCGCGAAAGAGCCTTTGGACCTGGTGATCGTGTTCATATTGGTCCTGTTTGCGATTGCGATCATGGATGGGGTCACCGCGCGCCTGCTTTCTGAAACCGGCTTTGTCCTGCGCGTGATCGGCATTGCCTTCACAGCCTATTTGTTAATGCTGATCGTCAGCAGTGTTATGGGCCGGGTATTTGGCGCGCGAATTGGGGCCAGCATCGGTTTTATCTGTGCCAATCGCAATATCGGTATCGTCCTGGCCGTCTTGCCTGCAGGATCTCATCCCGATATTTTTCTCTATTTCGCAATCTGGCAGATGCCGATGTATATCATGCCGTCCCTGCTGGCCCCGTATTACCAGCGCATCTTCAAACCGGCACCGCAATAACCGCGACGATATCGCCCATCCCGATCATGCCAGGAAAGTGACGCCCGGTAAAAATTCCGGAAATGCCTGCGAAATACAGGGCAGGCGGACGCCCGGTTCGGGTGATTTCATGCACAACGGCGATCAGCTCACCTTCCTCAACAGTTGCGCCCAGATCGACCTTATATTCGATCAGGCCGGGCGTGTCGCAGGACACGTAACAGCGATTGTCTGGCATATCCAGATTGATCGTCGGCCCGATCTCCAACTCACCCGGCAGGATTTCCGCATGTTTCAGGAAATTCTCAATCCCCTTGCGCGCGATACCAACGGTGCGCGCGCTGGAAGACCCGCCACCACCCAATTCGGTAGAGACAAAGACCAGACCCAGATTTTCCGCCGCGGTATCATACATGCCAACAGAATCAATCTCCAACAGCATCAGGGAATAGGGCGCATTAAACGCCTTCATCGCCTCCACACAGCGGGCCTGTTGGGATTGGTCAGACAGAAAGTGAGCCGCCGCAAAGGGGACGAAATCCAACGTCTTGCCGCCGGAATGAATGTCCAGGACATAATCCGCCCGGGCCAGAATCTGGTTCTGGAAAAAGTCCGCGATTTTTTCGGTCACCGTGCCGTCTGCCCGACCGGGAAAAGTCCGATTCAGGTTCCCCCCATCAATCGGGGACGTTCGTGACTTGTTCAGAAAGGCCGGATAGTTAAAGGCCGGAACAATGATGATCCGCCCCGTTACATCCTGGGGATCAATGCGAGAGGCCAGGTCATACAGGGCAATCGCGCCTTCATATTCATCGCCATGATTGGCCCCGGTCAGAACGGCAGTCGGGCCGCTGCCATTCTTAACCACGGTGATGGGGATCATGATCGATCCCCATGCGGATTCGTCGTGGGAATAGGGTAACCTTAGAAACCCGTGCTGCACACCATCCTGATCAAAATCAACGGTTGGCGAAATTGGGTTGCTCGCCATACAGGTCCCCTTTTCCCAGACTTAATCTTACAGACTTAATCTAATAGACTTAACCCAGCACAGCTTTCACCGCCTCGACTGTCTTTGCAACAATCGTGTCGGCTTCGTCCTTGGTCACGCATAGCGGGGGGGCAAAGCCCAGAATGTCCCCCTGTGGCATCGCCCGCGTGATCAAGCCGCGCTCCAGCGCCGCAGCCGACAAGGCCGGGCCCATTTTCTTGGCCGGATCAAAGAATACCCGATCTGCCTTGTCATCGACGAATTCAACCGCGCACATCAGGCCTTCACCGCGCACTTCGCCAACATGGGGATGATCCGCCAATGCCTGTTTCATGGTTTTGTTCAGATAGGCCCCAACGGTTCCGGCATTTTCAACAAGGCCCAACTTGTCCACCAGGTCCAGATTGGCAACGCCGGCAGCGGCGCAAATCGGATGCGCAGAATAGGTCCAGCCATGGCCAATCGCGCCCATCTTGTCAGAACCCTGCTCCAGGATCGCCCACAACTTGTCGGAAATAATCGACCCGGACAGCGGCGCATAGGCAGAAGTCAGGCCCTTGGCGATGGTGATGATATCAGGCTTCATGCCGTAATGGGCGGAACCGAACATGCTGCCCAGACGTCCAAAGCCGGTGACGACCTCATCAGCGATCAACATGACATCATACTTGTCCAGGATCGCCTGAATTTTCTGCCAGTAACCAGGGGGTGGCGGCACAAGACCACCGGTACCCATCGCCGGTTCACCGATAAAAGCAGCAACCGTATCCGGGCCTTCCGCCAGGATCATTTCTTCCAGCTTATCAGCACAATGCTGCGCAAATTCTTCCGGCGACTGATCCAGGTTTTCCCGGCGATAGTAATAAGGGGCTTCGGTATGCAGGATCGGCGCACGCGGCAGATCAAACGCATTGTGGAACAGTGCTAGACCGGTCAGTGACCCCGTCATGATCCCCGACCCATGATAGCCCCGCCAGCGAGAGATGATCTTCTTCTTCTCCGGGCGCCCCATGATGTTATTGGCATACCAGACCAGCTTGATATTGGTCTCATTCGCATCAGAACCCGACAGACCGAAATAGGTGTGGTTCATGCCTTCCGGGGCGCGATCCGCAATCATCTTCGACAAACGAATGGCCGGCTTGGACGCATGACCGACATAGGCATGATAATAGGCCAGTTCATGCGCCTGTTCGGAAATCGCATCTGCGATCTCTGTGCGACCATAGCCGACATTCACGCAATACAGGCCCGCAAAGGCATCCAGGCAGCTCTTGCCATCCGCATCAGTGATGTAAACACCCTTGCCGGTTTCGATAATGCGGTGAGGCGTTTCGCCCCGCGCATGGGCACCCATTGCGGTGGACGGGTGAAAAAAGTGATCCCGGTCCCATTCTTCCAACGGCTCGTTTCTTAACATATCAATTACTCCACAAGGGTTAGGTCGCCGTAGTCGCGGCAGACATATTTAACATCAGTAAAGGCTTCCATGCCCTGGCGTGCGCCTTCGCGGCCAAGACCGGACTGTTTCATCCCGCCAAAGGGGATCGGTGCGCCTGTCACCTTCGTTCTGTTCACCGCGACCATGCCGTATTGCAGGCCGCGGCTCATGCGAAATATGCGTCTTGGATCGATCGTATGCATATAAGCGATCAATCCATATTCCGTGTCGTTTGCCCGTTCCAGAATGGCCCCTTCGGTGTCAAAAGGCGCAATCGCCGCGACGGGACCGAAGGTCTCTTCCTGAAAGATCAGGGCATCCGCCGGCACGTCGACCAGGACGGTCGGTTGATAGAATAGCGGCCCCTGCTCATGCCGGGCACCCCCCACCAGACAGCGCGCCCCTTTGGACAGGGCATCTGCAACATGGGCTTCCTGCTTAGCAACCGCGCGCTCATTCATCAATGCCCCGATATCCGGGTCATCCATGCCATACCCGACAGTAAGCGCTGCGGTGCGTTCCGCAAACCGTTCACAAAATTCCTTATAAACACCACGCTGCACATAAAACCGGTTCGCCCCCAGGCAGTCCTGACCCGACGTTGCGAATTTAGCGGCAATGGCGCTGTCCACGGCGCGGTCCAGATCCGCGTCATCAAACACAATGAAAGGCGCATGCCCGCCCAGTTCCAGCACCAGGCGCTTCACCGTCTTGGCGCTGCGGGCATACAGCAATTGACCGATTTCCGTAGACCCGGTGAAGGACAGGGCCCGCACGCGGGTATCGTCGGTCCAGGGGGTGACAACGGTCTCAGGCTCCCCCGTCACAACATTAAAGACGCCCGGTGGAATGCCCGCACGACGGGCGGTCTCTGCCAGGGCCAATGCTGAAAACGGGGTTTCCTTGGACGGATGAACAACAACGGTGCAGCCCGCCGCCAGGGCGGCTGTCGCCTTACGGGTGATCATGGCGCAGGGGAAATTCCAGGGTGTGATCAGGGCCGCGACGCCAACGGGTTCGCGCCACAATTCAACCTCTGCATCCGGCAGGTGAGACGTCACCCCCTCAATATTCGGGCGCTTGGTTTCTTCGGCATAGAATTCCATGAAGGACGCCGCATAGGCGATTTCGCCCCGCGCCTCTGAAATCGGCTTACCCTGTTCCATTACCATCAGGGTCGCCAGATCTTCCCGGGCCTCATTGACCAGATCAAACCAGCGGCGCAACAGGGCGGCACGATCCTGGGGCAGCATCACAGACCAGGCAGGGAACGCCCTTTGTGCCGCATCGACAGCCTTGCGGCTTTCAGCGGCGCTCATCGCAGACACATGACCGATCACTGCGCCATTGCCAGGATCGGTGACGGCGATCGTCTCCCCCGACGCGGCATTGACCCACTGGCCATCAATGAAGCTGGCAGTTTGGAACAGGGACGCATTGAACAAACGATCCCGCGGAGAAGACGACTCCTGCGACATGGCACCTCACTGATTCTAAAGAGCAACGGCCGAGCAGATAGTGACATCTGCGACGACGCGTTTGCAGAAAAACAACACGCTAGAACACCATGTGCGAATGGATACGCCCGCATGATACTCTAGAAAGCGGATGGGTAGACTATTCAGATGCCTGGATTATAGACCAGGATGAGGCGAAGAACCGATGTAAGCCACAATGATTAGGCGGTGTTTCGCCGATATTTCAGGCTGGGGACCGACGATTCTTCGGTTCACTCATGTCCAAAAGGTCAAGGGGAACGGCCGTTCGCTTGATGGATTTGGTGACGACATAGCTGTAGTAACGTTTCACCCCGATACCAGTAGATAGCATTCCATCAACCAGGGCTTGATAGGCGGCGATATCCTGGGTAACCACCCGCAGCATATAGTCTATTCCGCCCCCAACGGCCCAGCATTCAACCACTTCCGGGATCGCCTCTATTGCCTTCTCGAATGCCTGAAAGTCGCTGGAACGATGACTTTCCAGTTCCAAAGACATCAAGACTTCCGCTGCGCCAGTCAACAGTTTTGGATTAATCCTGGCCTCATAGCCGATGATGATTCCCGCTCGTTCCAGGCGCTGCAAGCGCTCCCAACAGGCGGCAGGCGACAGGTTCACACGCTCCGCCAGGGCCGCCTTTGTCAAACGTCCTTCGGTTTGCAGGATTGTCAGTATTTTTAAATCACGATCATCCAGACTGGTCATGCCGCTTTCCCTTTTTTGCCGATTGTGGCGTCGGCACGGGCACTTGTCACGCGTCACAAGTCAATGCACAGTTCCGTCCTCACCCCTTTGGTAAAGGAGCACTATATGCCGGGAACCGATCTACCCTTCTCTGCCGCTGAATATGCCACGCGCTTGGCCAAGACCCGCAAGGCCATGGAGGCGAAAGGCGTTGATCTTCTGTGGGTAACAGACCCATCAAACATGTCCTGGTTGACCGGATATGACGGCTGGTCGTTCTATGTTCACCAGGGGGTTCTGGTACCGCCGGACGGGCTGCCAATCTGGTGGGGGCGCAATCAGGATGCCAACGGTGCCTACCGAACGGTTTACATGAGCGACGATTACGTCCTGTCCTATCCCGACATTTATGTGCAATCGACAGAACGCCACCCGATGGATCAACTGTCGGGCATTATCGAAGAGCGGGGTTGGGGGTCGTTGCGCATCGGCATTGAGATGGACAATTACTATTTCTCCGCCAAGGCGTTTCAGTCCCTGCAACAACACCTGCCCAATGCAAAATTTGTCGACACGACAGGATTGGTGAATTGGCAGCGCGGCATCAAATCGGAAACTGAAATCGAGTATATGCGCAAGGCCGCGAAGATCGTGGATCGCATGCATGGCGTGATCGCGGCAAAGATGGAACCCGGCATCCGCAAGTGCGATATTGTGGCCGATATTTTTCATACCGGCATTGAAGGGACGCCAGAATATGGCGGCGACTATCCCGCCATCGTGCCCCTATTGCCGACCGGCCCGAATGCCGCAGCCCCCCATCTGACCTGGGATGATGCGCCAATGGAAACAGGCGCTGGCACTTTTTTTGAGATTGCAGGCTGCTATAAACGCTATCACACCCCGCTCAGTCGCACGGTTTTTCTGGGTAAGCCGCCACAGCATATCATTGATGCGGAAAAGTCCCTGCTGGACGGATTGCAGGCGGGTATTGAGGCGGCGGTGGCAGGCAACCGTGCCTGTGATATCGCCCATGCTCTGGCGGAAGAATTGCGCAAGGGCAAGATCGAACGCTCAGCCCGCTGCGGCTATGCGATCGGCATCAGCTATCCCCCCGATTGGGGCGAACGCACCATCAGCTTCCGCGAAACCGACCAGACCGAATTAAAACCCGGCATGACGTTCCATTTCATGCCCGGCCTGTGGATGGAAAGCTGGGGCCTGGAAATCACCGAAAGCATCCTGATCAAAGAAAGCGGCCCGGCAGAATGCCTGACCTCCTATCCCCGCGAAATGATCGTGAAGGAATAGTGAGGGTATAGCCGTGGCACTGCGGGCACCTGCACTCCATTCCAGGGGTTGCGAATAGCTAGTCGGGCCACGGTAGGCTTTCATAAAAGGTGACAACAACTGCGAAGCACATGTCGAACATTGGCAAATCACCAATTTCAAGCCGCATCGTGTTCCAATCTCGCTCCGCTCTGCGACGTACTTCTGGCTGCGTCAATGAGCTTCTTGTCGGCTCGATATCCCGGGCATGACATTTCTTAAGTAGAGTTTCGTAAACTTGCTTTCTTTCAGGGTCATTAAAGGTCGATTGATTGATTAAAATGCTGAGGTCATAGAAATCCTGCCGCCGGTATCGATTGCGGCTCTCTTGTTGCAACAAAGCGCGGATTTTCTCAGCGATAAGATCGGAAAGCGAATAGGCCCGAAACAAATACTCATCCGGCGCCATCTTTATGATTCGGACGGCGCAAATTGGTTCTCGAAAGCTGATATCGACCTCCAGCTTATCCGGAGAACGGCCCAGATGGAAGAGCCTCTCCTGATTTGAACCCCGTTTCGCATAGCCAATCCCTAGTTTGATGGCTGGACCGTCATTCTTTGGAAATGCCTCTCCCCTGGGAAAATATTTGTGCGATTGCACGCGACACATTAGGTCAGGATATCCTATTTCGGCCGATACATGCGGAAATGCGTCATTTAATGCCTGGGTGAATTCTTCCGCCACGCCTTGCTTAGGCTCCAGTATCGTTGTCAGATCAATATCACCCGTCTGGCGATGGCTTTCGTAAACCACCCCCATAAGAATCCCACCTTTTAGAAATGTACTGGTACGATACGGTTCGATTGTCGCCAGCGTCGCAAGAAACAACTCTGTCGCTTGACGCTCTAAATAGGCGACTGGATCCGTCTTTGCACGTTCGACCCAATCACCGACATTCACGACTATGCTTTCTTCGTAATCCGGTTCAGTCGACATTGATCGATATCATCCATTTTGCAGAATATCGATCAACATAAGCACGACTAGGATCAAGAACCCGACTGCCGCCTCGCTGCGCAAATTTTTGCCATGCGGCGACTCTCGAATCGGAAACTCCGAGCCTTTCCTCTAATATATAGCCGGCACGCACTTTATGGATGGATTTTGGCGCACCCGTAACGCTGTCGATGATCTCATCGAGATAGGTCTTCGCATGTCCCTCCCATACGGAAAGAATGTGATGTGTGCCTCCGCAGCGATCCGGCTGGTCTAACATGTCCAGAAAGGTCTGACCGATTGTGCCAATTCTAGACGGCGTACCTTTTATCTTCCGCCAATCACCATAAGTCACAGTAGCAAAAGGCGCCACCTTACGTCCTCTTACGACACTAGGATGCCGTACTATCTGCGCAGGTTCCTTGTACAAATTTGAAATCTCAAGCGCATCGCCATAGTCCAGTCTCATTTTCTCTTTAAGACTTTGGCGAACCATTTTTGTTGCAGGCACGGTGACGGTCAGCGTCTCCGGGCGACGGTTGGTCAAGCCATAGCGTTGCATTGCCGAGTAATGTGAAATGTAACAGTACGGATCAATAAAACACACAATTTCGTCGGCGGAGGCTTCCGGAACAGCAAGGATACGCCAACATCCCGCATAGTCTTGATCTTTGCGAATCACACCTTCACTTTGAAGAATTGCACGTACTCTATTGAACGACGCCTTACTTGGCCAATTGCTCCTTAAGTACTTAACGTTCCCTGCCTGATAGAATTCCAACAAGAGATGAAAGAAATTATAGTTAGATATTAAAGAGTAACCCGACTTATTCAAACGATGCATCAAAGCCTCGCTGAGTTGGGTCATGTCTTTTCGACGTTGAAACGGTACAAGAGATTTATTCATATCTATTGCTCACTATATCGTAGCAAGAACCTTATGTCCTGAGGACATAAGGTTCTTGCTACGAAGTAATTATATCAACATTTTCCAAACCGTCAATAGACTCGACATAACATATGTTAACTGCTATCAATTATCATATGTCCTTAGGACATATGATAATTGATAGCATGTAAACCTTAATAATGCATACACTTACCATTCTAGGTTAATGGCTTCCGTCTGCCTCAAACGACACTGATTAAAAAACCGGCGCGCCCAGTGCCGCCATATCCACCGTGACGCCCAGTCCCGGCCCAGGCGGTCCAAACAACATTCCATCCACAGTCGCTGGCATCCCCGTTGCGTTCTGTACTGTGACCCAGTTCATGAAATCAACAGTATGGGCGCGATGCGTTTTGGGGGTGGACAACATCATATGGGCGGTGGCGGCGGTGTTGATCGTGCTGCCGCCCGTATCTTCGATTGTGACTTTCAGGCCCAGAGAGACGGCGACATCGCGCATCAATCGGGTGGGACCTATGCCCCCGATCCGGGCAATCTTAAGGGTCGCGCCGGAAATCACACCATCCTGATGGGCACGCAACAGGTCGTCCAGCGTCACCAGTCCTTCATCCAGCACCATGGGCTTGCCGCAGCGCCGCGCAATCGTGTGATTATCCGCATAGGACATACAAGGCTGTTCCAACCAATAATCAATATCGCGCGTGTGATCGACAAACCGCAGCCCGTCTTCCAGTAACCAGCCACCATTGGCATCAGCATATAACGGCACATCGTCCGGTACAGCGGCACGCACGGCCTTCAGTCGTTCGACATCCTCTAAAGGATCAGCGCCAACCTTTACCTGCAGGCGTCGATATCCACGCGTCACATAATCCTTGGCCTTGCGGGCCATAGCATCTGGATCCGCCTGACCGATTGAGCGATAAAGGGGCACAGACTCACCATCGGCGCCGCCCAGCAAGTCACTCAGCGGGTACTTCATGACCCGCGCCGCCAGATCCCAGGCCGCCATATCAATGGCAGACTTTACGGCGGGCTGTCCCAACATGGCATGGTTCAGGGCATCCGCCAGCCTGCCGGGGGCTGTCGCGGAAAGACCGATAGTGACCGGCAACAACCGCTGAATCCCTGCCCGCATTGCTTCTGGAAAGGCCTCTGCATAAAAGGCTCCAAGCGGCGCGGCCTCCCCCCAGCCAATCGTCCCATCCTCTGCTTCCAGGGCGACGATGCAGCTATCAAATCCATCCTCGGTCTGGCCCCGACAAATATAGGGGCCATCCGCAAAGGGCTGATTCTGGCGATAGAGACGAGCGGTTTTGATTTTCATCTGCCGACACTACGCTGAAACGAAAACAGCCCGCAAGACTGCGGGCTGTTTCCAGATGATTGTGCCACCAAATTACTTGTAAGCGGGGCTTTGCGCAGCCTGGAGTTTCGCTTCGGCGGTTGCCAATGCCAGACGCGCCTTGGCCTGTGCATCCTCATCCTTAGCAGCCCCGACATCGTCGGTGCAATCTTTAACCATCTGCTGAGCGGCGGAAACATCAATATCTTCCACCGGTGTCGCGGTATCTGCAAGAACCGTGCAGCGTTCCGGTGTTACCTCCAGAAAGCCACCAGCGACGAACAAGCGCTTTTCAACAGTGTTGCCATTGAAAATGCAGATCGTGCCTGGACGAATTGTGGTGATAACCGGTGCATGTCCGGGGAGGATACCCATATCCCCCTCAGCGGCAGGCAGCACCACCATATCGACCTCACCAGAGAAAAGCAGCTTCTCTGGGGAGACGAGTTCGAAGGTCACCTTGTCCGACATATCTTCACTTCCTCTGCGGTAAAAAGAGCGTCTGAGTTAAAGCAGCGATTAGGCTGCAGCAGCCGCCATTTTCTTCGCTTTCTCAACAGCCTCTTCGATCGTGCCAACCATGTAGAAGGCCGATTCCGGCAGATCGTCATATTCACCGTTCACAATCGCCTCGAACCCTTTGATCGTGTCGGCCAGTTCAACGAATTTACCAGGGGAGCCGGTGAAGACTTCCGCAACGTGGAACGGCTGGGACAGGAAGCGCTGGATTTTACGGGCGCGCGCGACGGTCAGTTTGTCTTCTTCCGACAATTCGTCCATGCCCAAGATCGCGATGATTTCCTGCAGACCCTTATACTGCTGCAGGGTTTCCTGTACGCGACGAGCAACACGGTAATGCTGTTCGCCAACGGTCGCGGCATCCAGAATGCGCGAGGTAGAGTCCAACGGATCCACGGCCGGATAAATCCCAAGCTCTGCAATGGAACGAGACAACACGGTGGTCGCATCCAAGTGAGCGAAGGTCGTAGCAGGCGCCGGATCGGTCAAGTCATCAGCAGGCACATAGACAGCCTGGACCGAGGTGATCGATCCCTTATGGGTAGAGGTGATGCGTTCCTGCATCGCGCCCATGTCGGTCCCCAGAGTAGGCTGATAGCCCACAGCGGACGGAATACGCCCCAACAGCGCGGACACTTCCGAGCCAGCCTGCGTAAAGCGGAAGATGTTATCCACGAAGAACAGCACGTCCTGGCCTTCTTCATCACGGAAATATTCCGCCTGAGTCAGACCAGTCAACGCCACACGGGCACGGGCCCCAGGAGGTTCGTTCATCTGACCATAGACCAGCGCCACTTTCGAGTCGCCTTCCAGGTCGATAACGCCTGATTCCATCATTTCGTGGTACAGGTCATTCCCTTCACGGGTCCGTTCCCCGACGCCGGCGAAAACAGAATAACCACCGTGGCCTTTAGCGATGTTGTTGATCAATTCCATGATCAACACGGTCTTGCCCACGCCGGCACCGCCGAACAGACCGATCTTACCACCCTTTGGATAGGGGGTCAGCAGGTCCACAACCTTAATCCCGGTGACCAGCTGTTCCGTTTCGGTTGCCTGATCGACATAGGCCGGGGCTTCGCGGTGGATCGGGTAAGTCATCTTATTGCCGATCGGGCCACGCTCATCTACCGGCTCGCCAATCACATTCATGATACGACCCAGCGTTTCGGGACCAACCGGCACCTGAATGGAATCGCCGGTATCCAGCACTTCCTGACCACGAACCAGACCTTCAGTCGTGTCCATGGCGATGGTGCGCACCGTTTTTTCACCCAGATGCTGCGCGACTTCCAGCACCAGCGTACGATCGCCAATTTTGGTCGTTACCGCGTTCAAAATCGCGGGCAGGTCACCGTCAAAGGCAACGTCGACGACGGCACCCAGAACCTGCGTGATCTTACCGGTAGTCTTGCTCATGTCGTGCTCCTGTCTCGGACTTCTAGTCTGTTAGAGCGCCTCAGCGCCCGAGATGATTTCGATCAGTTCTTTAGTAATCATAGCCTGGCGTGCGCGGTTATAGGTAATGCTGAGCGAGTTAATCATATCGCCTGCATTCCGAGTCGCATTGTCCATAGCGGTCATCCGCGCCCCTTGTTCGGAGGCAAAGCTTTCCAGCAAGCTACGGTAAACCTGAACCGCAAGGTTCTTAGGCAACAAGGCTTCCAGGATAGCTTCTTCATCCGGCTCAAACTCATATTGAGAGTCACCGATGCCCGCATCCTGTTCATCATCATCTTTCTTACCGACCGATGTGAACGGGATCAGCTGCAACGGTGTGACTTCCTGAGTCAGCGCGGAAATGAACTTATTGTAATACAGGGTGCAAACATCGAATTCACCGGCCTCGAACATCTCAACGACCTTCGCGACGATTTCGTCTGCTTGCTCGAATGCCGGGTAGGGTTTCACCAGTTCTTCGAACGTGGCAACCAGCTTGTCCCGATGATCGCGACGCAACAGGGATACCCCCTTGCGACCAACCGCAATCACCTTCACCGTTTTGCCCTGGTCCGTCAGTTCAACGATCCGGCGCTTTACCGCACGAACGATTGAGCCGTTGAAACCACCGCACAAACCGCGGTCGGAGGTGATGACGACCAGCAAATGGGTCTTGTCATCCCCGGTTCCGGCCAACAGTTTTGGTGCACCCTCTTTGGACACGCCATCAGCCAGCGATCCCAGCATCCGCTCCATACGCTCTGCAAAGGGGCGTGCGGCTTCAGCCGATTCCTGACCACGTTTCAGTTTCGCCGCAGCCACCATCTTCATCGCTGAAGTGATGCGGCGGGTCGACTGAACGCTAGAAATGCGTGTCTTTAAGTCCTTAAGAGACGGCATGTCTTATCCCGATACCTGCAGTGTCGTTTCCAGGTCAGGCCGAGGCCTGCCCTGAGCGAGCGCCTTAATCCTTACGCGTATGTTTTCACAAAAGCGTCCAACAGGGCGACGATAGCCTTTTCCGTGTCTTCATCCAGAACACCGGTCGAGTCGATCTTGTCCAGGAGCTTCTTGTGTTCCGCCCGTGCATGATCCAACAGCTTGGATTCAAAGCGATTCACATCCCCAACCGGGATTTTGTCCAGATAGCCCTTGGTACCGGCATAGATGGACAGAACCTGCTCAGACACTTTCAGCGGTGAATACTGAGGCTGTTTCAGCAATTCTGTCAGACGGGCACCACGGGCCAGCAACTGGCGGGTCGAGGCATCCAAATCCGACGCGAACTGAGCAAAAGCTTCCATCTCACGATACTGGGCCAATTCCAGTTTGATCGAGCCGGAAACCTTCTTCATCGCCTTAGTCTGGGCGGCGGAACCAACGCGGCTAACCGACAGACCGACGTTAATAGCCGGGCGAACCCCTTTATAGAACAGGCTGGTTTCCAGGAAGATCTGACCGTCCGTGATCGAAATCACGTTGGTTGGAATATAGGCCGACACGTCATTTGCCTGGGTTTCAATAACCGGCAGAGCGGTCAAAGAACCAGCGCCATGCGCATCGCCCATCTTTGCGGCGCGTTCCAGCAAACGGGAGTGAATATAGAACACATCCCCCGGATAGGCTTCACGGCCTGGCGGGCGGCGCAGCAACAGCGACATCTGACGATAGGCAGTCGCCTGCTTGGACAGATCGTCATAGAAAATGACCGCATGCATGCCGTTGTCACGGAAATATTCACCCATTGCGCAACCGGTATACGGTGCCAGGAACTGCAAAGGCGCAGGATCCGACGCCGTTGCGGCCACAACGATGGTGTATTCCATGGCGCCCAGATCCGTCAGGGTCTTAACGACCTGCGCAACCGTGGAGCGTTTTTGACCGATAGCAACATAGATACAGAAGAGTTTCTTCGTATCATCATCGCCCGCATTGGTCGGCTTCTGATTCAGAATGGTATCGACGATCACCGCCGTCTTACCGGTCTGGCGGTCCCCAATGACCAATTCGCGCTGACCACGGCCAATCGGCACCAGGGCGTCCAGCGCCTTCAGTCCGGTTTGAACCGGCTCGTGCACGGATTTACGCGGGATAATGCCAGGGGCTTTCAATTCAGCCAGGGCGCGCTCTGTCGAGTCGATCGGCCCCTTGCCATCAATTGGATTACCCAGACCATCGACAACACGGCCCAACAGCCCCTTGCCGACAGGCACGTCCACGATGGACCCTGTGCGCTTAACCGTGTCGCCTTCTTTAATGGCGCGGTCACTGCCGAAAATCACGACACCGACATTGTCGGTTTCAAGGTTCAGGGCCATGCCCTTCACGCCACCAGGAAATTCAACCATTTCCCCGGATTGGACATTGTCCAAGCCGTACACGCGCGCAACGCCGTCACCGACGGAAATCACTTGCCCGACTTCAGCAACATCGGCTTCGGCACCGAAATTCTTGATCTGGTCTTTGAGGATTGCAGAAATTTCTGCGGCCCGGAGTTCCATCTCTTTAAGCTCCCTTCATCGCAAGCTTCAAGCGCTGCAGTTGTGACGCGACCGACGTGTCGATCATCCGACTGCCGACTTTGACAATAAGACCGCCGATCAACGACGGGTCCACTTTTTGCGAGACGGCGATTTTGCCGCCCACAGCTTTCTTCAACGCCTCTTCCACGGCCGCCACCTGCTCTTTGCTGAGCGGCTTTGCAGAGGAGACTTCAGCGCTAACCTCACCGCGGCGCTTGGCCAATTCGGTCAGATAAGCCTGTGCAATTGGTTTGATCGCAGCCAGACGCCGGCTTGCCGCAGCATAGGCCACGAACCGGGTGGTCAGATCACTCAGCTTGGCCTTTTCGGCAACAGCCCCCATTGCCGCACCTTGATCAGCGCGGGAAATAACGGGGCTGCGCACCATGCGCCGCAAGTCGTCTGAACTGTCTATAAGAGAACTGAGCGTGCGAAGGTCATCCGCAACGACATCCAGTTGTTTGTTTTCATCGGCCAGATCGAACAGCGCTTTCGCGTAACGATCGGCGATTTCATTCACGCCACCTTTGGCTGCCACGGCTGGGAAACCCCCTAAAAAAAATTCGTTGCAGTCACGTCCAACGATTTCAGTCTTCCCTGTCATCCCCCACCGCATACATGCAACAGAGACAGTTCAGACTGAAATCCGACGGGAAACACCGAAACCAGCAGCAAATAGCCTTTTTGGTAACAGTACGCCCCAAGTCCGAGCGGGATTTAGCATAAGGGTCCGACCCGTGCAACAAGACTCAGGCATGGTTTTTCCGCTAAAATTGCTGCAACGCATAAAATCCGCAGAAACACAGGTAAAGTGGGGGTTCCAAAGGGCAAAAAAACAGGGGGCTTTCACCATCATCCATAAAGGATCACACTGAAATTCGAAATTGGGGTGGTTTCCAGGTTGATTTGAAGTTTGCGGGGGATACGGTGGCGATTGGTTCCGATGCTGTATGGCTGCGGCGCATTAAAGCGCCCGGTGCAGAAACTCTGGCTTTTTTATATGGACTTGAAGCTGTTGCACGAGGAACAGCATCGGCGGTTCTGCCCATCGATACAGTTCGGCTGTTGGGTTCGGATGAAGCGGTCAGCTTTTGCGTTCTGGCGGCCTCCGCCGTGGCGATTCCCTCAGCGCTGGCCGCCCCTGCCCTGGCCAGTCGGTTCGGCCGACCGGCCCTGCTGAGTGTTTTTTGCAGTGTTGGCGCCCTTTCGGCGATTCTGTTTTCACTGAATATCGCAGATGTCCAGGTTCTGGGCTTTATCCTGCGCGCCCTGGGTGTCGGGCTGGTCAGCATCTGCTTAAATTTGTTTGTCATGGATTATGTAAGGCGCGGCGATCTGGGCCGATCCGAGCCGATTCGAATGCTGGCGCTTGGGGTCGGATGGATCATCGGGCCCATGATTGGCGTCTTGCTGGCACGCTATGTCTCTCATGCGGCCCCCTACTACTTTTCTGCGGCATCGATGCTGACCCTGATGGCGGTATTCTGGCTGCTGCGATTCAAATCTGCGCCTGGTGTCCGACCAACGAAGAATCGTGCTTTTCGCAATGTCCTGGGCCATCTGGGTGAATTCATGCGGCAAAAGCGATTGTTGCATGCCTGGATCAACGCCACCGGCCGGGCCTTTTTCTGGATGTGCTTTTTTCTGTACACACCAATCTATGCGGTAAAGACGGGAATGGGCGAAGTTGTCGCCGGTGCCCTGTTATCCCTGGGTACATTTGGTATGTTGGCCATGCCATTCTGGGGCAGAATAGCCCGACACATTGGTATCCGGCGCATGGCGATGGCCTGCTTTACAATTGGTGCAGCCGGGTGTGCCGTGGCCTGCGCCTTTGTCAGCATGCCGATCATCGGCGCGGCGGGGCTGTTATGCGCTGCCCTGGCAATGTCGGCGAATGACAGCTATGGAAATTCTCTTTTCTTTCGGGCATGCCGCCCCAGTCGACGGACGGAAATGACCCCGGCCTTTACCACCTATCGCGATATTGCAGAACTGATCCATGCCGCAATTTTCTCAGTATTGTTAATTTTTTTCGATATTCAGGTCGTTTATCTGGTTCTGACCATTATCTTAATCGGACTGGCTATATTGTCGCGGCGCATCCATCCCAGGCTTTAGTGTATCTTGTTTGAGCTCATGCGAGCGCATGATGCGTATCTTGTTCGAGCTCATGCGAGCGCATGATGCGTATCTTGTTTGAGCTCATGCGAGCGCATGATGCGTATCTTGTTTGAGCTCATGCGAGCGCATGATGCTCCAGAAGCTTTGATTTTATGGTCGAAGGGGCGTTAGGTGTCGCCAATTAAGGTCGAATAAGAAGATAGGTTGAATCGTGGCAAGAGCAGCAGGTGGCCGGTTTTCCCCGCAAGGACCAGAGCGTCCCAAGGGACGTGATATGAAAGTCCTGCGGCGCACCCTTGGATTTCTAAAACCCTACAAAAAACAGGTGTTTTACGCCCTGACCGCCTTGGCAATTACGGCCGGATCGGTTCTGGCATTAGGTCAAGGCGTGCGTGTGCTGATTGATGGCGGTTTTTCCAGTGGCGACCCAGATGCGTTGAACAAATCGCTTTTGGCGCTTTTGGGCCTGTCCATTGTCATGGCGGTTGGCGGTTACTTTCGGTTCTATATGGTCACCTGGCTGGGTGAACGGGTTGTGGCGGACCTGCGCAATGCCGTATTCGACCGCGTATTGCGTCTTGACCCTGCCTTTTTTGAGATCACCAAAACGGGGGAGATCCTGTCCCGGCTGACGACAGACACCGCCTTGCTGCAATCCATCATTGGATCCAGTGCCTCTATGGCCTTGCGCAATGCGCTGATGCTGGTTGGGGGTATTGGCATGATGGTGATCACCAATGCCAAGCTGACCGCGCTGGTCCTGCTGGTCGTGCCAATCGTCGTGATCCCGATCATGACCATAGGGCGGCGTGTGCGTGTCCTGTCGCGGCACAGTCAGGATCGAATTGCCGATGTCGGTTCCTTTGCCGAAGAAAATCTGAACGCCATCCGAACGGTTCAGGCCTTCACCCATGAAGGTGTTGACCGTCGCCGCTTTGGCGATGAAGTCCGGAATGCTTTTGATACGGCGATCCAGCGCACACAGCTGCGCGGTGTTCTGACGGCTGTTGTGATATTGCTGGTTTTTGCCTCCATCGGCGTCATTCTGTGGGTCGGGGGCAATGATGTGATGCAGGGCGCGATCACAGGCGGCGAATTGGCAGCCTTTGTCTTTTACGCCACGGTCGTCGCCTTTTCCGTTGGTATTATTTCAGAAGTCTATGGCGAATTACAGCGCGCAGCGGGCGCAACGGAACGGTTGGTTGAATTGCTGGAAGCGGAACCGCAGATCAAGCCCCCCGCCAGCCCCATCGCCCTGCCCGAACCACCGCAAGGGCGGGTCGTATTCGATAATGTGACTTTCAAATACCCGTCTCGTCCAAAATCCGCGGCGCTGAAGAATTTCTCCCTGACCATCGAACCGGGCCAAAGCGTTGCCCTTGTTGGTCCATCGGGGGCCGGCAAAAGCACCGTCTTCCAACTGCTGCTTCGATTCTATGACCCGCAGGATGGCCATATCCTGCTGGACGGTGTGGATTTGTCCCAGACTGACCCTCAGGCGCTGCGTCAGCGCATGGCGCTGGTACCACAGGACCCTGTGATCTTTGGCACATCGGGCAGGGAAAACATTCGCTATGGCCGCCCAGAAGCCGGGGATGATGACGTGATGCAGGCCGCCCGAGATGCCGCCGCCCATGACTTTATCACCGCCCTGCCCGAAGGGTATGACACATTTCTGGGGGAAAAGGGATTGCGACTGTCCGGCGGCCAGAAGCAACGCGTCTCCATCGCCCGTGCGGTATTGCGCAATCCGTCGGTCTTATTGCTGGACGAGGCAACCAGTGCCCTGGATTCTGAGAATGAGCGCCAGGTCCAGACCGGATTGGAGCGTTTGATGCAGGGCCGCACGACACTGATCATCGCCCATCGACTGGCGACCGTTATCAATGCGGACCGGATCGCGGTTATTGAAGAGGGGCGCATCGTTGCAACAGGCACCCATGACGAGCTGATGACCACCAGCCCCCTGTATAAGCATCTGGCGGAACTGCAGTTTGCCAAACCAATCCTGGCGGGCAAGGAAGATGCTTGATTTCTGAAGTCCCGACAGGCTGAATTGCGACCACGCCGATTTACCCATTGCATGAACCGCCGGAAGAGGCCGCCATTATGAACATGTCCAATCTTGATCGTCTTCGCCAGAAATACCGGTCCGACTCCGCAGAAGCCTTTCATGATCCGGATTTCAAGAAAGTGGCCGCTACGATCTTTGATGATGCGGGCACGCGCCAGGCACCATTTGCCGGAGTCTCCACTTTTCTGGATGCGCCCTGGCATGAAGTTAATCCGAAATCACCGGATTTTGGGGATCTGCAGGTCGCCATGGTCGGCGTGCCGATGGATCTGGGTGTCACCAACCGCCCAGGCGCGCGATTCGGTCCCCGCGCCGTGCGCACGATTGAGCGGATCGGCCCCTATAACCACGTCCTGAAATGTGCGCCCGTATCGGAATTGCGGGTTGCGGATATCGGCGACGTGCCGTTCCGAAGCCGCTTCAGCCTGAATTCCTGTCACGAGGATATCGAAGACTATCTGGCAAAAATTGTTGCCGCTGGGATTATTCCCCTGTCTATCGGCGGCGACCATTCCGTAACACTGCCGATCATGAAAGCCATCGGCAAGGATGCCCCAATCGGGATGATCCATTTCGATGCCCATTGCGATACCGGCGGTGAATTCGACAATTCTAAATTCCATCACGGTGGCCCGTTTAGGGAGGCTGTGCTGGAAGGGGTGCTGGATCCGGAACGCTGCATTCAGATCGGAATCCGGGGACCGGCTGAGTATCTGTGGGAGTTTTCGGTCGATTCCGGGATGACCGTGATCCATGCCGAAGATGTCGCCGAGATGGGCCCCGCCGCCGTGATCAAGAAAGCACGGGACGTAGTCGGGGATGGCCCGATCTATGTCACCTTTGACGTCGATTGTCTGGACCCGGCCTTCGCACCCGGGACTGGCACGCCGGAAATCGGGGGCCTGACCAGCCGGGAAGCGATGACCATGCTGCGCGGGCTGGCCGGATTGAATATCATCGGTGGCGATGTGGTCGAGGTCGCCCCGCAATATGACAGCACCACCAATACTGCCCAGGTCGGTGCCCAAATTCTGTTCGAGATCTTATGCCTGATGCGCTTTAGCCCTGCCCTTTCAGGCAAATAGGATCAGCACAGGCAAGCTGACCCCTAACATCTCGCCCCCTTTTTAGATTGCGGCCACCAGAGCGTGTTCGTGATCTATTCCCGGCTGTATTTTCTGTACTATCCAAAACATATCAAAAAATTATAATGCAACCGTCATGACTCTACTTTAAAATGTTGTATCCATCAAAAACAACATAACAGGGAGGTTCTGATGCCAGTCAACGTCGAAATCGATGGAAATGAAGCCTATGATCAACTGATGAAGGATCTTTCGACTCTATTTTCCAACACGAAAGAGCCAAAAACACTCCAAACCAGCATCTACAATCGTACCAGCAACTTTGAAATTCACCCCTATTGGACCTGTTTGGGATCGACAAAATGTTTTGTTGTTCCAAATTTCCCCCAGGACATGGACATTTCCCTCAACCCACCAAATCCTGAGATACCCCAGAATGGTGAGGTTGAAGTCTGCGCCTATGAAGGCTCGACCCGCATTGTAACGGGGAACGCTTTCTTCATTGAAATCAATGATGGCAGCGACGACGCCCTGGCTCGGGAATTGATGCTGTTTGAAATCTATGCACTGGTTTCAAAGAATGAAGGGGGAGATACGATCTTCGCAAAAGCCACGCCCGTCTATGGGAGTTTGCTCAACATGCCCGGTATCCAGCCATTATGGGAACCCTTCCAGAAGTATCCGCCAAACATTCCCAAGGGCTGGTTAACCTCTTATGCCTCTTTCATGCTGCAGCAAGGTCAGCGACAAGGACGGCTGGAGAGCTTTGTAAGCAGTTGTTACGACACATTGGACCCCAGCTTGTCGGCCATCAGCAATGCCGACACATCCGGCGGGCAACGCTTCAACATTGCGGCAGAAATGTCGGGTAAAAATCAGTGTATTGTCGATGTCTATATCTGGGATGGCACCAGCCCAACGCCGCCACGCCCCATCGTGCCGGATCAACCGTCATCGCTTGAAAATTAGGGATTCCAGGGCTTCGTTATGCTGATATAGGCCCAGCACGGAGCCCTGCATCCGCACCAGGGCGGCAACGGCATCCAGGGTTGGGGTCGGGATGTCCAGCTTGCGCGCCAGTTCCAGAACCGTTGACGTCAGGGCGTCCAACTCCATTGGGCGCCCTTTCTCCACATCCTGCCGGGTGGAAGGCTTGTGCCCGATGATTTCCGTCCCGCCTTCAATCCGGCGCTCGACATCAACGGCAAAGCGCGCGCCGACAGCTTCCCCCACTGCCTTGCATTCCAGCATCATGCGACGCACGACGTCGGTACAGGCCGCATTTGCCCCGATCTGATCCAGGCTGGCCCCGGTCAGGGCGGAAACCGGATTAAACGAACAATTGCCCCATAGCTTGATCCAAAGCTCATCGCGCAAGCGCCCTTTGCGGGGGGCCTTCAATCCGCCCTTGATAAACAGGTTGGACAAGCGTTCCAGCCTCTCCGACTGGCTGCCATCCGGCTCGCCTAAGGAAAACCGATTGCCATATTTATGCTCTATCACGCCGGGTTCCGGCACATCCGCAGCCGGATACACGACACAGCCAATGGCGCGTTGCGGCCCGAATGCTTTCCATTGGGCAGCCCCCGGATCGACTGTCTCAAGCGGATTGTCATCCAAAACGGTCCCGGTATCCGCCTTATAGAAATACCACCAGGGAAGCCCGTTCACGGCAGGCACAATTGCCGTTTCCGGCCCCAGCAAGGGCGTGAACTGATCCACGATCGCCGGGACGGAATGGGCCTTTAACGTCACGATGACATAATCCTGCTGACCCAAATCGGCGGGATTACCGCTGGCTTTGATTTTATAGGTCGTCTCCTGACCATCCTTGCGCAGGATCATTCCCTTGTCCTGGATCGCCGCCAGATGTGGGCCGCGCGCGACCAGGGACACATCCGCCCCGGCCTCGCTTAAAGCCGCGGCCATCAATCCACCGATCGCGCCGGCACCATAGATACAAACCTTGGTCATTATGCCTCTCCCAGGCCCAGTTTTTCTGCCAGGCCGATGCGCTGCATCTTACCGGTCGCGCCTTTAGGGATTTCGTCTAAGAAAACAAACTTCTTCGGGATTTTGAAGGGGGCCAGAAGATCAGCGGCATATTCCTTCAAGTCCTTTTCCGTCACTGTGACCCCTTCCGCCAGAACGACGGCAGCGGCGACTTCCTCGCCCAGCATTTTATGGGGCATGGCGAAGGTCACGATCTGTTGGATTCCAGGATGTTCCATAAAGACATCATCCACCTCCAGGGGCGATACTTTCTCTCCCCCGCGATTGATGATCTCCTTTATCCGCCCGGTGATCTTCAGATAACCCTCATCATCCAGATAGCCTTGATCGCCGGTGCGGAACCAGCCATCGGTGAAGCTTTCCGCATTCGCCTTGTCATTATTCTCATAGCCGGGCGTGACATTGGCACCGCGAATACAAACTTCGCCCACCGTGCCGGCAGGCTGTTTCTTTCCACCCATGTCCAGTATGCAGATTTCCGGCCCGGCTGGCAGACCAACGAAACCCGGCTTCTGCTTGCCCGGTGGCAGCGGGTTAGAGGCCATCTGATGCGTCGCCTCTGTCATGCCATAAGCTTCGATAACCGGGCAGCCAAAGGTTTCCACCAATTCATTGAATACGGCAGGCGGCAGGGATGCAGAGGACGAGCGCACAAAGCGGAACTTCACCTGGGACAAGGCCTCAGGATTGCGCTTCGCCCGCAGCAAAATGGTCTGATGCATGGTTGGAACGCCTGAATACCAGGTCGGCTTTTCAGCAACCGCAAGGTCGAAAAACTTCAGGGCGTTAAAGCCTGGCGTACAGCAGACAGACGCCCCAGCCTTGATGGAAGACAGGACCACCGCGATCAGGCCATGGATATGAAACAAGGGCATAATATTCAGGCAATGATCCGCCGGTGTCAGGGCCAAGGTGCTGGCAATATTGCTGGCGGAGGCGAATAGGTTGGCCTGGGTCAGTGGCACGACTTTAGGGCGCGACGTCGTGCCCGATGTGTGCAGCACCAGGGCCTCATCCATCGGACCTGGCGCGGTGTCATCGGCCTCTTCCGCCCACAGGGTGAAGGCACCCGCAGGGTCTTCCGGCCCAACCAGGGCCTCAGCGACAGGAATATTCAGCGATCCAGCCGCAGCCCGGACTGGATTGTCACTATCCTGGGCAACGATCACCAGTTTTGGCTTCAAATCTTCCAGATAAAAGGCATATTCAGACTCTTTATATGCGGGATTAAGGGGCGCCGCAGACAGGCCAGAGGCAACCGCAAAGAAGGCACTGGCCATTTCCGGTCCATTGGGCAATACGATGGCAACCCGATCCCCTGGCCCGATATCGCGCGCCGCCAATTGCCGACGGATGCGCGCGCAATGCTGTCGCAAGGCCCTAAAGGTCATATCAGTGCGCCCCGGTGCTACCAGCGCCGCCGCATCGTCCGCCCCCTGCCCCAATAAATCAAATACCCGCCCTGTCACATCCATCTGTTCTTCCTCCCTTGATCGATTGTTTCGATCTGTCTCGTTTGATCCTGTTGTTATGGTCCCGTGGCAGAGATCAGGCAACAGTCCTGCGACCGGATGTCAGTATAGAAAAAGGCATCACTCCCTCAAGCCAACCGCATACTGAAAGAAACCGGGCAGAGGATTGAAAATCAAGTGAAAAAACTCAACCATGAATAACCATACGAAATTAATGGAAATAATAAAACGATATTTAATAATTTTATTTCGTAGACTCATGTGAATTTGTATGTAAATTACGTTTCATGTTTATACCCCTATCGACTCCAATGTCTGGTGATTAATCCCATTCATTCCAGGAATTCATCACAACGATAGCGGCATGGCATCAGGGTAGACCAAAAATTGGCACCCGATCCAACACCGGATACGCCGGTTCGGATTGTTTGATTGAAACGGAGGAAACCATGAACAAGCACATGCGTTCATTTCTGAACACGGCCGGGGCTTTAGCACTTTCATTTTCCGTCGTCACGGGACCAGCCCTTGCCTTTGAGCCGGACAAACCTGTGGAATTTGTAATTATGGCCGGACAGGGCGGTGGGGCCGACAAGATGGCCCGCTTGATCCAATCCATTATTGAAAAGGAAAATCTGGCATCGCGCCCGCTGATACCGGTAAACAAGCCCGGCGGATCCGGTGCGGAAGCCTTAACCTATATGAACAGCGTATCGGACCCGGACCATACGGTCATGGTGACACTGAATTCCTTTTTCACGACCCCATTGCGGCAACCGGGCCTGGGCGTCGATATCATGAAATTCGCGCCGGTTGGTCGCATGGCGGAAGACACATTCCTGCTATGGGTTCACAAGGATGAAGGTATCAAAACCTTCGAAGAGTTTGTTACCGCTGCCAAAGACCGCGGTCGTGGATGGGTGATGGGCGGCACCGGCAAGGCCGCAGAAGATGAAATCATCACAGACTATCTGAACAACAATTACGATCTTCAGATCAAATATGTCCCCTATAAGGGTGGCGGAGAGGTTGCCAAGCAACTGGCCGGTCGTCAGATCACGTCTTCGGTAAACAACCCGTCCGAGGCATTGGGCTTCTATCAATCAGGGGATCTGATTCCGCTGGTTGCGTTCACAGCGGAACGATTGCCCCTGTTCCCGGAGGTCCCGACGCTAAAAGAAGTGGGCGGAGACTTCGTCTATTCGATGCAACGCGCAGTCGTTGGGCCGCCGGGAATGTCCAAAGAAGCCCTGGCCTATTACACGGAGCTGTTCAAGAAGGCCTATGATACGGCTGACTGGCAGACCTATAAGACCAAGCAATCGCTGATGGGCAGTTTCATGGCTGGTGATAACCTGAGTAAATATTGGTCAGAACAGCTGGTGCGGCATGAAGCGATCCTGAAGGCTTCCGGCGCCATCAAATAATCCAACACACATCACCGTTAAACTGAGAGAGGAGCGCCAGGTTATGAGGCGAGCTGAAATCGTGACGGCCTTTTTCCTGGGGCTACTCTCTCTGTATTTTATGTGGAAAAGTGGGGAAGGACCGGGTTGGGACCCGGATGTCGCCCGGTTTGACAATATCGGCCTGATCCTGGACGAGGGACCGGGCAGTGGCTTCTGGCCCTTCTGGCTGTCCCTGATCATGTTGCTATGTTCGATCTGGATCGGGATTAACTGGCATCTGCGAAAATCCCCCCCGTCTCAATCCGAAGAACCCTTTCTGGACCGCCATGCAAAGCGCACATTTCTGCTGGTTGGGGGTGGTTTGCTGGGATTCCTGATCCTGATTGGCATTATCGGATTCTACGGGGCAATCTTTGTTTTCATGATCTATTTCATCGGGGGATTGGGGCGGCATCGCCTGATTCCAACGCTGATCATTTCCACCGCGATTCCGGTCTTCAGCTTCTTCTTCTTTGATATCGCGATGCGTATCGTGCTGCCAAAGGGATACCTGGAACCCTTGTTCCTGCCGCTATACGACCTGTTCCTGTAATACCGTTGATCCCGGCGACCGATTTGAGCCGCCCGGATTGGAGACTGCATCATGGATATCCTGTTAGCCCTGATTGACGGAATTGGCGCGGCAATGCAGCCCACAAATCTTGGCCTGGCCATTGCGGGCGTCATGGTCGGATTGTTTGTCGGCGCCATGCCCGGGCTTGGGTCAGTCAATGGCGTTGCAATTCTATTGCCATTCACCTTTGTTATTCAGGAATTTACCGGTTCAGCGACCTCCCCCATGATCTTTCTGGCGGCAATCTATTACGGGGCCATGTATGGTGGTGCCATATCCTCTATCACGTTGGGTATTCCAGGCGCATCGACCGCCGTGGCGACAACCTTTGACGGTCGACCAATGGCGCTGGCGGGACGGGCCGACCGGGCATTGGTAATTGCCGCCCTAGCATCCTTCGTCGGGGGAACGATCTCCAATATTCTGTTCACCGCATTCGCCCCACCGCTTGCCAGCGTTGCCCTGAAATTCGGTGATCCGGAAATTTTCGCACTCATGCTCCTGGCATTCGCGACATTCATAGGACTGGGGGGCGACGACATTCCCAAAACGATCTTTTCGATCTGCTTCGGCCTGGTTCTGGCCTCGGTTGGCTTTGACATCGTGTCGGGGGAACCGCGTCTGGTCTTTTTCGACATTTCCGGTTTCAGTCACGGCATCCGCTTTCTGGTGCTGGCCATCGGTGTCTATGGCATTGGAGAGATGATGTGGACGATGATGGCGTCCCAATCCCATTCGGCGATGAGCTATGTGAAAATCACGCGTCAGGGGCTTATTGCCGCCTGTAGAGAATTTGCCAGCGCCTGGCGCGGTACGGCGATTGGCTCCTTTCTGGGTTTCTTCGTCGGGTTGCTGCCTGCGGCGGGTGCGACCCCTGGCTCCCTGATGGCCTATGGCGTTGCCAAACTGACCGCGCGAGATCCAAAATCCTTTGGCAAAGGGAATCCCGATGGAATATCAGCGCCTGAATCTGCGAATAATGCGGCCTCGACCGGTGCCATGCTGCCGATGATGACGCTTGGCATCCCAGGCTCTCCCACCACGGCCGTGTTGCTGGCAGGAATGGTAATCTGGGGATTGCAGCCAGGGCCGTTACTGTTCTCCAGCCAGCCGGACTTTGTTTGGCCCCTGATCGGATCTTTCTATATTTCGAATGTGATCGCGGTGCTGGTTAACCTAGCCTTCATTCCCGTCTTCGTGTGGATGTTGAGAATGCCCTTCACAATCCTGGCCCCGGTAATATTTGTGCTGTCGCTGATCGGGACCTTTGCGGCCTATCAGGATATGTTTGATGTCTGGCTGATGGTCCTCTTTGGGTTCGGGGCCTTGTTACTGCGCAAGCTGGACTATCCTTTGGCACCGGCGGTTCTGGCCATCGTTCTGGGTCCAATTGCAGAACCGAAGCTGCGACAATCCCTGTTATTCTCTGATGGGGATTTCAGCATCTTTTTCACACGCCCGATTGCAGGGCCAATTACCATTGTGGCCCTGATCCTGATCCTTCTGCCCATTGTGAAATTCGCGTTGGCGCATATCCGTCCCGCCAATCGGTAGAACATCACCTAGAAATCCGGCATTCCCTGATCTGCCTGGACGGGCACATTTCCCCGAAATTGAGGCGGATTGCCCGTGATACGGACGGAAACGTAATTTATTCATAGCATTGCGACGGGTTCAGGGATATGAAACGTCATTTGTAACATTGGCTTATGTTCAAACTGGCAGGCTCACGAATTTGATCTAAGTAGAACATGCGAGACAGCGCCAATGTGACCCACATTGTTTTTGGATTGGATTTAATCAGACATGTCGCCTGCAAAGCAGATTATGATTTTGATCGCCATCGGCGCCATCGCATTAGGCGGTTATGAAGGCTGGCAACACTACGATCAGAAATTGGCGAAATCCGATGCCGCGCCAAACCGGTCCGCTGCCAGAGTAATCCCCGTCGAAACCGCCCCCGTTATCATGCGCCCGATGGAAACCACCATCGAAGCAGTAGGGTCGACGCGGGCGAAACGCACCGTTGAGATCAAACCCTTTGCCGATGGTCGTGTCGTCGAAGTCGCCTTTAAAGCAGGACAATCTGTCGAGGCAGGCGAGACCCTTTTGCGGTTGGATGACGAAATCGAACGGGCCGATCTGATTGAAGCGCAAGCCAGACTGAAAGACGCACTCAGCGCCCTGAAACGCGCCGAGACATTGCGTAAGTCCAATACTGTGGCCGAAGCGACCGTGGACACGCTGGTCGCCAATGTCGCCATAGCCCAGGCAGAGCGGGATCGCGCTACTCGACGCTTGCAAGACCGAACGGTCAAGGCCCCCTTTGCAGGCGTTGTCGGTTATTCGAATGTAGAGCTTGGCGCCCAGGTGGAAACCGGCGACACGATCACAATACTGGACGATTTGTCCGTTGTTGAAGTGGAATTCTTTCTGTCGGAAGACATGTTCGGGCGCATCACGCCCGGGCAAAAGGTAGAAGCCAATGCGGCCGCCTTTCCAGGTCGGAAATTCGATGCGGAAATTCTCTCGTTGGACAGCCGTATCGCGCCGATCTCGCGCTCATTTCAGGTCCGAGCATTTATCCCGAATCCAGATCGTACCCTACCTGCGGGAATGTTTATGCATCTATCCATCGTCCTGGATGCGGATGAGACTCTGACAGTCCCAGAAGAAGCCGTCGTTGTGGATGGCAATCAATCCTATGTTTTTGCCATTACCCAGCGTGATGATGGATTGCGGGCCTCACGGCGCAATGTCAGCATCGGGCGACGCTCGATTGGATATGTCGAGATATTGGGCGGATTGGCCCAGGGGGAGGATGTCGTTATACGTGGCGTGCAGAAAGTTCGGGAAAACTCTCTGGTGGCCCCAAAGTCTGCACGACAGGAAACGGTAACCAGTGAGGCTACTGGCACATGACCCTTTCCGACCTTTCGATCCGCAGACCTGTCCTTGCCATCGTTGCCAGCCTGTTGATCATCACGGCGGGCATTGCCTCGCTGATGTCCATTCCGGTGCGAGAACTGCCCGATGTCGATTCCGCCGTCGTGACGGTGACGACGACCTATACCGGGGCGACTCCACAGATTATCGATACGGATATAACGGAAATACTGGAAAGTTCTATTGCCGGTGTCTCTGGTGTGAAGACGATAACATCCCAAAGCCGCCGCGGGCGCAGTCAAACGGTTATTGAGTTCGAAACAGGCCGGGATATCGATCAAGCGGCAAATGACGTCCGGGACGCCGTCGGGCGGGTTCGGGGAAACCTGCCAGATGGTGCGGACGAGCCTCAGATCGTTAAGAATGACAGCGATGCCGATCCCGTAATGCGGCTGGCCGTATCGTCCACCAATCACACGCCCGAGGAAATTACCGATTATGTCGACCGTTTCGTTGTGGATCGACTGACAACTCTGGACGGTGTTGCCAGTGTCGATATCCAGGGGGGACGCCGCTATGCGATCCGCATCTGGATCGATCGGCGCGCATTGGCGGCCCGCAACCTGACGGTTGGGGACATTGAAGCGGCAATCAACCGCAACAATGTCGAACTGCCTGCGGGCGAGATTAAATCCAGTCAACGCCTGATCGATATCCGGTTGGATGGACGATTTTCAACAGTTGATGGATTCAAGAACATCGTTCTGGACACCGTTGACGGTTATCCGGTTCGCCTGAGTTCCGTTGCGACAGTAGAGCTTGGCGTGGAGGATGATGAAACCATTATCCGGGCCAACGGCCAGCCTGCTGTCGGCTTGTCCGTCATCCGCCAAAGCCAGGCCAATACGATGGAGATTTCCACCGCCATCCGGGCCGAAGTCGCAAACCTGGCCGACTCTTTGCCGCAGGGGATGACAATTATCGTGGGGTCCGATGACGCCCTGTTCATCGCCGCCTCCATACGCGAAGTGATGATCGCGCTTGGCCTGTCATTGGTTCTTGTTATTCTGGTGATCCTGCTGTTCCTGCGTTCTGTTCGCTCAACCCTGGTTCCAGCCGTTACCATCCCCATCGCGCTGATTGGCTGTTTTGCGCTGATCTCTGTCATGGGATTTTCAATCAATGTGCTGACACTGCTTGCACTGTTGCTGGCGATTGGTCTGGTTGTCGACGATGCCATTGTGGTGCTGGAGAATATCCAGCGCCGTATTGATGAAGGGGAAACCCCACTGGTTGCGGCGGTGCGGGGCACCAAGCAAGTAACCTTTGCGGTATTGGCCACCTCTATCACATTGGTTGCTGTTTTTATTCCAATTTCCTTCCTGGGCGGACAGGTCGGACGGCTGTTTAGCGAATTTGGCATGGTGATGGCCGCCGCTGTGTTGATTTCCACCTTTGTCGCCCTGAGCCTTGTGCCGATGATTTCATCGCGCGTTTTGCGCGCCGCGCGCAAGTCGGCCCGTTCGTCTGAAACGGCTCAGGATGGTGATACGGCCATGGCCCAATCGACCATAGGGCGCAGTTATCGATTTCTGTTACAGCGGGCCGTTGGGGCCCCCCTGATTGTCATCGCGCTATCCCTGGTCTTCGTTGCCGGATCCTTGGCATTGTATGAACAATTGCCGCGCGAACTGGCTCCTCAGGAAGACCGAGGTGTTGCCTTCGTGCCAATCACCGCGCCGCAAGGGGCAACCGTAAACTATACCGATGAGCAGGCGAAAATCATCGAAAAGGCACTTCAGCCACAGGTCGATAACGGCAATATCACAACCGTGTATTCCCTGGTGGGCTGGGGCAATCGACCTTACCGGGCCTTCGTCGTGCTGCGCCTTGCCCCTTGGGAAGAGCGCGAAGACAGTCAGGCAAAAATCGTCAGTTCTGTTCAGCCCGCTGCATTGGGCCTGCCGGGCGCCCGTGCTGCCGTGGCAAGTCCGGCGGGCTTGGGTCTGCGGGGTAATTCATCCCCGCTGCGGGTCGTTGTTGGCGGCCCCGATTTCGAGCAGGTGAAACAATGGGCGGCCGCCTTACTGGAACATGCCGAAGCCAATGATAGCCTGATCAACCCGGAAATTGACTTCGAAGAAAACCAACCGGAATTCAACCTGTCGCTCAATCGCGCTCAGGCGGATGATCTGGGCATCAGCGCCGAAACGGTCGCGTCCACATTACAGATCATGTTCGCGTCAGAAGAACTGACCACCTATATTGATCGCGGTCGGGAATATCCGGTGATCGCCCAGGCCCGCCTTGAGGACCGCCGGACTCCCAATGATCTGACCAATATCTTCATTCGCAGTCCCAATTCCGGTCAGGGTAGTCAATCCCTGGTCCCGTTGAGTTCTCTGGTCGGCATAGAATCCGGTGCTGCATCTGCAGAGTTGCGTCGGTTTGACCGATTGCCTTCTATCACTATTCAGGCCGCGCTGGCCCCGGGTTATACACTGGGAGACGCGCTGACTTATATGGAAGATGGTGCCGCCAGAATACTTCCCGACTCCGCCAAGCTTGGCTATGCAGGACAGTCCGCCACCTATAAGGATACATCCGGGGATATTCTGGTTACATTCGCCATTGCGCTGTTAATTGTCTTTCTGGTCCTGGCGGCTCAATTTGAAAGCTTCATTCACCCATTGGTCATCATGCTGTCGGTGCCCCTGGCCGTAGCCGGCGCAATTTATTCGCTGACACTTGCCGGCCTGTCATTGAATGTCTACAGCCAGATTGGGATCATTCTTCTGATTGGGCTGATGGCCAAGAACGGCATCCTGATTGTCGAATTTGCCAACCAATTGCGCGATGAGGGTAAATCTGTGCGGGACGCAGTGATTGAAGCCTCAGTCCTGCGCTTCCGCCCCATCGTGATGACAGTCATTTCAACCATTCTGGGCGCTGTTCCTCTGGTCATCGCCAGTGGCGCCGGGGCGGAAAGTCGTATCGCGATTGGCTGGGTCATTGTAGGAGGGCTCAGTTCCGCCCTGGTTCTAACGCTGTTTCTGACGCCTGTTCTGTATGACCTGATGGCGGGCCTGTCGAAACCACGCTCCGCAGTGGAGAAGGCGCTGAACGAAGCCCTGGCAACGCCCAAAGGACATCAGGCGGCAGAATAGGCCAAATCAAAGTCGGCTTGTTTGGTAACTATCAGCGCGCCAACCCCACAAACAACCGGTGTTTTGCATCCTTTGCGCGTTTGGATCCCGACACGATCTCTATCAGGCGGCAAAAATACAGGACGCTTTCTTCAGCCAGTTCCGGATTCGCCGCATGATGCTGATCCAGCCATAATTTCAGGCGGTTTTCAGACGCAATCAGCATCTTATCCAGTGCCTGGCGCTCCCGTTCAAAGGATGATTTTGCGCCAATCCGGTCGGCGATGCCATTCACCCGTTTGAAGGACAGAGCGATCCGTTCGGCATTTTCGATCATGTCCAGGACGTCGTCTGTTAGATCGGTGCCCGACTCCACCAAATTCAAAAGTGTTTCGATGGTCGGGGTAACCGTTTTCTTTGCAGACCGTATGACCGTTTCATCAACCAAAGCAGAAATGGACCGGATGTGCCGCAAGGCCGTCGCCCTGGTCGCATCGATATTCCCTTTTGATGCGCTGCCTTTCAATCGGTCCATTTCGTCCAGATAGGTTTCCAACTCGTTAAACAGGGCGTCGGGCGCGATACGGCCCCGCTTGATTGCTGTTGCCAGATCGTCAGCAGTTGAGTCCAATTCCTGCAGCAGGGATTTTTCGATCCGGTCCCGAACTTGCCGGATCCCGGAACACCAGACGGTTTTTGTGACATCCATAGACCGAAAGATGGTCATGATGTCCGTCTTTGTCTTCAATCGACGATGGATGGTCCAAACGACCATTTCCGCAGCCTCTGGCTTGTCGTTATTTGCCTGGCTCAATACAGAAACAAACGCTTCGACCATATCCTTCTTCAATCGGACAATAGGTCGATTTGGATACAGCAATCGCACATCACGGATGGAAGCCGCGACGTGCAGACATGCAGCGGCCTCCAGAATATCCTCGTAACGATCGGTGCCCCCCAATTCAATCAGCAGGGCCTTTTGTGCCTCACCAGATTTCTTGGCCGCAAATTCGGCGCGCCATGCCTCATCGGCGAGAGCCCAAAGCTCGGCCTTTCGTATCTCCAGATCATTCCAGCGCTCGGCCTTGAAATCCTCGATCATCTCCTTTTCAGCCGCATCCAGTTTTGCGCCTAACAGGGCTTGGCTCTTTTTAATGAAGGGCGCGATACTTTTGCGTTCTATCAATGCCTCACGCTTCACATCCGGCACATAACTGATGAACAGGTCCTCGCAGGGCTCGCATAAGACACGGTCGCGGGTGGGAATATGTTTGGGGCGGATTTCGACCAGGGCTGGACGAATCATCTCCAGAATTTTCGCTGCGGGTATATCCTGAAAATTGATAGACCGACCATATTCAATGGCGCGTGTCAGCGCATGCAGTTCGCCATCGCCCAATGTGACAAGATACTGCTGCAGCCGCTTTAACTTGTCTTCGGAAATCGATGTCATATCACTGATCAACCATTTTGAATTGTGTAAGCCTGCCCAGCATTTCCTGGTCCAACTGTTCAGTGCGCCAGTCTGTGTTGGCTTTCACCCATCCTTTCTGGGTGTCGCGAATACCATTCAATTTATCAATTTGATCGCCAATCAGAACACTTTTGGGAAGGATTGGAAGATTCTCGTAGATCATCTCCAACACTTTCCGACGCTCTCCCCTGAAACTCTCACTGGACTCATTCCAGGCTTCAATCAGTCGCGGCCATCCGTCAATGATCCAAGAGATCGTCTGGACGTGCTCTTCCATCAGTTTCATGGTTAGGTCGGCATGGGTCAGCGCAGTCCCGATATCATGCTCGAAAGACCAGCATTTTTCCATTTCACGATTGGCAATATCTGACGTCAGCTTGGCGCTGTCATTAATGCCGCGCCCCATAAACTGAACTTCCGGCGGTTCCTTCGACAAATACTCTTTTATATCCGCAGTCATCGTCTGCATATGAATATAGGTCTGGCGCAAATAGCCGGGATGGTCCGCATTCCGAACGCCAATTGTCCCCGTCAGACGCGCCCATCTCTCAAGCTTCTGCATAATTTCATCGGGCGTTGTGTTGGACTTTTCAGCATAGGATTTGAATTGCTCCTTTGCCAACTTCTGGCCTTCCGGCGTAATTAGAACTTTCAAGTCCAGATCCAGGGAATCATCGGCCAGCAATTTCAAAGCCCGAACGATCAACAGGCATTGATTGAACAAGCGCACATCTTCTGCATTCTTGATTTCACGCTTGGCCGCACGCGTTCGCGGCACGCCCCCATATCCACGCGCATCCATGTCCAAGACAACCTGACGCAAATCAAACGGTGTGATCGATGTCAGTTCACCCAAACTATCCAAAAGCGCCTGATCGTACATATTCAAGTCAACAAGACTGCTCAGTGCCTTGAAGGGGACAACATAAGTTCCCTCGCCTCCACTGAGGCCAGGTAAAAGAAACTCGCGATTTTTGGCGGTGCTGCCTCGAAGCCGGGCGTTACGCACCACCTCACTGGTGAAAGGCACGTTTACGCCGCGCTCATCAAAGGTACTTGGCAAATAGTGCATAAACGCTGCCTCACCCGACTTTGTGCCGTTAAGCTTATATTTATCAAAATATAGTATTATTCACTGGTCATCGAAAGAAAATACTAGAACCCTGCATATAGGGTTGTTTTAGAGGCGTTCACAATCTGGAAACGTAAAATTAGGCCCGTGAATATAGGAGATACTTCCCCTAAAGTTGACGTGAGAAATCTTCGGGTTGAAAGAAGCCGTCGGACACGACAGACTCCCTCCGATACTGGCGGGACATAAAAATCTCGCCTTCCTTCTTATGCCAGGAGTCCCTGAATGCGGTATGAAAGTCCGACTACAGTACAGGCAGCTGTCTCCTTGCTGGCCGATGCGGCTGGCAAGGCGCATATTTTGGCGGGGGGGACAGATTTGCTGGTTCGCCTGCGGTCCGGATTCATTGAACCCGACTTGATCGTCGACCTGAAGCGGATTGATGCCCTGAAATCAATCACAATGGAAAGCGATGGCCTGCGTGTCGGGGCTGCGGTTCCCAGCGCTATGCTGAATGAACATGCGCAAGCGGTTGCCGGATGGCCAGGCGTGTGTGAAGCCGCCAGCCTGATCGGATCGACGCAGGTTCAGGGTCGCGCGACGATTTCAGGCAATCTGTGCAACGCCTCCCCCGCCGCTGACAGCGTGCCCGCCATGGTCGCCGCCGGGGCTGTCGCCCGCGTCATCGGCCCAAAGGGCACCCGCGATGTTCCGGTTGAAGATATTGCAACGGGTCCTGGTAAAACATCCCTTGGGAAGGGAGAGTTTGTCGATTCCATTCTTTTGCCCAAGCGCGCCCCTGGAACTTCGGACGCCTATTTGCGATTCATTCCACGAACCGAAATGGATATCGCGGTCGTGGGTGTCGGCATCTGCCTGACCGTTGATAAATCAGGCACCTGCACCGCAGCCCGGGTTTCCCTGGGCGCAGTCGCCGCAAAAGTCATGGTGGTGGAGACCGCCGCCAAGGCCCTGATCGGAACCAAGATGGATGACGCCGCGTTGAATGCTCTTGCAGCAGCGTGTTCCGCCGCCGCTACCCCGATTGACGACAAGCGCGGAACCGTTGCGTTCCGTACCGATATTGCAGGCACACTGGCAAAGCGTGCCGCCAAAATCGCGCTAACCCGTGCGGAGAAAAATCTATGAGCCAGCTTCACGTCACCACGACTATCAACGGCGATCAGACAGAATATCTGTGTGACGCAGAAGAAACCCTGTTGGATGTCCTGCGGGACCGGTTACAAATGACCGGATCCAAGGAAGGCTGTGGCACAGGCGATTGCGGTGCCTGCACCATCATTCTGGATGGGCGTCCCGTCTGTTCCTGTCTGGTGCTGGGCGCTGAAGCGCAAGGCCGCAGTGTCGAGACCATCGAAGGCATGGCCGATGGCGAGGACCTGCACCCCTTGCAACGGCATTTCCTGAATGGGGCCGCCCTGCAATGTGGTATCTGTACGCCAGGCATCCTGGTCGCCGCAAAAGCCCTGTTGGCGCAAAACGCCAATCCGTCGGAAACCGAAATTCGCTATTGGTTGGCGGGCAATCTGTGCCGCTGTACCGGGTATGATAAAATCATCCGCGCCGTTCAATCCGCCGCTGCGGAGATGAGAGGAGAGACGCATGCCGCTTGATCGTGATCCTGCCGACCGCACCTATAAAGTCGTTGGTCATCGCCATAACCGCCCGGATGGTATCGACAAGGTAACAGGCCGCGCCAAATTCGGGGCAGATCTGGCCGCGCCGGGCCTGCTGCACGGGAAAATCCTGCGCAGCCCCCATGCCCATGCCCGCATCAAATCTATCGATACCTCCAAGGCGCTTGCCCTGGAAGGCGTAAAGGCCATCGTCACCGCGGCAGATTTCCCGGACCATCCGCAGGTCCTGGAAGATGGTGAACTGACCAATATCCGCTATAACGTCATGGCCCGCGAAAAGGCTCTGTATGATGGCCATGCCGTGGCAGCCGTTGCCGCCAGCAATCCCCGCATCGCCGCCAAGGCGCTGAAACTGATTGAGGTGGATTACGAGGTCCTGCCCCATGTTGTCGATGTAGAATTGGCGATGAAGGATGATGCGCCGATCCTGCACGACCACATCCGCACAGAAGGTGTGGAAGATGCGCCAGACCGCCCGACCAATGTCGCCGAGCGCATTGAATTAGGCTATGGCGATGTCGAGGCAGGCTTTGCCGAGGCTGATGTCGTGATCGAACGTCAGTTCCGCACTGGCGCGGCGCATCAGGGCTATATCGAACCCCATGCCTGTCTGGCCAATATTTCCGGTGATGGGTCAGGCGATCTGTGGTGCTGTACCCAGGGTCAATTCATGGTCCGGGACGTCTGTGCCCAGTTGAACGGCATGGATGTGTCAAAACTGCGCGTTACCCCCTCTGAAATTGGGGGGGGCTTTGGTGGCAAGACAACGGTCTTTATCGAACCTGTCGCGGTCGCCCTGTCCCGTAAGGCCGGAAAACCTGTGAAGATTGTCATGAACCGGGGCGAAGTTTTCCGCGCCACCGGCCCGACAGCCTCCAGCGCAATTTGGGTTAAGATGGGCTGTAAGAAAGACGGCACCATCACCGCAGCTCAGGCTGAATTGAAGTATCAGGGCGGGGCCTTCCCAGGCTCACCCGTTTCGATGGGGGCCATGACGGCCTTTGCCTGCTATCAGCCAAAGACCCTGAAGGCGATTGGGTGGGATGTTGTGACCAACCGTCCGAAGCAAGCGGCCTATCGCGCACCGGGCGCCCCAATGGCGGCCTTTGCGGTGGAAAGTATTGTTGAGGAGCTTGCGCATACAATCGGCATGGACCCGGTTGATTTCCGTTTGAAGAACGCGGCAACATCGGGCAGCAAATCCGCCTACGGCCCGACCTATAGTGATATCGGGCTGGTGGAGACGTTGGAGGCGGTGAAAGCGCATCCGAATTACGCCATTAAGCTGGGCCCCAATCAGGGACGTGGCGTTGCCAGCGGCTTCTGGTTCAATTTCGGCGGACAAACGGCGGTCACTCTGAACTTGAACATTGACGGCACCGTCGCTCTGTCAGTCGGCACGCCCGATATCGGGGGCAGCCGGGCGTCCATGTGTGCCATGGCAGCCGAAGAACTGGGCATTCCCTATCATCATGTTCAGACGATCATCGCCGATACCGGGTCCTTGGGCTTTAACGATGTGACCGATGGCAGTCGGGTGACCTTTGCCAGTGGATTGGCGACGATCGAAGCCGCGCGCAATGCGGCAAAGGTTCTGTGCGAACGTGCCGCAAAAATCTGGGGAATTCCTGCCGATGCTGTGACCTGGGAGAATGGCTGTGCCGTCCCAGCCGGTCCGAATGCGGGCGAGTTTCCCCCGATGACTATTAAGGAGCTTGCGAAGAAAGCAGGTGAAACAGGTGGCCCGATTGCGGGACATTTTGAGGTCAGCGCCGATGGTGCCGGCCCCAGCTTTGCCACCCATCTGGTGGATGCGGAAGTGGACCGGGAAACCGGGCGCATCACCATCCTGCGCTATCTGATCGTGCAGGATGCCGGAAAGGCCGTCAGTCCCGCCTATGTCGAAGGACAGATGCAGGGCGGCGCTGTTCAGGGCATCGGCTGGGCCCTGAACGAGGAATATATCTACAACGACAAGGGCGTGATGGAAAATCCGGGCTTCCTGGACTATCGCGTGCCCGTCGCCTCGGACCTGCCGATGATCGATACGCAGATCGTGGAAGTTCCCAATCCGGGCCATCCCTATGGCGTGCGGGGCGTTGGAGAAACCTCCATCGTGCCGCCTTTGGGCGCCGTTGCAAACGCGGTGGCTGCTGCGGTTGGCGCGCGACCGGAAGAATTGCCCATGTCCCCGCCGCGTCTGCTGAAACTGATGAAGGAGCAGGCCCAGCCGCTTGCTGCGGAATAGGAGGCACCATGGCACGGGTCAAACTCTGGGGATCCCTCAGCCGAATGGCCGATGGGCAGAAGGAATTTGAGATCGATGCCCCGAATATCGACCGCATGCTGACGGCCCTGGGTGAAGCGGCCCCAAAGCTGAAACCGATCCTGGCAAAGGGCGTGACCGTCTCAATCGACGGCACGCTCTATCGCCTGGACAAGTTCCAGGCAATCCAGCCCGACAGCGAAGTCTATATCCTGCCGAAAATGGCAGGAGGGTAAGCGCCTTGGAAACACCGGAAATACTCTATCGCGACGGGTTGATCCTGGTCGTGAACAAGCCCGCAGGCGTGAATGTCCATGCTGGACCGTCGGGGGGGCCATCCCTGGAGGATACGTTTGATGCCCTGCGCTTTGGCCTGCCCAAGCCGCCCGCCCTGGCCCACAGGTTGGATCGGGACACATCTGGCTGTCTTGTGCTGGGACGGCATGCAAAGGCTCTGCGACGGCTTGGGATCTTGTTTTCAGAAGGGCGAGCAAAAAAGACCTATTGGGCGGTCGTCCGCGGGCAACCGCCCCAGGAAACAGGACGCATTGATTTCCCCTTAACGAAGATTTCCAGTGCCGAGAAAGGCTGGCGCATGGTTGTTGCCAAGGACGGCGAAGGCCAAGAGGCGATCACCGACTATCACATACTGGGCACCAGCAAGACCGGCCTGACCTGGCTGGAACTCTCCCCCCATACCGGCCGCACCCACCAGATCCGCGTCCACTGTGCACAGTCAGGCTTCCCGATCTTGGGCGACCCCTGGTATGGCACGCCAGAGGACCGCTCAGCCACCTCAGAAATCCCCTTGCATCTGCATGCCCGCGCGATTGAATTGCCGCTCTATCCGAAAAAGCCCTCCATTCGCGTGGAAGCGGACGTGCCAGAGGCAATGAGGGAAGGATTTACATGCTGCCAACAAAACGCCTAAATCTTCAAAGGCACTTCGGTTCCCAAGAGAAGTAAATCCGAGATTTGGCCTCAAAACAGTCTCAGGCCTTGAAGCGCGACAGTGATCTGTTTACAGATACGGCACTCGCTTTGACGCACAATGACACGGTCGACAGGAACATCCTGTCTGCTCAGTTCCGGTCAGAATATGCTTTCGGGCAATAGGGGCAAATTTTAATTTTAAAGTGGATTTCCTAGATCATGAAAAAACGTGTCTATATTGTTCATAGCATCGATACAGAAGGTCCCTTGAATGAATCACTGGCCTCGACCTTTGAACGGCTTGAAGAACTTTTTGGGATCAAAAATCTCCCCAGAACCCGTGACACGCTGGCAAAGCTGCAGGCACGAGAGATTGATCTGGGAAAGGAGCTTACCGCAAAAATTGCGGAAGCACTCAGCGGGCATCGCCTTCGCATCAATGGTACATGGACGGAAGTCCTGGCAATGCTCGACAGAATTATGGATAATCGTTTCCGGCAGAAAATGCCGGATTCCCAGGGTAACGGGTGGGTCTACAACTGGCATTGCCTTGATCTGGTCGGCTACGAAAACAATCCGAGACGGCGCGATTTAGGATATCATAACATATTTGATCGCTATATTGAGGTGATGGGCGAGTATGCGGATTGCCCGGATGGACTTCATTTTCATTTTCACCCAATGTCTATCTATCGTGATGCCCATCGGTGCGCGACCTCCTACATCAACTCCCCGGAACTCTGGCAGATTATTTGCCGCAAAATCCTGGAGCGGAACTGGTTTCCAACGGTCTTTCGCGCCGGGTTCCAGGCAGAGCGTCCCGATAGCCACTGGATACTGGAACAGTGGATTCCGTTTGATTGTTCTAACATGGCAACCGATACGCCGGAAGAATTGGAGCTTTCTGTGGATTTCAGAAAGGGGCGCTCCGGCGACTGGCGGCGGGCGCCAGCGGATTGGTCAGTCTATCATCCCGCCCATGACGACTATCAGACACCGGGGAACTGCCGTCGGGCAATTTCCCGTTCATTGAATGTAATGAGCCGCACCGCCAGCATTGACCAACGCGAAGTCGACAAGGCTTTCGCGCGTGCAGACTCTGGCAAACCAACAATCATGGGCCTGTGCAGCCACGATTTCAGGGATATTGGAATTGAAGTGGATCATGTCCGTGACATGATTGCCAAGGCCGCTGAGAAATACCCGGAAGTCGAATTCGAATACGCCGAGGCACTGCATGCTTTCAGGCAGGTTCTAAACCTGGATATGAGCCAGCCCGCTCTCGATTTCACGATCAAACTTCATGCAAATCCTGAAGATGACGTCCCTTACCTGGAAATCCGCACACGCGCAGGCAAAACATTTGGACCGCAACCTTTCCTGGCGCTGGAAACCAAGGCCAGGCGGTTCATTCATGACAACCTTGATTTTGGAAACGAGCCTGGTGTTTGGTACTATGCGTTTCATGGGGATACCCTGCCGCTCGCCGACGTGCGACGCATCGGTGTTGCCAGCAACGATGCATTAGGAAATACCTGTATTCGGACAATTAATGTTGCCGATTCCTAAGGTTCCTTAAACACAGAATCCAGTTTTCCCCCCGGTGGATTTATAAAAGCCAAGCCTCAAGAACACCTTCAACCAATGCATTGATCGGTTGAACCCCTTTATAACTTGTCTTATTCTAAAACTGTGAGAGGTAGATAATTTCTAAGGTAGCGAGAATTTGTATCTTACTGACGCATATCAAAGATAAAATTCACAGAGCACATAACAGTTTTGAGTCCAGCATCCTGGACAGGAAATGCCGCTACCGTCCCGACATTTTTGCGAATATCCTCCAATAAACAGGTTTCCGAATTATGGCTTTAGGGACAAAGAAAATTAAACTACTCAATTTTCCCAAAAATTTACGGATGATTTTTCCAGCAATCATCAGCATAACATTAATTTTTTATTGTTACAAAATACTCGATTTTCAAAGTTTTATATCTTTTTACAAAGAAATAAGTTTTATTTCTTTTTTTTCCATAATATCATTATTGTGTATTAATATTATTATAGTTACTTTTCGTCTGGACAGACTTTTAAGCCACTTTGGCTACCCAATTGATTTCATAGAGACTCTGAAAGCGTCAGTGAATGGTTTTTTCTCCAGCCTGTTCATATTCTCATTTGTTGGATCAATACTAGGGCGTCAGTTCTTTTTGCATAGGAAGAAAGTCCCTCTCTCGGCATGCACTCTAATATCTACTTATGAGAGAATAATTATTTTCGCGGTCAGTTCAGTGCTTTTTGCACTTGGTGCGGTTTCTTTATTAGATTCAAGCGTGATTTTTAATACACTAAACAAGTTTCCTTTATGGCAGATTTTTTGTGCTTTAACCCTGATTATCATTACTGTTAGTTTTTTTACACGATCACCATTTGAGGCTGCGCTTTGGCGAAAAATCCGAACATTGAAAAACATTGTTCGTATTGGAGAAATATCCCTTCTTTCAGTAATTGCCCAAACACTTGTGTTATTTGCCTATCTTATAGCTGTACTACAAGTCGCCCCCGATGCTTCATTCTTAAAAGTCCTGGCCGCCTCGGCTGTAGTCAGCTTTGCCGCAAGTTTACCCATAAGTATAAACGGATGGGGTGTACGCGAAATCGCGGCAAGTATCGCATTTCAGAAAGTCGGATTAACAGGGACCGAGGCAATCGCAATTTCCGCCTTCATCGGGATATCTTCAACCGCTGTCATTTTAATTTTCTCCGCCTTTCTTCTTCGGCGCGTACAGGACAAGGAAAGGCAATTCTTTGAGGCAAACAAATCTCTCAAATCAAATAATAACTCAATTCTAACAACTGCAGCGGATGATTTTTCAGACCGAACACTCGCCTTAATTCTTCCATCAATCACAACTATCTTGGTCTTCTTTCAGATCCATGCTCAAATTGGATCAGGCTTAATTACCATAAATATTGCTGATGCATTTGCAATTCTTGGTTTGTTTTTGATTCCTATTATATATTTACTATCCAACTCTAAATTTCTAACCCTATCAGGGAATGTAAAAACCTGGCTTATTGCCATGACCTCCTTATTGATCTTCAGCTTCTTACACGGGTGGTATAATTATGGTTTACATAACTGGGCGCTTCAAAACAGACTGATCGGCTGGTTCGTATTATTGGGATATTTCTGTATTGGTGCACTCTTGGTCGAGAAATGGGGCACTCATGGCCTACGCCGAATGGCGGAACTTATCGTTGTCTCTGCAGCCATTATCACCACATTCAATCTGGCGCTTGTATTTATAGAATGGGTGCTGGGAATACCTGTTCTTTTTGAATCAAACTTTGAAGGGTTTTCCGCCAACCGGAACACATTTGCATTTCAGCTGACCCTGGCCCTTGTATGCGCCTTTACGTATTCAGACAGGCGTGGGAATGATTGGGCGGCTGTCTTCTGGACAATCCTTACCGCCGTCCTTTTATATGGTGTGTGGCAAACACAATCCAAAACGGGGATCCTTGTTAACTTTGTTCTGATCGCCACGTGTTTATTTTTTAATATCGGCAGCAGAAAAAGAATTATCCACGCTATTGCACTAGCGATCGCTGCTTACATGAGCATCCGGATGATAGGTTTGCTTTTGAGTCCCACAGCCGAGCTCGCATACCAATCACGAGCCCTGGCACCTAATCTAGAAACTTCAAGTGCAGCCACCTATATCGAAAGGCTGGAAAGCTTCAATCTGGCAATTAAAATCTGGTCAGATAACATTATCTGGGGGACTGGACTTGGTGGATTTCTGAATCATGTCCAGTCCACAGATATTAGCAAAACCCCACTTGTTTTACATTCTACTGTGCTTTGGATTCTTGTTGAGTTCGGTTTGTTTGGACTCCTTGTCACGGCTTCTTTACCCATCTATGGAATTTTTCTGATTGTCCGGCGCAAAGTGAGCTTAAGAGCCCCATCGGTTCGAATTATGCTGGGGGCGTGTTTATGCTTGCTTGCATTTGGTTTGGTCCATGAAATTTCTTTTCAGCGACTGTTTTGGCTCATGCTAGGCGCTTTGATAGGGGCGGCTAGTCTACAGACAAGACGGTATCTTCTTGGACAAAGCGAAGAAAATTCTCTACAGCGTCCTGTTATATTTCATGTAATTAACTCGTTGAATCGTGGTGGCGCAGAATCAATGCTGCTTGCCTTAGCAAATCATCAAAAGTCCGTTTTTCGACCTGTAATCATTTCGCTCATGAAAGAAGGTGCCCTGACAGAGCGTGTCCGGTCGATGGGAGTTGAATGTCATCATCTCAATTTCAGGAGAAACCATCCAGACATATTCGGAATGATAAAGCTAATACACCTTATCAGAACCCTAAAGCCAGCAGTGGTTCAAGGCTGGATGTATCATGGGGACCTGGCAAGCTTCTTGGCTTTGTTCTTCTCTGGTCGCCGCCGATGCACCAAATTGATATGGGGAATACGATGTTCCGACATGGACCTTTCTCAATATCGCCGCGCCTTGTGGTGGGTTATAAAAACATGCGTCTTACTGTCTCGTATTCCTGATTTCATCATCGCCAATTCGCAGGCAGGGGCACGGGTTCACAAGAATTTAGGGTATCGCCCGGAACGAATGGGTGTGATCCACAACGGGATTGATACAAGCGTCTTCTATCCAAGGCCAGAATTGCGTGAGAAAATGCGCCTTGAATTGGGATTACCTCAAGATGCCCGTGTGCTTTTTCACGTCGCCCGCGTCGATCCCATGAAAAACCATGCCGGGCTGTTACAGGCTGTGTCTGAGATACAGGACGTCTGGCTGGTCATGATCGGGAAGGGCACACAGGACCTGCCGCCTCAAGAGCGCGTTATCGCGCTTGGCCAAAGGGCTGATGTAGCTGACTTATTGCAAGCCGGTGATGGGGTGATATCAAGTTCACTCTATGGGGAGGGTTTTTCGAATGCTCTCTCGGAGGGGATGGCGTGCGGGTTAACACCCATTGCCACGGAATCGGGCGATTCCAGCATTATCGTCGGAGAGACAGGGTGGTCCATTCCAACGAATGATCCGGCTGCATTGAAAGCAAGTATTCGTGCTTTCTGCACTCTTCCAGAACAGGAGCTACGGCGAAAGGGAAATGCCGCATATTTAAGAATAATGGAGAATTTCGGACTGCCCGTCATGGCCCGCGCCTATGCCGACCTTTATGGGATTAAGAATCAAGAATCTCAGAAAATATCGCTTACCCAAATCACTGTATCGGAAACCTGATGGAAAACCACAACTGGACTAGTTTCCATCAACGGCGCCTATCTCGCTGAAAAGTTCTGATAGTGAGGGAGCAAGAACTAATTTCGCCCCATAATCAGATAAGTGATCATCATCGTAGTAAAGTGGTCTCTGCCCAATTTGAGCGACGCATCTGTTGGATACATATGTGTCACACAATACTTTCTCGGGACGAATGTATATTAACTTGGATCGGGACGGGGTATTTTCAAAAACATCATTCACAAAGCGATTACGCTTCTTAAAAACCTCATAGGAGATTGAAACAAATTCAGGCACCTTCAAACCAGATAAAACGAATTTTTTGAAATTGTAGTTTGGCACATGCCAGCCAATTTCCGGGACCGGCAAGACCACCCCAATCGGGTGCCCACTGTCTACTAACCGTGCCAAGAACTCATTCAACATATTCCGTTTTATAGTAGCGTCGTTGTTTAGCCCATTCTGATCAAACGTAAGATTCTCTCGATATCGCGGCCCGACCTCGACACCCCCTTCGCCATTATCAAACAGGAGAGTCTCTATCGAATTTTCAATTGGATACAGTTGGAATGACCATCGAACAGAAACGATAGCCATATCTGTTTTTTCTTTAAGGAATAAAAACAATACCTTGTAGACTTCCTGACAGAAGGGGCCAAGTGTTGGCCTTTGATCATCAACAAAACCAGGGATGGGATGACACTGCCCCGCAGCCAAACGAACACCACGCAACTTTCGATCCTTAAGTTCTTGATCTAGGGTCGAGAACAAGGCCTCGGCATGGGAATCGCCAATAAGTGCAACAGTTTTGTTCGCACTCTTATCTCCAAACTCACAGTAACTGAAACGCGTCTCCTTGCCATAGGGATAGTGCCAGTTGTCTTTGCAGGCCGTTTCCATATTTGTTTGCGGCGGTGCGATCTGTTCCTGAACATCCGAAAACCGCGCGGGGAATCCCTTCGCAATATACCCAGTCAATCCAACCACAAATAAAACAGCCCCTGTTACAGCTGATGCGACAAAGACCGTTCGTGTTTTCACCAGGCCTTTCTTCCTGAACGGCGTTTCAACATAGCGCCATGACGCCCATCCCAGGACCAATGCCAAAACACAAAGCCCAACCATCATCCATAGCGATGGTTCATTCAAACTGCGCAAACGGGCAAACGCAAAAACCGGCTGATGCCACAGATACGCGCTGTAGCTAATCAATCCGATACTGACGAATGGCCTGGCGCTCAAACAACGCCCCACCAAGGATGTGCTTGAGGTGCACGCGATAAGCGCAGCGGTACCAAGAACCGGTATGAGTGTGAAAAGGCCCGGCATCGGGGTGGATTCGTCAAATAAGAAAACACTTCCAATAACAGCCAAGAGCCCACAAAACGAGCCGATGGAAGAAAAAGTATTGGACCTGGGGCTGGGTATCCACAGGGCAATCAAGGCACCAACCATCAATTCCCATACGCGACCAAATGTCAAAAAGAACGAATTTGGTAAGAAGTTCAATCTCTCTAGGAATTGATTTTTACCGTCCGATGAAAAATTCAGATCCAAACCAAATACAGCAATGTACAAACTGGCCAGGAAAGCGATCAGAATCCCGACTGTTAGCGCTTTTAAAGATCGCCCCCTTAAGAGCAAAGCCATAAGGATTGGGAAGAACAGATAGTATTGCTCTTCAATGGCTAAGCTCCATGTATGCAGCAAAGGCACAAGTTCCCCGGCTTGCGCGAAATAACCCATTTTCAGATAAAAAAGGATGTTTGAAAGAAACAGCGTTGTTGCCGTTAAATTCTGAGAATGATCCCGTAACTGCTCAGGGGACATCCACATCCAGGCAAACGGTATGGTAACGCCCATAACCAGAAAGAGTGCAGGTATGATACGTCGCACCCGTCGATCATAAAATTTGATCAGCGAAAACTGTGCCGTCCGAATATCTTTCAGAAGTATCGATGTAATCAAATAACCGCTTATTACGAAAAAAACATCAACACCGACATAGCCACCTGAAAAACCCGAAAATCCGGCATGAAAGAAAATCACGCTCAACACGGCAATGGCCCGCAAGCCATCTATCTCAGGGCGATAATTCATACATAAATCCAATCAATATCGGGATATCGCGATTGCGTGGCTAGGCCTGGACAGCGGCGAGAACGGTTTCGCAGACCGCATTGATCGCCCTATCTGATAAATAGGGATGCATCGGCAAGCTGAGAATTGTTTCGGAAGTGTTTTCTGAAATAGGAAGCGATCCTTCTCCCAAGCCAAACTCACGATAGGCCGTTTGATGATGCATCGGTCGCGGATAATAGATGGCAAAGGGCAATCCCTTATGGCGAAACGCCGCCATAATCGCATCGCGTCGATCAGACCGGATCGAATATTGCGCCCATACGGAGTTCGTCCCGGTCGGGATTTCAGGCGTTATGACATGACCTCTCAGTCTTTCGGTATAGGCGTGCGCGATTCTTCGACGGGCATCGATTTCACCCTGAAAAATCTTCAGCTTCTCCAAAAGAATTGCCGCCTGTATCGTGTCCAGCCTGCTGTTTAATCCCACCCGGACGATATCGTATTTCTCATCCCCCTTTCCATGCGCGCGCAGAGACCGATAGAGCCTGGCCCGCTGCGCATCGTCGGTGAACAAGGCCCCGCCGTCGCCAAAACATCCCAATGGTTTTGCGGGAAAGAAACTGGTCGTTGTGACAGGCGCCAGAACACCGACATTGCGATGCCCCTGAGCGGCTCCAAAGGCTTGCGCGGAATCAGCAATCAGCAGCAATCCCTCCTGGTCGCAATAGGGGACAAGCCGCGCATAATCTCCGGGCAGTCCGAACAGGTCCACAGAAATGACCGCGCGGGGGATTAATTTTCCCTCCTTACGAACACGATCAACCGCGTCCTTCAAACTTTCCGGATCCAGGTTAAATGTGGCCGGATCAATATCGCAAAATACCGGTCGCGCGCCCAGAACAAGCACCGCTTCCGCCGTCGCCGTGAATGTAAAACCGGGAACAAAGACGGCATCCCCGGGACCAATGCCATCGGCCATCAGGGCGATTTGCAAGGCATCTGTACCATTACCGCACGTCACTGTATGAGGCGCGCCACAAAACTGGGAGAGCGCCTCTTCCAGTTCCACAACTTCTGGGCCCATAATGAACTGACCATGCGCCAAGACATCGGCAATCCGCGCTGAAATCTGCGCACCGATTGACGCCATCTGCGCCTTGAGATCAACCATCTCAACTTTGACCATTAAACACCTGCGCTTGGAAAAATTCGTAAAGAGGTTCTAACGTCACTCACAAAGCGAAAGACCAGAATCGGACAGCTGATATCGCTCGCCGGTTCGCGGGCAGACTAGATTTTCATCCAAACGATCGCCACTGCGACCGACCCATCCCAAGTGTCGGGCTGGATTCCCAACAACCAATGCATGATCCGGTATATCCTTGGTGACAACCGCCCCTGCCCCGATCATTGCATAGCGGCCAATCGTGACACCACAGATGATGGTGGCATTCGCGCCAATTGTCGCCCCCATACGAACCAGTGTTGGCAGGAATTCATCCTTGCGTTCAACAAATGCACGCGGTGTCAGGACATTGGTGAAAACACAGGATGGGCCGCAAAAGACATCCGCTTCCAGCGTAACACCTTTATACAATGAGACATTGTTTTGAATCTTGCACCCCGACCCAATGGTAACATTTGGGCCCGCCATAACATTTTGACCAAGAACACTGCCGCGCCCAATGCTGGTATTGGATAAGACATGCACAAAATGCCAGATTTTACAGTCCGCATTAACCACAGCGCCTTCGTCAACGATAGCAGAGGCATGCACAAATGCAGTCGGATCGATACCCATTAGACTTTTACCTCGCGCAACATTCGAAATCTATCCAGACCGCCCAGTATTCCCAAAGCCGTCCAGACAATAAGGACAGGATCAAAGGGCAAGGCGTATTTTGCCCCCAATACCGGGCCGGTCAGCACCAGATAGTAGGCACAATATCCCAGGCCCAACAGGGTCATTTTTGGATACTGACGCCCGGATAGTATAAGTCCCCACACGGCAAACAGGCTGCCAATAGCGACAATTGTAAGAGAGATTATTGTAATCGCTACATACCCGCTGGACTGTCGTTGAACAAAGCTTGTGACGCGATCTATAATGCCGGTCCCAGAAGAGTTGGAGAAAGATTCAGACTTCAGGTTTTGGACCACCGGATGCACCATAAGACTGGGCAAGATCAGGTTCATTGCAGCCGCGCGGCCCCAAGTGACGGCTATATCCAACGGCGCAATCTCTGAAAGTTTCTCCCATGCCAAAGCAACACGAATATCAGACTGTTTAAACGCAGCTGTGTTTGGAATATCCGCAGCACGATGGATCGCCTCCTGCTCGAATTCGCTGGCCCATTGGCCCCGGGTTCCTCCCCGACTCTCGGCATAAATCTCCGCCGTAACCCAGTTCAGTAAATGGGTCCCTTGCTGTGCTGTAATGCGATAGGTTCCAAAATTCTGCTCAATTCGTAAAACCTGCGGCATGAGAAACAATGCAGCAAATACAAGTGGCAAAAACCCGACAACGACCGCAAGAAAAGGGGATCGCAGCGTTCCGTACCAGAAGAAATACCCGCACAGAATCACGGATATGACTGGAACTAGGGGCAGTGCCGCCGGTCTGATCGCAAGCGACACTCCAAAGCAGACCGACATCCAGACCGCTTGTTTAACAGACCGTCGCTCCAAGGTGCGTACAAAAAAGAATATTCCCCCAACGCACGCTGCCAATGCCAGGGAATCTGACAGCAGAAGCGTTGAATGCAGCACCATATTCGGCCACAGAATGGCCAGAATGGCCGCCAAAAGACCAACCCGCCGCCCAATACGGGAGGCAACCGCCCCGATCAGGCACACTGTTACTGAATCGACAAGCGATTGAAAAATAACCGCAGGCAACAAGATACTGCCAAAGACTGACTTCAGTCCGGCCAGGACCAATGTATAGCCATAAACCCGTTCATAATCGGGTACGGGGGCACCTGCAGGGCCGAATAAAAACGCACCCGTTCGAAAAAACCAATCTGCCCTATCAAGATACAGACCTGAATCCGGTGCGGTCACGCCGACACCAATAGCGACCAAAAAAATAATATGTGCCCCGCGGATGATCAGGGCCGCCAAAAATATTTTAATGAAATCATTCCGTGTCAGCACGCCCGTGCCTTTCATGAAGCGCCTTTTCGACCAAAGACATAAACTGCTGTCGCACAACCGCGCCTTCAAAGGCGGCTGGCAACAGGGAGGGAGCTAACTCGTCAGACTTTGACCCTGAAATGGCCGATGTGGAGAGTAAATCCACCAGTTCTTGACTGTTTGGTGCCAGCAACACCGCCCCTTGTGCGGCCTGTTCTTGAATCTCTCCTAACCCGTCCACGCTTTCCAATCCATAAACTGGAACACCACATGCCAACGCCTCCAGCGCGACATTAGGCAGGCCTTCCCAACGTGACATCATGACAAGGCCTCGACTGCGCGCCAGGATTGCCCAGGGATTGTCCTGAAAGCCAATAAATCGCGCTTGGGGGGATACATTCATGCTTTTGGTCAAACTCTCTAACCGACTCCGTTCCGGCCCATCACCAATGAAAAGCACCTTTACCTGCGGCGGACACTCAGACAGGACCTCCAGTAATCGGTCAAAACCCTTTGCTGGCGTCAGCCGCCCGATAGCGACAAACCACCCCTTAGAGAATTCCTCCGATATCGGTTGTATCGCCTGTATTCGAAGTCCGGGTACATCGATGGGATTTACGATCAATTCGACCGACCGGCGCAATCCAGGGCACAGTGCCTCCAACTCATTAGCGACATGGCGGGCATTGCATACGACAAAATCCGCGCGTGGATAAAGCAGACGATAAGCCAGTTTCCCAACACCAATTGGCAACCAGCGCAGCGTGCTATCAACCGTATTGGCTTCACGCACGATTACAGAAGGGGGCTGAGACAAGGTCGCGCAAACGCCCAGCACGGCCAGATTCAGATAACCCATCGTGCTGACCAGAACATCCGGCTTCTCTTTGGAAATACAGTGTCTAAGGCGAAACAGAGCGGTTCTGAGACGGGACGCGCCAAGATCAATCAACCGAACTGATTTTGAGAGGGAGGCACGAAGTGGCCCTTCCCCCGTTAGGACGATAAGAACAACCTGATACTGTTCTGGCTTCAGGCTGTGCAAAAAGTGCAACATAACCCGCTCAGCACCCCCCCCTGCAAAAGAGGGCAGCACAAAAGCGATTTTTCGCGACGTCATCTATAGAAGTCCCCAAGGCCGATCATTCGCGATTGATCGCAACAAGGAAACCTCCATCTTAATCCGCTGGGACCATGTGCGAAGTGTCCTCTGACAAGACTTTCATTGATAATTTGAATCAGTCCTACGGACACGGATAATCCAGCGTTCATAATGTGATGACTTTACGGACAATACGAAATGCCTCAGCTGCGGAAACACCGCTCTGCGTGCCGCGCAGGGCTGCCTGCGCCCGAATGGCGTCCAGACTTCGGGGATGTGGAAAGTCTCTAAGCTCCTCTTTGTAGCAGGCCATAGCAGCAATCTTCACGTCCAGAGAGGATCCGAGTTCCACATACATGTTTGGCTGAATCTGATCTTCTGGAAGGGCATATTCCGTTGATGACAAAACCTCGCCATGAATAAGTGTCGGCGCGAAGCCAGGCAAGCTTCGGCAGGCTGTTTGGACGGCTTTGGCGGTTATCTGGTGATCCACATTCAGATCCCCCGCATGATGCGTGAAAACCGCATCTGGTTTAACCCCGTCCAGAAAGGCCTCCACCCGGTGAACCACATCCAGCAATGCTACCGTATCCATGCGGTTATCAGGAAAATCTGCGAATTGAAGGTCTCGCACACCCAGCAGGGTGTTAGCGCTTTCCGAGTGTTCCCGCAATTGCGCCAAATCTGAGGGGTCTGCGGCGCCAGAGGTCTGTCGCGCGGCAAGACCGGTTGCAAGTATCAGCACAGAAACGGCCCCACCCTTTGATGAGATGCGATGCATCGTGCCACCAAATCCCAGCACCTCATCGTCCGGATGCGCCGCAATGACGGCAATGTTGGTCAATCCCTCAATCATTTGATATCCCCTATTCGGACGAAAAAGGTGGAATAGTCTGGTCCCGCCTGTTCCATCGTAAAGCCCAGCCGATCAAATAGTTTCAAGGATGCTTGATTCACAGCCTTTACATCAGCCTGCAAGATGGCCGAAGGCTCTCGTAAGGCCAATAGGCCCGCAGCAGTGCGAATTGCATATTGCGCCGCGCCAGATCCACGGCACGCAGCATCTATATAGATATCAATATTCCAGCGCGAGCCATCCGTTTTCTGAAACCGAACCTGACCAACAGGTCTTCCTTCTGCTTCCAGAATCCATAGCAGGCAGGCTTCGCTTTCTAGCGCGCCGGCAAGCCATGCAGAGTGCTGATCCGCCTCTATTGGCTTTGTCGTCTTCAGTTTATGAGCCAGGGAATCTGATTGGTTAACCCAATCCAGCAATATCCCAGCATCATCCATTGTCGCAGGACGAAGAGAAATGGATGGCGGCATCCCTATTTCCGAACTGAGAATGTGGGCTGAATCATATCGCCTTTCAGGGCCATACTGGGATCAGGCAGGGCCATATGCTCCTTCACTTGCTCCATAGCCGCCCGCATCCCTTGTTCAACATGCTTTTGAAAGCCGTGATCCTCCTGCGCCAGACACAGATTAAAGGAAGCCCCCAGCAGTAAACCATTTGCGACAAATTCCTGCCGCATCAAACTGGTCAGTAACCCGCCCGAAATCGGTGCCTCAGAAAAACTCAATCGTGGCCACCAATCAATATCGGTGACCTGAACATAGTTATCCATGCCGACATCCCGGAAGATACCATTGGCCATTGTGGCAAAATTAGCTCCGACGGTCTTCAAGCGTGGAATGACATTCTGGCTTTCCAATTTATCAATTGTTGCAATCGCTGCCGCCAGAGAAATCGCCTCCCCCCCAAATGTGCCGGAAAAGAAAATATCCTCCATTAGGTCCATAATATCTGACCGCCCCACGACGGCTGCGATCGGCATCCCGTTGCCCATGGCTTTCCCGACACAGGCCAGGTCCGGCGTGACCCCATACACAGCCTGTGCACCGCCCAGATCCATCCGGAATCCGGTTACGATCTCGTCAAATATCAGCACAACGCCGTACTGTTCCGTCAATGCGCGCACACGCTCCAGAAATCCCGGGGCCGGATTCACTGTTCCAGCCGGTTCCAAAATGACAGCGGCAAATGCGTCGGGCTGCCCTTTCAGAATATCCTCCAGCTGATCGGCATCGTTAAAGGCGAAATTCTCTGTCAGATCTTGCACCACTCCGGGCACGCCAAGGCGGCGGGCGGTGGATCCAATATACCAATCATGCCAACCATGATAGCCACCGACAACGACCTTATCGCGACCGGTTTTTGCGCGGGCCAATCTGATCGCCGCTGTTGTCGCATCAGAACCATTTTTACCAAAACGAACCTTTTCGGCACAGGGGATAAGCCGAACCAAGCGTTCCGCCAATTCCATTTCCAGGCGCGTCGGCAATGAGAATGTTGCACCGCGTTCCATCTGGTCCATCATCGCGGCATTCACGTCCGGATCGGCATAGCCCAGAATGACGGGCAGCAAGCCCAGAACAAAATCCGCATAGCGATTGCCGTCAACATCCCAAACCCAGCCGCCCTGACCGCGATCCAAAAACAGGGGCGTCGACCCCTTTACCCATTGCTGGTAACTTTTGGAAAATGTCTGACTGGCCAGCGGTATTGTCTGGCGTGCGCGTTCAAACAGGCGATTGCTTTCCTGGTAACGCCCCCTCGACTCCTGCAGATCAAGGGTAGTTCCCTGATTATGGGGAATGGATCTATTGAAGAAAAACAGCGCTGGATTGGCCGTGCAATAGGCGATCACATCCAACCAGCCGCACTGTTCCGGCAGATCAGAAAACACCCTGCTCAGAAAATCAGCATCCGCTGCCTCATCCAATGTCCACCGCAAATGCCCATAATTCTGTGGCCATATGACTTGCTCCCGTTTGAAATCCCCCGCAGGGAAGCGGTCTTTTAAACGGCCATGAATGTACGGTGTTACATGCTGGCGTAAAAAGGGCTCTTGCGCCTTTGACGCGGCCTCATTCAAGGCAGCAACGGTGAAAACCTCTACATCCAGGCCATCAGGAAAGCTGCGGGTTAAAGTATTGGAGACAAAATCCGCATCGGAGGCCCGGAAATGCTGAATGATACTGTCGACAACAACCGGATCAATCAGCGGGCAGTCACCTGTGACGCGGACAATCGCATCGGCACCGCTTTTCTGGGCGACGATGGCGAAACGGGACAAGACATCATTCTCATCGCCACGAAAGACCGGGAAGCCCAGCCTCTCCACCAAAGCAACCAAAGGATCATTCTCACCCTTATCACTGGTTGCCACCCAAATCTCATCAACCTGGTGCGCCCGCGCCAGCCGGCTTAACAAGCGCTCTATTGCCGGCTTACCCGACAGGGGCAAAAGAGATTTACCTGGCAGCCGAGTGGACCCCATTCGTGCCTGAACAATCGCAACAACTTTTCCACGCATTGATGGCGAAGACGAAGACATCATTGGGCTCCAACCGGGAAAGAACAATCCATAAAGGGTACAATCCGCTGACCATCTTCTGGTATCGCAACAGCGCTTGGCACGATCCCGGCTGCCAGATCCATCAGCATTTCATAGAAAGGGATTCCGGCATGAATGGATGCGGCGATGCTGCCGCTTGGGCGGGGATTGAGTTCGATGACAACAGGATTCCCATCCGCATCACTCATCAAGTCAATGTCATAGAGCCAGGATAAGTTCAGGGATGCAACCACATCCTGCGCAATCCTGGTCAACGCATCTGTGTCCCGAAAAATACTGCCCCGGAAGGGAATGCCTGATGGATTCAGACGCTCTCTGGGGACCGCCTGTACGAGTTTTCCCTGCCAGGCCAGAACGTCGATATCCAGGGCTGGGAGAAACAGCCGTTCCATCATCATGACTGGCAGTTGTGCATTAACACCCTGGCGATAGGTCTTTTCAAACGTCGCCCAATCGGTATGACATTCCCGCGATCCATAATAATCGACCTGCCCAACAATATCATTCCGGATGACATAAACCTCTCGCCCACCACGCGATTGCATTGGCTTTATGACCAGTTCGGCATTGTCATGCATTGCCTTATCGATATCACGCTGCAGCGAGTCGACCGATTCAACGATATGCCATTTGGGAATCCGAATACCATGCGCCGACAAATGCCGCATCGAGGTGGCCTTGTTGCTCATCGTATGTAAGGACCACAGATCCGCGCAGGCAAGCAAAGCACCCGTTTGCTCAATGGTTTCACGATGTGTCGCCAGGGTGATTGCTTCTTCATCTGACCATGGCAGCACAATAGTCACGCCATACCGCTGGATCAGGGTAACAATCGCCGATACGTAACCTGGATCATTGGCCGGGGGAACAACGCTGAAGTGATCCGCGAAATCCTTGCCAGCCGCCTCAGGCCGCGAGTCGACGGCGACAACCGTCACCGCATGCCGACGACTTTCCCGAAGTAACCGGATGTTCAAGGGGGCCAATGTGCCCCCGGCCGCCGTCACAAGAATGCACGTCATAAAAGGATACCTTCTTTCACAAGGCAACGTAATTGGGCTGTCATTTCCAACCTTCCAAATGTTCTGGCCGCAGCACGGTTCCAGCCGTCAAGAATTGAGAGACACAGCACCCAATCACCCGCCGCAACTCTTTGGGAGGCAGACCGCCTGGCTCCACATCCTTGGCCGGCCGACGATAGGTGACGTCGCTGTCTAACAATGCGGTATGGGCATCAATATCCCGGGTGACGACCAGAACGCGATGCGCCCAGCGGCGCATTTCCAGTTCCGCGTCGCTCATTACACGACCGGGCGTACCAACCATTTTTTCCGCAACCCGTATCTTGCGGACCATTTCTTTGAAGGCGATCGGATCCAGGGATAAGTGATGATCGAAATCCGGTCGCGTCACATCCAACGTAAAGTGCTTCTCTATCATCGTTGCACCGAATACCACGGCAAGCATGGCCGCCTCGTCGCCCAGACTATGATCCGAAAAGCCGGGCCGTACATTCCATCGATCGGCCAGCCAGGGAATAGAAGACAGATTCAGCAGTTCAGGAGCGGCTGGATAAAGAGACGTGCAATGCAGCAATGTGATATCGGTTGCACCACCTGCCCGCGCCGCCTCCATTGCGTCTTGGATATCATCTTCCGTCGACATGCCCGTCGACATAATCAGAGGTCGCCCCTTGGAAGCAAGATAATGAACGATTGGCGTTGTCGTCAGTAGGCCAGAGGAAACCTTATGGGCGTCGGGGTCCAGTCTATCCACCCAATCAATGGTAACGGGGTCAACAGCAGTCGTGAACGCCGCCATCCCCAGTCTTCTGGATTGTTGGAAGATTTGCGCTGTCTCTTCCGGCGTCAAGGCACTGCGTTTGAATAGCGTGTAGCTTGGGCTGTTTTTATCGTAGCTGATATCAGCATCGACAGTCTGAAGTTTAATCGCGTCCGCCCCGGCCCATGCCGCCTGCGCAACCATTTCCGCACATGTTTCAACGCTTCCCTCATGATTGATGCCAATTTCAGCCACGACGACACAATGGGATCGATGGATCATGATGCTGCACCTTTTGAAACCTGCGCTAAGATAATATCCACAGCCCGCCTGCCCGCATTTCCTTTCGGGCCCGATATGGCCTGATCCAGCAATTCTTGGCGCGCATTCTTCTTCGCAGCATATTGTTGTTCGATATCCTTGATCGGTTGAGACAGAAACGCCCGCAATGTCTGATGCATATCAGGATCATCCCAATCGAACAGAAACAGACTGTCAGCAAAAGCCTGACGATATTCTTCCCGTAATGGTGCATGCGTCGGGTGATTGATGAACACAACTGGAAGGCCGGTCAGCAGACACCAGCTGACCGTACTGGTCGCACGCGCCGTAATAATGACCTTGTGATGATGCGCAATGTAACGCAAATCAATGTCCTGATCGAAAACCGTGATACCGGGTTCTTTAGAAATCGCCTCCAAGACTGGATCGCCATCCACGTAACAATCTCTCGCCGGATAGGGTTTGTACTTCACACCATGCGGCAGTTGACCGAAGACATTCCGAACCAGGCTTATTTCCCGGCGCGTCTTTTCCAGGTCCGACACGCCACCCGAAGCATGATTCACATTCCCAACAGGCAGCATGGTAGAGACATAAAGCAGAGGATGAGCACGATCCTCACCCGATGATCGCTGCATGCGTCGATATACTGCGGGCATGCCCACAGTATGAATTTGGGCCCTGTTGAAGGGGGTGTCATTTGATATGCGCGTGGCTTCCGGATTGAATGTCATAAACAGATTTGTTGCCGTATTCTCGAAATTGCACGTCAGTGCCTTATGAGAACCGGCAATTTCACGCGTTACGCCATGCTGAAAGCCAACAACCGGCACAGACAGGGTTTGTGCAATCCTTGCGGCGGCAATGGCTGAAGGGGCATTCGTAACGGTTGTCAGCACGACACTGTTTTTAGTGCCCACCAATTCTGGAAGCTTCTTTTCCCAATACTGCAACCCAAAGTCATACTCTGCCAGGGCCCGACTTAAGACTGAGTTAAAATGGGCCAGGGCCGGTGCAATAACAGAGGGTGTGAAGTGGGTTTTCAGGAAAGTGTCAAAAGGCTGCAACAGCCTCGCTGGAATTGCTTCTAACTTAAGACTCTCACCAATCGTATGTTTTGCCGACATTGTGCGCAGGGCATAGCCATGCCGCACCAATCCAAAAGCGGCTTCCTTCACAAACTCTGAGTCATGAAAAACCAGCGCAACTGGACGGTTTTTTATCGAGCGTGACCGCCAGAATCGCTCCACCAGCCGAAATCCGATATCCGCAAATCCGGACAGTACCAGTCTTTGACGCAGGGAGGGAATGGCCGTCCCGATCTTTGGCACAATTTCATGGGGCACAGCGATCCGCTGGAAGTCTGGATTGCCCTGCAACAGAACCGGCCATATAGCCTCCAACCGATGATCCAGGGCAGGCTGACCTGTCTGAGCCGCCAGATAGAGCCGGGGTTCCTTAAAATCTGCCTCTGTCAGGCACAGGGCACGGGTCAATTGATGATGGACAACGACACTGACACGGGCGGCGATCAGGGCTTGATCATGATCTTTCCCGGCATCACGCCAATGCGCGAATAGGGACGAAGCCAGATGGCCCGCCTGATACCAGTAATCATTCAGGGTATCTTCAGAGACCGGTTCCGGCTCAACCCCTGTCGTACCGGATAATAACACGGCTGGTGAAGCGCTGAATATCCGGGCCGTCCCAGGTAAATTGCAGCGTCTGGCGTACCTGATCGCCTCCAGACTGTCGCAAAAGACATGTCTGAAACGGCTGAAATCATGGTTGTTCATACTAAGATATCAATCCAGAAATAATCACTTGGAGTATTCGATTCTTGTCCGCGAACGGCATCTAACCTGAAAAGCATGCGTGAGTTTACAGCAAAATTGGCTGATTTCATGTGTTCTAAGGAGCAAGGCATTGCCGGACCTTATCGGCAATAAACTCCTGATCCTGTTCTGTCAGTTGAGGGTATAATGGGAGACTGAGTGTGCCGTCATAATAGCGCTGTGCCCCGGGGAGAACCTGCCCGCCCAAGGATTGGAAATAGGGCTGAGAGGAAACGGGTATGTAATGAACCTGTGTGCCGATCCCCACATCTGCCAGCGCGCGCATGACATCGCCCCGGCGGCGTTTCAGTCCAGAGAAATCAATCGACACGGCGTAAAGATGCCATGCATGAGACTCCGGATCATTGGGAATAAAGGGGGTCGACAGTCCCGGAATATCCGCCAGAAGGTCATTATACCGACGTACAAGGTCCCTGCGGATCTGCAACCCCTCAGGCAGTCGCTTCAGTTGGCTTAAACCTAGGCTGCAGGCCAATTCATCCGCCCGATAGTTCCATCCGATCTCCTGCATTTCATAATACCAGGGGGCGTTGGGCTCCGGCGCCTGTGTCCATGCATCTGCGTTGCGCTCTAAGCCATGGTTCCGCAACAGGCGCATTCTGACAGCCAAATCGGGATCATTGGTCAGTACAGCGCCGCCCTCTCCCATTGTCACATGTTTTATGGCATGAAAGCTGAACGCCGCCGCTATGCTATGGGAACAATCTCCGATACGATGACGCCCTGCCGTCGAATCATATGCGGCGCCGGGCGCATGACAGGCATCCTCCACCAAAAGAATGTTATGGGCCTCTGCCACAGCCTGCAGGGCAGGAAGATCCGCGACGCGCCCCCCAAGATGAATGATACTTGCTGCACGGACCGGAAAATCAGCGCTTTCTATGGCCCGTTGCAAGTCGTCTGGTGTCATCAATCCCGTTGTCGGATCAGTGTCAGAAAACGATACGGGCGCACCGCACATCCGGGCCGCATTGGCTGTTGCGACAAATGTCAACGGGGACGTCACAAGACCGGCCTGTGGTCCAAGACCTAACGCCATGTAGATCAGATGCAGCGCCGCAGTCCCTGAGTTACAGACAACCGCCTGTTGACCGCCAAGACACTCGCAAAGGGCCGTTTCGAACGCTTCCAAGGCCGGACCTTGGGTCAAAAACTGCCCTTTAAGGGAGGATACAACGGCCTGTATATCCGCGTCTGATACATCGGGTCTGGAATATGGATATTTTATCATCGCGCTGACATCATTTCATCATTTCCCGTATTAAATCGGCAATTCGCTTTGCCCCTGCCCCATCGACCAAACGCATCGCATTGCAACGCAGGTCATTGCGAAGGGCCGCACCGCCTATAAGCGCCTCTGTCCGTTCTGCAATTTCCTGTAAATCCGGTTTTGAAATCGATGCCGCATGTAAATCCGCCCAAGCACAACACAGTGGTTTCTGGGCCTCATTTTGCGCTATTAACAGGCTGGGTAAGCCACAAAAAGCGCGTTCTGCCTGGGAGATTCCGGGGGCCCCAATGGCCAGGTTATGGGTTGCGTAAAGCGGACCCATATCATGGACCCCCTCCATAAGAGACATATCCGCATGACCAACAAGCCGTTGGCGAATGTCATCACGATGCGGCGCATGATCGCCCAATACACATGTAACCGAAATGTTCCAACGCCTTCGCACCAATTCCAATGCGGACAGCACAAGCGCTGTTCGGTTGGACGAGTCCCGCGCGCCAAAGGAAACCAGAATACGTGCCGCATCGCCAATCTCAGCGACCGACTTTCCACGATAGGAAGAAAACCCAGCAGAGACAATCTGGTACTCAAGACCCCCGTAAATGTTGTCTTCAGACTTCTGGAATGCCTGGGGTGCCACAACCCGGTGGACATCCGGAAAAGGCGGATAATCGCATATCGCCAGACAAGGGACTGATCGGGAAAGAGTTGCAATGGCCTCTGGTTTAAGAAGATAGGAATCCAGCAGAACCATGCTGACACGCCCCGCGTTCACGGCGACCTTAAGCGCGTCAATACTTTCTGTTTCCCGCTCAACCTGCACCGTATCGTCGGGCCCCCCCAGATCATGAACTCCCTGCGGATCGGCAAACCAGGTCACAGATTCATTAAAATGCGCGCGAATGGCCTCGCATCGGGCGATATGACCACGACCGGCAGTGAAGGACGAGGCAACCCGAATACCAAGCATACCGCTGCAGAACCTTATCCAGCCTCTACCGACGCAACAATCTGCTGCAATTCGTCTGGTGTAACCCACCAGTCATTCGTGCCGCTGGCATATTCCCATCCTGGTGTGACCTCTTCGCCCAAGGAGCTTGCCCGCTCGGCGAAGGCTTTCATATCCCACCAGCTATGTTGCGGCTGAATAACGTAGTAATCACCGATCCGAATACAATTCCGTGATTCTTCCGCGGGGATCATGACTTCGTGCAGTTTTTCACCGGCCCGGATGCCAACAACGTCGAAGTCCTGAGAGCCGGTAATCAACGGAACGAGATCTGTTACCTTGATACTGGGCAGGCGCGGCACAAAAATCTCCCCCCCCAGCATATCGCTGAGGGCGCGCAGGACGAGGTCGACCCCCTTATCCAGAGTGATGACAAAACGGGTCATGCTAGGATCTGTGATTGGCAGTCGGGTAACACCCTGAGCGGCCAGCTTTTTGAAAAACGGGATGACGCTTCCCCGGGATCCGATAACGTTCCCATAGCGCACGACCGAAAAGCGGGTCTTAACCGTACCGGAAAGATTATTCGCCGCAACAAACAGCTTATCGGAACAAAGTTTCGTTGCGCCATACAGGTTGATTGGATTGGCAGCCTTATCCGTAGACAGAGCGACAACCTTGGAAACCTTATTGGCAATGGCTGCCTGTATGATGTTTTCGGCCCCCAGGACATTGGTCGCGATGCATTCCATCGGATTGCGTTCGGCCACCGTAATGTGCTTGATCGCCGCAGCATGGATAATGATATCGACGCCGGAACAGGCCATCATCAGGCGGTCCTTGTCGCGCACATCACCGATGAAATAACGTAACGCTGGATGCTTCTCCTCGGACCAACGCTGTGCCATGTCAAATTGCTTCATCTCATCCCGGCTAAAGATGATCAGCTTCTTCACGTCATATTTTTCTAGAACCGTTTCTACGAATTTTTGACCGAAGGACCCGGTCGCACCGGTTACAAGAACAGTTTTTCCATTTAACATTGGCTTCTCCAGCACACATTCATTTCAAAGTGACTTCAATATCATTCAATGCCGTAAGCACAGCATCCACCACCCGTTGTAAGCCGCACCGCGCAATCTGTGCCGTTGCGCGGCTGGACCTTTCATCACAGCCAGATGATGTCTTCCTCAAAGCCTGAAACAACGCCTCAGGGGAGATCGTCGACAAGAGGCCAGCATTCACAGCAAAACCAGCCTTCTCCAGAAGAGCGCCATACTCAGCCTGAAACGGCTTTTGCCCGACAACACAGACCCCAGCCCCCAGGGCCATCGCCTCATAAGCAAAATGCCCATAAGAGCAAAGGACAAGTTCTGATCCCGCGATCAGCGGAAAAACAGATGGCAACCTGCTCCATTCCCGGAATGTCTGATGCGCGGCCAAACGCCCTTCAGGGGAAACATAGTCCCCAACAGGCGATTGCAAGATATCAACATGATGGACGCTCGACATACCTGCCACAACGTCCAGCGCCATAAGCATGGCTGAATTGCCCTGACCACCGCCCAGGGCAATCAGAAGGCTTCCCTTCCTGGGATTAAACAGAATGTCCTGTGGAATATCTGTCGGTGCGAATTCCAACCCCCATTGCACCATCGGAGGGATGCTATTCTGACCAGACGGTTTGTAACCAATCACCATCGTATTCGAGGGGACGGTGTTTGGGGCAACCAAACCATTGGCCATAAAAACACATAACGTCGATCGCTTTGCAACTGCCTGAAGGGCAGACAGATCAAAAATTTGCGGATCTTCAGTGTTATCCATCGTGTCATAAATGGCGAGCGCCATGGGGCGTTGATCATCAATGGACAGAATAGAGCCGGAAAAGCCATTTTGCTCTATCCGGTGCTGTGCGCCCTCACTGTAATGGCCTTGAAACCAAACACGGAAGCCTTTTTCTGACAACATGCGACCAAGCTGCAGACACCGCGCCAAATGCCCAAAACCATGCTGAGGCGATGCATCACAGCGAAACAGCACATCTGTCATCGGGCCGGATTGCCCTTTACAACAGCGCCTGCGGGCACATCCTTTGTGACAACCGCGCCCGCGCCGACAAGTGCGCCGGCCCCTATGCTCAGTCCTGGCAGAACAGTCGCATTCGCCCCGATGTAACAATGGTCTCCAAGCGTGACCTTACCCAGGACAACAGCGCCAGGCCCTATTGTTACGAAACGCCCAACGACACATTCGTGCATGATGGAGCCGCCAATATTGACGCGCACACCTTCAGACAAGATGCATCCCTCTGAAACATTCCCCAAACGCTGAAGGAACAATCCAGATGCGGGTTCAGCGCCCAGACATCCCCCGGATACCGGAGGGAAATCAAGCCCGGCGTCTGTCAGGGTGCGATAAACCTGTTCGCGAATGCGTGAATTGTCGATCGCCAAAACCGCCGACGATGCATTGCTTTTCTGGCAGGCATCCAGGTCGTTCCCATATGCGGGCAAATCAAACCAGCGTGTCTGCCTGCCACCAAATATCGGATCACTGACCCCGGCCAGGGAAATCCCTAACGCATGACACAGGCCCAGAGCCTCTGGACTGGCACCGAAAAGAAGATAGGTCGGCTTTTCCATTATTGTACGTGCTACTTCTTGCAACCTGGCAATACGCTGGCGAGACGGTCACAGATGATATCAACTGCATCCTCTTCAAGGGACGGATACAGCGGAAGACTCATCGTTCGAGAGGCCACGTTCTCGGTTAAGGGCAGGCTCCAGCCAGCCTTGGCGTAATGACCGAAAGAATGTACCGGCTCGTAATGAATGCTGGTCTGAACCCCCAGCTCGTGCATCGCTAAACGCGCGCGATCCCGATCGTATTCTTCGTCGACAATGACTGGTAAAACATAATGCGCAGGCGTGCCGCGCGCGCCATGATTGGGGAGAGAAACCCCCGCTATCTGCGCCAATCGTTTCGCATAATGCGCCGCCAGCCTTTTCCGCATGGTCAAGGCCACAGGCAGGCGGGACATTTGCGCCAGTCCGATTGCGGAGCGAATTTCATCCAGGCGATAATTGTAGCCAAGCTCGGTAACATCATAACCCATCGCACCCTTTACACGGTCATATGTCGTGTTGGTCATTCCATGCGCCCGCAACAGGCGGGCCCGTTGCGCCAATGCGGCGTCATTGGTAACCAGCATACCCCCTTCCCCGGTGGTGATTGCCTTGTTGGAATAGAAACTGAAGCAAGCGGTCTGTCCGACGCTGCCGATCATTTTTCCGGATGCGATACTGCCACCCAGACCATGACAGGCATCCTCAATGATGGGAATGCCATGGGCCTGTGCCACCCGCTCAATAGCATCCATATCACAGCTATAGCCACCATAATGCATGACACATATGGCTTTCGTTTTTTTCGTGATCGATGCTTCAATCGCCTCAGCGGAAATAGTCCAATCGCTATCACTCACAATATCTGCAAAAACAGCCTTACCGCCACAATATGCAACGGCATTTGCCGTCGCCACAAAAGTCAAGGATGGCACGATAACTTCATCCCCCGGCCCCACATCCGCCAGCAGGTAAGCGATATGAAGCGCAGAAGTGCAGGAACTGAGCGCGACAGCATACTTCACACCAAGGTATTGCGCGAATTCCTCCTCAAACTGCTTACAGCGCGCCCCCATCGCCAGCCATCCACTGTCTAAAACAGACAAAACAGCGTCTTTCTCAATTTGACCAATATCAGGTTCAAACAAGTTGACCTTACGACCATCATCTGTCGAAGACATAGTACTGACTATCCATTCTCTATGTTGGAACGCTGTCGAAGCGTTGGCTATTAGTTGCTACTTGTTACGGCGTGGGGTCAGAACAGCTTGAGGAGATTAGACACTATGTTTGACAATCCTCTAATAGACAGAGATGTATGCGCAATATCACCATCTAGAAAGAGAAAACCATGCCATTAAGTGCCGAAACCTTTTTCACAGGAAAATCTGTTCTTGTTACAGGTGCCGATGGTTTCATCGGATCTCATTTGACGGAAACCCTGCTTTCGCAAGGGGCAAATGTCAGGGCGCTTGCGGCCTATAACGCTTTTGGCAGCAGTGGTTGGCTGGATGATCTGTCTTCCGACAATCGGGCTTCGATCGAAATCGTCCGCGGTGATATTCGCGACCCGGCCTATACCGATAAAATTGTGCAGGATATGGATATCGTTTTCCATCTTGCCGCGCTGATCGCCATTCCTTTTTCCTATGACGCCCCACAAAGTTACATTGATGTAAACCTGACCGGCACAGTCAATATTATGGAAGCTTGCCGGAGACACAAGGTCACAAGAATGGTTCACACTTCAACATCTGAAGTATACGGAACCGCATTGTTCACCCCCATCACCGAACTTCACCCGATGCAGGGGCAATCCCCTTACTCTGCTTCCAAGATCGCTGCGGATCATATGGTCGAAGCCTATGTAAAGTCTTTCGACTTTCCAGGCGTCATCCTGCGCCCTTTCAACACATATGGACCGCGCCAAAGCGAACGGGCAGTCATCCCAACGATTATTCGCCAAATGCTGGACCCAAACTGTGAGACCGTTAAAATCGGGTCATTGGATCCAACCCGTGATTTCAACTATGTAATGGATACCGTTTCCGCATTTTTGACAGCGGGGGGCCATCCCTCCATCGCCTATGGCACGGCTTATAATGCGGGTAGCGGCGTCGCCGTATCCATTGGCCAAACTGTTGACATTTTGAAAGAAATCATCGGCTGCAATAAGCAGGTTGTTACCGATCAGGGGCGATTCCGCCCTGCCAATTCTGAAGTCATGACGTTGCTTGCAGACTCACAAAAGCTGAACACGGCGACAAGCTGGAAGTCAGATGTGACATTGCAGTCAGGGCTGGAGATGACCGTCAACTGGTGGAAAGACCGCATTGCGAAAGGGCTTGTCCGACCGGATGCGAACTATCTCCTTTAATTCAACTAAGCCGCAACCCGGTTTCGCGCAACACCCGTCGAATAGCGTTTCGTGCAAATCCTGTCATTGTTGTTGATCGATGCGTCGCGCCACCACGCCACATGTCGGTGTGATCAATGTTAAACAGGCTGTATACATCATTGTATGCGTGGCGAATATCCCATAGCGGCAGCCGGTTGTTACCTGTTAACATCACAGTTTCCCAGCAACTGTCGCCCATCAATGGCTCAAGTGAAGCAATTTCCACCGAATGAGGCGCCACTTTATGTTTCATCTTCTTCCCAGCAGAAGAAGAAAAGCGCGTCAGGATGTCTTTTTCATAGGGGTTTACCAGAAAATAGGAATTTCCAACACCTGATTTAGGATCGACATGAGCGGACGTATGAACCGCACAGAATTTTCCTGTCGCTTTGACAGATTCAATAATAAGGGGCCGGGCGTATTTCATATCAGGAATCACAGTCATCCATGCCCCAGATGTGAAGGAAAAGAAGCCGTATCCTGGATCAATCTGCACGCGCTGAAACACAGGGCGATCCGCGCAATTGATCATAATTTCTACATATCCCAGATCTTCTGCCTCAAATTGCAGAGACAGAACTGCTGGGGTTGCCACACCATTTTGTACAAAAACAGTTTCTGCAGCATTTGATATCTCTTTACCCGCAACCCAGACTTTCGAGTCGATATCCAGAGTAAAAGACCCCCGATCCGGCACCCGCTTGTCGATCACAGACTGTATATCCAACCCAACAGTCAATCGCGCGACATCTCTGGGAAATAGCGGAAAGATATATGGCGTTACATAGTGAAACAGTTTTTCAGACGTCATCAGTGTGCCTAATTCGGAAAGTGATCAATACTAAGGCTGCCATTGGGCTGCTGGATGAGAATATGTTTTCTGGTATCGATATCGGACGTGACAGTAACTTGTAATACGCCTTCGACGGGGGCCTGTGGAAAAAGATCATCCAGATCTACTATCGTCGCATTGGATGCGCCTAAATCCAAAGCATGCTCCATCTTCCAAGGGCCATACATATCGTGCATTCGCACCGTTACTTTACCAGGGCGACTGTTTGCATTGATGACAGAGATACAACTCTGAAAGCCGCTTTTCGCATGATACACAGTAATTTTGTTACGCGCCCCATCCTTCGTGGCCATTGCCTGTGGTTGGGTATGATATGTGGACACCCAATTCGCACCTTCCAATGCAACCTGCGGGCGGATCGACCCAACCAACCCTCGTTGTTTTGGGTAAAGGCTCAACAAGAACCAGCCATCTTCAATGTGGGGGGGCAGCAAATCCGAGAAGGACACATGCATTGTATCATTAAGGTTTAAATCCTGCCGATAGGTTTTCACGCATTTACCAGCCGCACTGATAAGACGTAACGAAACAGAGTAGGGAACACCGTGATATTTGGACTCAAACAAGACGGGGAAGTTGGAAACTCGCAGTGAGGTTTTGACATTCTGCCTGTTTAAGAAAAACCCGGATGACGTCAAATCTGCGGTAATTGAAAGACCTTTTGTCTTCTGCATTCCCTGCCCTAATCTGGAGGCAACGGAACGCCGCAACGCGACGGTATCATCGATAATCAAATCAAGATCAAGCAGACACGCCGTACATTTTGTCCCGATCTCTGTCTGTGAAACCAGTGATTCAAGTGTATTTTGCGGGTCAGCCAGATGCGCGCGTATATCTGCTTCTGAAACCGAAAAGCAGGCGCATACGATCTTACTTTTTTCGTCCATCCGTGACATGGCGATCAGGCCGTTTGCTTTTTGGTGAGCTTTAAAACCTTTGATACTGGTGACTTTTTCCCATCTTCCAGATCGTCGTCCCAATCTGTTCGTTCTTCATAATCATATCCAAGGGTATCGAGCATGTCATATATCTCTTGTGCCGGATATCGAAAGTCTTTTATCGACGGCTGCTCCAATACATCTGAATACGACTTGGAATAATTGAAAATAAACATACCATCGTCTTTTAATACACGACGCGATGCCAAAAGTATTTCAATCATATCATCTTTTGGCATATGGGTGAAAACAGAATACGTGAATATCACGTCGATACTTTTATCATCCAGCCAGGATAGTTTATTGTCCGATTTTGTTAAGAAGACAGGGTTTTTCTGCCCTATTCCTTCTTTCTTCACCCATTCTTCGGCCATTTCAATTCGGCGTTCTGACAAATCAACACCGATATAGTTTCCAGCATCCAGGTATTTCGCCAGGGGAATCCCGGTGCGTCCATAACCACATCCGAAATCGAATACTTTGTGATGAGGCTTCAGTCCCAAACGCTGGAGAAACTCAACATGATACTCGCCGCGAGACCAATCGTACAAACCGCGCTCTTTACCTGAATTGGAGGGGTATTTTTCAAATATCTGCTCAAGCGAATTGTCACGTTCTAAGCGGTTTAACAGCCACGTATAGAAAGCATTCCAATCTTGACCGGTCAGACGAAACAGCCAGCGTACAAACGGCAATCCGTAGTTCCAGAATATTGACCGCATTGATTTCATAATGCCCATGACGAATTCCTTATGACTTAAAAAGTGGACAAAAACTATGAGTTTGCTGTTTCGACATCGCTATCTGAATGATCCTCTAGCGTGACGGCATATTTGTACCAGTTATCCCGTTTACGCATTTCAGCTGGCGCGCCGACATCAACAATTCTTCCCTTGTCCAGAATGACGAGAAGATCCGCGTTGCTGACCGTGGAAACGCGATGGGCGACGATGATGACCGTTATCTTTTGAACATGACTCATCTCTTCAACAGCGCGTTGAATCTTACGTTCAGATTCATAGTCCAACGAGCTGGTTGGTTCATCGAGGATCAAGACGCTTGGATGTACCAGAAAAGCACGAGCCAAAGCCAAGCGTTGCCGTTGACCGCCTGACAACATAACACCGCCCTCTCCCAGCATTGTATCATAGCCGTCCGGCATCAATTCCACAAACTCATGAGCAAAGGCGGATTTGCTGGCGGAATGAACTTCTTCCTGTGTCGCATCCGGGCGCGCATACAGAATATTTTCATAGACCGTATCATTAAAAATGAAGGGCACTTGCGAGGCATAGGCCACACGTTGGCGCAAGGAAGCGGTGGTAAAATTCTCCAATGGTGTATCATTAAAAGTGATCTGACCGCTTGTCGGATGAACAAAGCGCGACAGAAGATCCACCAGTGTAGATTTTCCAGCTCCGGAGGGTCCCATGATCGCGATCATTTTTCCTGCGGGAATATGTAACGTGACATCGTTCAGAACGGACTCATCTCGCCCGCTATATGTGAATGACACGTTGTTTAGTTTTATGTCCGCAGACCGCGCATCCATTACAATGTCGCCGGAACTAACATCTTTTTCTTGGCGTGCCTCCTGCAGAATAGACACAACATTGTTCAGGCTCATGCCAAAGGACGCGATTTGTTGACGCTGCGAGGCAAAGTTTTGGGCAACGGGGGTAAGTCGCAACAAAACAATCACAAACAAACTGATCTGTGAAATGGACAATCCAATGTAGTCCACCGATATATACAAAATTGCCAGGGCAAGGATGGACATAACCGGCGTAATGATCAGTTGTAGCCGCCCGGATATGCGAAACATATCAACAGACAGCGTGAAGAACTTCTGCGCCCATCGATCAAAACGCGCTTCCTCCCGCGACAAAGCACCATATGATTTAATCGTCCGCCATCCATGAAACCGTTCGGAAATAAACGATGAGAACTGCTGACGGTGCAAGACCGTGCGCATGCTAAGGTTTCGGCTGATCCGAATATAGTGATTCAGGCTGACCAGGATCAGAACCGTAAAACCCAACGCAATCGTGCTTGCCACCGGGGCTGCAATGAACATAACGCTGACATATAAAAAGAAAGTTATGAACTGCTGTATCAATGTGGCATAGGATCGGATCAAGGCAGCCGTCGCTTGAGCTTGAACATCAATCAGATTCAAGAATTTCCCTGACTCCATTCTTTGCAAATACGATGGCTTTGTCGCCAGAATAGCGCCGAACAGACGTTGAGAGAGATTCTTCCCAACCTTCTGCTTCAGGGAAATCAGGGTCATTGTACTGTGATAGTTCGACACCTGCCGCAATATCACCAGGCCAAGGATAATCAGGCAAAGGCTCAACAGGGAAATCGGCACATTGAGGAGCTCAGACCCCTTGATCAGAACGGACCAGAACCGGCCTTTTTCCGCCAGGACTTCAAGGTCTCTGTTATTCTCAATATACTCAAAGAGCGGCAGTATCATGGAAACACTGAATGCTTCCAACAATGTGGACAGAACAATCAGCCCGCCACAAAGGCACAGATCTCTCAGCGTCACCAAATTCATCGACCGAATGGTCCGGAGATGATTGCGCCATTCTTTTGGTAACAGGTAGCTTGATATTCGCAACGACGCCTTAATCATAATATCCTTCTTCAGCACTGCATAGCAGCGCCTCTGCAACCCGCCAGTCATAAGGCGTGTCTATATCCACGGAACAATCATCGGTCATGACAAGCGGCACGGTACGCTTTGGAAAGAATGTCTCTTCCGTGCGTAATATTTCGGTTCGTATCGCATAGAACGCGCCATTTGGCACAAATGCGTCTTGGACGCCATGACTCTTTACGTTTGAGATGGGGCCCAGAAAGCCATGATCGGCTTTCTGATAAATGGCGCGCAGTCCATGTGCCAACCGGGTCACACCAACAACTGCGTCCGCATCTGGTGTGGACTTTAACAGTGAAACACCCTGCTGCAGACAAGCCGACCCCCGTAATGGTGACGTAACCTGCAACAAAACAATAAAATCAGGATCCGCGCCGTGGTGGCTCTTTTGCCAGTCCAAGGCATGCAGCACAGTGCTGACCGTTGTTGTATCATCCTTGGCAAGGTCCGCTGGCCGTTCAAACGGGACATTCCAGCCTAGTCTTCGACCCTCTGCGGCGATAGCAGCATCATCGGTGGTCAACAGAACCGGCAGGCCCAGGCTGGATTGATCGATCCAATGGGCAGTCCATTCCAACAGTGTCTTATCGCCAAGTCGACGCAGGTTTTTTCCCGGCAACCGCTTTGACCCGCCGCGCGCAGGAACAACGATAAGCCCTGTTTCCAACACCAGGGGATTACTTCACTTTATGACGAAGAACCCATTCGCCATTGTCCTTGGCCCAAAGATGAGGAGACCTGAAACTATCGGCGATCTCCAGGAATTCATCCTTATCCATGCTCAAATACTCTAAAAATTCAGGCAGATATTTCTGCGGCAATTCACCGTCATACCGATGGACCAATGCAACGGCTTCATCCCGTTCGATATGGCGGTTTCGAACTTCCTGCGCGGCATCATAAGTTGCGCGACCGATGCCAAATTTTATAAATGTCGTCCAGTAATGGTACCCGTCTGTCTTATCATCAATGCTGTTGTACTTTGAATATGTACCTTCCGTTCGCTCTGAATTCGCCTCAAACCCTGTATGTTCTACCGCGTAATAGTAGCATTCCTGGGGAGTCCATTTCAGATAATAGCCCAGATAATGAACCTCCACTTTCCCGCGTTCCAACGCTTCTGCCGTGATCGGCAAATAGGGATCCAACTGGCCCGGAAGAATGCCATGTTCAGGCAAGTCTTCCATCGCGACACCGCCAAAATACATTGTCTCTCCAGCCGCCTGCTGCTGGGCAAAGTACGAAGCCTTTCGTTTGGCATTGATGTTTTCATTAATTGGATTGCCGTATTCAGCCTCATTCTCCCCATAGAATACCAGCGGAATACCAAACTGCGCCGCCATTTTAGGGGCATAGTTCTTCTGTCCGATGATAAAGGGCTGAAAGGGATGTAAGAGATTTCGATAAGCCAGTTCGGTTAGCTTGCGATGCACCTGCCCGTCCGGCGTGAACAGAAAATTATCCAACCCGGCCATATGCAGCCAATTCTGGAAATTCTTCCACCCAACATCTGTATAGAGGTGCGGTGCCCAGGTTACCGTCAGGGGGTTCATTTTATATTTGTGCTTCAGGATATGGGAGGCGAAGACAGAATCCTTGCCCCCACTTCCGGGCACAAGGATATCATAGGACCCGTTCCTGGATCGATATTTATCCAGAAGTTCACGCAGATGCGCCTCGCGTTGATCCCAATCTACTTCGCGCTCTTTCATTTCGGCATAGCGACAGGCGTCACAAATACCATCTTCTCCAAAGCTGATCGTGGTTTTCTTGGACTTGGCGTTATGCGCAAATTCAACCGAAGATGACGGGCGCTGATTTGAGATTACACATTTTTTGCAGAAGATAACATCCCGGGGAAGGCCGTATTTGACCTCAAGTTCTTCGGCTGGCGTATCGATTTTGAACATAGTGTTGTCTTTCATTTTCATTGTCCTGCCTGCTGCCCTTCAAATCGCTCTGGAAATACTATGCGCATTTCCGTCAGATAGGGGTCGGTGCGATATCCTTCGCTTCCCTCACCTGTTTTTAACAGTTTGGAGAAACGGTCTCGTATTAGCGGATCCTCAAGGAAATTATACATCTGTGACCATTCTTCCTTTGTTGGGGGAAGACCATCCGCGTCATACCCGAATTCTGAGAGATATGGTTGGGTAATCATCTCAACAAACTTAATCTCTGCGGCACTCATGTTCTTGCGCCAATATTCAGAGGGTGGGTGAAATCCTGAAAGAGTTCCTCGGAAAGACGTGTTCGATTTCCAGTCCTCTCCCAGGATCTCGCCAAACTTATCTGGCTGCATCATCCGGTCCGAGAAAGGAACATCCAGAAAGTCGCAGATTTCTGCAACATGATGTTCAGGATTCGTCAACAAATCCTCCGATTTCAACAGCAGTATCCGGTCCGGACCAAGTTCCTTTACGTACCGACGCACAGATTGAATGGCATGGACTGTATTGAAGGCCGCATCCAGATAGGTATATCCCGGTTCGTTGGTTATTTTCTTGTAAGATGCGCAGACGCTGCGGGGATCGCGCAGAATATGGATGACTTTTCCCTTTGGAAACATGGAAAGAAAGTCGGGAATCCGGCTCCACAGAACGGCAGTTTTATCAATCCATTCCCCATCGCCCCCCCCGTTATCAATCAGGATCTGGCGCATCAATGCGTCATAAAGGGATGCATAACTGACCCCATTTTTCCGGGCATACGCTAAAGCAGCGGCAGCATCAAAGGTGACATCCCACCGCTTCTTGACCCGCTGAAAGGCTTCATCAACCAGGCGTTCATGGTTCTCAGGCTCCTGTATCGGATCAAATCGATACAAACAGAAGCGCATAAACTTAACCAAAGACGATGTTGCGCGATACTGCTCGTGGCATCCGACAAGTGCTGCCAGAAATGTCGTACTGGATCGATAGACGCCAGAGATAAAGACAGGCCTAACGTCTGCAACGACACCCACATTCTGCTGGGTATTGGAAGATATCATAGGGTTAGAAAACTTTCTCTATTGCTTCAAAAACCAGGCCATCAGCCGAAGGCCGTCAGGGCCACTTTTTTCAGGGTGAAACTGACATCCAACAACATTGTCACGTCGGACAGCAACAGCGATTTCAACGCCATTCACCATAACCGTTGCCGCGACATCTTTGGGCATATCAGCCTCAAAACCATAGGAATGCACGAAGTACATCATACGATCGACCGGCATGTCCCCGGCAGTATCAGTGGGCATCATCTGACGCCAGCCAACATTTGGTATCCGCGTTTCATCGCCGGCTGGCAGACGCCTGACATGCCCTGGAATGATGTCCAACCCCGCATGCATTCCAAATTCGTCGCTGTCGGTCGCCAGCAGTTGCATTCCCAAACAAATTCCCAACAGGGGCGCACCTTTTTTCACCGCCTCGTGAAGGGCTTCGGGTAAGCCCTGACTGTCCAGTTTCGACATGGCGTCGGCAAACGCCCCGACCCCGGGCAAGATGATACTGTCTGCAGACGCTATAACCTGGGGATCAGAAGAAATCTGGTGGGGTTCATCCAAGTGCTTCAAGGCATGGGAAATACTGAAAATGTTCCCACGGCCATAATCAACAATCGTAATCATGGCCTTCCCTCTCCTGAGGCACCAGCCCCTACATCCTGCCCATGAGCCATATCGGGGGGCTCACGCACGGGAATGTCCTGGTCAGCAAGCCATTTCTTCAAAGATACGGGCGTTTCAATTTCATAATGAAACAGGCTGGCGCAACAGACCGCATCGACCTGATCTCCCTGCACCAGATTTTTCACATGATCCTTGCTTCCCGCACCGCCACACGCAATGACAGGAACCTGAACACAAGATCGGACCGCCTGCGTTAAAGCATGATCAAAACCTTTCTTCGTGCCCTCCATGTCAACTGAAGTCACCAGGATTTCTCCAGCCCCCAGAGATTCAGCTTCTTGAACCCATTCGATAACATCGCGCCCGGTCTGCTCTCGACCATTATCAGTCAACACTTCCCATTTCCCCGCGCCGCGACTCTTCGCCTCTATCGAGAGCACAATGCACTGACTGCCGAAGGCTTCGCTCGCCTGTCGAATGAATTGTGGGTTACGAACCGCAGCTGTGTTGATCGCAACCTTATCAGCGCCACTGCGTAAAGCCGTTGTGATATCGTCCAGGCTTCGCAACCCCCCCCCCACGGTCAGAGGGACAAAGATATCCGATGCGGCATCCTTTACTTCATCGAAAATGTTGTTTCGCCCATACAAGGACGCGACAACATCCATATAGATGATCTCATCAATGCCCTGATCATAATATCGTTGCGCCAGGCTCTTGGGCTTACCGACAATGCGCAGTCCTTCAAGGTGAATGCCCTTGATGACATTCGGTCCCTTGATATCCAATCGGGCAATTAATCGAACAGGCGGGCGGGTCATGAGGCTCCACTTTCTACTTCAGACACCATTCATAAAGCGCGACGAGAGAGACAGAGGAATGCTCTCACCAAGGGTTTACAAATTTCGCGGTATCATCTGCAAAACTTTTGTTCAAAAGAGACTTCAGATCATCCTGATCCAGAATTGCATTCGCTATGCGGCTGGCCGCCGCCCCATCGCCATACGGATAGGAGGCTGCATTTTGGTTTGGGTGACCTGCCAGTATCTCATTAAGCTGATCAATGATTTGCGGCACATCACTCTCGCAATTACGGACATTTGGTCCTTGCAGCCGACCCAATTGACGGTTTCCAACATTAATTACGGGCAGACCAAACAAGGGTGCCTCAATGATACCACTGGACGAGTTCCCAAGCATCACCGCGGCATGGCGCATTGCATTTACGTATAAATGTGCGCCCAGGGTTGCCCGAAAAACAGTATTGGGCGCTTGCTGACAAAACCCTGTCATAAGCGCCATCAGCTCGTTTCCGCCCGGATCCGAATTGGGGGCTGTTATAATCGTCGGTGGACCTGCCGTTTGGGTCAAAGCCTCCACAACAGATTTTCCAGCATGAAGCATGTCGGTTGAATTGGTTTCGGGATGAACTGTCACCAATCTTAAAGGACCATTATCCAAAAGACCCAATTCCTGAAAGAAGTCCACCTTGGGGATTTGATCGACCATCAGCATCGTATCCAGGCCTGGCGCGCCCGTGATCACAATACGCGAGGCTTCCTCCCCCATCTGACATACACGACCAGCCGCATCGGCGTTGGATACACAATGCAGATGTGACAGTTTGGTCATGGCATGGCGCAGCCTGTCATCCATCGCCCCCTCAGTCCTTTCCCCACCATGCAGATGAATGATGGGAATATTGAAGGGTATCGCCGCAACAGCTGTTGGAAACATATCCATGCGATCACCGGTCACAAGAATCCCATCTGGACGCAGTCGCGCATACAAGTCTGCACTGTTGGCTTGAATCTGGCTCATAGCCTGAACAACGTACGAACCATAATGACCGCCAATATCCGCACCAAACTGATGTGTTTGCGCGCCCTTGGGGATCTGGGACTTTACATAATCGCTGTTGGGGCAATGCATACCCGTAATTCCAACATGCAATTCGATGCGCCCGGTTTCAATCAGCGCCGACCAGACTGGCTTCAGAATGCCAACATCCGCCCGACTGCTGGTGATGCTCAATAATCTGATCATGAAACAGGACCCGCTTCACACCTGATGCAGAATTGTTTTCTCAAGTTGATTTCAAGTCCGTTTCCAAGAGAGCCTGCCCTTCTCGCACGTCCTTTAGCAGGGCCTTGCCCATAATTGGAAAATAGGGAGATAGGCCCGTATTGGGCCGCATTAAACAGATATCTGCTTCGGTTAAGACTGTTCCTGCTGCCAAAGGGCGACGCGCATGCCAGCTGCGCCGCACCAATGCGGCGACTTTCTCCTCTTCCACAGATGGTTTCTTCACCCCATCGCCAAGAGAATCCGCCGTGCGACGCACCGCCGAAATCATCTGACTTAACGAGTCCGGTTCCAAGGATGCAAGATGATCTGGTCCGGGCAAGCCACGATCCAGGGTGAAATGCTTTTCTATCACCGTCGCCCCCAACGCTGTCGCAGCAATGGGAATATGTATGCCATCCGAGTGATCTGAATACCCAACTGGCCGGCCAAACCGATCCCGCAGACTGGCGATCGCCCGCAAGTTCAGGACATGCTCTGGCGCAGGATATAAAGATGTACAATGCAGCAATGTAACCGGCCCCGAATCGGCGCGCGTCAAGGTCTCAAGCGCCTGCTCGATTTCATCGATTGTCGCCATTCCTGTCGATAGAATTATCGGCACTCCAAAGGATGCCGCCTGTATCAGCGCCGGTGCATTGGTCAATTCACCAGACGCGATTTTGATGCAATCCATGCCATTTTCTATGAAACGGGCTATACGCCGCTCATCAAACGCCGTGCACAGAAACTTTATGCCATGGGCTTTGCAACATTGCGCCAGATCATCAAATGCGGCTTCGTCCAGTTCCATGCTTTTAAGCAAGGTCCGCTGGTCCGACACACCGGTATTCCGGGACTGATAATCAGCCGTTTTGGTATCTGATGCCACCAGCGTTTGCGAGTCAAACGCCTGAAATTTTACATAATCCGCACCCGCCTTTGCGGCGGCGGCAACCATTTCCCGGGCGCGCTGCAAGCTGCCATTATGATTTACACCGGCTTCGGCGATGATGATGGGATAGTCTGATGTCATGTAATTGAACCACGGGTCAATGCAGCAACCATCGCGTTATCAGGCACGGTCGTATTTGGCAGAATGACGGAACCCGCCCCGATCATACAGCAGGACCCTATTTTTGCCCCCCCAAGAATGATCGCTCCCGGCGCAATATGGCTTCCGGCTCCAATCGCGCAATCATGTTCGATAATGGCTGCTGAATTCACAATAACCCCTTCACCCAGGGATGCCCCCACATTCACGACGGCGCCTGCAAAGACCAAGGCACCTTGCGCAACATTTGCATCCTGGCTGATACTTGCTGTGGAATGGCAGCGCGACAAAGCAACCAGGCCCAAAGACTTGCATTTCTCCATAAGCAGCCGACGGTGAAGCAATTGCGCTGGCGTAACGCCCCCCAGGCCAAGCACAAACGTGCCATTTCTGACCTGATTTGACCAATCCTGTTCCGTCAAATGCGGTGCAGAAATCCATGTCTGCGGTTTCAAATCGGAATAGGCGACGATACGATCCCCATTTAAAGTGAGAATCTCCGCCACCACACGGGCGTGTTGACCCGCTCCGACCAACAGGCAATCGGTCAAGAATGCGCTCCAACCGTTTTGTGCCATTCACCCAACAGGGCAATAACATTTTCCTGCTGTTCTTCCGTTAAATGGCTGCTGCAGGGTAAAGCGACAACACGGCCGGATATTTCGCGACAATTCTTTAAGTCTGATCTCTGAATATCTTGAAAGGCCGGTTCAGATGCCAAGGACCGCCAGAAAATCCGAACCTGAACGCGGTTCTTATCCATGAATTCAATCAGGCTGCAGGCATGAGCCTCAGATTTTGCCAGGCCACAATACATCCAACAATTCGACGTTGCCCAAGGCATATGCGGGATTGTTTCAAGACACCCTGATTGTTCCAGATAGGCGGTGTATCGATCTGAAATACGCTTTTTGCTTTCCAGCATCTCGTCCAGACGCTCCAACTGGGCCAAGCCAATACCAGCGGCCAGGTTCGTCATTCGATGATTATAGCCAATGACCTTGTAACGATAATTGGGTCCCTGACTATTAACGCTGTGCAAACGCATCACTTCGGCGATGTCATCATTGTCGGTAAGCACCATGCCACCACCGCCTGTCGTCAATGTCTTGTTGCCATTGAAACTGATCGCGGAAACTTTCCCGTGGCCACCAACAGGCTTTCCCTTATAGGAACTGCCAATTGCACCCGCTGCATCCTCTATCATGGCAATGCCATACCGATTGCAGACATCCATAAGCGCATCCATATCTGCCGGATGACCAAATGGGTGAACCGCGATCGCGGCTGTGATGCGGGAGGGACCCTCTCTATCCGCCTGCAGGATTTTTTCCAGATCTACCGGGTCCAGACCAAACCCATCACGCGTAACATCCGCAAGGATAATCTCCGCCCCAATATGGGCCACGGCAGAAGCTGTTGCCGCAAAAGTCCAATCAGGAACGACAACCTTATCCCCTGACTTTATGCCTGAACCGATAAGCCCCAGTTCTATAGCCGCGGTTCCGCTGGATGTCGCGACAGCGTGCTTCCGACCCAGCCGTTTCGAGATTTTTTCCTCGAACTCGCCGACAAAAGGTCCGGCAGAGGATATCCAGTTATCTGAAATACATTGACGGATATAGTCTTGCTCATTCCCCCGCAGATCGGGAGAACTCAAAAGAATATCATAGGGTCCCATTGTCATATTTTCACCGTTTTAGAGGGCTGGACCAAATGCTGACGGTCCTTTGAGAGTATCAGGCGTCATTCTCATTGATCGCTTTATCAGCCTTGGCAAAATCTTCTGGTGTTCCAACATCCGTCCAATACTCATGGATAGGAAAAACACCGACAGACATACCCAAACTCTTTCCGCGATGGATCAGATCAGGCATATCGATGACTTCATCCTTTGCCACAAGATTACACAGGTTCCGGCTGAAAATATTAATCCCAGCAGACACAAAATGGCGCAAAGTGGGCTTTTCATCTATGCTGTTAAAGCTGCCATTCTCCGCATATTGAATGACACCAAAAGGAATTTTGACTTCGTGCATTGCGGCCGCAACCGTTGCTTCATTTCCATGATCTTGATGAAAATTCATAAAAGTATCGAAATCCAGCTGGGTTAAAATATCGCCATTAACGACAAGCAGATCTAAAAAATCGTTGTCTGGAATCAAGCTTATAGAACCAGCTGTTCCCAACGGATACTCTTCGTGCAAAATATTGACCTGAGTTTTATTGTCTCGGTTTGCAACAAATTCTTCTATTTTTTCGGGCAGATAATGAACAGACAGCCAGACTTTCGATACGCCGCTTCTCTCCAGCCGCTCCAGTATGTAATCAAGAATAGGTCGGCCTCCGATAGGCAGCAGGGGTTTGGGAACATCTCGGGTTTTTGACCCCAATCGCTTTCCGAAACCACCAGCCTGAACCAATGCATGAACATTACGATGCAAGGCAGCATGCCGATTGCCAGGAACGATTATTTCGCACAACCGCCCGGTGTCATCGACGATCGGAAGGAACGGGACGTTGCTTTCAATCGCATTCAACTGTGCCAGATTTGCGTCATCAGCCCCCTGTTTCCCCAGGCGCATCGACACATGCATCGCGACTTCAACCGCGTCAGACAATGCATGCCCCCGCAAAAGCCCCCGTCTGATGTCACCATCCGTTACCGTTCCCAGAACCTGGTGATTATCATTTACGACAATCTGGAACTTGTCCCTGACAGGCAACCGATCGATACGGCTCATCACATCCCGGATGGGCAAAGTGGGCGGGCACACATAGAGCTGAAAATCTAAAATCGTGACCATGTCTTATGCCGCCGATTTTGCCTTGAAGCGACGAAGCTGACTGGCTCTGACTTCTGATAAAAGCTCAATCGCTCTATCGATCTCTTTCGGGTCAACCTCCATCACTTTACCCCCAAAATACGGAACGCCTTCGGCCTGATAGGATTTGGCGATCAAAGAACCATGGAAGCGTGCGGCATCCTTTTTGATCTGAAGCTTTTCTTCCTCATCCAGATCTTTGATAAGCCATTGCAGCTTCTGTGGCATATCCAGGAAGCTTTCAAATCTGGTTATGCTTGGAATAGGGGTGAATTCACTGTGCGATGAAAAGAGCATTGCCCGCTTCCCCATATAAGCCGCCTCAAGGCTGGCCGTCGAATTGAGGGACACTACGCCATTCGATTGACGCACAACATCAATTCCGCGCACCGCAGGATCGACAAAAACCACATTTGGCAATCGTAAAAGATCCTTATAGAAGGATACGGCCCGGGTGCCGATCCGCATATGCTCCTTCAGGGCCAGGGTCGCACCAACCGGCAGGGCCATGGCAACCTGTTGCACCATGGCTTTGGTATCTGAAAATTCCTTGGATAAGGTTTGGACCGTATATTCTGGATCCAATGACAATGGAAAGAAGAGGATTTTGCCTTTGATATCGGATAGGTCTGTCTTGTTACGCATCATAAACCGATAACATAGATACCCATTGATGCGCGCCTTGATCACCGCCGCGTAACTCAACCGTTTACCTCGTTTGCGCGCGCGCAGGTCTTGCAGCAGAAACTCGATCCGTATGATTGTGTTTTTCAGCAGATCAACTGCCACCGCCTTTAATCCATAGGTTTGACGCAGTTGGTCCTGGTGCTGCCGTGGCCCATCGGGCGTGACCAGCGCACTCTCGTCCACCAGAGGCATCTCTGGAGTCTGTGCGAATGTTTCCTGGTTCCATTCTGATCCAACATAGGCGTCACTGGCCCATGTCATACCCGCCTTGATCCTGGTTCCTCGTGCAAATGTAATAGGGATTTTCAGATCATTTGCCAGTTCGGCCAAAACAGCACCCTGCATGTCCATACTGCGGCTCAAAATCAGGTCCACCCCCTCCTGTTTCAGAAGAGTCTCATAGGTTTCCATATGCCGGTTCACAGATACGATATGCTCTAACAGGTCCAATCGTTCCGGATTACGAAACGGGCTATAGGGAGTCTGATTCACAAGATTAACCGCAACCCCGCGGTCCTGCTGCAAAATGTCCCGGATGTAACTGATCTGCATACGGGACTCATAGCCTTGCGCAATTGCTATTTCTTCTTCATCGGACCGCCGCGCGGATGATAATTCCAGAATATCTTCCATGGCCACATAACGATCATCCTCTGTCAGCCACTGGCGAATTTCTGCTTCCCTGGACCGCCCGCCCAAAACAAGAAATCTCGTCCCGTACGCCGCGCGCACACGATCAATCAGTGGACGGTTTAACCAATCGAAAACAACCAGTGTGTTAATTAGAATACATTTGGGCGGTAAATCAGAAAAAGAATAACCACCTGCCGTTGCGTTCACTTCTGTCATTGAAAACAGCTTCCTATCGAATGCAGTCAAACTGGCTGCGGGGTTTTGATAATATCTGAAACAGACGCATTGTGAGTGAGAAGGTCACACAAAGCCGGATCAATTGGATGCGTAACAGAATTGTTTCTCGCCATAGTATCAGACCGGGCAAGAACCGATTGCACAACATTACGAAAAGCAGTGCGATCCAGGTTTACGAAATGGTCGACCAATTCCGGTCGCATCGACCCATCCTTGGTCAATGCCAGGGCTTTATCAGTATAACCGGAAAACTCTATGGTCGGGACGCCCATTCCTTTGGCGATGGATAACGTCGTGCTGTAGTAACTGGCAACGAACAACCGGGACCGGGACGCAAGAACAGCTGGATGCAGATAGGATACGATGATGGATTTCCCCCGATAGCGCATCAACGCATCCTTAAGGACCTCCCTATTGGTAATAACATGCGGCTTCAGGAAAATCGGCCGTCCCTCCCCGACTTCCAGCAATGTTTCAATTGTCTTATGAAACAGTTCCAGTTGAATAGACTCTGAAATCAGGAAGTCCAGTTTCCCGAAATAACCCAGCATGAATGTCAGTATTTCTGATTTTGGCGCAACACTAGCCCGATCAAAATCCTGATTCAGATAACCATCTGAATGGGCCTCTACAAAATCTGTCCAGGCCTTTGTTCTGAACACTGGTGGATGGAAAAGGGTTGGGGGCGCGGTTTCAGAATCCAGAAGAATTCCGCTGGCTTCCATGTGCCGAAAACCGACGGACATACAGGCTGCAGGTTTGGCTAACAGGGGCTTCCGCACCCGTTCTATACTATCGATTTCTGACTCTTTCTGAGAATGACCAATAGGCGTTTGTTCGAACTTAAACGTCCTGTTGCGCGCAACATAGTATAGCATTCGAAATGGCCAGACATCCAGAATCCCAAAATGTATTATGGTCAATTGACCTATTCGTGCAGCAATGAAAAACTTAAGGATCAACGGCAAGAAAAGAAGTCGCGATAGCAGGCGTGCCGGTAGTGTGCGCGATTTCGCCCCGATGAAACAAAACTCTCCGACAGATTGAATGGCGTCATACAGCACCGTGTTCAGGCAAATTTCATCATAGGTGAACTGGCTGGACGTATAGAATCGTATTGGCCCTGTTTCAGCGGTGCGATGCAACTCCATAACAAGCGGTAATATCGTATCGGTACTGATCAATTTATTATTAATGAAAACGGCAATCATCTAAATACCTTTACTAGAATTGACTGATACCCCTAGCGAATATCGGCAAGTTTGCTTCGAAGAAAGGTCTTTGCCCGTGGGTAAGCATTCTCAGTGAAATGAAAGATGTTTCCGGCGGCAACAGCGCTGACCCCGGTATTTTCAAAGCAGCTTAAGAAATGCCGCTGATGCCCTGCACCGGAACAGGCAATGACAGGAATCGACACCGCATTGGCAACCCGGTCGATTGTTTCAAGATCATATCCCTGGGCGGATCCGTCTCTATCTATATCCGTCAGAAGAATTTCACCCGCACCCTGATCTTCAACAACGCGGACCCAATCCAACAACCGATGCTGTGTTCGCGTCTTGCCAAAATCTGTCCAGACGAACTGGTCATCATCCTGGGTTTTGTAGTCCACCGATGCAACAATCGCCTGACTGCCAAACACTTTGGCGCAGTCAGAAATCAACACCGGTTCCTTCAAGGCAGCACTATTAATGGTGACCTTATCCGCGCCATGCCGAATCCGCTGTGCAACCGCATCCACTGAATTAACACGTCCCCCAATCGTCAGGGGGATCCGGCAATCGACCGAAATCATTTGAATGAAATCCAGCAATGTAGAAACAGTCTTATGCCTGTAATCACTGCGGTGATGCTCAAATGCTGTTTCCGCGCCCTTGCTGATGTCGATAACAATCAACTCATCCACGTCCCATTGTACCATCCGCTCAACATGAGACACTGGCTCACCAATAATCTGATGGGTGCGGAATTCTTCAGACCGCACCATCCATCCATCTTTCAGGAATAGAACCGGAATCAGACGACGCTTTAACATGGTTGCCACGCCAGGAAATTGCGGATCAGCTGTTCCCCGACCCTGGAACTTTTTTCTGGATGAAACTGGACCCCAAGTACCGCCCCGTGACCGACAGCGGATGGAAATGCGTGCCCATACTGGGTTCGGGCCAGAACAACATTATCATCGCATTCTGCGGCATAGGAATGAACGAAGTAGAAGTCTGTCACACCGACATTTTCAAACAAAGGATGATTGCCTGAAGGTGTGACCGTGTTCCAACCGACATGCGGCAATCGCAGTGGGATTTGGCTATTGTCTTTTGTATCTTCCTTAAGTCGAACGACCCGACCGGGCAACAGGCCAAGCCCTTTATGGGTTCCAAACTCTTCTGCTTCCTGAAATAGCATTTGCATGCCAACACAAATACCCAGCAAAGGAATCCCGCGATCAAGAACGGCTTCCTTAAGGGCACTATCAAGCCCCCGTGCCCGAAACTCCTGCAACGATTTCCCGATCGCACCAACGCCGGGGAAGATCACGCGATCAAACTGAAAATGCGTCAAATCTTCATGCGTTTCAACGACCTGGGCATTGCCGCCGCTGCGGCGAACGGAATTCAGAACCGACTGAACATTGCCAACGCCATAGTCAATCAGAGCCACTTTCATAAAAGCGGACCAGGACCGTTTGCAGTCACATCAACCCGAAGTATCATTCCGGGTCCCACAGATTTTGCTTATGCCATTCGCCAGCATCATCCTGGACCCATACTTTTGAACTGCGAAAACCATTGGCGATTTCATCAAACCATTCTTCGTTTTTGCCAACATAGTCCAACCAGTAGTAAAGGTCAGAGGATCGCACTGCGTCATACTTGCGAACGACTTCGACACCTTCTTCCCGTGTCATATATCCTGATCGGATATCCTTACAGGCATGGTCGGTTCCACGGCCATATCCAAATTTTATGTATTTTAAGTAATCGTGAACGCCGTTTTCATAGCGGTCATCAAGATTTGAGAAACGCCGGTATGTACGTTCGAAATCAACCGGATTCTCTTTCCAGCCGTATCGATCCTTTACCAATTGCGTATGCTTATTGGCGTCCCAGGGGTCATAATTTCCAATAAATATACCGCGCAACCCAACCCGGTTGATTTCATCATCGGACGGATACTTGAAACACTCCAATTCATTTTCTGAAATTGGGTCTTCTTCGTCCCCCATCATATCGTACCAGTCATAGCCTCGGAGAAGCTGGTCCTTACGATACCGGGCAGTATACTCAACAAAGTCATTCATTGAATGCATTCCGCCGAGATCCGTCCAGCCATGCTCTCCCCAAAAGACCAATGGGATGTTGTGCTGAACAGCTGTCTTCATAGGAATGGTCGCGATACCGGCATGATTTTGCCAGTTCATATCGCCCATCATACGGAAGGCCAATCGGTTCATTCTGATCAGAAGGTCAACTGAGGGAGATACCATAACATGATCCACATTGAAGACTTCCTTCATGCGCATCAGGTTTTCCCAACCCTGATCAAGATAGTTGTTCCCGTTGTAAGTAACCAGCAACGGGTTCAGTCCCAGCACTTCCTTGACGAAATGGACCTGAAAATAGCTGTCCTTACCCCCGGAAACGCCGATCACGCATTCATAACCTGAACTGCGACGATATGGTTCTATTTCTTCAAGTAACCATTCGACGCGTTCCGCCCAATTTATCTTTTTCTTTTGTGCATGAACCCGACACCCACTGCACACGCCGGTCTCATCGATCACCAATGTTACGGCCGAGACGTTTGGATAAACACATTTGGAACAATACTGCACTTTTGGAATGTTTGGGACACTCATGTTACCTTACCCCGTTTTCAGAACTCTTTTTTGCGTAGCAGACCAACTGCGGGTTACCCCTTCGCCTTACTCTTCCAGCAGGTCCCAAGTAATAACATCATCTGCATCGATATCGGCTGCGGCCCGTTTTCCAATCACATTGGCGATATCTGCCGATTGAACACCAGTTCCGGGGCGTTTTACGCCCAGCATAGTCCTGGTAACGACCTCGCCCTTCTTAATTGGGCGCTCAGCAACCAAGCTGCGGCGGATCTGCATTACATGATCGGCACTTTCAACCGGTGCCTTCTTGTTTTTGCCAATCGACTCCCAGGCGACCATGACGTCCGCCACCAATCGTTTCATATCATCTGGATCCGCCGAAAGGGCGTGATCTGGTCCTTCCGCAGCGCGATCCAAGGTGAAATGCTTCTCAATGATATTTGCCCCCAAGGCGACAGCGGCCACTGCCGTTGCCGTGCCAAGCGTATGGTCGGAAAATCCGACAGGGCAATCAAAGGCGGCACGGATCGCAGCCATGCAGGCAAGGTTCGCTTCTTTCGGCTGTGTCGGATAATGCGACACACAATGTAGGACCGCCACGGGCAGCGCCGGTGAAACAGCACGCATTTCCCCCAGCCCCCGGGCAATTTCTATCATCGTGGCACCACCAGAGGATAAAATAACCGGGCGATCAAGCGCTGCGACATGACGCAACAATGGCAGATGTGTGATGTCCCCGGATGCTATTTTAAAAGCAGCCGCATTCAAATCATTCCACACATCAGCACTGGGCTCATCAAACACAGCGGAAAACAATGTCACCCCCAGCGTGGCCGCGTGTTCCGACAAAGCCTTTAAGTCCTTCGGGGATAATTCCGCAGCCGCCAGCACATCAAAATAGGCGCTCTTACGGCTCAGAAAACAGCCCGTCTTGAAGGTTTGCAGCTTAACCGCATCGACGCCCGTCGCAGCCGCCACAGATATCATTTCGCGGGCGACATCAGCGCTTCCGCCGTGATTAATGCCAATTTCCGCGATCACATAGGGCGGATTGCCAGGGCCGATCTGACGGCCAGCAATTTCTAGTCCCAACTGCGGCATGTCTTTTATTCTCCTGTGATGAAGGTGTAATCAGCGTTGAGACCGGCAATATCACTCATCCCAAAGGCAGGATTGCGATTGTAGAGTTTGTCAAATACGGGCGCCAAAAGCTGGTAGTCTTCTGGTGTATCGATGGTGAGCGAGGGGACGGCAAAAACAATATCCGAGACAATGGTGACCTGCGTATATGTATCTGGGGCCTGACGAATGTGCCAAGTGACATGTTCATGATCGTTAGGATCTGAACTTTCCAGACCCCTTTCAAGCGCATCCATACGAGCAACCTCTACATACAGCCCATAGGGATATCCTGACTGTTGTATATTGCTTGCATAGACACAATCGGGGCCCGCATCCAGCAATCCTTGGACGACGCGATCAATCAGGGAACCGTCAACAAAGGGATTATCCCCAGTCAATCGCACGACAATATCAGACTGCCCCGCCGCCCCGATCATACGCGCCAGAACATCATCCTCAGATCCGCGATAGCAGTTATATCCCCTTGCTAAACACATTTCCTGCACGGGATCGTCCTTAACCTCTGATGTCGTCGCGACAATAAGGGTATCAAGACAAGTTGCGCGACTGGCGCGCTCCACCAGCCGATGCAGCATGGGAGCCCCAGCCAGAGGCATCAGAATTTTCCCTGGTAGACGTCTTGACCCCATGCGCGCTTGTATAACAACGGCGACTTTGTCAGGCATTAATACCAACCAAGGGAGAGGGAGCGTCGTCTTGACACGGAAGCATTTATATAGCTACCGCACCGGAGGATCTTTAATCCTCTGGTGTTGCTGATCCTTTAGAACAGGCTTCTGGTCGTGTCAACAATGATGAAGCATTGCCCCAACGGTCGCTTGGAGTATCGTGATCGATACGAAGAAATGTACTTTCTGGATGCATATGCTGAATTCTGACCCGAATTTGTCCTTGATCACGCTTGGCACCGTCCAATTGGGGATGCCCTACGGGGTCGCCAATCTTCAGGGTCAACCAGATAAAGAGACAAGTTTTGCCGTCTTGGACGCAGCCTGCTCTTGCGGAATACGCGCCTTTGACACCGCGCGCGCATATGGCGAGTCAGAGTCGATTATTGGTGAGTGGTTAACGGAAAGGCCCCTTAAGGGAACCAACATTGCCCCGACTCTGATCTCAAAGATCCCAAAACTGCCCAAAGACTTTGGCAATGCCGCAGCCTGGGTGATTGAGAATGCCAATAAATCTCTACAGACATTGCAGGTGACTCACATCTGGTGCTTCATGCTGCACAATGCGGATGACATCGAAAATGCATCCGTCAGAAAGGGTCTCGAGTCACTTCTGGAATCAGGGAAATGTTCAGCAATTGGCGTTTCTGTGTATGAACCAGATCAGATCAAGAATGCATTGAAGCACTTTCCGATCACCGCGGTTCAAATGCCAGGGAACCTTCTGGATTCACGCTTCAAACAGGCGGGCGCTGTCGAATTATGCAACAACCATGGCGTTTCGGTTTTTTGCAGAAGTGTCTTCCTTCAAGGGGTGCTTGCAATGCCCCCGGAACGCCTGCCCCAACGTTTTATGGATCTGTCTCCCATTCTGGCCAAATTGAACCATATGGCGGGTTCGTTGAATATGTCAGTGCTCAGTTTGCTTATGAAAGCCGCGTTTGATGCGACAGGAGCAACCACACTTGTTTTGGGCGCAGAACGCCCGGAGCAGGTCATCGAATTTGCGCAAGCGGCAAAAACTGTGTCTCAATTGCCCGAAGAATATATTAAGTCACTGGATCCGTTTATCCGGCAATTGCCTGATTGCATTCGGGACCCCCGCCAATGGTGATCTGGTCGCAGCAAATTAAGCAAATGGGCGTCCCGATCCCACCATCTGCCACGATTGTATTATCGGGAAGATCATTTCCCTGGCGCAACCATATGAAAGATCAATAGTGATGGCGCGTAACAATACGGACCTGGTAAATGGCGCTGGACAGGGGCGCTGTGATACGTTAGTGAGCCTCTGTGTTTTGACATTATAAAAATGTGATTAGGGAATTTGTACACAAATGAATGATAGAATAACGCATCTTCGACGTCTGGAAGCAGAAAGTATCCATATTTTTCGCGAGGTTGCGGCCTCGTTTGAAAAGCCGGTGATGATGTATTCCATTGGCAAGGATTCGTCGGTGATGCTGCATCTGGCGATGAAGGCGTTCTATCCTTCCGTGCCCCCCTTTCCGATGTTGCACATTGATACGACCTGGAAATTTAAGGAAATGATCTCCTTCCGGGACCAGCGCGCTGCGGAATTGGGGATCGACCTGATAGTCCACACCAACCCGGATGGGCTGCGCGATGGCGTTGGGCCGTTTAGCCATGGGTCATCCGTCCATACCGATGTGATGAAGACACAGGCCCTGAAACAGGCGCTGGATCACTATAAGTTTGATTGTGCCATTGGCGGGGCCCGCCGGGATGAGGAAAAATCCCGCGCAAAAGAACGGGTCATGTCTTTCCGCAGCAAGGGTCATGTCTGGGACCCGAAAAACCAGCGCCCGGAATTGTGGTCGCTGTACAATACCCGCATTGCCCAGGGGGAAAGCGTGCGCGCCTTCCCCATTTCCAACTGGACAGAATTGGACATCTGGCAATATATCCATGCGGAAAGCATCCCGATCCCACCGCTTTATTTTGCAAAGGAACGCCCGGTCGTCCTGCGCGATGGGCAATGGATCATGGTGGATGACGAGCGCCTGCCCCTGCGGGAGGGAGAGACCCCACAGCAAAAAATGGTCCGCTTCCGCACCCTGGGCTGCTATCCCCTGACCGCCGCGGTGGAGAGTCCCGCGGACACGCTGCAGGCCATTATCTCCGAAACCCTGATTTCCCGGACGTCTGAACGACAGGGCCGCATGATTGACCATGATCAGGCCGGATCGATGGAGAAGAAAAAGCGGGAGGGCTATTTCTGATGAGCGCTGACACCCCCGCGACCCTGACACCCGAAGACATTGATGCCTATCTGGCTGCACAGGAACAAAAAGACCTGTTGCGCTTCATTACCTGTGGATCCGTCGATGATGGGAAATCCACCCTGATCGGGCGTCTGCTGTATGATTCCAAATTGATATTCGAAGATCAATTGACCGCCCTAGAGGCAGACAGCAAACGCGACGGCACCGTCAAGGACGGTCTGGATTTCGCCCTTCTGGTCGATGGGTTACAGGCCGAACGGGAACAGGGCATCACCATTGACGTCGCCTATCGTTTCTTTGCCACCGACAAGCGCAAATTCATCGTCGCGGATACGCCAGGTCATGAGCAATATACCCGCAATATGGCGACGGGCGCATCCACCGCTTCGGCTGCCGTTATCCTGATCGATGCCAGGCGCGGGGTTCTGACCCAGACACGGCGCCATTCCTTCATCGTTTCCCTGTTGGGAATCAAAACAATCCTTCTGGCGGTCAACAAAATGGACCTGGTCAATTATGATCAGGATGTCTTTGACCGTATCGTTGCCGAATATCGGAGCTTCGCGGCCCAGCTGTCGGGGAACCAGACCATATCCGCCATCCCGCTATCCGCCCTGAAGGGCGATAATTTGATGACCCCCAGCACATCCATGCCCTGGTATGATGGTCCAACTCTACTGAACTGCCTGGAAAGTGCGCCGCTTCCGGAAGACCAGCCCGGCGGTTCCTTCCGGATGCCTGTACAATGGGTCAATCGGCCGAGTCTGGATTTCCGTGGGTTCAGTGGCACTGTTTCCGGTGGACCGGTGCACCAGGGTCAACATGTCATCGCCCTGCCCTCTGGCAAGCCAAGCACCATAGCACGGATTGTCACATTGGATGGGGATCTGGATCGCGCCCAACCGGGTCAGGCGATCACCCTGACCTTGGCGGACGAGATTGATGTCAGCCGCGGTGACATCCTGTGCGATGCCGAACAGCCAGCCAGCGTTACGGATCAATTCGCCGCCCATGTCATTTGGATGGCCGATGCGCCCATGATCCCGGAGAGACAGTATATCCTGAAGCTGGGGACCCAAACTGTCGGAGCCGCGATTACCGAGCTAAAGCACAAGATCAATGTGAACACGCTGGAACACAATGCCGCCAAGACATTGGACCTGAATGAAGTTGCCCTGTGCAATCTGGCACTGGATCAGGCGATCACCTATGATCCCTATACCGATAATCCGCAGACCGGTGCTTTCATCCTGATCGACCGCTATACCAATGCGACCGTTGGGGCGGGCATGATCAGTTTTGGTCTGCGCCGGGCAACCAATCTGGTCTGGCAGGAATTGGATGTCACAAAACAGGTGCGCGCAGAACTAAAGCGCCAGAAGCCTGCAATCCTGTGGTTCACAGGCCTGTCAGGCGCCGGGAAATCGACTGTCGCAAATCTGGTGGAAAAGCATCTGCTCGCGATTGGACGACACACCTATATTCTGGATGGGGACAATGTACGGCACGGCCTGAACAAGGATCTGGGCTTCACCGAAACCGACCGGGTGGAAAACATCCGCCGCGTTGCAGAAACGGCGAAACTGTTCGTGGATGCCGGCCTGATCACGCTTGTATCCTTCATCTCCCCCTTCCGCAGCGAACGGGATTTGGCCCGGGATCTGGTCGAGGAAGATGAGTTCCTGGAAATTTTCGTCGACACCCCCCTGGCGGTCTGTGAAACCCGGGACCCGAAAGGCCTGTATGCCAAGGCGCGAGCCGGTCAGATCAAGAATTTCACCGGGATCGATTCACCCTATGAAGCCCCTGTTAATCCAGAGCTTCGGCTGGACACAACCACCGGAACCCCTGCAGAACTGGCAGAACAGGTAATCGGCTTCCTGAAACAGAAGGGCTTTATCTAAAAGCATCTTGCGGAGAGGTAAAAATGGGAAGCACGATCACGCTTAGCGCCATTGATGGGTTCACACTTAAAGCATACCGGGCGGATCCTGAAGGGGATGCTCGGGGCGGCATTGTGGTTATTCAAGAGATCTTTGGCGTGAACGATCATATTCGATCCGTTGCCGATGGCTATGCGGCACAAGGCTATAGCGTTATAGCCCCTCAACTCTATGACCGATCCGCCCCCGATATAGAATTGGGTTACACTCAGGGGGATGTCCAAAAGGGCCGCGACATTCGGGTTGAGATCGGGTTCGATAAACCGCTGTTGGATTTACAGGCTGCTGTTTCCTTGTTGAAATCAGAAGGGCTGGCTGTCGGTACCGTAGGATATTGTTATGGCGGTGCCCTGGCCTGGCGCAGTGCGGCCAAGCTGGATGGCCTGTCTGCGGCCATTGGATACTATGGCGGCGCCGCCACGTTTAAAGATGAAGCCCCTGAATGCCCTGTCCTTCTGCATTATGGCGAGAAGGACGCCATGATCCCCAGCACCGACGGCGCGATGCTGGCGGACCTGTATCCCAAGATGGTGGAGGCCTTTGTTTATCCAGCAGATCATGGGTTCAATTGCGACCAACGGGCCAGCTATGACGGGCCCAGCGCGGCCCTGGCCCTGGAACGCAGCCTATCCTTTTTTCAGGATTACATCGGTTAGGGTAATTTCAACTGAACTGAAGGTGTCCAAATCCTCTCTTCCCTTTAAGGTTAAACATGCGCATTGACATATAGCTATTTAACTATTTAATAATAGCGTATGATAGATCGACTGGAACAAACAAAAGCACTGGCAAGCGATACGCGGTTGTCCATTCTTGAATGGCTGGCTAGCCCGGATCGATATTTTTCGCATCAAGAGACAGGCAGGCCGTCTGAAATCGGGGTCTGTGTCACACTGCTGACCGAACGATTGGAGATGGCTCAGCCCACAGTCAGCCGACATCTGGAGTTACTGCGCCGCGCGCGCTTCCTGACCGTTAACAGAATTGGCCGATGGTCATTCTTTCAACGGGATGAAGCCGCAATAAACGATTATAAGGACTGGCTGAATGAGCATCTTTGAGGAGGCTGACGCAGCATTATTACCTGGTTTTCAGCGTCAATTCGTTGATATTGACGGGGCGCAGGTCCTCGCGCTAACAGGCGGCACTGGACCGGCTCTACTGATGTTGCATGGGGATCCACAGACCCATTTGTGCTGGCATCACATCGCGCCGCGCCTGGCTGAACGATTCAGTGTCGTTCTGACCGATCTGCGGGGGCGGGGCGAAACCCATAAGCCCGGTCACGCAGAAGGGCATGACGCCTACACAAAGCGTCAAATGGCCCGTGAACAGATCGCGGTAATGCGGGCATTGGGGCATGGTACCTTCGCGCTTGTCGGACATGACAGGGGCGCACGCGTCGCCCGGCGATTGGCCCTGGACCATCCGCAGACTGTCACGCACCTTGCCATCATGGACATCATCCCGGCCTTGGATTTCTATGAGGGTCTTAATGCCCAAATTGCGCAGGATTATTTCTACTTTTCTTTCCTGACTCAGGATTACCCGATTCCAGACACGCTGATTGGCAAGAATGCTGAGGCATTCATACGCCTGATTCTGTTCGGGTTGGTTGAGGAGGCCGATTGCTATGATCCGCTGGCGTTAAAAGCCTATCTGACGGCGCATATACAGTCAGCCTCCGTCACCGCAATGTGTGAGTGTTTCAGGGCTGGCTATCATATCGATCAGAAGCACGACGCCGCAGACCGTACATCGGGGAAAAAAATACAGTGCCCTACCCTCGTCCTCTGGGGGCAACATGGGGTTGTTGGGCGGCATTTTGACGTTAAAAGTATTTGGCGAGGCTGGTGCGAACACCCCCAATTCACCCCGATGCCAAGCGGGCACTTCATCCCGGAAGAAGCGCCCGAAGTGGCCTTCAACGCCCTAAATAACTTTTTAAGGACACGCGACCTAGATCAAAAGAACCAGAGTCAGCGTTAAAATCATACCTGATGTTAAAGATAGGACCCAATCATGACCCGCGAAACAATCTACCTTCCCGACCGGGGCTTGGACCACCTTGTCCTGGCTGTGGCTGCCCTGGAAAGAGCGCAGGAAACCTATGCTCAATTGGGCTTCACCCTGACGCCCCGAGCGGAACATAGCTGGGGCACGGCCAATCAGTTGGTTCAGTTGCAAGGCAGCTTTCTGGAAGTTCTGGAAGTCGCCGCACCGGAAAAGCTGTTTCCCCATGGGGGTCGAACTTTCAGTTTCGGTGCGTTCCTGAATGACTATTCCAAACATCGGGAAGGCTGTGCGATGGTCGTGTTTGAAAGCCACGACGCCCGCGCGGACCGGGATCAGTTTGCACAGCGGGGCCTGCCCGATCTGGACCCCTTTGATTTTGAGCGCCAGGCAAAGCTGCCGGACGGTAGTGCTGTGCGGGTCGCCTTTTCGCTGGCCTTCGCGCCACCACCCGAAATGCCGGACGCCGCCTTCTTCACCTGCCAGCAACACGCGCCGGAATATTTCTGGAAGCCGGATTATCAGAAACATCCCAACGGCGCGAAAACCCTGGAAGAAGTTGCCATCATCGCCAAGGATCCAGACTCCCTGCGACCCATCCTGGAAAAACTGCAGGCACCAGAAGCCGTTCATTCAGACCCGGATGGCCTGACCTGTGAGACCATGCGGGGCCGCATTCGTGTCATGACCCTGGACAACTATCAATTATGGTATGGGGAAGGGGCGGCCAGTTCAGCCCCGGCTACCCCGCATTTTGCAGCCATGCGCATTGGTGTTGCCGATATTCAGGCAACACAGGCTTTGTTAGATCAACGGAATGTGCACTATCATTGGGCCAGGGCGGGCTTGATCGTACCCTCTCTTTCAGTGCACGGTTGCTGTCTGGCCTTTGCCCAGATTTAGATCGGACCCACATGACGGCCTTTGGCTCTATGCTCACTACCCGCTCGATACGCCCAGGCTGGTTTGGCGTTGTTGTGCTGTGCCTGATCGCAGCGACCACCAGCGGCTGTCAGACGACGGGGACTGTGCCGCCCAGCCCGGCCCCTGCGACCGTCTATAGCGGTTATTTCATTTGGGATTCTGAGCGTCCCCATGGCGATGCGGCTTTGCAATGCATTCAACTGGTCTTCACAGACAGGGAGACATTACAGGATGGCCGCCTGCGCTTGACTGGCGTATCGCGCTATATCACCGGGCCGGATAATGAGATCAATTTCGTCGACACAGAATTAATCTATGACCCCTTAAAACACAGTTTCGAGCTGTGGGAGCGCAATGCCACCAGCGATAATTTTGTCGCGGACGGTCGCTTCAAGGGTCAGTTTAAGCCTGATGCCCTGTTTTTGAATGGTGTATGGGCAAGTGACTCTGGCGGAGAATCCGGCAGGCTTACTCTGCGCAAAGGGGCGGATGCCCCCTGCACCATGGCAGCAGATGTTTGATTAAAATCCTAGCTTCGGGTTATTGGCCGAACTGAGAAACCTGCGTTATGACAACGCTCGACACTATATCCGCCCCGAAGGCTTCTCTGATTTCCGTATCCAGCAAGGCCCGAACCGATTCAAATGTATAGGAGTCATGGGTTGCGAAGTAATCTGACAAAGCCCCAAAAACGATGGATTGAACCTTGGGCTTATTCGCGGTCAGATAGGCAGCATTGCTGGGATTGCTGTATTCCAGCTGATAGGAAACAGCCAGGTTTCTAATGCCACACTCGGTACCAGACATCTGAACCACAGCCTGCCCCATATCCAGATAACTGCCTCCTGCGGGTGCTTCACTGGCCTGAACAGAAGTTTTCACCGCCAAAAAACACAGCATTAGAATGGCTGTTATGCATGTCCAAACTTGATCATTCAGTCTCATTTCCAACCCCAATCGCCCAAGTCCCAAATCAACACCGATCTCGATGCGTGCATCACAATGACCACTTTGAGTCATATGGCATATTCAGTCATATCGATAAACGACGACTATTTGAATGTTTTGTGCATGGCGTCAGACAATTCGGTTTCCCCCTGATCTCGCAGTCGGTCTGCGACACTTTGCGCAACGTCCTGTGGTTTGTTCTGCGACAGCTTGGCCTTACCGTCGATCTGGTCAACGGTCATGTGAAAGGCAACAATGCCCCGGCGCATACCGGCCATGAAGGCAGGATCGGTGAGATCAGGCGCCCATCCCCCATCCCCTTCGTATTTGTGGGACAGCGTATTCATCAACCACGTTATTTTTGCGTCATCATCCAACACTTTTGGGCGCCCAATGACACGGGCCAGCGTATAGTTCCAGGTTGGAACGGACTTTGACGGATCCGGGTACCAGGTTGGCGAAATATAAGCATGCGGCCCCATAAAAACCGCCTGGGCCACACGCTCCCCGTCAAACAGCCGCCAATGTGGGTTCGCCCGTGCCATATGGCCGTACAAAACCGCACCGTCGATTATCATTGGTAAAGGCGTCGTAAAGGGAATGTGTTCGGCGGAATCTCCGGCGCTGATCAAGAGCCCAAAACTATTTTTCGCAATATCCGATAATATCCTTTCAGACTCTGTTAAATTAAATACTTCCGGTAGAAACATCTTATCCTCCAGCGGGTGTAATTGGACCAGAATATGATCTTATTTTCCATCGCAGCACAGGGTCATTTTCCTTAATTTTCTGGGGCCAATAGCTGGGTTGGGCGGCAAGATTCACGGTTCCGTCACACATCTATCTGTGGTATAAGGCGGCTGCCTTTTTGGGGTCGGCATATGACAAACTATAATCGCGCGCTTTAAGGATCATATCCAGCATGACGAGTCCCTATCTGGAAAGGCCAAGGAGGGAGCTTGGCCAGGCATTAAAGGACTGTGGCATAAACCGCAGTGACTTCGGATTCCATCCGCAACATGCCAAGTCTCACTCCCATCCGACGACCAGCCCTTGGACCCGAACAGGTATTACCGAAAAAACATGTTTACGATCCAGCAAATGGATCATTGCCGCTTTTGCCATCCTGATTGCATCTGCCGCCGTGCTGGTTGCGACCACAACACCAGGCCAACAGGTTGCGCAGGAACCAAACGCTGACGACGTCATCAATATTGCGCCAGCGGCAGGTGGGCCTCAGTAAGAATTCAACAGCGGCAGGCTTTTCTATGCATTGCCTTTTAAAGTCACAAAAAACGGAGCCTGAAGGCTCCGTTTCTTATTATACAAACCTGTTCGTCTACCCCATCACCCTTGCCGCGCGATCATCATCTTCTTGATTTCCGCAATTGCCTTGGCCGGGTTCAGACCTTTCGGGCAGGTCTTGGAACAATTCATAATGGTGTGACAGCGATACAGCCGGAAGGGATCTTCCAGATTATCCAGTCTTTCACCAGTCGCCTCATCCCGACTATCGACAAGCCAACGATAGGCCTGCAACAGAACAGCGGGGCCCAGATAACGCTCGCTGTTCCACCAATAGCTTGGGCAGGACGTGGCGCAGGAAAAGCACAGAATGCATTCGTACAGCCCGTCCAGCTTGCGCCGGTCTTCGGGTGTCTGCAGCCGCTCCTTGTCAGGCGGGGGCGGTGTTTTGGATTTCAGCCATGGCTCAACAGAAGCCAACTGGGCATAAGCATTATTCAGGTCTGGCACCAGATCCTTGACCACCTTCATATGGGGCAGTGGATAGATGTTCACCTCGTCCTTCACATCATCGATGAACTTGGTACAGGCCAGCGTGTTGGTGCCGTCAATATTCATCGCACAGGACCCGCAAATTCCCTCACGACAGGAGCGACGGAAAGTCAGGGTCTGGTCCACCTCATTCTTAATCTTGATCAGCGCATCCAGAACCATTGGGCCACATTCATCCAGATCCACCTCATAGGTGTCGACCTGGGGCGTCTTCCCATCATCCGGGTTCCAGCGATAGATATTGAACTTCCGGACATTCTTCCCACCGGATTTAACCGGCCAGGATGCCCCTTTACCAATCTTTGAATTAGCAGGCAGTGCGAATTCAGCCATAACCTATAATCCTCGTTTCACGAATGCTCTTAATAAACGCGGGCCTTGGGCGGGATGGCCTGAACATCATTGGTCATCGGGCTCATCGTAACGGGGCGATAATCCAGTTTCACCGTTCCGTCCTCATTCAGCCAGGCCAGGGTGTGTTTCATCCATTCCTTGTCGTTCCGCTCGGAATAATCCTCCCGGGCTTGCGCGCCGCGGCTTTCCTTGCGGTTTTCCGCGCCAACAATAGTGACCATGGCCTGGCCGATCAGGTTTTCAAATTCCAGTGTTTCCACCAGATCGGAATTCCAGACCATGCCGCGATCAGAAACAGAGATATCGTCCTTATCGGCCCAGATCTTCTTCAATTCATCAATGCCTTCCTGCAGGACTTCGCCGGTGCGGAACACAGCACAGTTATTCTGCATAACATGCTGCATACGCCCGCGAAGTGCCGCAGTCGTGGTCGATCCTTTGGCATGACGCAGCCGATCAAAACGATCAATTGCCGCATCAGTCGCATCCTTAGTCAAAGGCCGCGTCTTTTCCGTCGGATCCACGGTTTCTGCGCATCGATTGGCGACAGAACGCCCAAACACGACCAGGTCCAGCAAGGAATTGGATCCCAAGCGGTTTGCCCCATGAACGGATACGCATGCCGCTTCCCCCGCCGCCATCAGACCCGGAACGGGAGAATTCGGATCCCCGTCCTTCAGAGTGACAACCTCACCATGATAATTGGTCTGAATGCCGCCCATATTATAATGGCAGGTCGGGATAACCGGAATCGGCTCCTTGGTCACATCGACACCGGCAAAAATTTTCGCGGTTTCTTCAATGCCAGGCAGGCGCTCATGGATGACCGCCGGGGACAGATGTTCCAGATGCAGGTGGATATGATCCTTTTTCGCACCAACGCCCCGGCCTTCCCGGATTTCCATGGTCATAGAGCGGGAGACAACATCCCGGCTGGCCAGATCCTTAGCAGACGGCGCATAGCGTTCCATAAAGCGCTCGCCCTCTGAATTGGTCAGATAGCCGCCTTCCCCGCGCACGCCTTCAGTGATTAGACACCCCGCCCCGTAAATGCCCGTCGGGTGGAACTGAACGAATTCGCAATCCTGCAGCGGCAGACCGGCGCGCAGCACCATGCCACCGCCATCGCCTGTGCAGGTGTGGGCAGACGTCGCTGAGAAGAAGACGCGGCCGTAACCGCCGGTCGCCAGCACTGTCTGTTTTGCGTTAAAGCGATGCAGCGTCCCGTCATCCAGGTTCCAGGCGAGGACGCCCCGGCAAGAGCCATCGTCATCCATGATCAGGTCGATGGCGAAATATTCGATAAAGAATTCCGCGTCATGCTTCAGCGATTGTTGATACAGCGTATGCAACATCGCGTGTCCGGTCCGGTCGGCGGCGGCACAAGTGCGCTGTGCCGCCGGACCTTCTCCGAATTTCGTTGTCATGCCGCCAAAGGGTCGCTGATAGATCTTGCCGTCTTCGGTGCGGCTGAAAGGCACGCCATAATGTTCCAGTTCGACAATCGCGGGCGCGGCTTCGCGCACCATATATTCGATCGCGTCCTGGTCGCCTAACCAGTCAGACCCTTTGACAGTGTCATACATGTGCCAACGCCAGTCATCCGGGCCCATATTGCCCAGAGCTGCCGAAATCCCTCCCTGCGCTGCAACGGTATGAGAGCGGGTCGGGAACACCTTGGTGACACAGGCTGTCTTCAGACCTTTTTCTGCCAGTCCAAACGTGGCACGCAACCCGGCGCCGCCAGCCCCCACGACGACGACGTCATAGGAATGATCAATCACGGTATAGGCTTCAGTCATTCTCGGATCCCTCTTTCGGGTTAGTCCGTGTTTTCAACAAGCAGCGTTTTCCGCGCATCAGGCGGTAAAGGCCACCTTCAGCACCGCAAACACCGCAGCAACCGCCAGCGCGACAGAGGCCAGCTTGACCACCAGCATGACACCAACTTTTGCGGCTTCGCCATGGATGTAGTCCTCTATGACGACTTGCAAACCCAATTGCAGGTGATGGAATGTCGCACCGATCAGCAACACCATCATAATGGCGTTGAAGGGAGAAGCGAGCCAGTTAGCCATTTCGCCATGCTCTGCCCCGGCATGCCCCACCATTGAAAGGATAAACCACAGCGTCAGCGGCACCAGCGCCACCGCTGTCACACGCTGCATCCACCAATGATGCGTTCCACTGCGGGCCGATCCCAGTCCGCGCACCTGGCCAAGCGGTGTCTTCAAACTCATCTGTATATCCCCTGTTGTCTCTTACGCCACCAGCGTCAAATGGCGAAATACCCAATGATCCATGTTACCAATGTCAGGCACGCCGCCACGATGGGCACGGCATGTCCTGTCCTTTGGGCCACATCCAGATCAAATCCATGGCCTGTATCCCAGACCAGATGTCGAACACCATTTGCAAGATGATAAAACAAGGCAAAGGTCCAGCCGAACAAGAACAGTCGACCAAAGAAGCTGCCCATAACGGCTTGCGCACTCCCGAAGGCTTCAGGCCCTGTCGCCAGCGCCACCAGCCACCAGACCAAAAGCAACGTCCCAACCCCCAGCGCAATACCCGTCGCGCGATGAAGGATGGAATAGGCCATGGTCCACTGCCAACGATAAATCTGCAAATGCGGAGATAGCGGTCGATTTTCCGTCGTCATGCTTTGATACCTTTTTTGACTACTCGCCTCAGCGGCTGCGCACACAGTAAGGTCTCAGCCCGAACTGTCAAAATGTTTTGCATTGCAGCAGGATTACGGCACCTCAAATAGACCCGGCGCTATACAGAAAATCCAAACAAAACAGGCGGTTAAAAAACCGCATTAAACAATTGTGGATAAGTCTGTGAGTAAATTGTTATTAAATTGTTATTAAGTATAAATACACTCAACAACTTTTTTTACATTGTTATTACTTTTTTGTAGACTTCGTTGTAATGCGAACGCAAGATTTTATCAACGCGGTTGTTGTGACTTCAGTCTTTAATTTTTGTTCTTGTTACTGAACTTCTGGTTCAGTGAGAGCATAGATAAAGAGATGGAGGGGTGGCTCAAGGCCCTTTGGGATTTTGACCACAACAACGCCAGACGGTTCGAAACATCATTCTCGCGGATGGCGTTTCATGAAGGGCCGAATGGGGTGACTGTCGGCTGGACGGGCTTGCGATGTTTTGGGCAACCGGGACATTCTTGCATCCGGAAAGATCGGTGGTCTCTGTGACAGATACCCGCGCGGGCGACGCATCTCCCCCTTGGGAAACGCGACCGGCGTGGCGGCGAGTAGAATGACCCGAAGACCAGGTGCTTTGCCAGGGTGACCAGGACATCGGATCGGACCAAAAGCCGCACTGGATCGTCATTGATGTTCACGACACTGCGCTGACGCGTGGGAGGCCTCGCTCTCCGGAGGCTCCGTGAAGCCGCTACGGCTTTGGCTGTGGCAGCATCGTCACCGGGACGACGCCAGACGTCCTGACTGTCGATTCGGAGCCTCGCGCGCGTCCTTCAAGCCGCCGCATTCAGGTGAAAACCTCACCAGGATCGGCTAATCGAGGGTGAGACACACCACCCGGTGTGCTTCCCTCGACCAAGGGGCTTGAGAACAAATCGGGCGTTCGATCCACAGGGTCGAACGCCCGTTTTCTGTTCGCCGGATTCGCTGCTAACGATATTGTGAACACCAAATAATTGCGGCTTTCACAGTAGTTGTTATCGTTAACGAAGTTGATTAAAGTCTCTGTTCAAAAACATTACAAATGCGCGGTTTTTGCGCAAAAAACTGTGGGGGGTTTATGCCAGTCTGGCGCTTTAGCAGTATCATCGGCATTCTTTTTGCCCTTTCATTTGGTACTCAAGCTTCGGCCAACACACTGGAAACAGTTCAAGACAGGGGTCTGTTGCGCTGTGGCGTCGTCAACAGTGGGGTTGGGCTTTCAGAGATCGACCTGCAAGGGCACTGGCAAGGATTTTTCCCGGATTTCTGTCGATTCATGGCAGCTGCTATTCTGGGGAATGCCGATGCTGTAGAATATATTGAGGTTAACTACGTAACGCGGTTCGAGGCCCTTAATGCGGATGCGTTCGATGTCCTTATGGCCAATACGACCTGGACCGCCGGACGGGATATCGACCTGAAACTGGCCTTCACACATCCCCTGTTTTATGACGGCCAGGGCTTTCTTGCTCATCGATCCGTCGGCTTAGACTCTGTTGCGGATCTTATTGGCGATAAAACCTATTCCGTCTGTGTCAGCGATGGAACGACCACCATTGAAAATCTGCGTGATCTGGTTGCCACGAACAATTTGAACCTGAAAATCATCACATTCCAGTCCGTCGAAGGTGTTTATGACGCTTTTTTTGCACGGGTATGCGATCTGATGACACAAGACAGGGTGGCGCTGGTGTCACAGCGCTTGAACCGGGCTGCTGATCCCTCCAGTTTTGTCCTTTTCCATGACATCATTTCTAAAGAACCTCTGGGACCCGCCGTTCGGGAAAATGATCCACAATGGTATGACATCGTGCAATGGACGATTTATGCCACCATGATGGCGGAAGAAAATGGCATCACGCAGCAAAACGTCGATACTTTTCTGAATTCCGCGGAACCGGAAATTCAGCGCCTTCTGGGTGTTGTGCCTGATATCGGCGACTCACTGGGTCTGCCCCGGGATTGGGCCTATCAGGGATTGAAACAGGTTGGCTCTTACAGCGAGATTTATGATCGCACATTAGGCAAAAACTCTTCCATGGGGCTTGAAAGAGGTTTAAATGCCCTTTGGTCAGATGGTGGTCTTTTATACACGCCACCACTGCGCTAAAGTTGGACAAATTGGCTCCATACTGCGCATTATTGTACTTTGGCGCAGGGAACAAAGAAAGAGATTGAATGCTGTGCGGGGGGGCGTTGACACGCGGGGAACGCGCGAATTTGTTCAATGCTCAGTTTTCTGTGAACCCTTTACTGTTTTCTGACTTCCCTATTTCAATGGAAATGTATTCCAGCCTTCGCGCTTGTTTTGAAAGCCGATAGAAATGCGGTGGTCCCTGATTTCAGTTCGCCTGGTCATCGCCATATCCCTTTTTGGATTGGTGACATGCGGGGCTTTGCTGACGGCAGTGCTCAGTTTTGATGACATGCGGCGCGGCTATGACCACATCGCAACGACAACCGTCCCGGAACTGATTGCAGCGTCCCGTATTGGCCAGACAGCGCAGGCCATCGCATCCACGGCGCCCGCGCTCAGTTCCGTTGAAACCCATCTGCGCAAAGAGGCGGTAAATCATCGCATCACCGACCAGATCAAACTTCTGGACGCCTATTTGAACGATTTACAGAATCTGGTTGGGGTATCAGAAACGGCCGCCCAGTTGATTGATCGTATCCGACAAAGCCGTGATGCGCTGGTGCAAAACCTGGAAACACTGGATAAAACAGTCAGTGAACGCATTACGGTTGAAGGCAGATTGATCGAAACCTATGCCACCGCACGGTCCATCATGGACCGCCTGCAAGAGGCGCAGGATGACGCGATCTTAGCGATGGGTTCAATTGATCTGCATGCTGAATTGCCCGGGAACGGTACATTGCACCAGAAATGGTACCGACCAATGGAAGCAGCACTGATCAATGTCCTGGCCGTTCGCACCTTTGATTCTGATGTCCTTGTGGAACAGGCAAACGACAGGGCCGCCGGTTTTCTGGCAACCGCCCAAAACGCATCGGTGGTATTCGAACCTTATCTGACAAAGGATATGATTGAGAGACTGCGGGGCTTGGAAGGCGAGGCACGGTGGCTGATTGAAGGGGATAGGGGGATCTTTGGTCTGGTCCGCAAACGGCTGGAATTGTTAACCAATCTCAAAGGATTGCTGAATTCAAACATATTCCTTGCCAACCGGTTTGTCGGTTCTGTTGCAGACCTGACCTTAGTGTTGCGTGAAGATACGCTTAAAAGCTCTCTGGCATTCAAGGAAATCGCTTATTCAAAATGGCTGATTTTACTTGGCGTGATGGGGGGAAGCATTGCGGCTGTCATCATCCTGTCGCTCTATGTGCGCAAACGTATCGTCCGGCGCCTGAATGCCCTGCGGGACTCCCTGATCGCCCGGGTTAGTGGCCAGTCCGTGCCAATCCCTGTGGATGGTCAGGATGAAATCGCTGATATTGGACAGGCCGCCGCCTACTTTGCCGAAGCAGTCGCAGAGCGGGAACAAAGCCTGTATCGATCCAAGGAAGAAGCCGAACATCTGGCCCGGGAGGCAGAAGCCGCCAATCGCGCAAAATCCGTATTTCTGGCAAATATGAGCCACGAATTGCGCACCCCCCTGAATGCCATCATCGGGTTTTCAGAACTGATTGGCAGCGGCCAGATTAAACAGAACCGCAATCAGGAATATGCAATGGATATCAATGACAGCGGTCGCCACCTGCTGGAACTGATCAATCAATTGCTGGACTATTCCAAAATCGAAGCAGGCGAACGTGATCTAGCCATGCGGGCGATCAATGCGTCAGAAGAACTGACATCGCTGGAAAAACTGATTCACCAACCCTTGGAGCGCCGGAATCTGACGATTGCCAATATGCTGGATCCAGACCTGATGGTTTGGGCTGATCGCACTGCCTTCAGGCAGGTCCTGCTGAATCTATTGACCAATTCCTGTAAATTCGCCTACGAACATTCCACAATCACCGTTAGCGCCACCACGGAAAATGGCATGGTCGCCATTGAAATTGCTGATCGTGGAATTGGCATTGGTGAAACCCACCTAGCCAGGGTCATGCAACCTTTTCATCAAGAGACGGAAACCTATATTCGCCCGTCGGGCGGCACAGGTCTGGGTCTGGCAATCGTCGAATCTCTGGTTCAGATGCATGGTGGCGTCGTGACGTTGACCAGCGAGAAAGGGATTGGCACATCGGTTACGGTAAAGTTCCAATTAGCGCAAACCGATATACCACCAGCCTAAAGCATTATGTGCTCGCAAGCGCTCACACATAATGCTCTAACCATTTGTGTTTTCAGCAAATACGTCGTCGCACACAGATCCGTTCGCGCAGGTTTTTCTCTAACCAACTCTACCCATCTCCGCGCGGATTGCACACCACAGACCCACCAGGATTGGAACGCCGCCCAAAAGGGTCATTGCCGGGATTGCTTCGTTAAAATAGACCAATCCCAGAAAGCCGCCGATGATCGGCTCCCCCAACAGGCAAATCGCTACAAAAATGGGGGAAACCCGACCCAGGGAATGATTGTACGATGTGTGACCGATCACCTGGCTGACAAGGCCTAATGCCAAAATCGCCAACCATGCCTGTTGCCCCAGACCGGACACCGAAACGCCCATAACCAGGCCTGCGATGATCAGCGTGACAGCGGCACTGCCATAACACAGCGTCACGTATTGACTGGTTTCCAGATACTGACGGACATGTTTTCCAATCATCAGATAGCCCGCCATGGCCATGCCCCCCAGCGTGGCAAGGCACAACCCGACAGGATCCCCTTGTGGATTTCTAAGCCCGTCCCACCCGATCAGGGTCAATCCTACAAGGCATAACAGAATCCCGATCAGCACCCCGTTTGGCGGTCGCCCGCGACCAAGTGCTGTTTCAGCCACGACCACCCAAATCGGTGACAGGCTGACCAACAAAGCGCTTTCAGCAATAGTCAGGCGTTGGACAGATTCAATCCAGCTTGCGAAATGCACGGCCAGAAACAGGCCGGACACTAAAGAAAAACCGATCAACACCAAGCCTGATGGCCGCACGGCACGGACCGATCCACGCATTCCATACAAGGCAAAGGGCAGAAAAACCAATGTCGCAATTCCAACCCGCGCCGCGGCAATCAGCAAGGCTGGCGCATCCCCCGCCAATCGCACAAAGATAACACCGTGACTGACTGCCGCCAGTCCGATCAACGCAACCAGCACCATCATGCCACGATGGGGCTGAAGCATCGGGCTGTTAACCGGGCCTGTCATTTGTCAGGGTCAACGTGTCGGGCGGGGAATATCTTCCGCATAATCATAGAAACCCCGCCCGGTTTTGACACCCAACCAGCCCGCCTCGACATATTTGACCAACAGGGGACAGGGGCGGTATTTCGCATCCGCCAGATCCGCATGCAACACGGACAGGATCGCAAAACACGTATCCAGCCCGATGAAATCAGCAAGCTCCAATGGCCCAAGGGGATGGCGCGTCCCCAGCTTCATGGCGGTATCAATGGCGGTTACACTGCCTACCCCCTCATACAGCGTGTAAATCGCCTCATTGATCATCGGCAGTAAAATACGGTTGACGATAAAGCCTGGAAAATCCTCTGATACGGCAACAGTTTTGCCCAGGGCCTCTGCATAGGATTTAAACTTTTCAAAAGTTTCATCTTTTGTCGCCAGTCCCCGCACCAGTTCCACCAGCGGCACTGATGGAACTGGATTCATGAAATGACAGCCGCAGAAGCGATCCGGGCGATCGGTAATCGCCGCCAACCGCGTGATGGAAATCGAAGACGTATTGGTCGCCAGATAGGCCTGATCACTCATTGCCGCCGTCGCGGATTTCAGTATCTCGCGTTTGACCTCTTCATTCTCTGTGGCGGATTCAATCACCATTTCGCAATCAGACAGCATACCATAGTCTGTGCCAGTCTGAATAAGCGCAAGAGCCGGGGCGATTTCCGCCGCATCAATCAGGCCACGCCGTGCCTGTTTGTCCATGGACTCCTTGATTTTCTCCAGTGCGATGGACAATGCATCCTGTGAAATGTCCAATAAGCGCACTTTTGCACCGGCTAAGGCAGAGACATGGGCGATCCCATGACCCATCTGACCTGCACCGATGACGCCGATGGTCTTAAACATCGCCGTCTCCTTTCCCGCATGGCTGGCCGCCCCTCGTTTCGGGGGCGGTCCTTATGTTGCAGTGCAACTTTGAGCCGGACAGCTGCATTATGCAAGTGTCATAGTGTAAACAACCGTCCCCATTGCGCCAATTGATCCTGAATACCGGCAAGCCTCAGGCTGTGCCAGGCAAGAACCTGATTGGATGACAGGACGGGTTTGCCCAATTCCGCTTCCAGCGATGCAATAGCATCGGCCAATCGAACGCTGGTGCAGGAGACAAAAACGCAATCGACATCGTCGCGCTTGCCTAAAGCCAAGACGGCCCGGCGCAGACTGTCTGTCGTGATGCAGGCTACGATATTGTCATCGGGTTCATTGAAGGACCCGAAGACAGGAACTGTGTAGCCCCGTGCCTCTATATATCCACGCACAAGCTCGTTTACGTCACGCGTATAGGGGGTCAATACAGCAATTCGGCAGACATCCAACGAGTCGAATGCCGCAAAGGCAGCCGTTATTGGAGTATTGGGTCGCGCTTCCGGACGACCCTTTTTGATTTGACCGAAGACCCGATCTTCACCCAACACGATGCTGGCCGACGTGCAGGCATAGGCCAGCACATCCAATTGCGCATCGGGCAAAATAAGCGCGGCCTGACTGGCGATGGTGTCTTCCATCGCTGCCAGGGTTGTGGGCGTTATGATGGCTGAACTAGCAATACGGGTGAAATGGACCGCCACGCCGGGCTGGGCAACCATCTCCCAGAATTCATGCTCTACGGTGTGATCGCTGGCCAGAACCACGGCGCCAATGCGGGCGCGTGCAGCCAGACCGGCGCTCGCTTGAAAGGGAAAATCAATAAAGGACCTGTCTGGAGCATCCACCAGCGACTCATCCACCAGCGACTCGGGCACCCTACACCCCCTTCCCCACGGACTGGATCAACGATCCACTGCCGCTATTGTTTGACCCGCGATGGGCGACGGGTCATGCCTTCAGGCACTTCTTCCGACTTACTATCGATGAACACACGCTGCCAAACCATCGCCCCTTTGTCGGATTTCACCAGCATCCAGGTGCGCCCAAAGGCCGTATCGACCATTAATGTCCCAGGTTTGCCATCAATAGTCGTCGGCATGGTCAAATACCGACCAGGCGCGGTCAAAGACGCCCCGTCGTCCGATGATTGCGCCACAGCAATCCCTGAAAAGGTTAAGGACCCAACCAATAAACCTGTCACCAAGGCAGCAGTTTTCAAAAAGCGCATCATTGTGAACATCCCTCCAAACAAGATCATTTCGCACCAACAATCCGATGCGCTATCGGCACTGTACAGCGCAGAACGCTTGGGGGGAAGCATCTATGCGAAGGTCTTTATACAGGACGGCGGGCCAGGGCCAACCCGATGCCCGTCGCCAATAATAAAGTCCCCGTGATGCGGGCGCGCAGCACGGCCCGTTTCGCATCCATCAGATAGGGTCGAATACGCCCGGACATCAGGGCATAACTACCGTCCAACAAAATGGCCACGCCAATAAAGCTTGCCGTCATGATCACAACCTGTGGGGCTGGCGGCAATCCAGCGTCGATGAATTGCGGAAAGAAGGCGATGTAAAACACGATGGTTTTGGGATTGGTCAACCCGGTCAGGAAACCATGTATGAACGTCCGCTTGAACGATTTCCGCCGGTTCGCCTTGGCATCCTGCAAAACCGCCGCTGAGGATCGCCATTCCTTGATACCCAGGTAAATCAGATAGGCAGCACCCACCCATCGCACAATATCGAACAGTTCCGACATCAGTGTCAGGGCGGCGGTAAGACCGATCGCGCCCGCTATCAGCAATATCGCGGTCCCGAAATTCGCCCCCAGGCTGGTGCTGATACCATAGCGGGTACCATGCTTCAGGCTATTGGCAATAACCAGGGTCACGACGGGCCCGGGCATCAGAACCAGAAGTGCCGAAGCAAGCAGAAACGCACTGAACAATTCAATATTTAGGACTTCCATGATCTATATTACCTCTGTTTCTTCCAGCGGCCGCCCTGCCGCAATGCGTTCATATCCAAAAACGGATAAATCGATGCTGCGATATGCTCCATGGGTTATCATTTCCGCAATTCCACGCCCGACCGCAGGGGATTGCTGCATGCCATGCCCGCTGAACCCATTAGCAAAATAGAAATTCGTAAGGTCTGGATGGGGCCCTAGAATGGAATTGGCATCCAGCAAGCACATCGCATAATGACAGCCCCAGGCAGAAACCTGCCGGATGGCCTCAAAGGCGGGCACCCGATGCGCCAATGTGGGCCACAGATATTCTTCAAACTGATCATAGGCGACATCAAAGTCGGTGTTCTCTGGATCCTCTTCCCCGGGATTTGGGGAGCGACCGCACAGGAACCCCTTCCCTTCTGCCCGAAAATACGTGCCCGAACTATCAATCACCAACAGGTCTTGCGGCACTGGATCGCGGCTTTCACAGTAGAAAACACAGCGCTTGCGGGGAGAGACCGGAAGGTCCGCAATCCCTGCCATGTCCGCCACCCATCGGGCTCGGCCTCCGGCTGCATTTACAAAGGCACCGGCGGGCACAACTTCCCCCATGTTTGTAACCGCCGCAGTCAGGCGTCCGCCTTCACGCTTAAACCCTGTGACTTCCGCCTCGCGATATACGACCCCCATTGAAATGGCCTTTTTCCGAAAGGCGCGGGTCAAGGCATAGCCGTCGAACCATCCCTCTCGCGACAAACCGACATGGGCAACGACCAGATCCTGAGCGTTCAACCAGGGAAACTTCTTTGCAATGGCATCGGGCCCGACAAATCGATCCACTTCAGCGCCACTGTCACGCTGAATGGTCAGAATTTTGTCAAAAGCCCCCTGCTGAGACTCATCGCCTAGAAACAAATACCGGCCTTCATGAAACTGGATGTCAGGGGCGTCGCCCTCAATCCCCAAATGATAGCCAACCTGGGTTAGGAAATCATAGCCATAGCGGGAGATGGCGATGTTCTCCGGTGTTGAAAATTGCTGACGGATCGATGCGACAGACCGGGCAGATGTGGAAAATTCATAGCTGGGATCCCGCTCGAACACCGTCACGGTGCCTTGAAAATCAGGGTCCAGTGCAAGAAAATACGCTATTGCACTGCCAATCACGCCCCCACCAACGATTACAACGTCCGGCATCACGCACCGCCGCGCAATTTTGTTATCGTCGTGCCAAAGGAGATCGCTTCAGGCGATGTCATCAATTCGATCAATGCCGGCCCCTTATATGCGCGCGCCGCTGCAAAGGCGGCTGGGAAATCAGCCGTCCGCTCAACCCTTGTGCCCCAGGCACCATAGGCTTCCGCCAATTTCGCAAAATTCGGATTGCTGAGATCGGTCCCAGACACACGCCGGGGATAATCCCGCTCCTGATGCATGCGAATGGTTCCATAGGTGCTATTGTTGGAAACGATGATCGTGATATCCAGATTGTGCTTCATTGCTGTCGCCAGTTCCTGGCCATGCATCATGAAACAGCCGTCCCCGGCAAAACAGATCACCTCCTGATCCGGTGCATCCAGCTTTGCCGCCACGGCCGCAGGCAGTCCATAGCCCATGGAACCGGATGTGGGTGCCAACTGCGTCCGGAAGGACCGGAACTGATAATAGCGATGCACCCAGCCTGCATAATTGCCCGCCCCATTGCAGATAATCGCGCGATCATCTGTGGACGCATCGACATGTTTGACGACCTCTTCCATCTTCACGTCCCCTGGCGTTTCGATGGGTGTCAGGCTGCTTAAATACGCTTCATGCAATTTGCCAACACGGTCTTGATCCCGTTTCATGGGTGCAACATCAACCTGTGACAGGGCTTCGGCAAAACCCTGTGCGGTCGATACGATGGCTAGTTCCGGGCGATAGACCCGCCCGATTTCCGACGCGCTGGGATGGATATGAACAAGGGTCTGCTTTGGATTCGGACTTTCAACCAGACTATAGCCGCTGGTCGTCATTTCCCCTAAACGCGCCCCAACAACAATCAGAAGATCCGCATCTTCAATCGCTGACTTCAGGCTGGGAATGGGGCCTATACCGCTGTGCCCAACATAACTGGGATGGCGATTGTCGATGTAATCCTGTGTGCGGAAAGAGCTGCAAACCGGCAGTGCCGCACGATCACAAAAAGCCTCTACCTGTTGGCGGACCTGATTGGACCAACCGGGGCCTCCCACCATCATGATCGGTCGCTCCGCCATTTTCAGCAGATGTGCCAATTGCGACATATCATCCTGACCTGGTCGCGCCTTGGCAGGATTTGCCCGCACAGCATCTTTCACAACCACCGATTCCCGCAGCATATCTTCCGGCAGGGCCAGAACGACAGGGCCCGGACGCCCAGATTGGGCGATATGATAGGCCTGACTGACATATTCGGGAATACGATCCACCCGATCAATCTGGGCCGCCCATTTTGCCAGGGGCGCAAACATCTGGCGATAATCCACTTCCTGGAAGGCTTCCCGATCCACCATGTCGCTGCCAACCTGACCGATAAACAGAATCATGGGCGTGGAATCCTGATAGGCGATATGCACCCCGGCAGAGGCGTTTGTCGCGCCGGGGCCACGGGTGACGAAACAGACGCCGGGCTCCCCCGTCAGTTTCCCATGGGCATCTGCCATCATGGCCGCACCGCCTTCCTGGCGGCACACAACCGGTTCAATCTCCGGCACATCATACAAGCCATCCAGGACCGCCAGATAGCTTTCCCCCGGCACCAGAAACACCCGCCGGCACCCCTGTGCACGCAATTGATCCGCCAGAATGCGCCCGCCATGACGCATCGTGCATTGTCCGGTAACACTCATCTGATGTGATCCTTGTACTGAAACGAAATGTGACAAACCCTATGCGCCTCGGGGGTGGGTCGGCAAGCTCTGTGCGATGTTTTTATCCAAGGCTTCGGTTTGATCTGGAAAAACCCTTTGTCAAACGGCACAGTCCCGATAATCACTTAAGATGAAAACAAATCAAAGGAAGCGCGTAAAATGAAAGACGGCGGTATTATCGGCTTTATCGGCACCGGCATTATGGGTGCGCCCATGGCGAAGAACCTGGCCCGTGCTGGCTTTAAGGTCAGGGCGTGGAATCGGTCTTCATCAAAAACTCAGGCCTTGCTGGAATTTGGCGTGGAGACCGCCCCAACCGCCGCAGAGGTTGCACAGGATTGCGATGCCGTAATCATCATGCTGAGCGACGGCCCAACATGCGATCATGTCCTGTATGAAACGGGGGATCATGGCGCGCCGGTGCTGCCTGCGATGAAGATTGGCGCCAATCTGGTGGTTATGTCATCCATTCCTGTCGAAACCGCGCGGGATCAGGCAGAAAAAGCCACAGCGTGCGGGATTGGATATCTGGATGCCCCGGTATCAGGGGGGGAAAAGGGGGCAACAGACGGCACTTTGGCCATCATGGCGGGCGGCGAACAAACTGCTTTTGATGCCCTTGTCCCAGCCTTCAAGGCAATGGGTCGCCCCACCCGCATCGGACCCGCGGGCACCGGACAATTGGCCAAACTGGCAAACCAGATCATCGTTGGGAATACATTGGCCACTGTTGCAGAGGCATTGATCTTCGCGAAAATGGGGGGGGCCGATCCTGCCGCTGTCCGTGCAGCTTTATTGGGCGGATTTGCGGATTCAACGATCCTGCAACAACATGGGGAGCGGATGTGTGTTGGCAACTGGAAGCCCGGCGGCCTTTCCCGCTATCAATTGAAGGACCTGCGCACCGCAATGGCCTTTGCAGAGACAATCAACGCGACCTTACCCGTCTCTGAACTGACGACTGGTCTGTATGAGGACACGGTCAGCCACGGCGATGGCGACAAGGATCAAAGTGCTGTCTATCTGGAGCTCGCGCGGCTGAACGGCCTGATATAGGATGCCGGGACAAGCGGCCTAGCCTTAACAGTCAGATCGCCCTTGCTAAAAACCACAATCCTGTGGACGATGGTATTTTAAGACAAAGGAATTGATCTGGGTTATGCCGCAGGATGAGTCTCAACCTGCCTCAACAGGCATTCGTCGATCTGTTCACAGCCGGTTTCTGGGCGCCTATATTCCTGCCGTAATTGTGACACTGGCTTTCTTCATCGCCGTATTCGAAATTTTCACCTATCGCACCGCCGTCAGCGACCTGAGCCAGAAAGCCCAGCGTATCGGCACCAACCTGTCTGTTGTCCTGGCCCACCCGCTGGCGCGATCGGACCTGTCCAGTGTCACAGCACTTCTGAACAATGTCATTCAGGATGAAGATGTAGCAGAAGTCGCAGTCAGCCGCCCGGACAAGACGACTCTGCACCGGGAAATGAGGCCTGATGCACACCCAAACCCGTCCCTTTCCGTCAACCGTCCCATTAAATTGGGCAGTGACTTAGGTACCACTACATTAGGCACGGTTCATATCATTATGTCAGACTCCCGTGTCACATCTGCAAGGCGGAGTCGTCTGTATTTCATTGCGTTCCTATCAGTCCTGCTGCTGGTTGCGATGGCGATTGTCGGGTCCGTGGTCTATCGGCGCACCATCGGCACCTCCTTGAACCAGCTGATCCAGGTCATCAATCAAACGGAACATGGCAGCGACGCAAAAGAGTTAACTGTGCAGCGTAACGACGAAATTGGTGAAGTTTTTCGTGCCTTCAACAGGATGCGCGACCGACAACGGCAACATGATCAAGACCTGGATAATGTTCGCGCCGGGCTGGAAAAGCGGGTGCGGGAACGCACGATGGAACTGAAATCCGCCCATGACGCCGCCTTATCAGCGAACCGCACCAAGAGCCAGTTTCTGGCTAATATGAGCCATGAATTCAGAACGCCCCTGAACTCCATCATCGGGTTTTCGGAAATTCTTGCCAGCGGCATCGTATCCGATCCAAAAATGCTGACGGAATATGCCAATGATATCCGCGAAAGCGGGCAGCACCTTCTAACCCTGACCAACGATCTGTTGGATCTGTCAAAGGCTGAGGCGGGTAAACTGGAGTTGCATGAATCTCTGATGGATGTCACCAGCACGATAGAAGCCTGCACGAACATGGTGCGAAACAGCGCCCAGGAGAAAGGCCTTACAGTATCGATCAGTGTTCCGGCCTCCTCGCCCACGATTTCCGGGGATGAGCGGAAGATACGTCAGATGATCCTGAATTTGCTGTCAAATGCAGTGAAATACACGCCCCAGGGTGGAACCATCACCCTGTCCAGTCGCCCATCACCGGATGGCGGGTTGATTTTGGCTGTGCAAGATACCGGGATTGGAATTGCGCAAAAGGATCAGGAGCGGGTGCTGCAACCTTTTGTCCAGGTCAACAGCGCCTATACCCGCAAACAAGCTGGAACCGGATTGGGGCTGCCGCTGGTGCGCATTCTGGCCGAATTACATGGCGGCTATCTGACCCTGTCCAGCACGCCTGGATCAGGCACCCTGGTCAGCATTCACCTGCCCGCAAGCCGCGTTCAATACGACAGCCGCATCACCCTGACCGGTTCCCCGGGCAAGGTCTCTCAACTGGAAACAAAATAGGAGCAGAAGCCCGGCCTACTTTTGGTCCGCCTGTATAGAGGCTTGCGCGGCTGCCAGGCGTGCAATCGGCACCCGGAACGGACTGCAAGACACGTAATCCAGCCCCAGTTCCTCGCAGAAGGCGATGGAGGCCGGATCTCCGCCATGTTCGCCGCAAATGCCAAGCTTGATTTCCGGGCGGGATTTACGCCCACGCTCCACAGCGATACCGATCAATTCACCAACGCCATCCCGGTCAATGGTCTGGAACGGGTCATGCTCTATGATGCCATAGCGCTGATAATCGTTCAGAAAGGTGGCGCTGTCATCGCGGCTGATGCCAAAGGTCGTCTGCGTCAGGTCATTCGTCCCGAAAGAGAAGAATTCCGCCGATTGTGCAATTTCTTCCGCCCGCAATGCGGCACGGGGCAATTCGATCATCGTCCCGATCGTGTACTTCGGGGCGATGCCGGTTTCTTTCTCAACCTCTGCTGCGACCCCTTCGATGCGGCTGCGCAGCAGGTCCAGTTCCTTTTTGATGGAAACCAGCGGGATCATCACTTCACACAGCACCGCCTCTCCTGATTTATTCTGAACCGCAACGGCAGCTTCGAAGATCGCGCGGGCCTGCATTTCACAGATTTCCGGGTAGCTGTTCAGCAACCGACACCCGCGGTGACCCAGCATTGGATTTGATTCATGCAATTGGGAGGCGCGTGCCTGTACCAGTTTCGCATCCACCGCCAGGCTTGCGGCAAGCTCCTGGAACTCTGCTTCTTCCCGGGGCAGAAATTCATGCAATGGCGGGTCCAGCAGGCGAATGGTGACCGGCAGACCCTTCATGATGTCAAAAATCGCCTCGAAATCGCCGCGCTGCATCGGCAGAATGCGGGCCAGCGCTTTGCGGCGGCCGGCCTCGTCATTCGCCAAAATCATTTCGCGCACGGCCAAAATGCGGTCGCCTTCAAAGAACATATGTTCGGTCCGGCACAGGCCGATACCCTCTGCCCCAAAGCCGCGCGCGGTCGCAACATCTTCCGGCGTTTCGGCATTGGCGCGGATGGCCATGCGACGATGGCTGTCAGCCCATTCCATGATGCGCGCAAAATCACCAGACAGTTCCGGCTGAACGGTCGGCACGCGCCCTTTCATGATTTCCCCGGTCGACCCGTCGATGGTGATCCAGTCCCCCGCCGCGACAATCACGTCGCGTACACTGAACCGTCCGGACTTATAGTCGATGCGGATATCACCAGCCCCCGCAACACAGGCGCGCCCCATGCCGCGCGCAACCACGGCCGCGTGGCTGGTCATCCCGCCGCGTGTGGTCAGTATGCCTTCAGCGGCATGCATGCCATGAATATCTTCAGGCGAGGTTTCGATGCGAACCAGCATCACCTTTTCGCCCAACTGCGCCAGCTTTTCGGCTTCATCTGCTGAGAACACAACAATGCCCGACGCCGCGCCGGGAGAAGCCGGCAAACCCTTCGCGATGACATCGCGTTTTGCCTTAGGGTCCAGGCGGGGATGCAGGATCTGATCCAGGGATTGCGGTTCGACCCGCATCACGGCCTCGCGGCTGTCGATCAATCCTTCGTCTGCCATTTCACAGGCAATGCGGATCGCCGCCGCGCTGGTGCGTTTCCCAGACCGGGTTTGCAGCATATACAGCTTGCCCATCTGGACCGTGAATTCGATATCCTGCATGTCGCGATAATGGGTCTCCAGCAGAGTGCGAACCTCACACAGTTGCTGGAACACTTCGGGCATCACTTCTTCCATCGCTGGCAAATCGGACCCATGGGCCTTCTTGCCGGCAATTGTCAGATGCTGGGGTGTGCGAATGCCGGCCACAACATCTTCACCCTGTGCATTGACCAGATATTCACCATAGAACAGGTTTTCGCCGGTCGACGGGTTGCGGGTAAAGGCGACACCGGTAGCGCAGGTATTACCCATATTCCCAAAGACCATGGCCTGAACATTGACCGCCGTGCCCCATTCTTCTGGAATATCATGCAGGCGTCGATAGGTGATCGCGCGGGGCGTCTGCCAGGAATTAAACACCGCCCCGATGGCGCCCCAAAGCTGTTCCTTCGGGTCCTGGGGGAAAGGTTTACCCAACTGATCCGCGACCAGTTTCTTATAACGCTCTATCAAGGTTGTCAGATGCTCGGCAGTCAGGTCCGTATCTGAAACCGCGCCGGTCTCGTCCTTGATATCTTCCAGCGCTTCTTCGAAATGATAATGTTCTACATCCAGCACGACATTGCCGTACATCTGGATAAAGCGGCGATAGCTGTCCATGGCAAAGCGACGATCTCCGGATTGCTGGGCCAGGCCCTCCACCGTCTCGTCATTCAGGCCCAGATTCAAAACCGTATCCATCATGCCGGGCATTGAGGCCCGCGCCCCCGACCGGACAGAGACCAATAGCGGGTTTTTCACATCGCCGAACTTGGCCCCAACGATCTCTTCAACCGCAAGCAGGGCCTTTTCAGCCTCCGCTTCCAGATCAGCCGGATAGGTTTTGCCATTGGCATAGTAATGGGTGCAGACATCGGTCGATATGGTGAAACCCGGTGGCACCGGCAAACCGATATTCGACATTTCTGCCAGATTGGCGCCTTTGCCCCCCAGAAGATTGCGCATATCCCGCGCGCCTTCCGCCTTACCATTCCCAAAACCATAGACCCATTTGGTCATTGTATCGTCCAACCCTTTTCGTTTTGTATGTTCGTCGAAAGGAAACTCACGCAATTAACCTTCAATCTGTCCAAAGTCTGCAAGCGTACCCATCACGCTGCGGATGCGCGCCAACAGCAGCAGGCGGTTTTGTCGCAGGTCCGCCTCTTCGGCATTGACGATGACGGCCTCAAAGAACGCATCAACCGGCTGGCGCAACCCGGCCAGGGCAGCCATGGCCCCTGCAAAGTCTTCCGTTTTTATACAGGCTTTAACCTTGCCCTCAGCAGCATCCAAGGCAGCCGCCAGTGCCGTTTCTTCCGGCGTGGCAAACAATGCTGAATCCGGCTTGCCGAAATAGGTCGTACCGTCCTTCTTTTCCTCAGCCCGCAGGATGTTTGCGGCCCGACGATAGGCGGTCAGCAGATTGGCCCCGTCTTCGCTTTCCAGGAAGGCTTTCAGTGCATGGACCCGCGCGACAAGACGCACCAGATCATCCTCATCCCCAAGCGCAAACAGCGCCTGGATCAGGCTGTGCGAAACGCCCTCATCCTTCAAATGCACTCGCAAGCGGTCAGCGAAGAAGGAGAGGAGGTCGGATATTTTATCATTAAAACGTGTGTAAACGTGAGTAGCGGATTCATCCGAATGAAAGGCGACCTCATCTGCCATGTGAATTGGCAGGCGCGGTTTTGCAACTCCCGCTTCCAATTGCGCTTCTAAACTTATTCTGTCCGACCGAGCATCGCTCTCTTTAGACAAAATAATGAACTGATCCAAAAAAACTCGATTCAAATTAACTTTAATTCCATTTTCAAGAATCAAACGGATCACACCTAAGGCGGCACGGCGCAGAGCGAAGGGATCCTTCGATCCTGTTGGCTTCTCATCAATCAGCCAAAAGCCAACCAGCGTGTCCAGTTTCTCCGCTAGGGCGACGGCAACGGACAAGGGCGCGGTTGGACACGCATCATTCGGGCCGGCGGGCGAGTAATGATGGGCAATCGCGTCTGCAACAGCAGGTTTCTCATTTTGAGCCAGTGCGTAATAGCGGCCCATGATTCCCTGCAATTCCGGGAATTCACCAACCATTTCGGTCGTCAGGTCAGCCTTCGCCAGTTTTGCAGCGCGACAGGCATCTACCGGGTCACAATCAGGGATGTATTTCGACAGCTCTGCAGCAAGGGCAGCAATCCGCTCCACCCGCTCTGCAACCGTGCCCAGCTTGGCATGGAACACGACCTTTTTCAGGTCTTCAACGCGGTCTTCCAATTTGGTGGCGCGGTCCTGGTCCCAGAAGAATTTTGCATCGGCCAGGCGGGCGCGCAGGACGCGTTCATTCCCAGCGATAATCTTTGCGCCCCCATCGGCGGCCTTCATATTGGCAACCACGGCAAAGCGCGGGGCCAGACTGCCATCGGGCCGGATCAGGGAGAAATACTTCTGGTGCGCCCGCATGGAGGTCGACAGCGCCTCTGCCGGGACATCCATGAATTCATCGTCGATCTTGCCGATCAGCACATCTGGATATTCGACCAGATTGGTGACTTCCTCCAACAACGCCGGATCGTCCTTGACCGTCAGCCCTTCGCGATCCGCAGCCGACCGCAACCCATCCAGAATCGCCTGCTTGCGCTCTTCCGGGTCCAGCACGACATGGGCCTCGCGCAGCTTGGCGATATAGTCGCTGAAATTCAGAACCGTGAAGGGCTCCGGCGACAGGAAGCGATGGCCGGATGATGTGTTGGAAAAGGCAACAGTCGCACCGCCCAGATCAAAATCCCCTGCCAGGGCCGCGCCATCAAATACGGCAAGAATACGATGCAGCGGGCGTACCCAGCGGAAGCTTTGCGCGGCAAACCGCATGCTTTTCGGCCAGGGCAAGGCGCGGATCGCTGCCTCAATCAGACTCGGCAGCACATCAGCGCTGGCCCCACCCTTTTTCTCTACAACCGCGATCCAGACCGGGCCTTTCGGCGTGTCCTGCTGTTCGCATTGATCCAGACTGTCCAGACCGGCGGAGCGCAAAAAGCCCTGAACGGCCTGGTCGGGCGCGCCGACTTTCGGGCCCTTCTTTTCCTCCCGCAGATCGGGTTGGCGGGTCGGCAAGCCTTCGACGACCAGGGTTAAGCGGCGCGGGGTCCAGTAAATTCGGGTCTCGTCAAATGTCAGATTGGCCTTTGTCAGCCCATCCGTGACCAGACGCTGTAAATCGCCCGCAGCCTGACGCTGCATGCGGGCCGGAATTTCCTCACTGAAAAGCTCGATCAGAAGCTCAGCCATAATGGCGCCCCTTCACAGTGACACCATCGTCATTCCCGCGCAGGCCGGACTCCAAGGCCACACGCCCAACATTCTGCCGGTTGCCCTGGCCCCCGGACAACCGCTCCGCAGTTTCCGGGACAGTCTTGCTGCTGTCATTGGCCGCCCGGAACAAGGGCAGCGCACGATAGCCCAACCCGGATCCGCCACCGGTTAGTGGAAGCGAATGTTGAACAATCACTCTCTCCCTATTGGGGCGGGAGGATGGGTCTTTTACTCCCTCCCCCTTGAGGGGGGAGGACGGGTCTTTTACTCCCTCCCCCTTGAGGGGGGAGGGTTGGGGTGGGGGTGACAAGGCCGCAAGGCCTTCATCAGAAACCTGCTGTGATGCGGAGGAGAGAGAACCCCCCTCCCAACCTCCCCCCCTTGAGGGGGGAGGGGTAAGATATGGGGCTCCCCCCCTCAAGGGGGGAGGGGTAAAAGATGGGGCTTCCTCCCTCAAAGGATGGGTGACAGCTGTCTTGTTTTTCATGTCATTGCTCATGCGGGTAACTCCCCTTGGCTTTTCAGCCAGGCTTCGGCGCAGGCCTTTGCCAGGGCGCGGACGCGGCCGATATAGGCCTGGCGTTCGGTGACCGAAATCACGCCGCGCGCATCCAGCAGGTTGAACAAGTGACTGGCCTTCAGGCATTGGTCATAGGCAGGCAGCGCCACGCCACCGGCGATCAAACGGCCACATTCATCCTCTGCATCCTGAAAATGGCGCAGGATCATATCCGTGTCGGCCAATTCAAAATTATGCTTCGAATATTCGACTTCCGCCTGATGATAGACATCGCGATAGGTCATCGTATCGTTGAAGCGCAGGTCATAGATATTTTCCACACCCTGGACATACATCGCCAACCGTTCCAGCCCATAGGTCAATTCGGTGGAAACCGGGTTACAGTCAAACCCGCCGACCTGTTGGAAATAGGTAAACTGGCTGACCTCCATCCCGTCGCACCAGACTTCCCAACCCAATCCCCAGGCCCCCAGGGTCGGGCTTTCCCAGTCGTCTTCGACAAAGCGAATGTCATGTTCCAGCGGATCAATGCCAATCGCCTTCAGGGAGCCGAGATACAAATCCTGACTGTTCGCCGGGGATGGCTTCATAATCACCTGATACTGATAGTAATGCTGCAGCCGGTTCGGATTTTCGCCATAGCGGCCATCGGTCGGGCGGCGCGACGGCTGCACATAGGCCGCCTTCCAGGGCTTGGAGCCCAGCGAGCGCAAGGTGGTCGCCCAATGGAATGTGCCCGCGCCAACTTCCATGTCATAGGGTTGCAAGATCACGCAGCCCTGCTTGGACCAATACTGGTGCAGTGTCAGAATGATATCTTGAAAACTGGCGCCGGTGCGCTGTGATTGGCTCATAGATCCGCCGGGACTCGTGAATGGGGTTCGATTAAGTCTGGTCCTGTCGATGCCGCCGGTTCGCGGTGCGGCGCACAATAACGACGCGACTGTCCTGAATCAACGCCGGTTTTCGGGGAAATTACACGCCTGCGACAAAATGAAGACATTCTGTCGCCCAAGATAAAATTCAGTAGACCCGCGGAGCCTCGTAACAGGTTTGTAATCGCCCGATATTCTCCGCCAACAGGGCCAGTTGGAACTTATACAGATGGGATTGGCCGGAAACGTCCTTGAACTGAACAATCGCATGCTTTCCAAAGAAAAAATCTGCAATCAACTGGTTATAGATATTGTCGGTCCAATCGATATAGTCTGGATTAACCGCCCGAGTCTGTTCGTTAAAAACCTCAGGCGATTTGCCAAACCGGTCTTCATACATTTGCGCGGTACGGGCAAAAAACAGCGCGGATCGCATATTGGGCAGCACGGCGAAGTAATGGCGGCGCGTCTCGCCCCCATCGATGGTGACATCAAATGCCATCGGCTTGGTCGGTTTATTGATTTCCGCACCATGACCGAAAATCACACGCGGATTGGTGTTATCGCTGTCACACAGGAAAAACAGGAATGCTTTGCCATCTTCTGCAGCCAGACGCACGCCGATCAGATGGCTGTTATCAACGGGATCCTTACCATCCACCGGCACCAGAATCTGCTGACCCTGCGCCACAGCCAAGCCGGCATTGCAGAAAAGCAGGCCAAAAACCCCAGCCAGCATAGCAATCAGACCAAAAAAACATCGACCCTGTATCCGCATGGACGGAAGTGTATCAAGGCCCTGCCCGCTGGGAAAGATGGCAAAAGCCCCTATATAGCGTAATTCATCGAGGTCAAAGCAATGGCCTCAGGTCCATAGGGCCAGGGTTTACCGATGGGCATAGGCAGTCTATGTCTGCGCTTGAGACTTCTTAATCTAATGCCGGAAGGAAAATTGTTTATGACCACCCGTAAAATTCGCGCGCTTCGCTCTCTCGCCCTGGCCGTTGGCCTGTCGCTCAGCGCCTCAGCCGGTGCCAGCGCGGCCCCGGATCCTGAAAACACGCTGTTGATCGATATGGATGATGGCCAGATCGTCATTGAAATGCGCCCCGACCTGGCACCGAACCACGTTGCCCGCATAAAGGAACTGACACGCGAAGGCTTTTACGACGGCGTTGTCTTCCATCGTGTGATCGAAGGGTTCATGGCCCAGACCGGCGACCCGACGGGGACCGGCATGGGCGGGTCCACCTATCCTGATCTGGATGCCGAATTCACCCAGACCCCGTTTGTGCGAGGCACGGTTGGCATGGCGCGCACCAGCGACCCAAACACCGCCAACAGCCAGTGGTTCATCTGCTTTGACGATTGCTCTTTCCTGAACGGCCAGTACACGGTCTGGGGCAAAGTGGTCGAAGGCATGGACGTGGTTGACAAGATCAAACGCGGCGCAGGGCAAAGCGGTAAAGTAAATGATCCTGATGCGATGCTGAAAGTTCGTATCGCCGCAGACGCGAAGTGATCGTAATCAGATCATAACGCCCAAAGGATTGCATTCGGACCGGCTTTCTGTGTATAACAGAACCAGTTGAGGGCAGAATGTCCTTACAAAGCCGGTCCGAAGACCGTTTTAGTGTTCCATAATTGGGAGAACCCAATGGCTGATATCGCAGGCGTCCTGGCGCTTAACCAGGCTCAATTTCAGCAAAATCTTGCCATTGCGCTGACGAAGCAAAACTTCGACGCGCAAAAAGATGTGATCAATATGGTCACAGAAGCCGCCGGTACCGGCGCGCAACCCTTAAACAGCAGCGGCACCGGGCAAGTCGTCAACGTCGACGTTTGACGATTCCCAATATCCCGGCGTTCTGCAACCGGTCGGGGTCCTGTATTCCATCGGGGTGCCGAGTCTGCATCCCCTAATTTCAGTGGAATAGCCGCACCTTCATCCGTCGCTGCATGGTCCAGGAACCCACCTTCGATACCCTTCCCCTCCTTACAGGGGGCCTCTCATCTTTTGCCCCTCCACCCTTGAGGGGGGGAGGTTGGGAGGGGGTGATCTCTCCTCCGCAATCCATGCTGATTTAGGCGAAGGCCTTGCGGCCTTGTCACCCCCACCCCAACCCTCCCCCCTCAAGGGGGAGGGAGAAGAAAGACCCGTCCTCCCCCCTCAAAGGAGAGGGAGAAGAAAGATCCGTCCTCCCCCCAAGGGAGAGGGAGCAGATTGAGGGGCTCAAACACAAAAAGCCCGCCGCAGTCATTCTGCGGCGGGCTTTTTACGCAATTCTAAATGTAACCTTTAGCCGCGTTCGTTCAGATTGCGGACCCAGGCGGATTTTTCGCCGCTTTTCTGAGCGGGCTTTCCACCCGGACGCGCTGACTTACCGCGAAACGGCTTGTTATTGCGCTTTGGACCCGCATTCGATGTTGGGCCGGATGTGAACGGCTTTGGGCCATTCCCGCCACGACCACGGGACGGCTTGCTGCGACCCTTATTGCTGGGCGGGTTGCGGCTGAGCGCTGCCTGCGCTGCTTCCTGAGAATGATAGGTATGACTGTCATCCACCGGAATGCTGGTTTTCGTCAGCTTTTCGATCGCCTGCAGTGATTCCGCTTCATCTGCTGCACAGAAAGACAGGGCAATGCCGCTGGCCCCGGCGCGTGCCGTACGACCGATGCGGTGAACGTAGCTTTCCGCATCCACGGGCAGATCAAAGTTGATCACATGGGTGACGCCTTCAACATCGATACCACGGGCCGCAAGATCAGTCGCGACCATGACAGAAACGCGCCCCTTGGTGAAATCCGCCAAAGCCTGCTTGCGCGCGCCCTGGGTCTTGTCGCCATGGATCACGGCTGCACCGATCCCATCGGCTTTCAGCCCCTGACTGACCTTGTCTGCGCCCCGTTTGGTGCGGGTGAAGACAATCACACGGCCAACATTATCGCCTTGCAGAATCTGACGCAGCAGCGGTGCCTTGCGGGACCGGTCCACGAACAGAACCTTCTGGGCAATACGGTCCACTGTGGTGGACTGTGGGGTGACTTCAACGCGAACCGGATCGCGCATCAGCTCATTGGCCAACACGCGGATATCGGCTGGCATGGTGGCAGAGAACAATACGGTCTGGCGATTTGTCGGCATCGTTTTAGCAAAACGGCGCACTTCCGGGGCAAAGCCCATATCCAGCATGCGGTCGGCTTCGTCCAGAACCAGGATCTGCACATCTTTCAGGCTGATCGCATTGTCTTCCATCAGATCGCGCAGACGCCCGGGTGTCGCCACCAGAATATCGACGCCACGGGAAACGATGCGGGCCTGAGGCCCCTTGCCAACGCCGCCAAAGACACAGGCCTGAGACAGGCGCATGCGGCTTGCAAAAGCGGTGATGCTGTCATTGATCTGACCGGCCAATTCACGGGTTGGGGACAGAATCAGCACGCGGGTGGTTCGGGGGGCGGGCTTGCCCTGCTGTTTTGCCAAATGCTGAAGGATCGGCAGCGCAAAAGCCGCTGTCTTGCCGGTCCCGGTCTGAGCAATGCCCAAAACGTCACGGCCTTCCAGCATTGGAGGGATCGCCTGTGCCTGAATGGGCGTCGGAATTTTGAAGCCCTGGCTGCTCAATGCACCCAGGATTGGGTCGATCAGGTTCAGGTTTTCAAAAGTCACCGCATCATTTGCGGCAACCGGGGTGTTTGGTTTTGCTGAAACGGTATCTTCATCAGAAATCGCAACAGCTGCATTAATCGTCGTCATGTATAAAGCATTCCTATCGTCCGACCGCGCAACGCAGACACAGAGCAAATGCTCGGTCGCGTACGAGACGGGACGTTCTTTTTTGCGCCCTAGGTGCGCGCAACGCCTATGGGAGAAGGTTGAGACCTGCTCACGGGTTCCGGGTGTCGAGATTGGACACCGCTGCGCGATCGTTGAGAGGTCAGTGGCGATTAGCAAACATCTGCCACGCCATTTGTGCACTGCACATAAGACGTTGTCGCCGGTAAGTCAATTAAAACCCGCAAATAGTTGGAAAAATGGCCACCGAGAGGAAATGAGCGCAAAAATAGCGCGATTTCATGCGGCAAAACTGGTGCAACACGGTTGAATGGTCATGATTGCCTGATATTGTACGCGCATCCAAATGCCGCGCACCTTTGTGCTAATGAGAAATCGCGGCGCTTTGGGGGGACCTGTATGACCGGCGCTTGCGCTCAGAGAACGGCACAGAGATCACACCGGCGATCACACCGGCTAAAAGGCGATGCTTTTCGCCTCGCCGTGATGTTTTGCGCCCAACCGACCACAAGGCCTCTTTCATCTAACCCGCTTTTAAGGGATACCGCTTCACAATGAATATTCATGAATATCAAGGCAAAGAACTGCTGCGCCGATTCGGCGTTGCCGTGCCGGATGGCAAGGTCGCCTACACGATCGATGAGGCCGTCCAGGCTGCAAACGATCTGGGTGGCCCAATCTGGGTCGTGAAATCACAAATTCACGCAGGAGGACGCGGCGCAGGCCGGTTCGCCGACGACCCAGACGGCAAGGGTGGTGTCCGCGTTTCCAAATCCATTGATGAGGTCCGCGAGAATGCCAAAAGCATGTTGGGTCACACTTTGGTCACCAAACAGACCGGCCCATCAGGCAAACAGGTTAAGCGTCTGTATATAGAAGACGGCTGTGACATTGCACGGGAACTGTATCTGTCGTTGCTGATCGACCGTGCGACCAGCCAGGTCACGATCATGGCATCCGCAGAAGGCGGGATGGAGATTGAAGAGGTTGTTGAACACAATCCGGACGCCCTGCTGAAGGTCTCCATCGATCCAGCCTCGGGCATCTCTGGCTTCCATTGCCGCAAGATCGCCTTTTTCCTGGGTCTGGAAGGCAAGCAGATCAAGAGTGCGACCAAATTCCTGATGGCGATGTATCGCGCCTTTATGGAACTGGATGCCAGCATTGTTGAAATCAACCCGCTGGTCGTGACCGGATCGGGCGACGTCATGGCATTGGACGCCAAGATGAATTTCGACGACAACGCGCTGTTCCGTCATTCCGACATTGCCGATATGCGCGATGAAGATGAAGAAGACCCGTCCGAACTGGAAGCCGCCAAGCACGAATTGAACTATATCAAGCTGGATGGCACGATTGGCTGTATGGTCAATGGCGCGGGCCTGGCAATGGCGACCATGGACATCATCAAGATCAAAGGCGGGGACCCGGCCAACTTCCTGGATGTTGGCGGGGGCGCAACGCGCGAGCGTGTGACCAAGGCCTTTAAAATCATTCTCAGCGATCCGAATGTCGAAGGCATTCTGGTCAATATTTTTGGCGGCATTATGCGCTGTGACGTTATCGCCGAAGGCGTGATCGCAGCCAGCCGCGAGGTGAACTTGCATGTGCCCCTGGTGGTGCGGCTGGAAGGAACCAACGTGGAATTGGGTAAAAAGCTTATGGCTGAATCAGGCCTGCCGATTATCTCCGCCGACAATTTGGAACAGGCTGCGATTAAAATCGTCGCTGCCGTGAAGGAGGCGAACTGATGGCCGTTCTTATCGACAAAAACACAAAGGTAATCTGCCAGGGCTTTACCGGTGCACAGGGAACCTTTCACTCTGAACAGGCCATTGCTTATGGCACGAAGATGGTTGGCGGCGTAACGCCGGGTAAGGGTGGCACATCCCATCTGGATCTGCCCGTCTTCAACACAGTGGAAGAAGCTGTTCATACGACCGGCGCGAATGCGACCGTAATCTATGTGCCGCCTCCCTTTGCAGCGGATGCGATCCTGGAAGCCATTGATGCCAAAATCGCCCTGGCGGTTTGCATCACCGAAGGCATTCCTGTGCTGGACATGGTCCGCGTGAAACGCGCGCTGGTCAATTCCAGCACCCGCCTTGTCGGGCCGAACTGCCCTGGCGTGATCACCCCTGACGAATGCAAGATCGGCATCATGCCCGGTCACATTCACAAGCGCGGCAAGATCGGTGTTGTGTCCCGGTCGGGCACCCTGACCTATGAAGCCGTGGCGCAAACCACAGCCACTGGCCTGGGTCAGACAACCTGTATCGGGATCGGCGGCGACCCCGTGAATGGAACAAACTTCATCGACTGTCTGGAAATGTTCCTGGCGGATGATGAGACCCAGGGCATTATCATGATCGGGGAAATCGGCGGCACCGCGGAAGAGGAAGCAGCCGAATTCATCAAACGCTCGAAGGTGAAGAAGCCGATGGTTGGCTTCATTGCGGGTGTGACAGCCCCTCCCGGAAAGCGCATGGGCCATGCGGGCGCCATCATTTCCGGCGGGCAGGGCACGGCGGAATCGAAACAGGAAGCCATGCGCAGCGCTGGAATTACTGTTGCCGAAAGCCCGTCTGCGCTGGGGTCCAGCATGTTGAAAGTAATGGGTGGCTGATTTCGATGGCGGGGGCGGGCAATGGCTTCGCCCCCGTTGCACCGAAATTGCATATTTCTTTTAGAGTGGGAGCAGTCAGGGCATGACGTATATCGGCGAATCTTCCCAACTTTTCGGCGCGAATGAGACCTATATCGCCGAACTCTATTCAAAATGGGCCATCGATCCCAATTCGGTTGATCCCGGTTGGGCAGATTTCTTTGAAACCCTGGAACCAGGGGATGTGGATCTGCAAGATGACCATAAGGGGCCAAGTTGGACCAAGCGCAAGACCGCCGTCATGGGCCAGGCAACCTCCGGCCAAGGGGCAAGCCTTTCTGACTATCTCAGCGATCCTGATCTGAAACAGGATGCCCTGCATCAATTGCTGGCCGCTATCAAGGGTGGCGGCGTCGCCGCAAGCGGCAGCGACCAGATTCGTCAGGCGACCCTGGATTCAATTCGTGCCCTGATGCTGATCCGCGCCTATCGCATGCGGGGCCATATGGCCGCTAATCTGGACCCGTTGGGTCTGGAAAAACGGGGCGACCATCCGGAACTGGACCCGGCCAGTTATGACTTTGAAGAGCGGGACTATGATCGCCCCATCTTCATCAATTATTATCTGGGTCTTGAATCTGCGACCCTGCGTGAAATCATCAAGATCTGCCGCCAAACCTATTGCGGCAATATTGGCGTTGAATTTCTGCACATCCAGGACGCCGAAGAGAAATCCTGGATTCAGGAAAAGATTGAAAGCAGCCGGAACCGCAAGGATTTCACCGATCTGGGACGCCGCACGATCCTGGAACGCATGACCCATGCGGATATGTTTGAAACCTATCTGGACACAAAATATCGCGGCACCAAGCGATTTGGCCTGGATGGCGCGGAAAGCCTGGTTCCGATGATGGAGCAGATTTTCAAGCGCGGCGCGCAATTGGGCATGGAAGAAGTCGTGTTGGGCATGGCCCACCGCGGTCGGCTGAATGTTTTGGCCAATATCATGAATAAGCCCTATATGCAGATTTTCGCGGAATTCGAAGGGCTGGCATCGAACCCCTCCTCCGTACAGGGATCCGGTGATGTGAAATATCACCTGGGCACCTCTGCGGATCGCGAGTTTGAAGGCAAAACGGTCCACCTGTCGCTGACCGCCAACCCCAGCCATCTGGAATGTGTGAACACGGTTGTTCTGGGCAAGGTCCGCGCGAAACAGCACCAGCGTTCGGATAACAATCGCGACAAGGTGATGGGCCTGCTGCTGCACGGCGATGCCGCCTTTATCGGCCAGGGCGTTGTGGCCGAAACCCTGTTGCTGAGCCAATTGGACGGCTATGAAACAGGTGGGACCATCCATATCATCATCAACAATCAGATTGGTTTCACCACCGCACCGTCAAAATCCCGCTCTTCACCCTATTGCAGTGACATGGCCAAGACTGTCGACGCACCGGTTTTCCATGTGAATGGGGACGATCCGGAAGCATGCGTTCATGTTGCCCGTCTGGCGATGGAATACCGCCAGAAATTCAAGAAGGACGTCGTGATCGATCTTTGGTGCTATCGTCGCCATGGTCACAATGAGGGGGATGAGCCGATGTTCACCCAGCCCCTGATGTATAAAAAGATCAAAAACCACCCCCGCACCCGCGAGATCTATTCCAATCGTTTGCAGGAAATGGGTGTGATTGACGCTGAGGGTTGTGAGAAAATCCGGGACGACATCAAGAAAATCCTGGATGAAAGCTTTGAAGCCGCGCGGGCCTTTAAGCCCAACAAGGCTGACTGGCTGGAAGGCAAATGGTCCGGTCTGGCAATGGCGGAAGAAGGGGCCAGACGGGGTCACACCTCCGTGGATATGGACCTGCTGCGCGAGGTTGGTCATGCAATTTCCGAACCCCCGAAAAATTTCGCTCTGAATCCAAAGATCGAGCGTCAGTTAGAAGCCAAACGCAAGATGATCGAAACCGGCGAAGGGATTGACTGGGGCACAGCGGAAGCTCTGGCATTTGGTACTTTGTTGTGCGAATCCACGACAATCCGGCTCAGTGGGGAAGACTGCGAACGGGGCACTTTCTCTCAGCGCCATGCCGTCCTGTTGGATCAGAATAACGAAAATCGCCATGTTCCCCTGAACAATATCCGCATGGGCCAAGCCCCATTCGAGGTTATCGACAGCCCGCTGAGTGAATTCGGACTGTTGGGCTTTGAATACGGCTATGCTTCTGCAGAGCCGCATTCCCTTGTTCTGTGGGAAGCGCAGTTTGGTGATTTCGCCAATGGGGCACAGGTGATCATTGATCAGTTCATCGCCTCTGGTGAATCGAAATGGTTGCGCATGTGCGGCCTGGTGATGCTGCTGCCCCATGGCTATGAAGGTCAAGGACCTGAGCATTCTTCCGCCCGTCTGGAGCGGTATCTGCAATTGTCTGCGGAAGACAACTGGCAGGTCTGCAACATCACCCAACCGGCAAACTATTTCCATGCCTTGCGCCGTCAGGTTCGACGGAATTTCCGCAAACCCCTGATTCAGATGACGCCAAAGTCGCTGCTGCGCCATAAGGCGTGTGTGTCGAAACTGGAAGAGTTCGGACCCGGTACCAGCTTCCACCGCGTATTGTGGGATAATGCACAAATGCAGGGAAATCTGGCGGCGGATGAAGATATCCGGCGTGTCGTTCTGTGCTCCGGGAAGGTCTATTTTGACCTGGAGGCCGAACGGGACGCAAAAGGCATAAAAGATGTCTATATCATGCGCGTTGAGCAGATCTATCCGTTCCCCTTCCACGCGGTGACAACCGAGTTGAGCCGCTTCCCGAATGCCGAAGTGATCTGGTGTCAGGAAGAGCCTGAGAATAACGGCGCATGGTTCTTCGTTGATCGACGCATTGAGCGCGTGCTGGAGGAAATCAACCACAAGCCCAATCAGCGCCCCCGCTATATCGGTCGGGACGCGGCGGCCTCTCCCGCGACAGGCAGCGCAAAACGCCATGCGGCGGAGCAATCCAATCTGGTCGACGAAGCGCTGTCCCTGCCAGAACGGGCGCGCAAGGTTGCGGTATCAAAATCAACATCAAAGAAAGCCGAAGCCAAGAAAACGTCGGCGAAAAAGGCATCTGCTAAAAAGGCCACCGCGAAGAAGGCGACCGCTAAAAAGGCATCTGCGAAGAAGAAATAGCATTATCTGGAATACAAGAGCACTGGTTACAATCGGATGAGCGCCCTGAGACTACAGACAACGGGGCATTGAAAGACGGCGAAAGCCGGAAAGGCAAGAGGACACATGGCGACGGATATTACGGTGCCAACGCTGGGCGAATCAGTCAGTGAAGCCAGCGTCATTCAATGGTTCAAAAAAGTTGGTGATTCTGTCGCCAAAGACGAGCCCTTGGTCGAACTCGAAACCGATAAGGTAACGATTGAAGTTCCCTCCCCGGTCGCAGGCGCAATGGCGGAGATTATCGCTGACTCAGGCGCTGATGTCGAAGTTGGTGCCTTGTTGTGCCGCATCGACGAAGGCGCCACAGGCAGCGACTCGAAGAAGGAAGAGGCCCCCAAGGCTGAGGCCGCGCCAGAGCCCGCCAAAGAGGAAAAGAAGCCAGAGCCTGAAGCGAAGAAGCCCGCAGCGACCGCCAGCAATGAAACGCTGTCGCCTGCAGTCGCGAAAATGGTAGCCGAAAACGATCTGGATGCGTCCAAGATTCCGGCCTCCGGACCAAAGGGAAATCTGACCAAGGAAGATGTGCAGAATTTCATGAAATCCGGTGGCTCAGCAGCCCCCGCCCCGGCAAAGGCTGCGGCACCAGCGGCGGCAGTGGGCGGCGCAAAGCCTGCCACGCCAACCTATGAGCCGCTGCCGGAACGCACACCAGATCCACGCGGCGAAGAACATGTCAAAATGTCCAAGCTGCGCAGGGTCATCGCAACCCGCCTGAAAGAGGCGCAAAATACCGCTGCGATGCTGACCACCTTCAACGAGATCGACATGGGTCCGATGATGGAGGTCCGCAACGATTACAAGGATCGGTTTGAGAAGAAGCATTCCGTCAAGCTGGGTTTCATGTCCTTCTTTGTGAAGGCGGCCGTTGTGGCCTTGAAAGAACTGCCGGCTGTGAATGGCGAAATTTACGGCGATCAGATCATCTATAAGAACTACTATGACATCGGGATCGCCGTTGGCACCCCGTCTGGACTGGTGGTCCCCGTGCTGCGCGATGCTGACAAGAAGAGCTTTGCAGAAATTGAGGGCTCGATTGCCGATTTCGGTCGTCGCGCCCGCGATGGGAAGCTCAGCATGGCAGAAATGCAGGGCGGCAGCTTCACCATCACCAATGGCGGTGTCTTTGGGTCCTTGCTATCCACGCCGATCATTAACCCACCGCAGTCTGGTATTCTGGGCATGCACAAGATCCAGAAGCGCCCCGTCGTAAACAGCGATGGCGAAATTGTGGTTGGCAACATGATGTATGTCGCCCATTCCTATGATCACCGCATCATCGATGGACGCGAGGCGGTCACCTTCCTGGTTCGCATCAAAGAACTGTTGGAAGACCCCGCCCGCCTGTTGATCGACGTTTAGAGCATACTGTGTGAGTGCATGATGCTCTAAGGCACAGCTATTTAAACCAGCCTTCGCTTTACAGAAACGAGACCCGGTGGATAATCGGGTCTCGTTTTCTTTTTCATATGTTGAAAGCCCTCTCTGTTGCTGTTGCCCCATCCAGATACTGCACCGCCGGATCTCCCGCGCCCCTTGCTGCGTGGGATTCGCGATTGCCTGAACGTACCGGCCCTTGGCATAGGGCTGACAATGATCGGCTTTGGGGCCATGGCACAGGATGCGGGACTGGCGATCCTGCCCACATTGGGGATAACAACCCTGGTATGGGGCATTGCCGGTCAGGTTGCCCTGGTTGATATCCATGCCAGCGGGGGCAGCCTGCTGGCCCTGTTCGTGGCAGTAGCCCTGGCCAATCTGCGGATGTTCCCAATGGTGGTGACGGGCCTGTCTTCCGTTACCGGCGGGCGGAAGCTTTCCGTCGTCTCACGCCTGTTGCTGATGCAAACCCTGGCAATATCCTGCTGGACCCAGATGATGACACGCGCCGATCATGTGCCTGCACGCCAGCGGCTGCGATACTATATCGGATTTGCCGTAACCTTGATTGGCGCGGCTTTGCTGGGCACGACGATTGGTCATCAACTGGGACGGGTCGTGCCGCAAAGCGTGCTGATTGTCGCTATCTTTATGACGCCGCTTTATCTGTTGCTGTTGATCTGTGGTGCGCGGCAATGGGCCAATCGATTGTCAGTCCTGTTCGGAATTGCCGTGGGACTGGCGTTGTATCCCGTAATGGGGGATTGGGCCGTGATTGCAGCCGGACTGTTGGGCGGCACGTTGGGCTTTTTCAGCGCCCCCCATCTGTTTCGCAATAAGCCGGGGGAGTAATCGTGGGCGACACTGCAATTTGGATCGCTGTTCTGATTGGTGGGTTGGGCACATTCATGTGGCGAGCCCTGGGGGTCGCTGTGGAAACCCGCGTTCAAGAGGACAGCCCCCTGTTCAATTGGATCGGCTGTGTGGCCTATGCCATGGTCGCGGGATTGATGGCCCGTGTTTTATTGATGCCCGGTGGCGACCTGTCATTACAGCCCCTCACCTGGCGTGCAATGGCGTTTCTGATTGCCCTGGCGGTTTGGTATCGCAGTGGCAAATCCGTGCCCATTGGCCTGGTGGCAGGCGTTATCAGCTATGCCCTGATCCTGTATTTTCAAGGTTTATAGGCCTCTACCAGCCGATGATTGGAAAAGCCAGGGCATTCGCGCTAGTGTATCGGTCGGTGCAAACTTCAGGCAGACGGTTTGGTCCGCACCAACCGTTTACTTGAAAAGCTGTATGATCGCTGGTCCGATTGCACAATTGTCCAGCACTTAAAAGCTGTCAGGTAAGGCGATGTTAGTGTCATGAAAGACGAAGAAACTCTGCATTATCCGGATTCATTCATTAACGCGTTGCAGGCGATCTGGGGAGATGGCTTCCTGTCGCCCGGTGGCCCCGAAGAGATCGCTGCGATGCTGGATGGCACCGATCTGACGGGGCTGTCGATCCTGGATATCGGCTGTGGCGTTGGCGGTATCGACTGCCTGATGGTTGAAGAATATGGGGCCAGCCAAGTTACCGCGATTGATGTTGAACCCCAGTTGATCGATCACGCATCGCGACGGTTTAGCCAAAATGACCTGTCACAAAAGATTACGGCGCAATTGGTTGAACCGGGGCCTTTTCCGTTTGCAGACGACCAGTTTGACATTGTGTTCAGCAAGGATGCCATGCTGCATATCCCTGAAAAGCACAGCTTGTATAAAGAGGTCCTGCGGGTGCTGAAGCCAGGTGGGCGGTTGATCGCCAGCGATTGGCTGCGCGGTGGTGGTGAAAAGGACGCAGTACCCCCCATTCTGGTTGAATGGGGCAACCAGAATGGCCTGAAGGCAGATTTTGCAACCCCGGCGCAGACAGAAGACGCCCTGCGCAGGGCAGGTTTCCAATCACCCCGTGTGAAGGACCGCAATGCCTGGTATCGGGAAGAAATCAAAAAAGAAGAACTGCAGGTGACAGGCCCTGGTCTGCAACAATTGATTGCAGCAATCGGGATGGAGAATGCTGAAAAGCGGGTTCGTAGTTATGAAATCAGGCAGAAAGCGGTCGACGAAGGCGCGTTACGCCCCTGTCATTTATACGGCACGAAACCGGCTTAGATTGCCCTAATCGCCAAAGCGCATGGGCGGGGCGGAAAGCAGTCCACGTGGGCCCATGACACCATCCAGGTCCCCTATAACAGCCTCAACCCGTGTCATAATCCGACGCTCGGCAGCATCCGCAACCAGCGTACCGAATGCTAGAGAGAATTCGCCAGACTCAAAAGCCTCTGCAATCGCTTCAAAAGGCGATTTCGGCTTCGGCAGGACATGCAGATCAAGTTGCGCATCCGCATCCAGACTCAATAGGTCACGGATCGCAGCCAGTGCTTCTGAAAAGCCGCCCAACCGATCCACCAAGCCAACCTCAGCAGCTTGGCTGCCCAACCAGATACGCCCGCGGGCGACAGCATTTATCTTTGCCGCATCAAAGCCACGATCACGGGCGACCTTACTGGTAAAATCCTCGTAGACGAAATCGATTGATGTCGCGAAGCGTTCCTGTTCGGACTCATCGAAGCCGCGGTTGAAAGACCACATGCCGGCATTTTGCCCGGCGGTGACATGCTCCCAATTCACGCCCAATTGATTCCACAACTCGCTGGCGTCAAATTTCCCCCCATAGACGCCGATCGACCCTGTAATCGTGCTGGGATAGGCGACAATCTGATCCGCACTGACTGATACGAAATATCCACCGCTGGCGGCGACATCGCCCATCGATACCACAACCGGAATACCCGCGGCCTGAACCTGTCCGACCGCATGCCATACCGCATCAGACGGACCATAGGCGCCGCCCGGACTGTCGACGCGGAACAACACGGCCGCATAATCCTTGCGTTTCGCGATATCGATCAGGGTATCAATTAACCCCTGGCTGTTAAATCCGGGGTCACCAAAAGGCCCGCCCACTTGATCCTCCACGCCGATTGGACCGACCCCATACAGAACCGCAACTTTGGTCGGACCGGGGCCGTCCTCTGGCGGTTCTGCCTGTGTGGCAGCCAATAGGAAAGGCGCATCGATCCAATGTGCATCCGCACCGGTCAGGGATTTCACATGGGCTTCAAAGGCATCGGGATAATCCAAGCGATCGATTAATCCGGCTGCCACGGCCTCACGCCCCAAATAGGGGCCGCCATCGACCAGTTCCCGGACCTTTTGCTGTGTCATGTCGCGGTCTGCTGCGATTGAGGCGACGGCATGGTCCAATAAACCATCCACCAAGCGGGTCAAGGACAGACGAATCGGACCCGACATATCAGACCGCGTCATAGGATCCGCACCGCCCTTGAATTCATAGCGTTGTTCAAATTCAGCGGTGACCCCCACCTCTTCCAATGCTTCAGCAAAATAGGGTGTTTCCAGCGCAACGCCGGTCAATCCGACGGTCCCGGATGGTGCCATCCACACCTCATCAAAAGCCGCAGCCAGGGTCGTCAGGCGCGTTCCGTCCCCAAATCCACCCAGATCATCGGCATAAACATAGGCGGGCTTGCCCGAGGCACGGAAGCGCCGAACCGCGGCGGCAAGTTCTTCCGTGCGCGCAAAGCCCAGGGATGTTCCCCCGATCCGCACGACCAAGGCCTTAACGGCAGGAGACCCCGCAGCCCGGTCCAATGCCGTTACTGTATCCAGCAGGGTCGCGGGCGGGACGGGCTTAAACGAAGGCAGCGTGACATATCGTTCCTCCAGAACCTCATTCCAGTTCAGGGACAAAACGGCGCTGTCAGGCATTGAGGGTTTATCCGTGCGCATAGAGGCCGTGAACGAAACCACCGCCAGGGTGATCACGACAACCAGACCGCCAATGCCAGCCAGTAACCAAAGAAGTATTTTTCCGATCCATCGCATGGCCAGACTATGCCGGAACCGAACCAAAGGGTCCACTGCCTTAAACAGCGCCATAGTCAGATAAACTGACTACAGTCAGGGAATGGGACCGATATGTCACAAGTCGTATAAGAACAAACAAGTACCGTGATTTGAGTTAATTGCGCATTGATACGAACAATGTATAACTAAATCACGATGAATATGGGAAAAAGCAGTAACAATCGTGATATCCGAATTCTCTTCGGGGAGCCGCAGCAATCTTTGCGCGGCGCCATTCGTGCTGCGCTGCATCGTGAGGGATATGAGTCGGTCACGGATTATGACCGCGCGATCCCTCTTCGCGAAGCGATTAACAATACTGAGCCCGATCTGATCGTCATGGATTCCGAAATGGATGTCGGACATGCCGATGCCATGATAACGGAGCTTCGCAACAACAAACTGGGTAAGAATCCATTCGTTCCAGTCATCGTGACGATTTGGGAGCCAACACCGGACCTGGTGCGCCGTGTGGCGTCTTCAGGAACGGATGACCTTCTGGTAAAACCGCTGAGCCCGGCCCAGGTCTTTGATCGCATCAAGGCGCTGGTCAATCATCGCAAACCCTTCGTCGTGACCAGTGACTATATCGGACCGGATCGGCGCAAGGACGTCAATCGCGAGTCTGAAATCCCCACGATTGAGGTTCCTAACACATTACGGGCCAAGGCGAAGGGCGAACCTGTTGATACCGACATGATCATTTCTGCGATTAAAGATGCCCAGAATGGTATCAATGACCAGAGATTGAAGCGAAATGCGTTCCAGATTGGCTTTCTGGTCAAGTTGCTGCTGCCGGAACTGAAGAAGTTTGAAGTTACCGATGATCGGATCAAGACCGTAGAGCGCCTGATTTCCGTCGCCCGGGATACCGGCAATCGCATGAAGGGGACGCAATATGAGCATGTCACAAGCCTGTGCACGTCCATGATCCGGGTCGCCTCTTCCATCAGTGACAGCATTTCCCATCCAGACAGCAAGGATGTGGATTTGTTGAAACCCATGGCGGAGGCGATTATCTCCGCCTTCAATCCAGATCAGTCCTCGTCTGAGATGTATAATGAAATCAACAAGGCGGTTGAGAGCTTCAAGCAGAAGCAGCAGAAGAAGGGCTCTCCGCTTTAGATATCCATGCCGAGTGGATCACTTCGTGCTGATATCGCGGGTGGCTTGTTTCAGAAACTCAATCAGATCCTGACGGTCCCGGTAATTCGTCAATCGTTGTTCTGGCATTTTGGTGCCGGGGAACATCTGATTTGGGCCGATTTCAAACAAATGCGCAATCGTCTCTTCGTCCCAGACTACTGGGGTGTTCTTCAAGGCCTCCGAATAGGTGTATCCAGGCAATGTGCCTGCAGGTCGCCCGAATATTCCGGCAAGACTGGGCCCGGATCGATCCGGGCCGCCTGGTTTCAAAGCATGGCAGATCGCGCATTTTCGGAACTGATAACTGCCCCGCTCAACAGGATCGTCTGAGAAGGCCATTGAGCTTGGTACCCGCTCCACAGGCTGAAAGCGGGTTGACTGACCGATCACAGAGTCGCCGGTTGCCGTCAGCCAGCCCCGCACCACGGAATCTATGCCGCCCGCATAAATTCGGCTGCCATCGGGCGTGAAGGCCAGGGACCAAACCGCCCGATAATGCTCGACCTGCAGTGATATGCGGGGAACTTGCGATCCGATATTCCACAGATAGAGGCTGCCCCCCACCCCACCGGACGCAATCATCTTTCCATCCAGGGAAATTGCCACGGCCAGAACGGCACCATCATGCTGGTTGCCCAATTCCTGCTTCAAGGTACCAGACTCAACATCCCAAACGCGCACGGTCTGGTCCGATGACCCACTGACCAGAACCGTGCCATCCCCCGATAGGGCCAATCCATTGATAGGAAACCCGACTTTTGCAAAGCGATAGGATTCCGCACCCTCTGCCAGGGGCCAAACGCGGATATCACCGTCATAGCCAGCAGAAATCAGAGACTCTCCCTTGGGAGTAAAGACGACATCATTCACGCTGTTGGTATGGCCGGTGAAAATCCGCAGCAACTGCCCAGATGTCGCATCCCAGAGTCGAACAGTCCGATCCCAGGAAGCCGTGGCAACCTGGCGGCCATCGGGTGAAGCAGCGACCGCGACGACCTTTTTCTCATGCCCCTGTAAGATATGCAAAATAGTGCCGGTATCCCCATCCCAAATCCGGGCTGTTCCATCATCACTGACACTGATCACGCGCGGCCGCGCCGCTCCCGGCAGAGGTGGCAAAAAGGTGACGGCATTCACCCCGGCCTCATGACCATAAAAGCGCGCCAGTTGTGAACGATCCGCAAGTGACCACAGGATGGCGATGTCATCAAAGCCAGCCGTCGCTGCATAGCGACCATCGGGGGAGATTTCCACATCCCGAACGGGGGCCCCATGACCAACAAAATCAGCGCGGGCGGACACAGCCATCATCAAAAGTAAGGCGGTGGTAAGAAGTATGCCTCTTATTACCACCGCCCCATAAAACACCTAATTCCATATCGAAATCGGTCCAAGCAATCTGGTCATTCCTTCTCCGGCCAGGGACTATTCCGCCGGTGCCGTGCGCCCGGAATGCTGCTCTTTTTCCTGAACTTCATCGACCCACAGGCTGTGATGCTCCTTGGCCCAATTCAGATCGACCTGTCCTGATCCCATTGCGTCGAAGGCCCCTTCCATGCCCAATGACCCGATATAGATATGGGCCAGAATGATCGCGATCATGACCAGAGATACCGCTGCATGCCATAATTGGGCATATTGCTGTTCCTGCATCGGTGTCAGATCCGTTGGTAAGGCAAAGCCGATCTTGTTCAACAGCGCAAATGTATCGGCGAACATCGACGTCGTGAACGGATCCAGCAATGTCCAACCAGACAGGCTCAGCGATAATCCACCCAGGATCGTGACCCAGAATACGATCTTTTGGCCGGCATTGAATTTCTTCGCTGGCGGATGAACTCCTTTGGAGAACAGGCCGCCCGCCTGCAATATCCATTTGATATCGTGTCTATTGGGGATGTTGTGCAGGACCCACATCAGGAAGATCATGACCAGCCCCGCCATGAAGGCAAAAGCGATCCAGTTATGAGCAAATTTCCCTGCTGCCGTGATGACTGAAAACGCCTCTTTTCCGATCACGGGCAACAGGAAATACTTGCCATAAAGAATGTTCAGCCCGGTCACAGCCAAAATGACAAAAGATCCAGCCGTCAGCCAGTGCCCGATCCGCTCGATGAAGCTGAAACGCTCTATCGTGCGACCGGCCCAGCCATGTTCAATCTTAATCCGTCCACGCAGCAAGAAAAAGAGCGCCAACAGGAAGACCATCCCCGCCATAATCCATATGCCATAAGTGGACAGGGGCCCATTATGAAGCGCGCGCCACGTGCTGCCTTCCGCCTGGATCAGGTTACCCGCCCCCTGCCGAATTGCACGCCACAGATCCGCATCACTGGCATTGCCCAGGGCTTGCCCAGGCACTTGACCGGATTGTTGAGCTGCGGCGACAACAGCCATCAACTGCGTCAGTAAAACAGCAGCCAGTGCTGCGCCAGCACGCAAAGGGTATGTTAGCCGTTTCATCCCTAATCTCCTAAAGTTCCCGAAGACCCCTTTGTGTCAGCGCCGTGGACTATTCTCCCGCGCGACCGCCGGAACTCTTACGGAGTCTCTTGTATCGCTGCGCGACTGCGCAATTCATCCAATGTTTCCTGGCTCAACGGCGTATCTTTTTTGCCTTTGTATACGCCCGGATCAAAATCAATGATGCGATCTTGTTCCGACTCGCGACAGCCCGTCAGCCCGATCAGGATGGCCGCGCATGCAACCAGCACGACACGCCCCATTCGGGATTTGTGCGGGTGGCTTGTTGTTCTGTTCATCATCATTAGCACCGATCTTCCAAAGCAAGGGGCCATGCCCCTTTAGGGAAAAGGCCAAGTCCGGCGAAAAGATCGCCAGGTTTTGCGCCTGTACTGATCTGAAATCATCTCCTCCGCATGGACGGACGGTCCATGCGGAGGGGGGTGATTTTAGGTTCCCTTTTGGTCGTAGGCAGTACCCCAACCCCAGGCCCCAGAGCCGAAGCCACGGGACACGACACGCTCGCGATAAATATCGGAGACGGTATCACCATCCCCCGCGAGGAGCGCCTTGGTAGAGCACATTTCCGCACAGAGCGGCAATTTACCCTCTGCCAACCGGTTGCGCCCGTATTTCTGGAATTCGGCCGTGGAGTTGTTTTCCTCCGGTCCACCGGCACAGAAGGTACATTTGTCCATCTTGCCCCGGCTGCCAAAATTTCCAGCCTGCGGATATTGCGGTGCGCCGAATGGGCAGGCGTAGAAGCAATAGCCGCAACCGATGCACAGATCCTTGGAATGCAACACCACACCCTCATCGGTCTGGTAGAAGCAATCCACAGGACAGACCGCCATACAGGGTGCGTCCGAACAATGCATACAGGCAACGGAGATCGACCGTTCACCCGGCTTGCCGTCATTAATTGTGACGACACGCCGGCGGTTGATGCCCCATGGCACTTCATGTTCGTTCTTACACGCGGTGACACAGGCGTTGCATTCAATGCACCGTTCCGCATCACAGAGGAATTTCATTCTAGCCATTGTTCATCTCCTCTTATGCGCGTTCGACACGACACAGGGTGACTTTCGTCTCCTGCATCTGTGTCACCGAGTCATAGCCATAGGTCTGGGCCGTGTTGGTCGATTCCCCAAGGATGTATGGATCAGCACCTTCTGGATACTTGCTGCGCTGATCCTCTCCCTGATAGACCCCACCGAAGTGGAACGGCATGAAGACAACACCAGCGCCAACGCGCTCCGTCACCATTGCCATCACTTTGACCTTGCCGCCTTCCGGACCATACACCCAGACCATGTCACCATCCGCGATGCCGCCATTATTGGCGTCCCGCGTATTGATTTCGATGAACATGTTCTGCTGCAGCTCCGCCAGCCAGGGGTTCGACCGGGTCTCGTCCCCGCCGCCCTCATATTCGACCAAACGGCCGGATGTGAGAATGGTTGGGAAATCCTTCGAGAAGTCGTTCTTCTGGATGGAGGCATAGAGTGTCGGCAGTCGATAAGACTTCCGATCCTCATAGGTCGGGTAATCCGCCACCAGGTCCCGCCGCGGCGTATACAGTGGTTCACGATGCGTTGGCACGGGATCCGGGAAGTTCCAGACCACGCAGCGGGCTTTTGCATTCCCAAAGGGCGCACAGCCATGCTTGATCGCAACCCGCTGGATACCGCCCGACAGGTCGACTTTCCAGTTGGCCTTTGGACCGCCAACAGCATCAATGGCGGCCTTTTCATCGGCCGTCAAATCGCCATCCCAGCCCAGATCCATCAAACTTTGCATGGTGAATTCCGGATAGCCGTCGGTGATTTCCGACCCGACCGAATAAGATCCTTCGGCCAGCAGGTTTTCACCATCCCGTTCAACCCCAAACCGCGCCCGGAAGGTCAATCCCCCTTCGGCCACTGGCTTGGAAGGATCATACAGGATTGGCGTCCCCGGATGGTTCATTTCCGGTGTGCCCCAGGACGGCCAGGGCAATCCATAATAATCCCCGTCGCATGGGCCACCAACCGCCTGTAAGGTCGTACGGTCAAAGGTGTGCTGGTTTGCCATGTGCTTCTTCAGCCGCTCCGGTGATTGACCGGTATAGCCGATTGTCCACATGCCCCTGTTGAATTCCCGCGTGACGTCTTCGACAAGCGGTTCTTCCCCCTCGACAGCGATATTCTTGAACATTTCATCCGCGAAACCGAGTTTCTTCGCGAATTTGTACATGATCGTGTGATCCGGCAGAGATTCAAACAGCGGTTCGACAATCTTGTCGCGCCATTGGATCGACCGGTTCGACGCCGTAACAGAGCCATAGGTTTCAAACTGTGTCGCCGCAGGCAACAAGTAGACCCCATCCTTGCGATCATGCAGCACTGCGGAAACCGTCGGATAGGGATCGACCACGACCAGAAGGTCCAGTTTCTCCATCGCCGTCTTCATTTCCGGCAACCGGGTTTGAGAGTTCGGTGCGTGACCCCAGAATACCATGGCCCGAAGATTGTTCGGCTGATCCATATTGTCCTTGTTTTCAAGAACGCCATCAATCCAGCGCGATACAGGAATCCCAGAAGATTCCATCAGGTCCTTGGAGGCAAACCGCCCCAGCAGGTATTCGTAATCAACGCCCCAGACCCGGGACCAATGTTTCCAGGCACCCGCCGCCAGGCCATAATAACCAGGCAGAGTATGGCTGAGAACACCCAGATCGGTTGCGCCCTGAACGTTGTCGTGACCCCGGAAGATATTCGTTCCGCCGCCCGCTTTGCCCATATTGCCAAGCGCAAGCTGAAGAATACAGTAGGCGCGGGTGTTGTTGTTCCCGTTGGTATGCTGCGTTCCCCCCATGCACCAAATCACCGTCCCTGGCCGGTTATTCGCCAGAGTCCGCGCGACCCGCGCAAGCTGGGACCCCGGAACACCGGTTACTCGTTCGGTTTCTTCCGGGGTCCAGGCGGCTACTTCCTTGCGGATCTGATCCATACCCCAGACGCGCTGGCGGATGAATTCAGTATCTTCCCATTTATTCTCGAAGATGTGCCACAGCAGTCCCCAAATCAGACCGACATCCGTGCCCGGCCGGAACCGCACAAATTCATCGGCATGAGCCGCCGTGCGGGTAAAGCGTGGATCACAGACGATCAGCGGCGCATTGTTCATCTCCTTCGCCTTCAACAGGTGAAGCAGAGAAACAGGATGCGCTTCGGCCGGGTTGCCCCCGATCACGAAGATCGCACGGGAATTATGGATGTCATTATACGAATTGGTCATGGCGCCATAGCCCCATGTATTCGCGACACCCGCCACTGTGGTTGAGTGACAGATACGGGCCTGGTGATCCCCGTTGTTGGAGCCCCAGAAAGCGTAGAACTTACGGAAGAGGTAAGCCTGCTCGTTGCTGTGTTTCGCAGAGCCCAGCCAATAAACCGAATCCGGCCCCGACGTTTCGCGGATTTCCAGCATTTTATCGCCGATTTCCTCGATCGCCTGATCCCAGGAAACCTTGGTCCATTTGCCGTCGACAAGCTTGGTTGGATATTTCAGGCGGCGTTCGCCATGGGCGTGTTCGCGAACCGAAGCCCCTTTCGCACAATGCGCACCCAAATTAAACGGGCTGTCAAAGCCGGGTTCCTGCCCGATCCAAACGCCGTTATCCACTTCAGCCATCACGGTGCACCCAACAGAACAATGCGTACAGACGGATTTCACCATCTTCACATTGCCGCTGGCCTCGCCAGTTGACGCCGCTTCCGCGCGTCGGGTCATCAGACCCGCAGGGGCTGCAGTTGCAACTGCAATCCCCCCGGCTGTCAGGCCGGAACGCTTCAAGAAGGTACGACGATCAACAGCGTCACCGGATACGGTCCCGAAGGCCGCTGCCGAACGGGGGCCATTTGCAACCCCGTTGGTCTTTTTCCGGAGCATGTCTCTCCCTTTCCTTATCCTGGGCCCAATCCGTCGCCTTACTCTTATAGTCAGGAACGTCGAACCCGCGCTTTCAGTGCATTCTCAACACCAACCCGATCGCTTAAAAGCGGGCGAGTTCGTAATAGGTCTTCACATGGGCCGTTTCACGATAATCGCCTGTGGTCGCCGCTGGTTCTTCTGCCTGCGCAGAGGAAACACCGACTGCCGCGACCATCGCACCGGCCCCAGCGGCAACGCCCTTGGTGGCGGCACCGAAGAACTGACGACGGCTGACAGCCGCATCCCGGTTCTGTTGCTCTTGGTCACTCATTACACTCACTCCCTTATCTTAAGGGTTTCACAAACCCCTTTATGGCGTTTCAGGTTGGTCAGGCGCGGGCAATCATCCCGAACCCTTGTTCCTCAATCTCCATAAAGAGTTTCCCGACGCGTCCCACATGGCGGTAAACGTCGGCGGTTTTTGCCGATTCCAAATCAGCAAAAAACTTTCCCGCCCACGGTTTCAGATGGGCGGCAAAGAACTGATCCTGATCGTAAATATCGAATCCGCCCAGCGCGGTTCCTTCGATCAGGTGACTCATGATATCGCAGATCGCTGCGATATGATCTTCCGGCTCTTTCACATCGGCCGGGCGCTCAAAACCCAATCGCGCCATGTCACGGCGCAACTGAGCAAGCGGCTTTTCATTCAGGAAACCTGTCAGATAATAGGATGCAAATGGCAGCAATTCGCCCCGCCCCACCCCAATAAACAGGTTCTGATATTCTTCCGAGAACTGTACCGCCTCAGACGCCAGAATGGCGTCATGCAATGCGGTCGCAGCGGCCCCCAAGGCGCTGTCGGACCCAACGAACGGGGCAATGCTGTGCACTTCTGCGGGTGTCATGGGTTTCGCGAGCACACGCGTCAAAAAGGCATATAGCGACTGGCGCGCCAATTCCTCCGCAGACGCGACCTGATCCGGTGCGGGTGGATTATAAGTCTGTTGAGCGCCTGTCATACGTCATTCTTTCCAAACCGAAGAGTGTTTAAAGAGGCTGTATCCATATTAGCCGTGCCCCACTTTCTGTGGGGTCTCCTCTGCCATCTGCACCGCTTCATCCAGGGAGTCCTGATCGTTCGCGCTGTCTTCCTTCTGGATGGCTTCGCTGTCTTCCCCTTCACGTGCTGCATGATCATCTTCTGTCTCAGGATCTTGCGCTTCCTCATCCGACGCAATCTGATCCTGATCCATTCCATCCAAGTCTTCTTCGTCCAACGTATCTGGTACGGGATCACGTTTATAGCCGCGTCCGACCTGATAAGCGGTCTGCATATTGACAACCACTGTCCCGGCATCGGTAAAATCATCGCCATAATCGATTAGACCATCCAGATTCGCCAGAACCGGATTGCTGCGCCATAGTTTCTGAAGCGCAAGGTTGCGCAATTGGGCTGGCACCGTGCTGGCCATAAAGGCCTTGAAATCAGATCCAGGCCCCAGACTGTCCAGCGACGGAAGACCAAGCTCATTTGCCTTTTCGGCCAACTCCTCCTCACTTAACTCAGGCTCAAATTCGACCGGGGCCGCGTCCTGGACGACAGGTGACAACTCCTGAATATCATCCTCTTCGCGTAACGCTGTGTCTTCCAGAAAATCCCCCTCCTCGGGATATGACGCAACAGCCGCCGCTGAGCCCCCAATGCCACGCTGTGGGCGGGCTTTGGCCTTCATGCGGGACCATCGGTTCAGGAAGCGGTCATTGGGCACGGCGATTAATCTCCTTTCGAGCGGCCTTGTAATCTCAGCGTTAGTTCGGTTTCGCCTTGTCGTAAAATCGTTGTTCAATAGGATGCAGTTCCTTCCCGAAACGCGCTTCTTCCATCCTGTTGGGTGTGCGCTTTCGCTTTTTGAACGGCGTATCGGTGTGATGGCGATCAATGAATTCCTGTATCCAGGCGACCAAACCATCCGGCATTGGCACGGCCTCGACCGTATCCTCCGCACTGTCGGTAAAATCTTGCGCGGCATAGGGGGATGCGGTGGCGGCAACGGCATAAATCTCAGGTCCATCGGGATTATCATCGACATCCGCATCCCGCAAAACGACGTAAATCGCCGGCGTTTCATTGGCCAGATTGACCAGATACGCTTCTGTTTCTTTCCGGTGAAGGATCAGGGGAAGCGTTGCGATATGATACGTTTGGATTGATCCATCGTCGATCAACAGCTTCCAATCGGAAATAGGCGTTGCACCTGGCAGGACCGCGACAGGTTTCCAGACATGCGTGATCCACCGACTGATGGCCGGTCTTTTCTCGACGACAATGCCCAGTGGCATTTCGATTTCCCGCGCGGCGAAAGTATCATCCGGCGAGGTGTAAAATTCGCTAGAAGGGGCCTCTGGCATCCCGCTTGAAAGCCTTTCTTCCCTGAGCCCTCTTCTTTGTTAACGCCCTGATCTTTTTAAACGACCACAGCCGGAGGGTTTTATTGGTAAGACCATTCTTGCGCCCAAGCGTGAAAGATTCAATACTGTGAGTATTCTTGATATTACTGAATTATGTAAAAAAAACATATTAAGACATTAGAAAGCAGGGTAGCAGGATGGGTGCGAACGAGTCAGCAATTTTCTTAGCCATCAATCTGGTGTTGAGCGGCGACTATCAGCTGTATGGTATTGTGGCGTTGTCGCTAAAAGTTAGCTTGCTGGCGACACTGATTGCGACCTGTCTGGGTTTACCATTGGCTGCCCTGTTGGCAGTTGCGCGTTTTCCCGGCAGGGATGTCATCACGACGATCCTGAATGCCCTTTTGGGATTGCCGCCGGTCGTCGTTGGTCTATTCGTATATTTGGCGTTGTCCAGAGCAGGTCCGCTTGGCGAATTGGGCTTGTTATTCACACCAACCGCCATGGTAATCGCCCAAACAATTCTGATCACCCCGATTGTCGCCGCCGTTGCGCTGCGCAGTCTAGAAGATTTCAATTCAGAATATGCAGAACAGTTGCGCGCCCTGGGATTGACTGGATCTGAGCGCGCACTAACCCTGTTATGGGAAGCGCGATTCAGTCTGGCGACTGCCGTTCTAGCCGGGTTTGGAAGGGCCGTGGCAGAAGTCGGCGCGGTCATGATCGTGGGCGGTAACATCGCAAATGTCACCCGTGTCATGACAACCGCAATCGCCCTGGAAACCAGCAAGGGCGATCTAGCCTTGGCCCTGGCGCTGGGTATCATTCTGATTATGCTGGCCCTGGCGGTTAACATGTTTGCCGCCGCGGCGCGCGAAATCGGCCGGAAAGCCGCTGGCGAAGCACCCGCACGGGGGGAAGCATGATGCCCCGCGATGACGCCACAGCCAGCCTGATGCCCTCCGCACTGTCACCAGGGGCGGATGCCGTTGGGGACGCAACGCTGCAATTGCAGAATGTCATAGTTCGCCGTGCCGGTCGGGATATCCTGAACCTGCCTGAATGGTCCGTCCCGATATCGGGTGGCGTCACCGCCCTGATCGGCCCCAATGGAGCCGGAAAGACGACGCTGCTGCGCCTGTTACACGGATTAATCAAACCAGATGCAGGCACAATACGCTGGCCGACGGACACAATCCCGCCCAGGGCCATTCTATTGCAATCCCCTGTCCTGTTGCGCAGGACAGCGGCGGCCAATATTGATTTTGTACTCAAACGTCGTGGAATTTCAAAGCAACAGCGCGCCAAGCAGATCACCCAGATCCTAGCCAAGGCGCGTTTGGAAGACTGCGCAAACCGCCCGGCACGCCATCTCTCTGGCGGACAGAAAAGACGATTGGCGTTGGCACAGGCCCTGGCACAGGCACCCCGCGTGCTGTTGCTGGACGAACCAACGGCCGGGCTGGACCCCACAGCCGCGATTGGTGTTGAACATATGATCGCGGAAGCCTCAGCCGATGGCATCGCCGTCATTGTTTCCAGCCACGAATTGGGTCAGGTGCGCCGACTGGCGGATCGGGCCCTGTTTCTTCACGCGGGCAAGCCAATAGAGGCCGGCCCGTTCCCATCCCTGTTCGATAATCCAAAGAGCCGGGAACTCACAGCCTTCTTAAAAGGAGACCTAACATGGTAACCAGGATTAAGGCCTTCAGCCTGGGGCTTGTCGCCCTATTGGCACTTTCGCTGTCACACAGTCTACCGGGGCAAGCGGATGATCGGTTCATCACGGTGGCATCTACAACGTCGACTCAGAATTCCGGCCTGTTTGAATTCATGCTGCCGGTATTCACGAAGGAAACAGGTATTGAAGTACGGGTCGTCGCGGTTGGCACCGGTCAAGCAATCAAGCTGGCCCGTAATGGCGATGCGGATGTGTTGTTCGTACACCACAAGCCGTCGGAAGAAGCCTTTGTCGCAGATGGATTTGGCATCGAACGGTTTGACGTGATGTATAATGACTTTGTTATTGTCGGTCCTTCTGAAGATCCTGCCGATATCAAGGGCAGTGATGGCGTAACAGCCGCCTTAATGAAGATCGCAGACAGCAAGACGCCTTTCGCGTCCCGCGGCGATGACAGCGGCACCGACAAGCGGGAAAAGTCCCTTTGGAAACTGGCCAGCATTAAACCGGCAGGGGAATGGTATCGGGAAACCGGATCTGGCATGGGTGCCACCCTGAACACGGCCCACGGCATGGGGGCTTATGCCCTGACCGACCGCGCCACCTGGCTGGCCTATAAGAACAAAGACGGTTTCGAGATATTGTTTGAAGGGGATAAAAACCTTTTCAACCAATACGGCATCATCGCCGTCAGCCCTGAGAAATTCCCCCATGTCAAAATCGACGATGCGCAGGCATTCGTTGACTGGGTCATCTCCAAAGAAGGTCAGGCGGTGATCGCTGATTACAAGCTGAACGGCACCCAGTTATTCTTCCCCAATGCACCAGTGCAGGGGTCATAAAATATCACGCACTAAACCTCCCCCTAACCGGGGGAGGTTCTTACCGGTTTTGAAGCAAGCGCCGCACCATTTCGGGAGCTGAGCCGAGGTAATTTCCCGGTTCTACCAAAGCGGCGAGGTCTTCGCGACTCTTGACCCTCGCAATCTCTGGCACCGCACACAGCAAATCCAGAAACTTGCCTTTCCCGCCCAGCGCATCGCGGCAGCAGTCATAGACCAGATCATGGGCAACCTGACGACCCAGATCGATGGCGAGGCCCATCATGACTGCCTCCGCCACGATCAACCCGCCGGTGACGTCCAGCACCTTACGCATTGTGTCAGGCCGCACTTCCAGCCCTTGCAAAACGTCCCGCGCGGCACGCAATCCGCCTGAGGCAACGATAATCGCGGTAGGTAGAGCCTGCCATTCCACCTGCCATTGGCCGGTCGCCCGCTCATGATCCTGCACCATCGCATCCAGCATGGCGGAATGCTGTTCCCGCACGATCTTTGCACTGGCCAGCATCATTTCTGACGAGATGGGGTTGCGCTTTTGCGGCATGGTCGATGACGCGCCGCGCCCCTGAACAAAGGGTTCCAGGACTTCACCGGTTTCCGATTGCATCATCAACATGATGTCATAGCCGATTTTGCCCAGGGTCGAACAGGTCAGGGCCAGAAATCCGGTGACTTCAGCAAAGCCATCCCGTGCGGTGTGCCAGGTAATATCGGGCACGGCGAGATTCAATTCCTCAGCCAGGGCCGCCTGAACCTTAAGGCCATTTTCTCCCAGAGACGCCAGCGTTCCCGTCGCACCGGAAAAGGCAACCACCTCTATCCGGGGCCGCAATTGCACCAGGCGTTCGCGATGACGATCAATTGCCGCCAGCCAAGTCGCGGCCTTGTATCCAAAGGAAATTGGCAGGGCATGCTGTAAATGGGTGCGCCCGGCCATGGGCGTTGTGGCATGATCTTCCGCCAGCATTGCCAGTGCGGCCCCGACCGCATCCAAATCTGTTGAAATCAGATCCAGCGCATCGCGCAATTGCAGCACATCTGCGGTATCCATGATGTCCTGAGTGGTTGCGCCCCAATGGGACCATTGACCCAGGCCACCTTCCGCCCATTTCGACAATTGTTCGACCAGCGGCAGGATCGGATAGCCAACGATGCGCGTGCGCGTCGCCAGATGATCCCAATCCACACGCGACACCTGCGCCACACGGGCCAGGGCCTCTGCCGCTTCGGCCGGAATGATGCCCAGCCCGGCTTGCGCACGGGCCAGGGCAATTTCCACATCCAGATAGCGCTGAACCAGGGCCTCATCAGAATACAAGGCCCGCATTTCTGCGGTCCCGAACATATCCCCGAACAGCCGTGATTGCAGCACTATGGATGACATCCGCTTCGTCCCGCTCTTTGACTTACGCTTGCGCGGCGACGATGATCACTTCAAAGCGATAGTCTGGCGTTGCCAGTTTCGCCTCACCGGTTGCGCGGGCTGGCGTGTTGTCTTTATCGACCCAGGCATCCCAAACCGCATTCATTTCCGCAAAATCATTCATATCCGCCAGCCAGATCACTGCCTGCAGAATGCGGGACTTGTTGGACCCGGCCTTGGCCAGCAGGTCTTCGACTTTGGCCAGCGCGGTTTGCGTCTGAACAGTCACGCTTTCGCCAGCAGTTCCGGTCTGACCGGCCAAATAGACAACGCCATTGTGAATGACAGCACCGCTCATGCGGGCACCGGGATCCAGGCGGGTAATATCGCTCATAAAAACTTCCTCTCTCGATGGATTCAGGGTTAGGGCCCCTTATTGCACCATCCAGGACAGGTCATGCAACAAGTCCTGCACGTCAGATATGGGCGCGCATATCTTCCAACCCATCACGTGCTTGCAAGGAAACACAGCAACTGACCAGCTTTCGCGCCTGTTCATACGGCCAGGCCCGACCACGATGCAAGGTCGCGCGTTCATCCCAGACCAGCACATCATTGGGGCGCCAGACATGGCTGTAAATCGCTTCGGGCACTGTCATTGCGTCGACCAATTCATCGACGAAAGCCAGCCCCTCTGCCTCATCCATACCCGATACGGCGCAGACATGGGACGCGATATAAAGCGATTCCGTTCCCGTTCTCGGGTTGCGCCAGACCGCCTTCCATTCCTGATCTGTCCATTTGGTAAACAAGGCCTGCTTCGCCAGTTCCGGGTCAATCTTCGCGCGGGAATGGGCATAACGATGACGAAACACCGACTTTCGCAGACGTTCCTGAACTTCCGGTGCCAATCTGGCAAATCCAGCGCGGGTGGAAACCAATTCCGTTTCTCCGCCCTGATTGGGCAAAATGCGGGCCTGCAAGACATTCACCAGGGCGGGTACCGGCAGAAAAGTGCTGTCGGTATGCCACAGAAAGTTGGCCCGCAAGTTTTGCACATGTTTATCAGAGTCCGATGCGATCACTGCACCGGCCGCATCCAAATTGGCGACGGGGGAAATCTCAGGCTTCGGGCGATCATGACGATCTTCCAATGGCCCAAACAACGCCCCGAATTCCAACTGTGCCTCATCAGAAAGATCCTGATCCCGAAACAACAGCAAGGAATGCTCCTCAAACAGCCTGCGCAGTTCATCATATCCCTGCGTGGCTGTGATCTCTTTCAAAGAAACATCATGAACCTCAACCCCAAAGTCCCGGTGCAAAGGTGTTGTGCGCAATTTGGTTACTCCTGCGAGAGGTTATTCCGCCGCTTGAGCCTTCCTCGCAGCGGTCGGCATTGTGCCACGAATAATGTACGCCAGCGCTTGGACAACCTGTTCAGGCTCCCGCGCCACCGCATTGGCCGCGCCATCGACTTCCTTTAAGGCATGGTCATGTTCCGGCGGGTGCAGGGTGATGATGGGCTTGCCCTTGGCAACCGCAAAACCGGCATCAAAGGCAGCGTTCCATTGCTTGTATTTCTCGCCAAATCGCACGACGACGATATCTGCGGCTTCAATCAATGTCTGAGTACGCATGGCGTTCAACTGCGCGCCCTTGCGGTCATGCCAGACTTTATCCGTTTCCGGACCAAAGATCGCAACACCGCAATCATCGGAATCCTCATGCACAGTAATGGGTGCAGAGATATTGACCGGCAGCCCCGCCTCTGCAACGCCCTGGCTGATGCGTTCGCGCCAATCACTGTGGATCTCACCGGACAGATAGATATGCCAGCGTCGTTCGGTCATCGTCTCACTCCTTCTCAAACGTCAGATTTCCCCAGTATCGACAATCAGCGTGTGATAACAAGGCTCGTTACTCAATCTCCTGGATTGGTTTCTCATTGGCGGAGCTGAGCGGCGTCTGACACATTTCCAGATGCAGACGCCCGCCCGTTGTATAGGGATGGGCCAGAACCAGCTCTTCATTCAGTTCAATGCCCAATCCCGGTTCTGTCGGTGCATTCAGATATCCGTCTTCCCAGTCCAGGCGTTTGGTCAGAATATCCCGGTGGAAGGCCGTATCAATTGTCTCCAGCACCAGGAAGTTCGGACTGCTGAAAGCAACATGAGCGGCCGCCGCATGGGCGATGGGCCCGCAATAGATATGCGGCGCAATCTGGGCGTTGAAGACTTCTGCCAGTATGGCGATCTTCTTGGTTTCCCAAATCCCACCGCTGCGCCCGATATCCGGCTGCAGGATCGAAACACCTGCCTTCAGGGCCTGATGGAATTCAATCTTGGTTGTCAGACGCTCCCCCGTCGCAATCGGAATGGACGTCGCCTGCACCACGCGGGCCAGCGCATCCATCTGATCTGGTGGGCAAGGTTCCTCAAACCACAACGGGTCATAGGGTTCCAAGCGCTTGGCCAGTCTGATCGCGGACGAGGTCGTCATCTGACCATGGGTGCCAAACAGGATATCGGCGCGATCCCCAACGGTTTCGCGCAGGCGTTTCACATTCGCCTCGCTGCGGCTCAATTCATGCAGGGACAATTCCCGCCCGCCCTGAAAACTATAGGGGCCTGCCGGGTCCTGCTTGATCGCGGTATAGCCCATGGCGACATAATTCAGCGCCGCCTCTGCTGCCGCGTCGGGTTCATGATAGGGATCGCCCTGCCCCGTCCCCTGCCAGACCCAACCAGGGGGGGCATAGGCCTTTGGATACAAATAGCTGTAGGTCCGAAGACGTGGATGGAACCTGCCGCCCAACAGATTATAGACTGGCTGGTTCTGTGCCTTGCCCAGAATATCCCAGACCGCCATTTCAATGCCGCTGAACACCGCCATCATGGTGATGTCCGGGCGTTGGGTGAAACCACCCGAATAGACGCGGCGGAACATCGTTTCCACATTGTGCGGGTCTTCCCCGGCGATGAAACGTTCAAACGTGTCTTCCACCATACGACAGGCAATGTCGCCGGAAACCGGGATGCCATAGCATTCCCCGATCCCGTCTATGCCATTATCCGTGGTCAGTTTCACGATCACCCAGAAGGACCCGCCAATGCCGGTTGGCGGAACGGTGACAAAGGTTTTTATGTCTTTCAGTTTCATATTTTACGTGCCCCAAAATCCCTGAGAGTGAACTGAGGGGAGCGTATCAGAAACCGCCCCACCGACAAGGATTGCAAGCGACGCTTTTGAGCCCTATTTTGCGCTTCTTTCAGGGTCGGACCGATCCTCTGCTAAACTAGGCGAACCAAACCATTATGACTGACCAGAGCCGTATTCGTAACTTCTCCATCATCGCGCATATCGATCATGGCAAATCCACCCTGGCGGATCGCCTGATCCAGCTTTGCGGCGGCCTGACCGATCGGGAGATGAAGGAGCAAGTGCTTGATTCCATGGATATCGAGCGCGAACGCGGCATCACGATCAAGGCCCAGGCCGTGCGCCTGCTGTATACGGCCAAGGATGGTATCGAATATACGCTGAACCTGATGGACACGCCCGGCCATGTGGACTTTTCCTATGAGGTCAGCCGCTCGCTGGCCGCCTGTGAGGGGTCGCTGCTGATTGTCGATGCCAGCCAGGGGGTTGAGGCCCAGACACTGGCGAATGTCTATCTGGCGCTGGACAATGATCACGAAATCCTGCCGGTCCTGAATAAAATTGATCTGCCCGCCGCCGAACCAGACCGCATCAAACAACAGATCGAAGATGTCATCGGCCTGGATTGCAGCGAGGCGCTGGAAATTTCCGCCAAAAGCGGCCTGGGGGTGAATAACCTGCTGGAAGCGATTGTGAAGCGCCTGCCTGCCCCGCCGCCATCCGATGCGAAGGCACCGCTGCGCGCCTTGCTGGTCGATAGCTGGTATGATGCCTATTTGGGCGTGGTGACCCTGATCCGCGTCGTCGATGGCACGATCAAGAAGGGTCAGAAAATCCGCATGCTGTCCACCGGGGCGGCACATGAAGTGGACCGGGTCGGGATTTTCACGCCCAAAGGTCTGGTTGTTGACAGCTTGGGCCCGGGCGAGATGGGCTTTATCACATCGGGCATTAAGGCGGTGGCCGATTGTAAGATCGGGGATACGATCACCGAAGACAAGCGACCCACCGACAAGCCCCTGCCCGGCTTCCAGCCCACGGTACCTGTGGTCTTCTGTGGCCTGTTCCCGGTCGATGCCTCAGACTTTGAAGCCCTGCGCGACGCGATGGGCAAGTTGGCGCTGAACGATTCCAGCTTCCATGCAGAAATGGAAACCTCAGCCGCGCTGGGATTTGGCTTCCGCTGTGGCTTCCTGGGTCTGTTGCATCTGGAAATCGTGCAGGAGCGTTTATCCCGCGAATATGATCTGGACCTGATCTCCACCGCGCCGTCTGTGGTTTACAAGATCACGCTGAACAGCGGCAAAGACATCGAATTGCACAATCCGGCCGACTATCCGGACCCGACCCATATCGCCTCCATCTCTGAACCCTGGATCAAGGCGACCATTATGGTGCCAGATGACTATCTGGGCCCTGTGCTGACTCTCTGCACCGAAAAGCGCGGCGAACAGCGGGACCTGACCTATGTCGGCAACCGGGCGATGGCAGTGTATGAATTGCCGCTGAACGAAGTGGTTTTCGATTTTTACGACCGGCTGAAATCCGTTACCAAAGGCTATGCCTCGTTTGACTATGAGATGACGGAGTATCGCGAGGGCGATCTGGTGAAGGTCTCAATCCTGATCAATGCAGACCCGGTCGATGCCCTGGCGATGATCGTGCACCGCAGCCAGGCCGATTATCGTGGTCGGCATATCTGTGCCCGCCTGAAGGATCTGATCCCCCGGCAATTGTTCAAGGTCGCCCTGCAGGCCGCGATCGGTGGCAAGGTGATTGCCCGCGAAACCCTCAGCGCCATGCGCAAGGATGTCACGGCGAAATGCTATGGCGGTGACGTATCGCGGAAACGCAAACTGCTGGACAAGCAAAAGGAAGGCAAGAAACGGATGCGTCAATTCGGCAAGGTCGAAATCCCGCAATCCGCCTTCCTGGAAGCATTGAAGATGGGCGACAATTGACGCGCTGATCCAGGACCGCGAAGGCTGAGTCCGTTCAGGTGAGACGATCGAGTCGTCACCGGGGATAATTTTGTCAGTGGAATCCGCTGCGTCGGCGTCTACGACGGCCAATCAGCAATAGCAGACCGCCCAGGATCAGGAACAGGATCACTGGCCACAACAGTGCTTCCCAGGCATCGCGTTTCAGGTAAGGCAATGCCTTATCCTGCCAGAAATCCGGTGCCCCCAGATGGCGCGACACAATGACTTCTGCATAGCCAAGGCTGGGGGAATGGGTCTCAAACCAGACGCGACCGGCGGGCAGCGTCGCGCGCCCATCCAGCCAGACAAAAACCCCCAGCGCCAAAAAAATAAAGGCAAGCGCCATAAATATACGCCCAAAAAAATGCAGGACGGCCATGCCAATCCCCTTTTGCTAACGCATGGATACAAAGACACGCCTAATCGCGAGGTGACCTTAACACGATTTTCCTAAGAAACCATAGGCTTGGCAGCAGAATACACAATGGCTTTTTTTGTGATTCCAGAGCTTGCCCAGCCGCGCGCACTCGGTTATGGTCCGCCGCCTTGCGAAAGGAATACGACACCCGGCCCAGCCGGATGCCTGCGGAGAGATGGCCGAGCGGTTTAAGGCGCACGACTGGAAATCGTGTTGGGGTGAGAGCCCCTCGGGGGTTCGAATCCCCCTCTCTCCGCCAGTTTCATGATTGATCGTTTATGATCAATACGTTGCAGAATGCGGACCTAGGCGATTTCCGTGCTGGTACAGGATACTGGTACAGGAACCATACTGAATGGGATCGCTCAGAACTCGTTACCTCGTCCGGCGACGTGACAAATTTTACTTTAGAATGTGGATTCCCGTGCAATTTGCGCGATTGCTCCGCATTCCCGAAGTAAAGGTTTCACTGAAAACATCCGACCCAAAGAAGGCTCGGAAGCGTCTGCTTCTGGCCGAGCTCTTCTGGCGCGGACTGCTGGACAAGGTTGAAAAAATGACTGAGCATTCGAGCCTGTCTGAGGCTTTAATCAAGACAACCCTACAGGACTATTTCAATAATCTACGAGCCGCGTTTCAGGACGATTACGAAAGAAATCTTGAGAATTACGAACTGGATATTGACGGGCAGGTCGACGGGCTCGGTGAACTTTCCCAAATCCTCCGGGACCGGGCTGGGTGCGGGGACTATCCCGCCTGGGCTGTTGATACGGCGAGGGATTTGTTTTCGACAACGGAATTCGAATTCACCGAACTACCGATAACTGTTCAAGGGCGCATACTGCGTGGAATAATGTATGCCAAAGCCGAAAACTTTAAAGAATTGCGGGCTCGGTACCTTGGTGAATATGATGAATTTGTTTTCAATTCATCAGTTTCTAAGGGCGACATGGGGCTAAACCAGGTTAAAAAACCTGTCACTGTAAGTGAAGCCGTAGAACGTTACATGGTTGCAAAGAATTACAAAAGTCACAAAACAAAGCTAGATTACCAAAGAGTACTTCGCTGGTTTTCTGAACTTGTTTCAGCTGACTTTCTAATCAGTAACGTGAGCAAGGATCACGTCATCCAATTTCGGAACTTTCTTCAGATAGTGCCGAGCAATTACTCCAAGCATCACATATACAAAGACTTAACATCTCTTGAGATAGTATCAATTCAAAGTCCGGGCATCTCCCCAATATCAGATCGTACGGCGAACAAGTATCTCGGTATGTTTCGCAGCTTCTTAAATTGGTGCGAGGGTGAGGAAATCATCACCACTGTTCCTGGTTCAAAAATTGGGATCAAAGTGATCGGTGACCCCAGCGCAAGCAGAAACCCGTTTTCCAAGGCTCAGCTAAATAAAATTTTTACGGCTCCGCTCTATACAGGTTGCCACAGTCTTGGACGGCGCTCGAAACCGGGCAGCTTTGTATTAAAAGACAGTAAGTTCTGGATCCCCTTAGTCGCATTGTTTACCGGCATGCGGGCAGGTGAGATAATTCAATTGCACACGTCCGATATCTGCTTTGACGAAGGAATCCACTTTTTCCGACTAACCGACGAGGGTGCTACTAAGAGCGGAGTGAAGCTGGGAGAAAGTAAGACCTTCAAAACAGCCCAGTCGCAACGCTGCATCCCTGTGCATCGAAAGTTAATCAAGTTGGGGTTTCTCAACTATGTGGCGGAAAGAGGAAAAGAGGTCACCCCTAGTAAACGCCTGTTCTGGGATATCGCTGTTGGTACACGGGGTGATGTTTCGGATAATTTTTCAAAGTGGTTTCGCCGTTTTCTTATATCAAATGGAATTAAAACCGATAAGACAGCATTCCACTCCTTCCGCCATAATTTCAAAGACGCACTGGCAAATGCCAATATCGAGGATAGCATGCAGGATGCACTAATGGGTCATCTAGACAAACAGAAAGCCAAAAATATTTATGGATCTCAAGGCAAACCACTGCCTGCTCTATTTAAAGCAATAAACAAAACCGAATTTCCTGTCGAGTTATCGCATCTCATGGGGACCTGAGAAATGAACTTGTTGACCAAGGAGGGTCAAATGCCCGTTGTCTTCCAAAGCAAGGTTACCCCTTTGATCTTCTCCTCTAACAAGGCAGCGGTAACATTAGAAGGTGGGAATGAAGAAGTTGTTAAATATCTATACGTCTATGAATTTGGAGAAGGGCACATGGGATATGTCTCAAGACCATTCATTGACAAGATCGCGATAACACTAGCAATCACGGATTCCTGTCAGCAAGAAACAATCCGCGATTGTCTAATGGACACCGCCAACGAGCACATCGAAGGAATTGAGAATGCAAGCACTCATAGCGGCTACAAGCTTGAAATCAATTTCACACCAGCCAATAGCAAAGATAGCGTGCTTATCCAAGTGGACCCCAAAAAGGGCAAACATGGAAATCATTTCATTCGGCTAGAAATGAATCCCAACAAGCTTGGCAGTACAGGCTTAGAAAGTTTCAAGGCCGCTATACAACATATCACAGCCGGTGCCCTGGAATGGCCTATGTTCGTGTCATCTGGAAATGCGTCTCGTCTCGAAGTTGCTGTGGATATGTACAACGTGCCAACGGATGAACTTATTTGGGACTCAGTTGTAACTGGAAAATCTCATATTTACCTTAGTAAAACTGGCAGTGTTGAAACCGTCTATGCAGGCCTTCCAAAGCCTACAAAAGCCAGTGAACAATATTACTATAATAAGTGGGTAGAGAGCCAAGAGAAGGGCACCAAGCCCAACTTTGGTGGGGTTCACACTCGTGTAGAAATGATCAAGAAGGGATCCACTCAGAAGCTTAACAAAATCTGTAAAATCGATAACCTAATGTCGAGGCTGCTTATCGTACATCCTTCGGGACCACCAGATTCAATAGATCCGTTGACATGGGAACTCTTTCTGGACAGCTGCCGACTGCGGGGCATACCAAACGCTTTGGAACGACTTCCAGCCTCAGTAGCCGGTCATTGCAAAGATACACTGAATGCAAGAGCAAAACTCACATGGCGGCCCGATAAGATTTGGATGCACTGGCCAAACGCGGTCAAGCAAAGTGGATTATTAAAAAATGGACCTCCATCACTAAACCCACAACACATAGTCTAGGTGATACACTCATAAATCGCGGATAGCACACTCGTATTTCAGTTTTCAGTTGAATTCACAGAAACGAAGGGGGACACTAGCTCTAGCACGAGCTAGTGTTGGCCGGCTCTGGAGGCAAGGAAATGTGTGATCTACGTGACAGAGAATTTGAGGAAATCGCAAACAGCGTGCATCACTGGGAACGAATGCGTTGGGTGTCCATGACCATCTTCATGGCGGTAATGGCTGTCGCGATAACGGGCGGCTTTTCAACTGGACAGGGCAGCATCGGCATCCCAAAAATAGTCCTCTATTTGGGTGGATTATTGTTTTGTTTCATCTTTTGGATCCAAGACGAACGTATCGTTGTATACTGGAGTTCCTTTGTTCAGCTAGCGCGCGAGTTCGAAGAAAAGCACGAGATATGCGTATTCAGTCGAATGCCACCACGCCCTTTCATTTCTGCGGGCACTGCAGTTCGTGCGCTATATTTCGCTTTCACAGCGTTTTGGTCGATCAATTCTCTATTGGCTGTTCAAAGGCTCCTTTGTCAACCGTAGTTGGGCAAACGCATATGCAAACCAGACGCACCTCCGAAATTGAGACCATTGCTGAAATCCACCAACAGTTGGATCCAATTTGGCCAACCGGTCGAAGACAAGACGCGGTAGCTGGATCCGGGCCGAATTGGGTGCTGCGCGGTACAAATCGCCCTGTATCAGTAGATGAACTAGAAGGGAGGTTCCTCTGCGAGATAGTCTCGCAGACCAACCGAAAAAACGTCGTAGAGATAGGAACAGGGTTTGGTTATTCAGCATTTTGGATTGCACTAGGGCTTTTCCGGACTCCGAAATCTGCAGGCGAAGTGCATTCTTTCGACACGCTACAAGAAGGTGGAATAGGTCGAAAAGGGCATGAATTTGCCCAGTCAATCGCTGAAATGTGCAGCTTTGGTCAACTCATGAATTTCCATATTGGTTCAAGTCGTGAGATCGGAAAAAATTTCCTTCGCCCACGGTCTATTGATCTAGTGTTCATTGACGGGGATCACAATGACGGTCAGCCCTACCAAGACTATTTGTCGTTGAAGCCGTTTCTCACGGACGATGCAATCGTCGTATGGCACGATCACGACGACCGCTACAGCGTCCCAGACGATGTCAATCGCGTGTGTCGCGACGGATACGAAAAACTCATTTTCAGGTCCAGTTGTCAAATGGCAGTGACCGTACGTGACCCTCGTTGGTCTCAACCAGTCAAGGACGCCTTTCAGACCTCTTGCGAAGCGAAGGCGTGAATGCCATGGGTCGGTTCGAGGTTGCTATTTTTGATTTGGACGGGGTGATAATCCTGTCAGAAAAGCTCTATGCGGATGTAGCTTCGGAACTGCTCATCAGTCTGGGCATTCAACCTGAAAATGTCGACAGGGATCGCTTCGTAGGCGGGTCTGCGGAAAGAATGTGGTCGACCCTATTTGAAGAACACGGCGTAGACGAAGACGTCCATAGAATTTTAGCCGTTGAAAAGGAAATGCAGTTCAAGGCGGTTCAAAAAAATCTTACTGAGATAGTGAACCCCGGAATATTCGAAATGATTAACGAACTCCTTGAGTTGGGCTTTGAATTAGGGCTTGCAACGTCATCTTGGCGGAGGTCGGTTGACCAGATTCTTGAGAGGCTGGGAATCGGCGAGAAGTTCTCTGCAACCGTCTGCGGTGATGAAGTGACCAAAGGCAAGCCATCGCCAGAGATTTACAACACCATTCTGAGAAAGCTCGGGCAATCGACAAGTCGCTGTTTGGTATTTGAAGACTCGGAGAACGGATTGCAAAGTGCCACCGCTGCCGGACTGACCTGCGTTAGGGTTGCACTTGGAGCCCAATCAGACAAAGAGGCTTTGCGCATACCAGACTTTCGTTCCTCGGCTCGCCGAGACGTAATTGAGTATCTGAAGAGTGAGTTCATCATTTGAGTATTTCCAACGTCTAAATGCACCCTCTACCGAATCCGGCGGGAGGCACCTAAATCCGCACTGATACCCCAACGTTTCAAATGGAATGTGGCACCCTCAACTGATCCAAATCCAAATAATAGAGGGTTTATGCACTCAAATCTACCGCCTTTCCGCCCTCGGAAGTTGTGTTCCAACTCGCCATTTGTTCTCGAAAGCTGACATCTGCGCAAAGGCGGGTTTGTCCCGCAGAGCTGCCGCTCGAACTGACCGCAGCGAACGACCGCTTTCCGCCCGAAGTTGCCGTCAACCAAGACCGATGTTTTGGTCACTTTGTCCGCAGTGCAGTTATTCATGAGAGGTGGCTCGGGTGGGGGTTCGAAGCGTCGGAGTCAGACCACTAGGACGAAAGGAACCGGGGCGGATTTCTTCAAGAGAAATCTGTAGAAACATTTTTGTTTCAGTGCATTAAATGAATACGTCAGGGGGAAACGTTCGAGACTTTTATTAATCTGAACCATAAAAACTTCTCTCCCCCACTTCCGGGTTTGAAATCAATTTCAAAGTATGGCGCTTAGTCGTGCGTTTCCAATTTACAAAGAAGTTATCTCTTTTACGCTTAATAGTGGGATTGCAGTTTCCGTCCTCCCTTTGATCAAACTCAAGGAGGAGAAAGATATGAACGGTTCCTGCATATTGAATGATTTTCGGTTCAAACTTGCTCAGGCTATCGCCCTCGAAAACGCAAAAAATAAAATGCCTGAGCCACTCGCGATTTCTCCATGGATGGCGATGTCGCTGCTGCAAAAGGCAATCCGGCGAGGACATATTCAGTGGGCGTTGGCTGCCGCAGTGACACTACTCGATGTCTCACCAGATCGACTTTGGCGGCGTCTGTGCGTTACAGCTTATGAAGATATAGGAATCGCTGACCTGGACCTTGTTGCCTATGTCTCTGTGTCATTGAAAGGCAAGACAGTCCGGAAGGAATTGGGTGGTGAATGGAGCGTGGCAAATCATTTGATCCAACGCATGTGCGCTGCCCCAAAATGCCGCGCTGCTGATGACTTAATGATTGTCGCAGAAAGAGCATCACAACTTGATCAACAACGCTTCGATATGACGTTTATGCCAATTGCAGAATTAATGAAGATTGCCGCAGGCGCAGAGACCATTGAGTCTCGTGCTATTGCGCTTTGGTATGCCATTGGAACTGATCGATGTCCTTCAGACCGAATGCGTTTGCGTAAAGGCGATCCTGCGACTGCATTCGATATGCTCGCATACAAGGGTTATCCTGATACAGTGGTAGAGACGGCACGTGAAGCCTTCCGAAAAAGCAATGAGATGATGCCGGTTCTTCTCCCACTGCTTGTGCGAGAATGGCAATCCTCTGAATGCAAAATTATTCCTGATGAACTACCCCAAGAAACGATGATAGGACGCGTTCCTTGTTGGGTTTTTGATATGCATGTCCGTGAGGGAAATCGTGCAATGACCTTGCTTCTCAAGCGCGGCGGACGGTTTGCAAAATGGCATGATAAGCACGTCGGCAGTTCCAGAGGTGTTAGGGTGATAGGTAGCCTGTTGTTCCGAATTGAGAGTGGTCTCGTTGACCGAAGGATAAACTGGGAGATCGGCAATCGTGTGAGAGCGCAAGCGGATTATTGCTTCCCAGGCCTTAACCCGGACTTAGCAGCTGAAGGCCGAACCATCCTTCTTGAAGACCTCCCCCAACTAAACGAGGCGCGCGCCGATGTCATACTTTAATACCTCCGATAACTCTCACTTATCGGACCCAAAATCAGACGCCAATTTTAAGCGTGAAATTGATTTCACACCTAACCTAAAGGACTACATTCAAGCTTCAATCTCCGCCAATACCGTCCGAGCCTACCGATCAGACATGGAACACTTCTTGTCATGGGGTGGAACTGTCCCGGCTGAGCCAGGAACTGTCGCTGAGTATCTTGCCTCTCAGGCAGGTCATTTGGCTGTCTCGACGCTTCGCCGCCGAGTGGCCGCTATAAGTGCCATCCATGAGGCAAAAGGCCTACCCAACCCAACCAACACAAAACTTATCAAAGCCACTCTAAGGGGCATTCAACGAGCACATGGGGTTCCTCAAAATCAGGTCTCTCCTCTGCTAGTGGAAGACCTAACACACATCATCTGTTTGATGGGTAACGACGTAAAATCTTTACGGAACAAGGCCCTTTTGCTCATTGGTTTTGCTGGCGGTCTCCGTCGGTCAGAATTAGTCGCTTTAGACAGAGACGACATTGAGGTAGCGCGGCAGGGGATCATTGTTACAATCCGCCGGTCAAAGACAGATCAATTGGGAGAGGGTCGCCGTATTGGCATCCCCAACGCGAGAGGACCTCATTGCCCAGCCCTATCATTAGAGAAGTGGTTACAACGCATTCCTGATAGTCCTGGTCCGATCTTCCGGCCTGTCACCAAGGCGGGACAGATTCGAGACACGCGATTGTCCACAGAAGCCATCGCTAAGATTGTTAAAGGTGCCGTTACCTTGATAGGCTTAGATTCCGCAAGCTACTCCGGCCACAGCTTGAGGGCTGGCCTCGCCACCAGCGCCGCAATGCATGGCGTCAGTACCATTGCAATCCGCCGGCAAACCGGCCACGCTTCAGATAGCATGCTAGCGCGCTACGTTCGTTCAGGAGAGCTATTCATGAATAACGCAGTGGGGGCCTTACTCTGATCTGGCTTCGTACTTAGTATCGAGCCATGCAACAACAGCTGCGTCGGCTTCGAATGTGCTAGCGAAGCGATCCATGTCGTAAATGAAATACGCATATCCTGCTTTAGGGTGGCCGGATACAAAACCTGAATTCAATGTGTATTTGAACCCGGCCTCTCCAAGCGCCCTTTCGATTATCTTATAGTGGCGCGCAACTGTTTCTCTGTAAGGCGCGAAGTCGTGCTCGTCGGATACGAAGCCATTCATCCCAAGCGCTGAGTTGACTTGCTCAATAAAAACTTCCGTCAAATAGTCTTCAATTGGTTCGGTTACCATTTCCGCAACCCTTCATATTTGTATGGACAGGACGAAGTCATTTAAGCCGTTCAATAATTTATTTGGCACAGTTTACACAATTACCACTTCCAATATTCCCGTGTCTTTCGTATCGTTAGTTCAGAACCGAGACGCACGGTTCCGGGGCTTCATAACTCCGCACGAAGCGGTCTGGCGAGACCGAGAAATCGTCCTACGACCCTATGGTCGGGGAGCCTGTGACGTATGTCCAGGACCCCGTCTAAAGGTCACAGGGACCGTCTTCGTGCGGTTTATGAACTCCCCGATCACCAGGTCTTGAAACGTCACCTTGCGGCAGGCGTGCCGCGAGCTCTGACCGGGGAGAAAATGAAAATGAAGAAAATCACTACGATTGTGGCAGTGCTATGCTTCTCGCTGGTCACCCAGCCAACATGGGCGAAAAGCGTCAAGGAAGCGTCAATCGCCGTTTTCGAGAGCACTGCCAAACTCGGCAGTACGACTTTCACGGAGTTCAATGACGACGCCGCCAAGATTGAAGAGGCAAAGGCTGCAGTTTTAAGCGTTCTAAAAGACCCAGAGTCGGCTCAATTCCGGAACGTCTTTATCACTACCCCGACACAGGGAACCGCCGTATGTGGCGAGGTGAACGCGAAGAACAGCTACGGCGGCTTTACCGGCTTCCAATATTTCATCACCGGCGGCCTTCGCGGCTTCGGCACCACAATCGAAAAACCCAGCAGCGAGACGGGAATCTACATGATGGAATGGTGCCTCGCCAACGAGCCGAAGAACTGAATAGCATAGCTTGTGCCCGGCCAAATCGGCGGGGACAGACGTTCATTGCCGCCGCCCTCACCAGCATATATAAAAGGCAAGCTGGAACCGAAGGGCAATATACATTCAAGATCGAACCCGGAGCGAGCATCAAAACATCGAAAGACCCGCTCCAAGAGGCCGTGAAAGCGTCCTCAACATGACCAAGATGGCATTCACCCGAGGCTACACGCTGGTATGCAACAAGGGGGCATGAGTATGAAATTGTCGATGAAGTCGGTCGTTGGATCGTGACGTATGTTAATTGAACAGGGAAATTAACCCGAGCGGAAGAAGATTGTCTTGCAACATTAAAGGTGAAGCTTCGAAATTTTCAATCAACATTGCAGACGCCCCTCGCACTAATATGAACCCGTTTGCGAACATTTGAAACTGTCCACCGATTTACAGAATCTTCGCTTTATGTAGGAATCTCTGTTAGATACGAATCATAGTCTGATACGCAATTTAAAGCTTTGAAGGGCGCCGTTCTAACAGTGGCAAATAGTACGTTTAAAACTGCTGGAATTCCGAGAACAGGCTTCGACTATCAAGATTTGATGGGAATCGATGTTCTAATTCGTTTTTTTCGAGATCCCTCGTTGTTCGAATGGGTAGAGCTAGAGTCTGACGAACCAAAAGTCGGAAAACTTGATGACGTTGTTGCTGCCCGCACAGACGGCAAATTTGAACTGATCCAAGTCAAATTCACGGCAGATTCCGGTACGTATAGGTTGGGTTGGGCTTGGCTACTTGAACGAAAAGGCAAGGGCTCGTCTCTGTTACAAAAGTGGTCGGATGCCCTCCAGCGTGTCCTGGCCCTAGGCCCAGTCTTTTCCGCAAAGCTGAGAACAAATCGTTTGCCCGATAGCGATTTCCAAAAGTCGTTAGTAGGAAACTTTATCGACTTCAATAGTCTTGAACCCAATATGAAGCACAAAGTAGCTGACGAACTGGGGGGCGAAGATAGTGCTCGTTCGTTTTTTGAACGCTTCGAGTTCGGTCACTCGGAGAAACTCGTCGACGACCTTGAAACGGCGTTAAAACAGCAAATCGTACCTTCAGATACAGACCATTCCGGCTGGCTCCTGCTGCGAGACCACGTAAAAAAATGGGCTTCAAGGAAAAGTTTACCAGAGCCTGATGGAAAAATCCGGCACGATCATCTTGTCCAGATTATTACGAAACGCCGACCAAAGCCGATTCCACAGGATTTTGTCGTTCCCGAATCGTACCAAGTTCCGTCGGATGACTTTCACCGGGTATTAATGAGACGCATTCGCGCCAAATCTCATCCGATATCTGTCCTATGGGGGTCGCCAGGTCGCGGTAAGAGTACATTTTTGAGTTATCTGGCTAAATCGCTTAGGGATGAAGATTTACCCGTTATCCGGCACCACTATTTTCTATCGCTTGACGATAGTACCATCGACAGAACGTCCTTCCCGGAGATTGCGCATTCGTTGATGCATCAGATTTTTGCTTTGTACCCAGATGCAGTCCGAAGCTTAAAGAACGCGCCGGACCAGCTACGTGAATGGGTGAAATCTTGCGGTGCGCATTTTGCCAAAGAGAATAAGCGATTCTACCTAATCGTAGACGGTCTAGATCATGTCTGGCGCGAGCAGCAAAGCATTACACAGATGGAGCACCTGTTTAACTACCTGCTGCCATGTCCAGAAAATGTATGCCTGTTAGTTGGTACTCAGCGTGTTCCCTCAAACCAGCTACCGTTGAGACTTTCTCAAAAGGCAAAGCCGGATGACTGGATTGAAGTGCCTCCAATGGATCGAGCGGCTGTAGAGGCCTGGGTAACGGCACAGCATAGCGTTGGGCGACTATTACTCCGCCATGATGGAAAAAATGTAAGAAACGCAGAGCTGTCGTGCGTATGTGAAGCATTTTATGAAATATGCGGGGGGAATCCGCTACACCTAATTTACTCGTTGGAAGCTCTCGTCAGGCGAGGTTTAGCCGTTTCGAAGGAGGACATTTATGAAATGCCGTCCTGTCCTGACGGCGATATTCGCGAGTACTACGCCCGTCTTTGGGCTCGAATATCTGAAAGTGGGAAGAAAATTCTTCACGCTATCGCAGGCTGTGATTTTTGTTGGCCTTTAAATGGATTGCACCAATGCTTTGGGTCCACACATGAGATCGACCATCTTCTCGAGCATCGAAGAACCGGCCTGACCCCATTTCACGGCAGCCTGCTCGCTTTCGTGAGAGAGCAAACCAACCATCAATTTTTGGTTCAACTCGCCTTGCCAACGGTTGCTGATTGGTTAGAAAATCACGCATCTGATTACCTAAAGTGGGCGTGGCTATGGGTTGTGCGCGCGCGAAATGGAAATCCGGATTCACTTCTTAACGGCGTTTCAAGGCAATGGGCACTGGCCTCACTCGCTGTCGGTTGGCCTGCAAGTCAAATTGAAGTCATCCTCAGCGAGGCGGAGCAGATTGCATTTTCGATGCACGACTTTGCCAAGACCATGCAAATTAGATCACTTAAGACGCGGATTTATAATGGTCCTCAGTTCCAAACCAATCGGTTTAATGACTTCCAGGAAGCTGCGATTCGAACCGCCTCCAATCAGCAACAAATCTTAATTTTGGCGGATCAGCTTCCATTAGCAACGGATAACGAGATCATTACACTTGCCAGATGCCTAAATGGGACTGACTTCGACAGTATTGGAACTGACTGTGTTGAGGCGCTGCGCGATGAGGTGAATCGTCCAATCGCGTTGAAACACGCATTGCCAAATGATTTTTCCAATACGATTGAAGTCTTTGTTGAGGCGCTCGTAGAGTTTGGGCAGTTTGATCCAAAACTCTTGTTGAATTTTTTAGGTCAATTCCGAGATTATACCCGTTTGTTTCGCGCATTTTTTCAACATTCGGTACGAACCCAAAATTTTGATGCAATTTGTGATATGCTCCCGTTTCTAAATGGTGACGAATACTCAAACGTCCGAATTCTTGCGGAAAACGCAGCTGTCAGAGTCTCATGCCAACAGGGCATTGATCTTCATGTACGTCTATCGCCCTCCCAAGAGATCAGTCCGTTGCTATCGTGTTGGTATAGATTGCGTGGAATCATACCACCTCAACCATGCAGTCTCGCTGGTATTAGTCAGGATGCCATTCAAGAGCGATACGACTTTGGGCCCAACCCCGAGTTAGATCACTTCCTGCACAATTTGTTCTATCTGCTGCTCGATCTGTCCTTAGACACAGAAGGAGAATGTTCTCCAGTGTTGATAGGTGTCGATACGCTGAAAATGGGATGGCTTCGCGAAGCGATGGACCATTTCTGGGAAGCGGCGCTTCAGATATCAAAAGATCATAGTATGGTAAGTTTTGAAGGCCTGTTTCTTGGTGTAGCAGACCTGCCCACAGTTAAAGCTGAACAACGGCCTAGCGACCCGGAATCGGCACAATATCGTGCATTTCGCCACACCGTTGGAGAAATTGCGCTGGACCTCCATGCCCTAAAATGTGCGATTTCAACTCCAGAAGCCGTTTCTAGGGAAGAGTTCGAAGTGGCCCGCAGCTCAGTTCATTGGAAAGACGAGATATGGCTTGCGCGCGAACTAGCAGAGCGACGAAAATGGATTAGCCCTCCTGCTATTGAACTGCTTGTGCAAAATCTTGCGGATTCAGAGGCGAAGTATGTTACCGAGTTCAACGAAAGAGCCGAGAGATGGATCGAGCTCGCCCAATTGTCGTTACTTTATCAAGTTGGTGAAGCGGAAGAATATGTTCTCCGGGCGGCCGATTGCATAACGGGATACGGCTCGCATAAAGATGTTTGGATATTTGAAGTCCTATCTTCCGTACAGTACGCCCACCAAATTGGCGATGTGGATATCAAACCTTGGCTAAAGCAACTCGCCTCGATAATTGAGGAGATAACAAATTTCACCGATGGGGACGAAACCAATCACGCACCTTCCGAGTACGTCGATCTAGTTACATTTGCCAGCCGGGAGTGGCTGCCGTCACTTTACGCATACTTCGTGGCTCGTGATCGCAACAAACTCGCTGAGCAAACATTATCCGCCATTTTGAAACAATTGGACTACTCGGAGCCAGCTGCACGTGCCTTGGCAAACTCGCTTGTTGATGAGGTCGACATAAGAACATTAGAAGCCCTAGAAAATGACGGCGATCAGAACATTACAGGGATTCTGACCAAGCGCCGGGAGTTTCTAGGTACAAGGACGGCACAGGCAGTTTCCCTCGACGACACACAGGAGGCTCAGAACGATGACATTGGCTGGAGAGGCAAATCTCCTAATGTCTCTCGGTATGGTGCAGACGAACTTGAGAAGCTTCTCAATCGCGTTAACACACATACCGTTGGATTTGAACGGCGTGACGATTGCCTGATCCGCTGGCTCAAACATTGGGCCGAAAATGGAAAGGGTATAGAGGCGCTGCGTGCCATTGATTCCTATTTTAATAAAAGCGATAATCCAATGCTGCCAAACTCGCTGTACGACGCCGCATTTGAAGTCAGCCTAAAGTACGAAGGCAAAAAAAGGGCTTATGATTGGATTGTCCGTGCGCACGTAGAAGGTCATGGGTGGCGATCATTTTGGAACAACCGAGAAGATATAATCTCTCGCCTAGAATCCGTCGCAAAACATTACAGAAAGGATTGGAAAGAATTCATTCTAGACACATCGGTTCAGCCTAAATTTTGGGCCAAACGGCGCTTTAGCTTTGTTATCGGTTCCGAATGGCTCGTAATGTTTCTGTATTTGGTGGGAGAGCAAAACACGGCCACACAGTTAGTCGATGAGATGGTAAATCTCACAGTCGACTTAGCCCATGATCAGCCACTTTCGACGCCAGAATGGTTAAAGTGATGCTTGGCACCGAGGTCGCTATTCAAACTCTTTGCGAGCGCCTCAATTGGCCGGTTCGTTTTGCACGTTGGCAATCAGCTAGGCAGATCGCCGCGTTGTTCTCTTCTTCGCAACGAAAACAAGTTGAAGAGATTTGGCTGAATTGGTTGGGCGCAAGAAAGTTTGAATCTGAGGTAGTCGCGGGATTATCGGTGTTATTTGCGATTGAACCTGACAGTCTTCCACCTGCGGACGCAGTGCTAAATTCGATTCTAAAGCCTTCAATCTTGGCTGATCACATTGTCCACTTTTTGTATGAACGATCTCTGGAGAATTGGCACGATGCACACTCAGGGAGCGCTCCTTTTGGATACATTCCAGATGACTATTTTGAGTCGCACAAAACTCAGGTTGTGCCTCCAATTCTGGGTAACGAACTAGAACGCTTACAAAGAGAGACTGGTTTACCATTTTCCGAACAATGGGCATTTGAATGGCAATCATTAATGAATCAGACTAGCAGCATTTATTCTTCATTTCCGTACTACTTTGTTGATTCTGCACACAATAGACAAGGGATAGCATGTCAAGTTAGCCAGTCTCAGTGCAATGTCTTTCGCTCCGCGTTCCTACGAACTCTTGCGCACGCTACTAGCGAATGGGGAATGCCGAAGGAAAACGCAAAGGTTTTGGCATCGTTTTGCCTTCCGATCAGCAAAGATTTAATTTCACTTACACCAGTTATACGACCGCAATGGCTTGGAGATTTACCAGAACGATGTAGCGAGCCAGATGCTCCCATTGAATCGTTGGTACGCGAACTTATTAAACCAAATGCTGGCACCAATGGAATGCGAGCTGTTTCTCTTCGTATACCGCTCCGAAAGGATGTCGCCGAGTATGGAGAGCTAGTCGTAGAGAGCTTTTTCGCTTCAGACGATTTTGTTCCAAACACCAAATTCAGTAACCATCGTCCTTTAAGCCTTCTCCGCCCCAAATCGGATTTCAGTGCTGTTGAAGGAACGCTCTTCGTTCAAGAACCTGAAGACATATTCATTCCGGGCGACCGAGGTTCTTGCATCTCCATGTGCTCCGATGTGTGGCCTCAACACCTCGGATTTTGGCAATTCGATTATGGGCATTTGGGTTTTTCATTTCCGACCGCATTTGTTTGCGGCAAGCCCATAGAATCTAAGCTCGTTGAGGACCGGATCGAATTCTTATCGTCGGAAGGAACGCTAGGGCATTGGAAAACATGGAATGACGATTGGACAGTTGCATATCCCAAAGGAGGGCGAACGCGTTGCGGTGGTCTCACTGAGCTTAGCAATCAAGTTATCGAAGAGGCTTCTGGAAGGCTTGGCATGGAATTGTTCTGGCGCGTAAAATTAATTCTTTGGGACAAGCAATCTGATTATGAACCGCAAACAAGGACCGCAAGGTCGATCCTGTTTTCTGAGGCTCCCTAGCGCTTGAAGGGAGTCTTCAATTTTCGTCTCTGTAGACTCGGTCATTTTGTATGCTTTTACCTGTCTGTCGTGTCTGCAATTTCTATCTCATCTTCATTCCCCTTCGGGTCATTACGATGAACCAGAAATCCTCTCCTATGCAATTCCACTAATCTGCCCCTAGGTGCTGACGGCAGACAGTCGCTCTGAACCAGGAGAATGTCGAAACCGCACGACTGGGGATTATCGTCACAATTCGTCGGTCCAAGACGGACCAGATGGGCGAGGGGCGCCAGATCGGCATTCCCTACGCGAGAGGTCGTCACTGCCCTATCCGGTCTCTGGAAGCTTGGCTAAAGCTCCTGCCTGATAGCCCAGGTCCAATCTTCCGCCCGGTGATCAAATCGGGAAAAGTCGGGGACAAGAGGTTATCCACGGAGGCCGTATCGAAGATCGTGAAGGGCGCGGTCGCATCCATCGGCCTAGACCCAGCCAAATACTCCGGCCACAGCCTTAGAGCCGGGCTCGCCACTAGCGCCGCTATGCACGGTGTCAGTGCCCTCGCCATCCGCCGCCAGACTAGCCATGCGTCAGACAGTATGCTCGCCCGCTACGTTCACACTGGCGAGCTATTCGTGAACAATGCTGCCAGCCTACTGTTTTAAGGCTCTAGGAAACCAGATACTGAAACACTTTCAGTATTTGATTGAATTTTTCCCTAGATAATCGCTTCTCGAGTGTTCAGATTGTTAATTGTTAAAGGGGGGGTGAGCCGAAATGCGCTATGATGTTGCGATCTTGGGGGCTGGACCGGCGGGGCTTGCTGCCAGCGTGGCATGTAGACGCGCGGGCCTACAATTTGCTGTCCTAGAGGCCGGGGTTGCGATAGAACACAGAAATCACAAAGACCAAGACGCTCTTGGGAAAGGTATTGGCGGAGCGGGCCTATATTCAGATGGCAAGTTCTCTTTTTTTCCCTCTGCCACAAAACTTTGGAACCTCCAGCCAAAAGAAGATTTGTTAGTTTCATATGCGTGGATGACCGAATTGCTCGGAGCTTACGGCATCAATGCGCCAAACCCGCCAGAGCTCACACAGATTGAAGAAGTAGTAAATGCTCTGCCGCGTAGTGAGCATACCGTAAAAAAGTACCCTTCAGAGTATGCATCGTTTCAATCAAGAGAGAAAATCATCAGGAGCCTTCAAGAAGTTGTCTCTTCCCAAATTATTCAGTCAGCAACCGTAACCAGAGCAATCGTCAACGACAACGGATGCTTCTTGAACGTCCGACATGATCAAGGGCTCGAAACGACGATCGAATCACGGTTTTTAATAGTCGCTTCAGGCAGGTTTGGGCCTCTTCTTCTCACCAAAAAATCAAACATTCCATGCGTATTCAGGCGTTTAGAGGTTGGTTACCGAATTGAACAGCCGTCTGACAGATTTTTTCTAAATTCCAGGAGCGAACTCGACCCTAAGCTCATATTCTCCGATCTTGCGTCAGGTCTAGAATGGCGCACTTTCTGCTGTTGCCGGGATGGTGAAATTGTCTGTTTGAAGAGTAACGGCCTGTTGTCCCTTTCGGGCCGGTCAGATACCGTGAGAACCGGGAAGAGCAATATCGGATTTAACGTTCGTATCACCAACCCCGAACTAGGCGTAGAACGTTGGAATGATTTGCTTGACCTTTTGACTAGCAACACTTCCCCGGTAGCCATGTCTATGGTGAACTATATTTCTGCCGATAGCCTTGAGAATACCGAGCTCGGGCGCCTAGTGGGTCCAAAGGTTGCTCGTTTGATGGCGACAGGATTATCAAGATTAGTTGATCACTACGGAATTAGGAGCTTTGATGAAGCCATGCTTCACGGCCCGACAATCGAAGGGGTCAGTCTTTACCCTCTGGTCGGCGATGATCTACGTTGTGGTGCGCTTCCCGTATGGGCAGCTGGCGATGTCTCAGGAATCTTTCGGGGCCTAGTTGCGGCTCTGGTAAGCGGATACTTTTCGGGGGTGAGAGTGGGACGATATGCGAGACAAAAACTGTGAGTAAAGTTGACGCACTCCCTATCGTTTTTACTGCGCAGTCAAAAGCGTACTTCTATTGCCGTGACGCAATATGCGAGTTTGTATTTAATCAAAATTGCATACCACTCAATCCATTCCGTGTCTTTGAGTATTTTCTTGGGGACAGAGTTGATAGAGACTCTGTACGGCAAGCAAACAATAATATTATTAGAATATCGGATGAGTTATGGGTGTTTGGACATTTAATTGCGGACGGTGTTTTGTTTGAGATTAAGTATGCTCAGGAACTTGGAAAACCTGTAAGGTTTTTTACCGTTTCGAATAGGGCGAATGAAATCAAAGAGATTTCTGTATCCGACCTCAAATTTGAGCCGGAAGTTCACGCGAAAACAAGATTGACTAAAGAAGAGCTGTTTTCTCAGATAACTGAGTACCAGTGTTTGCATCCCTCAAAGACGCAATACTCGCCGCAACTTTCTCTCTTCATTGAGAGTGATCAGCCGAAATGATCAATCGAGACTCGGTCTATCTGCATTTTTTTGATAGGGAACTTTGGGAGTCGGTAGGGCGCTCACCAGAAAGTGAATCGATACAAAAAGCGCTTAAAGTGCTGGTTCTGGCGACTAATGCAAAGCTGTATTGCAGCCAATCTCTGCTCTGGGAAAATCCAATCCTATTTTCGGAAGGTGCGTATGCAGTTTCACTTGTACAAGCATTTGTAACCAATGGTGTCATTGAGCCGATTGGTAGGTATCCGACAATAGGTGAATACATTGAGTCTCGACGAGAGCTCTATCACCATGATCAAGAGAGATACCCTCTCTATTTCAGTAGCTCAGATAATCTTGCGTCTTTTGACTTGCATGCGCGGCAAATAAAGAAGAGTAGCGCAACAGACTTATTAGTTCGAAGGATGCGATCATGGGCAGAGGGTGGTGTCGAACAGATTTCCGGCGAAAAGGAACCCACGCACGCAGTGCGGCGTGCAGTATCACAGTCGCTAAGCAGTCGGGAAGAGCAGGCGATCACCTTCACTTTTTTTAAGCCGTTCCTTGAGAGCGCGGGGGGGTCCTCGGAACGTGCCGAGCATGACATTCGCCGCCAAATTTCTCGGGGCTATACGGCGCACTACATGAAGCACGCGAATGGTGACGTTGCGACGGGAATTAGGAGCTTGTCATATTTTGAGAGTTTGAGTGAAACATTCCCACAATATGATGTTGTCTTGCTCGAATATATTTTGAAGAGGCTTGGGCGTGACTGCTTCCTGACAGCCTCCCTGAGTGACGATGTAGAAATATGGAAGCAGCTTTCCCTCGCTCGGCACTACTCTGACAATTCAAATGTAAGTGGTATCAATATACGAGAGATTCTAGTTCATATTTTTTACTGGTACATTTGGCGGCACGGCGGCTCATCCCGATCCGACGACTTTTTCGGGTTCCGTAACGAGGCGATAATAAAATTACGTGAAGTGCTGAAAGAAGGGCTTTTTAGGAACACGAGCGTCGAACCTAGTAGTTACTTTCAAGACCTCGCCATTAAAAGCCAAGTTGCGTTGAATGCGGTGAAGGCAGACCGAGAAATCATGATGGCATACGAAAAGCGACCTCTCGCCAACTCTGGAACTAGAAATCATCTGCTTCTAGTCACCGCTACTGAGGTTGAAAGGGACACGGTTCTGCGTCTCGCGGAAAGCATTACTGCGAGGGAAGCTACAATCGATTTTGGAAATAGACGGACGTACTATCGGCTGGGCATCATTGGAAATGTGAACGTTAGCCTAGTTCAGTGCGAAATGGGGGCATCAACGTTGGGTGGATCTTTGATTACTGTTTCAGATGCGATTAAAGACACGGCCCCTTTGGCAGTGATTATGGTTGGTATTGCTTTCGGTGTTGATGACGAGAAGCAATCGATAGGGGAAATAATAGTCTCGAAAAACCTACTGTCGTATGAAATGCAAAGAGTAGGAACGAATAAGAAGGGCCGTCGGGAGATTGTTGCGCGCGGCGACCGTGTCACGGCATCGACCAAGATTCTTAGCAGGCTGCGAGCTGCAGAATCTGGTTGGACAGGCAAGAAAGTTCATTTTGGTATGATGCTAAGCGGAGAGAAACTAGTCGATAACATCGACTACCGCGACGAGTTAATGGCTCTTGAGCCGAGCGCGAAAGGCGGTGAGATGGAAGGTGCCGGTGTCTATGTTGCGGCGCAAGAAAGCAATACCGATTGGATGATCGTTAAGGCTATTTGCGATTGGGCAGATGGTAACAAAAGGAAAAAGAAAAAAGAACGACAGCAGAAAGCCGCCGAACAGGCTGTCGGATTTGTGCTAAGGGCCATTAGTCAAGGCGGCTTTGAGATGCTGAACTAGCTCTTGTATCTGTTGGTCAATTTGCCAGTAGGCCAAAATGAGACAATCAATCGTGCTTGCTGCGCTTCTAAAATCTATTCTCCAAATTCACGTTGCTTAAAGCATCCGACCGCACTTGCGCAGATTGTCGCCAGTTCGGTTCTATGACCCTCGAAATTATTACATCTTTCCCAATCCCCTGAATGTGAATAACGTGAGCCACAGAATCGAAACCCACGGTTCTGTGGCGTCGTAACCCCTGCACTGAGCGGTCTAACGAGACCGTGATTCGTCCTTCGACCCTATGATCGGGGAGCCTGTGACGTATGTCAAGGACCCCGGTCTAAAGGTCACAGGGACCGACTCAGCGCGGTTTACGAACTCCCCGATCACCAGGTCGATTTGCCAACTTCCAGCGGGCACGCTGGAGGCTCTGGCTTCGCTTTGGGTGGGGTTCCGAGATGATAAACAAATGGACGATGGTCGCAGTCTGGTTGGCCTTTATTGGCGTGGCTGCTGGGGGCCATGTTTGATATCGATGGTCGGACAAGCTTGAGATAACCAGTGAGGTTGTTGAACCGACTGAGAGACTATCGGTTTCACGCTGCGATGATCGTCGCATATTCAGTGATTGGCACAGCCAGTGTGAGTAAATCTTCTCCTTCGATGAGACACCACTGTACTACGAAGACGGTGTCAAAACGCGATTGACCCTGATCTATGATGGGCGGAACCTGAGGCTTGTGGCCATGGTGCCTGATTGGTTTCACAACCGCTTCTACACCAATCGCATGCCGACACTCGCTGTATTGACTCCCACAACCTATGTCGCCGAACGAGCGTTTTTCTCCGACCACAATCGATCCCCAATTTTGACTGTTGGAGATCGGTCATTCTCATCGTTTCGATGGATGAAGAACGATGAGCATTGAATTGCCTCCGAAACCGATACCGCGAACTTCATTGACGTACTTCTAGATTTAGAGCAGGCGTTCTAGAATCGGTAGTTTCGCCAAGACACTTGTTCCAACTTTCCGCGCTTGTCGTGGTGAATCTTTTCTGACAGAGCTTGAATTGGTCAAACGGACCAAATCCGTCTCCACGTCTTCATTCGACAACTCACAAAAAACTAAGAATCAGGGTAACAACTGAACGGAGTAGAGGCAAATCCAAGGGAACTGCTCGATTGCCGGAACTAGGTCTTACAGCTGTCATTGGGGCAAAGGTCGCTGATATTTTGGTCGGGTATGCCGTTGGCAAGTTTCTTGACCATGCCGCAGGCCGACCAATCGCGAAATACTTTGAGGATAGAGCGACGAAGCTCGCCTTCCGAGCGGCGGCAATCCATGCCGTCGAGCAAATGGCCGCAACCCATCCCGGTCACCAAGACTTCTTCGACGAGAGCTTTGTGGAGCATCGTCTTGCACCAGAGTTGGCAGTTTTACTCACCCGTAATGGACAGCCCGATCCAAAGGTTATTGCGAAGCAGTACAGCGGCTACTTCCAGTCGGATATCCCAGACGTAGAAGCAATCTCCGCTGACTTCGTTTCATTTCTCGATCATGCCATGAGGGAACAACCCCAGCTGTCGGCGTTGATGGACAGCCGACAGATCGATTCTATGTACGAGATGATGAGTGATATTCGTGACGCGCTCCGCTCGGCGGGTAACGCACCTGTATCTAATCAGAGCTACGCAGCATTGCCACCACCGATGGCAGGGCTGGAGCAAGACGCTGTAGTCAAATTGCTTGGCCGAGCGTCTCGTACGCTTCTATCGTGGCCACAAACGCTCGTCACTGGCACCTGGATTGAGCGGCGGGAAGTGGATGAACTCCTGGAAGCGGTGACTTCCAAGGATAATCGAATTGCAGTTCTGCTTGGGTCACCGGGTAGCGGAAAATCGGCGCTTCTCGCACACCTCGGCGAGCGACTGGAAGATACGACGCTACTAGCCATTAAAGCGGATCGTGTGCCACGCGAGGTTGCCAGTCTGGCCGATTTGGGGCGCTGGCTAGAGCTTAACGAACCTCCTGATGTTGTGCTCACGCGCCTTGCGGATCAGAGACCTGTTGTCGTTCTCTTGGACCAGATGGATGCTCTGTGTGAGTTGATCGATCAGCACACACAGCGTTTGTCAGTCCTGATTGAGTTGGTTCAAGCGCTGTCAGAGCACCCCAATATCCACATTGTCATGACGTGTCGTGGCTTCGAGTTCTCTCATGATATTCGGTTCCAGGGGTTGGGCGGTATGGAGGTCCAACTAGCATTACCTGAATGGGACAACGTTCAAGCGGTTCTCGTTGACCATGGGTTCCAGCCAGAAGGATGGCCCCAAAGTCTGCGTGACATGCTCTGCACGCCACAGCAACTCAATGTCTTCCTGCGCTTCATTGCTAAAGACAATGTAGGGAATTTCGACACCTATCAGCAGATGTTAGAAGAAGTTTGGCGGCAGCACGTGTTGCCACCAAAGGCCCCAGCGGGTTGCGTTCATCTGTTAGAAGACATTGCAACGCGCATTGCGGAAAGGGAGGAGCTTTGGGTTACTGTTGCGACGTTCGATGATCGTCGAGCGGATCTGGATCGGATGATTGCAGCAGGCGTTCTGAAGTTAACCGAGAATGCACGCCTTGTAGGGTTCTCTCATCAGACGCTTTTCGACTTCGCGCGAGCCCGCGCTTTCGCCTCGGAGAAGGTCCGATTATCTGATCATGTGCTTGAACGCCAAAACGGCCTGTTCATTCGCCCGACACTATGGAGTGCGCTCACATACCTTCGAGGCACAGATGCTGCAACGTTACGCGTGGAATTTGAACGCATATGGAATCAGGATGATCTCCGGGTCCATATCCGTGACCTTTTGACTGAGTTCCTAACGCAACAGTCTCAGCCAACTGATTGGGAAGCCGCGCTGGCACTCACCGAGCTTGAAGCTGGAGGCCAGTGTTCTAGTATCCTGATGGGTATGGCGGGAAGTCAAGGGTGGTTTGTGCGTTTGGCTGCCGGGCCTCTCCCAAAGCTAATGACAAGGGATCGTGAGATCGCCTTTGCAGCACGGCGAGTTTTGGGGGCTGCGCTTCGGTTTGAGATTGATACCGTGCTCAGCCTGATTGAAGCCCATTGGCTTCCTGATCCAAGTTGGGACGAGTTCACAGTGATCGTGCTGGACGATCTCCCGGCATGGGATGAACGATCCATCCGTATCGCCGAGACATGCTTTCGCCGCTCCGATATGATTGAGCACTGGAAGGGCACTCTCACCTCATCCCTATCCGTTGACATGCCGGAGGAAGCGTCACGTCTCATCAGAGCTTCGTTCGACAGAAGTCTAGAAATCGCCAAGACGCAAGTAGTGGAAACCCCTCCTCCACTAGGCGAAGATGCTGACGAAGTCGAACAGATTGCATATGCTTGGCAGGAGGAAGCCGCGAGATATGACAGGTACAAGAACCTAATCGAAGATACGACCGGATGGTCTGATATCGTCGAAATTGCTGAAGCGGCCCCCGTCGCGTTCATCGACAGGCTTTGGCCATGGCTACTGGAGATTCTGAACGCGGCCGCTAGAGACGAACACCCATTTATGGTTCGATATCGCGACGATCACTCACTTGCGACTTCTGACGATGAAGAGCGAGAGGGAATGAGGCTCGTGCATCCTGTGTGGGCATCGTTTCAGCATGCTGTCGACGGGTATGCCGACAACGAGCCGGAACGGTTCATAGCGCTAATTCAAACCTACCAGTGTTCCGATGTTCTGGCTGTACACAGACTCCTCATGCGCGGCCTGGTGCGGATTACCGAGTACCTGCCAAACGAAGTGCTGGAATACCTACTTGGTGATCCAAGACGGATGATTGTTGGTGACATGGGGAACGGACATCGAGATACACAGAGAGTTATTCGGGCGTTAGTTCCACATCTGACAGAGGATGGCTCGCAGCGGCTCGAACAAGCCATCCTATCGTGGTCTGCATACTACCGTGTGATGGAAGATTGGACGGCGAAAGACCGGCGGGATCGTATTCGGTGGGATCGTGAACACAGGTTGCGACTATTGAACTCGTTCCCTGAGAACCGATTGACGGAAGCTACGCGGCGGTTCCGTAAAGAGGAGAACCGGGCTCTCTTTCCGGTGGATGATAGAGATTCGTGGTCGACAGGCATGACTGAGATCGGTAGCCCCATGTCGACTGATCAGATGGCGCTAGCAAAGAACAGTGATGTCCTGAACCTGTTTGAAGAAATTCATGACGACACAGATTGGGACCATCCACGTCATTTTCATCGTGGTGGCAGCGTCCAAGCTTCTCGCTCACTAGCCGACTTATCCAAAAAGGAACCAGGGAAGGCTATAGAGATCATATCACAGATGCATCCAGGCAAGCATGAGCGGCCTGTCGGCTACGTCGTCGAGGCGCTGGCGCAATCAGCCGCGATCTCGATGCCAGACCTCATTCAGTTGGTTATGAATTTGAGCGAGAAGGGCTTCTCCTCCGATACCTTCCGCACCCATGCGGCCGATGCACTTAGGATTATAGCCAAGGAACCAGATGGCCTTCCAAACGACTGCTGCGAGCTTCTGGAAGCGTGGCTCACTGATTGGGAACCCCCTGACGCACAGCAACAGGATGACGATGGTCCAGCGGACGAAAGTGCAGAACCGGACTATCAACCGATACTGTGGGCTAGTGGTAGGCTTAGGTCGGTTCCGCGAGGGAACTATCCGACCTTGCAAGCTCTAACCATGGGCTACCTACTCAGAAGACCAAGCGACTTCAACGCATGGCTTGGTGTCCTGGAAAGGCACCTTGGGCGGAAGGAGAACCCTTATGTCTGGCGTATGCTTGGACGTGAACTCAGATGGTTGCGTAGTTCAGATCAAGGACGGGCACTTGAATTCGTTGACGCGCTGCTCGCTGCTCAACCGGGACTTCATTTCAGCGCGGAGGGCGCTGTTACACTTGCTTGGCTGCTTCAGTGGATACCCAAAGATTGCGCAGAGAACTGGTTGTCTGCATATTTGACCTCAGATTGGGAAAAGGCGTCACAGGCATTTGGAGAGCTAATTACCCACCGATACTTCTGCGTACCTAGTGATGCTTGCTTTGAGGAAATGGTAATAAGAGCCATCAATGATAAGGGCTGGAGCGGTTCGCAACTCACTTCCATCAAGATCGGTATCGCTCACTCTGCCTGCAACTACTACGTCGATAGATCGACACGAGAAAAGTCGGCGAACCTCCTATCAAAGTTGATGGTTGAGGCTGAAGGCGCGCTGGCTCGAGCGATAACGGATGTATTCCGGCTCACGAATGAAGGCGACGTGGATTCAAATCTAGTCCGGCTCCTGGACACGATGACCACCACGCCGGTGATGTTAAGTGAGGGATCGAAGACATTCATGATCTCAAGGTTGATCGATGCAATCTCAGTTGCTCCCGAAACCGTGTGCCGGTGCTGCGAACAAATCGTCGAACTCAATGTAGAGAAGCTGTCAGATATGAGAACTGGCTTTTCGGCCCACACCTCGGAACTTGTCGATGTAGCAATTACTCTCCAGCGTTACCCACTACTGAGGGACCGGGCGACGGATCTCTTTGAAAGCCTACAGAGGCTAAATGTTCACGGGGTAGCCGAAGCTCTGCATGATCTGGATAGGCATCCACGGTCGAACACCCGTGTACGGCGACGGCGGAGACGGAAGGCGCGTTAGTGTTGGGGCCGTTTCACGCCCCGGCAATAGCAGGCACGTGACAGCGCCCTGGAAAAACAGACGCTAAGGCCAAGCTTGATAGCGTTCGCTCACCTGAGGAAGCAGCATTTGCATGTGAAGTTTGGCGGTACCTTATGGCATGGAATTGTATGGGGTTTAAGGATAGACCTGAGTTTATAATTTTGATAGAGTAACGTTCTCCCAATACGGACAATACTTCGAATGGTTGCTTCATGCCGTATATTCGACGAAGGAAGCCCTGAAATGTCCGCGCCGGAAGTACGGTCGTTGCTTAAAGAATGTTACGCAGACTTTTGTCGAGTAGCCTTGTCCGACGCGGGGTACTCAATTGATGGCTTAGACCCATCAAGCCTAATTCTAGCCTACTATTCTGTCCTGCATCGATCTATCGAAGCGCGCCCGCGCAAGGTGCTAAGGGCTGCGTATGAAACTCCGAAACATTTGCTCGAAGGTGAAAAAATCCTGCTCCAAAAAGTCGAAGAAGGGGAGCCTTTAAGGCCGAACCAAAGCAGGAAGCTGGAAAAACGTCTTTATGACGATGCTATGTTTAACGATTGGGGGGTGCATCACTTTCACTTGGGAACAGTTCCCGATACGAAAAACAGCCGGATTGTTCGTGGGACAGAAGAGATTCTGTTCGCGACGGTAACGGAAAATGATTTCTATGCGATTGGCATCTTTGGGCATGACAGCTGGACGGAAGAAAGCGTCCTAAATATTGTTCATGAAAACTGGCCTGAATTACTCGAGTCTTTTGTCGTCCGGGAAATTATATTCCCCGAGAGCAATTCGCATGAAGGATCTAATCTTCCGCGGCAGGCTGGTGTCAATGCTGTGTCTAAGCGCTACGATGGGACCATTCATATGTCTCCAGGTGGGGGAGTTACGTGCTCGGGGCATAGTGAGCGTATCTTAGACAGTTTGATGAAGTTGGATCGCGACTTCAGACATATTGAAAAAAATGTCCCGGCTGAATTCGCTAGTATCGGCAACGAACTCTCAGAGTTGGAATCAGTTACATTTAGACTTGCAAAGTGTGCAGCAGGGATTGAAGTCTTTATCGATGAACTACCGAATATTCGCTTTTCAGTAAACTTTATATCCGTTCCAAAAATTTGAAGTTACTTCGACTGTACGTATTTGCAGTCTGTGTATAGGGCGTGTATGCGCCCCTACCATTCTGGCTAAGAGCGGGATAGCAAGGGCAGGCTCCGAACGAGAGCTCCCTTGGGATGCGTTTGGATGCCTTGCCGCATCGTGCCGTCAGATTGGCTGTGGTATTAATCCACCCACCCTCTTCGAGCGGCTGATATATGTTGTCCCCTGATGCGTTCATCTAGCTGCTCGAGGGAGAGTGTTTAAACACCGTTTTCCAAGAACTAGCAGACTGGGAAGCGCAACTGAAGGCGATTGAAGAAGATATCCCCAAGGAATGGGAGGAGCCGACGCCATGAGCTCCTCGACCGATACCAAACGCAAACGCCCCGCGCCGTTTCCGGTGCGCTTTAGCGCCGAAGAGTGGGCGCAGTTGGAAGCCAAGGCGGGCGATATGCCGCTCGGCGCGTATATCCGTGCAAAGGCTTTGGGAAAGCAAACCGCCGCCAAAACCGACTACGTGATGTTGGGGCGGATTCTCGGGCTGCTCGGCAAGTCCGAATTGGCCTCCAGTCTGTGCCTGCTCGCCGTCGCGGCGGAACAAGGGGCGCTGATGGTCGATGACGATGTTGCCGCCGACCTCAAATCCGCTTGCGCCGATGTTCAGGAAATCCGCCTCATCCTCATCAAAGCGCTCGGGCTGCACTCGTGATCCTGATCGGCAATCAGCGCGGCGGCGGGCGTGACCTCGCCTTACACCTCCTCAAGGAGGAGAACGACCATGTGCGCGTCCACGAGCTTCGGGGCTTTATCGCCGACGATCTGGAAGGGGCGTTCAAGGAAGCCTATGCGATCAGCCGGGGCACGCGCTGTAAGCAATTCCTGTTCTCGCTGAGCCTTAACCCGCCGAAACATGCCGACGTCCCCACAGAGGATTTTGAAAGCGCCATAGAGCGGGTGGAACAAAAGCTCGGCCTGACCGGGCAGCCGCGCGCCATCGTCTTCCATGAAAAGGAAGGCAGGCGGCATGCCCATGCGGTGTGGAGCCGGATCAAAGCCGAAGAGATGAAAGCGGTGCAGATGTCTTACAGCGGTGAAAAGCTGCTAGATGTCTCACGCGAACTGCACAGGGAGCACGGATGGAAGATGCCGCGCGGCCTCGTGGAGCGAAGCGAACGCGACCCGCGTAACTTCACCCTCGAAGAATGGCAGCACGCCAAGCGCAATGGCGTCGATCCCCGCGATATCAAAACCCACATTCAAGACGCATGGGCGATGTCAGATTCGAAAGCCGCCTTTATACACGCGCTCGAAGAACGCGGCTACCGCCTCGCACGGGGTGACAAGCGCGGCTATGTCGCCATCGACTATCGGGGCGAAGTCTATTCCGTCTCCAAATATGCAAGCGTGAAAACGAAAGAGGTGCGCGAACGGCTCGGCGATCCTTCCGACCTATCAAGCGTTGATTACGCCAAGGCGGCATGGGGCTCAGACCTTCTCAGGAAAGCACAAGACTGGCAGCGCGAGCTCGATCAACGCCGCGAAGCCGAACGCAAAGCCTTCGCCGTCAAACGCGCGGAACTCGTCACCAGACAGCGCGCCGAACGCGCCGCGCAGGATACCGCACTGAAAGCCCGCCAGATCGCCGAAGCTCGCGAAAGACAGGAACGCTTTCGGCCTGGTCTTAAGGGGCTCTGGGACAGGCTCAGAGGCGAGCATGGGCGCATCAAACAGCAGAACCTCCGCGAAGCTGCCGCAGCGGGCATGCGGGATAAAGCGGAGCGAGACAAACTCGTCTTCGACCACCTCAAACAGCGCCGCGATATCGTGAAATCGCACGCGCAGGAACGCGAACGCTATAAGGCCGAGTCGAAGGAACTGACAACTGATCGAGAGGCGTTTGCGGCGGCGGCGCAGGAACACAAGCCCGCGCCGAAACATGCGCCCGAACGACCGAAGTCGAGCCGCGCACCGCCTAGCGCTCCTGCACGTGCGCCGGATACGCTGCGCGAAGAATTCTCGCAGCAGGTCGCACCGAAATCTGAACCAACAGAACGCGACCAACGCCGTGAAGCCTTCAAGGCGCGGCGGCGGGAAGATGTGCGTGAACGTGGACGCGATAAAGGCCCGTCTATTGAGAGATGACTTTTTTCAAGTTCGACTGGGTTGCCCCTGCAACCCTGCCTTTCTGGCGAAGAACGGGGTAGCAAGGGCAAGGAGGCTCCGAACGAGGCTCCGCGCGCACTAGCAAAGTGGGCGTGGATACGTTGGGATGCCTTGCCCGCGCGAGGGCAGCGCCCTTAGTGCCTCATGATCAAAAGCTAAAACCATAGTGCAGCTCCCGCTACAGTATGGTAATCAATAGAAACTCAATCGGAGAGAATGTTGTTCGTGTGCGGAAGCTCAAACTCAAGGTGAAAAGAAATGTCTAATATCCGACACAAGTGTTTCATTTCCTATCACCACGAAGATCAGGATGAGGTAGATGAATTTATCCGAAAGTTTGACCATGACAAAGATGTATTCATCGCACGCGGTCTTGGCGAGGAAATGGCCTCGGATATCATAAATAGTGAAGATACGACCTATGTGATGAAGAGAATACGAGAGCTGTATTTGAAGGACTCCACCGTAACGCTTGTAATGTTAGGAAAATGCACCTGGGCGCGTCGCTATATAGATTGGGAAATCCAAGCATCTCTTCGAAATGGTGAGACCGTGACGCCGAATGGCCTGCTTGGTATCAAACTTCCAAGCTATTCAGAGACAAAAGGTATGTTCCCTAACCGGCTTAATATAAACTTAAAGCAGTCTGACGATCAGAAAGACTGCTATGCAAGGTATATGTCGTACCCATCTCGTTCGGATACTCTTTCTAAGGCAATTGACGCCGCGTTCGAGAGGCGATCAACGCACGTTAAGTGGATCAACAACCCGCGAGAAAGGTTCAAGAATAATCGGCATTGCGAATAAGACACGCGATAAATAAATTTAGAAGAACCCCTTCACCCGATCACAAAAGCCTCTCAGCTTTGTTTTGTACATCGATAGAATAAAGTTCGGAAGTTTGCCTGATAAAAACAGAATGACCTCCAAAACTAGGGTGTCTAATACTATGAATTTCCTGTTTCACTCCTAATTTTCCGGCCACCTTTGCAGCATCATTGCCGAGAGCGACGATAGCATTAGGGGCAAGCAGGTCGATAATCTTCTGTAAAATTCTTACACCAAACTTCCTTTCGACAGCATTGTGAGCTCTGTTCTCAAACACACTGCCTGACGGATAAGGATGGTAAGGAAACACATTCCATAAAAATATTGGATCGTCGATCTTTCTAAGAACGTCCCAAATAACCGAAGCGGTACGCTCTTTCATCGGATGGCCTGCAGATGGCCGTTCGGCAACCACAGACCAACGTTGTGTGTGTTCCCAAAAACTAACATCGTCCGTTAACGCAAGGCCGGTTCTTCGACCACCTCTGTGTCCTAAATCTCGCCCGATCCATATTGAATCCACGCCCCCAGACGAAGCGGCATATAAGATTTCTCGTAGTAGCTCCGCTCTAATCTTAGGGGCATCATTTTTGTCAAACACTTCACATCGATCTTTGTACGGATTAAAGGTATTCGGAAAACTAGTATTTTGGAGATCAGAAATTATGATATCTACTTCGTGTTTCTTATTCATGAAAACTAACCCTTAAACTCTAATCGTCGACGTTTTCGATCCCCGACTATCGTGCCACCTTCTTTTGCACGAACTTGTCTGAAAACGTCGTAACCTTGTAGTATCGCATCTTCCCATAATTTGTAGGGACAAACATCGACTTCGTAACCACGCACAAAATTTCGAACAGTTTTTAAAAGCCCGAGTGAAATCTTACCTTGGCCTTCAAAATAATTAAGGTCTTTTGCATATGAAAACACATATGCGGTCAGCCCTTCTTCGATTACAATTGGGCGTCCACTGTCCTCCGCCTCGTCAATCTCCGCTTTGCTCTTTCGCTTGTGTCTTATCAAGGCACGAAACACAGGAGACCAATGCAAGACTGCCGCATGCGCTAAGTGAAAGACGTCATGGAACCGATATCCGTCTTTATCTCTGTGATTATCGGTAAGCGGGTCCCCAATGTAGACGCCATTCATTCTGAGGTATGATTTTCCGCTCGCCCGTTGTGTAATCTCAATCTCAAAATTTTCTGGCAACTTTTCCTCAGATGGAAAATCTTCATCGAAAGTTGGCAAGCGTTCTAACGTGGGCTTCAAAAAACTGCCCCTCGCTTTTTCAACATTCTCCTTAATGATTTGAGCTAGAGAAATCTTGTTTGCCTGAACCGCCATCAGATATGAGGCGACAAACGAGACAATCCGGTCTTTTGCATCCGGATCGTCTAGTTCAATCGTTAGTAGGTTGGAAGCCGCTTGGCCCAATGAAACTAAAACTTCATCTATACTAGCCAAACTTGGAAATTGGCGAACTTCAGCAATTGGTGAATCTGCTGTACTGCCCGCAATTATTTTCTTATCAAGTTTATGACTGGAAATCACTTCTGCTACAATAGATTCCAAACTTATACCAAGTCTTCTACATAACGCAGCAAGGTACCAGAGTGTGTCTCCAAGTTCTTCGCGGGCCTCCCGCGTAAACGCAGTAAAGACGTCTCCGCCTTCGCGATGAAGTTTTTTAGAGGTTGCCATGATGCTCCCGACTTCACCGTAAAGACCCATTACAACCGGTCGGATTTTTTCGGGTGGGAGCTCATCGGTATCAACAATGGCCTTTTCATACTCAGAAATCGAAATATCGTTTAAGATCATTAGAAATACTTTCGTCTGTTGTTCCTGTGTAGCCAATCCCAAGGTTCTCCACGCAGCCCTGTCTCAGGAAGAGTTTCAAACCACTCCTCAAACGCCGCGATGATTTTTAGATTTTTTTTTCGCCTGTAACCGATCCCTGTCATTACAACCGGAAATTCACCATCTGGCTGAAATCGATCGGGAAGCCTATCGCCCTGGGCGCCGCAATATATGAAACGATCACTTACTAGTACGCGCTGAACACTAGTATCTCGCCTTATATGATCATGGTTTGGCGTACCGTTTGGGTTGCTATGGTATGAGTTTAACTGCTTCCACCCCATTTCAATTGGCTCGTATATGTTGTCGCCTGAGGCCACCATCAAACCACCGTATAAGGAGGCTCTTTTTCTCTTGAACCGCGAGTCGCTCCAATACTCCGCAGTCGACGGTGTTTCGGAAACGCGCATTGCGAAAACCAAATGACCTCCTCGATTGATCGCTTTACTCGCACTACCTGTTCCAACAATCCAGTCGCCCTTTTGCGCAGCTTTACGAATGTCTGGCTTGCAAGTCGCCAAGGTACAAAAGCCGAAAAAGGGATTGGGCGCGAAGCCGCTATCGTAGCGTACAACGTATGAAAACAGGCTTTTGGGCATATCAGTCACTAACACGGATGCCGTCGTATCGGGACTTGCTCACAGCGCGAACCATCGGGGTTTTGGAATTCGTTGAAGTCACCATTGAGTGCGTCAATGATCTTACCACTGTTCCAACCCACAATTGCATTTCCAAACTTTGTTAAGGCCTCTGGCACCTCACAGCCGTTGCTACCCTGCTCCCATACACCAACTACTGTTTTGTCGCATTTATTCGCATATTCTATTTCACGGTTAACCCACTCACTCTCTTTCGTGCCGGGCGTTATATAAACGATCATAGCACCTGCCCAATCTATGCGTGGTTTCAGGATACTATTCCAAATGTAGTCAGGATTCTTAGCATTGTTCGGCTTGTCAGAGTTTATTGATCCGTCACGAATATCTATTCCATTTTTATTCAAAAGGCTTTTTACATTATCGAGTCCGGCATCGTCTTCATGCCGATGGCTGATAAATACATTCTTGATTTCGTTCGGCATTTCTGCCCTCGCTTTTTCGAGAAGATGCAAAGTTAGATTAGCCTTAAGTTTACACTAAATTTGAGATATTATCGAGTCTTATGCACCAGGAGCGGTAAAATGTTGCCACCAGTCATAGAGTTGTATGTCCTCTGGCATCCAGGCGATGGAGAGGGAGAAAACGTTGCGAATATGCTCATTGAGCATTTCAGGGGGCCATGTTTCTCCGGGGTCATCGGTGGCGGAGTTCAAATTTCTACTAGAAGCGTAGGATGGACTGACGATGACTCACCGCCGCGACCAATTTACGGCAGACAGAATCCTGCGCCTAATGGAATACGACCTGCCGAATTTATTGCTGTTATTCCTGTCTTGGGGCTTGGCCTTGCGGAAGCTGTCGAGGACGAGAAGTCAGAGTGGCACGACTACGTTCAGAGTATTGTTGACTTTCAAAGCGCAGATCCGGATCGGTTTGCGATATTCCCTTACAGCGTTAGCCGACAGGCAACAAATGGCACTTGCTTGGGGAAGCTTGTTTCAAGGTTTCAAGCGTTGGCAGCCGGCAACGTTAACAGGTTCGGAGAAAGCAGGGAGAGTGCATTAAAACGCGACCTTACCCAGTCACTAGCCCAATTCTTGGGAAATCAGAAGGAGCGTCTTACCGTTTTTATTAGCCATACAAAGCACGGCTCGGACAAAGAAGGGGCTTCTGTAGAGGCCTTAATTGACCTTACACGAGATGTGCTCGCAAATACGCATTTGGCGGAGTTTTTTGATGCGAGTGATCTTCAGCCCGGCGAGGACTGGGATAAAGTGCTCCGGACGCACGCAGGAAAATCTTCTCTGCTTGCAATTCGAAGTGACCTCTATGCGAGCAGGGAGTGGTGTCAAAGAGAAGTCGTTATTGCAAAGAACTCTGGTATGCCTGTTATCACCATAGATGCCATTGGATGGGGCGAGGAGCGTGGTTCGTTCTTAATGGATCATGTTCCTAGAATTCCGGTTAGAAAACTAGAGGACGAATGGGTTGTTCTTGATGTCGTCGCTGCGCTTAATTTGCTCACAGACGAATGTTTAAAGCGTGCAATTTGGGTCCACCAACGACGATTGGCGGAGGAAGAGGGTGGCTTTCGTGTGGCATGGTGGGCACCGCATGCTCCGGAGTTGTTAACCTTAATTGAATGGATTGATCTCAATATTGAAGATTTAAAGAGGGCTAAGGGGGATTCATTAAGGATTCTCCATCCTGATCCACCTCTCGGGCCAGAAGAGCTAAAAATTCTACAAAAGCAGGCAAAACTCAGCGCGCTATCATGTGAAATTGACATAATGACCCCCCGATTGCTTGCGGCAAGAGGAGGATAGAGAATGGATGTTGATGAAGATAGAGAATTACTACCTCAAAATGCACTTAAGGGGGTATCTGTCGGGATCTCGGTTTCCGAAAGTGCCGACCTATCGCAGCTTGGGTTAGTCGAGAATCATTTTCGGCTTGCCATAGCTGAGATTGCTAGAACGGTATTGGTTTCGGGAGGTGATATCTTTTACGGCGGGCATCTTAGGCCGCACGGATACACTGTTTTCTTGTTAGAGGAACTTCAAAAATATGGGCGCCGAGATCGACCACTAAAGGTTTGCCTTAATTGGGCAGAGCATCAACTCTTGTCGGACGAAGAGTTGGAGGTTCAACGCGAAAACCTAGGTCTTTCTGGAGAACTTATCTTTCTGAGCGCCGATGATAGCCCGGTTCAATTGACGCGACGCACCGAAGATAGACCAACAGAATTTTCAGCCGATGAAAAGACTCAGGCACTCTCTGCCCTTAGGCGGTTTCTGGCAGAAAACACTAGGGCTCGCATTGTACTTGGTGGAAAACGTGAAGGCTTCCAGGGTGCTATACCAGGCCTTATAGAAGAGGCACTTTTCTCCGTAGAATCAGGGAACCCCTTATATTTGGCCGGCGGTTTCGGTGGAGTTACGCTTGATCTGCTCGAAGCTATCAATCCTGAATTGGTTTCATGGTTTCCGGCGCGAAACACAGAGCCCGACGAACGACTTCAAAAAGGAATTTCTAATTTGAGAGAAGCTATCGAACGCACCGGATGGCGACTTGATGGGAATGGATTAACCAATGAAGAAAATGCGCTATTGGCAGCAACCTACCGTCCGAGCGAGATAGCCGCTCTTGTAGGACTCGGATTAGGACGCCTAAATCTGCGCGATTGAGTGTCCTGAAAGCGCTTCAACGCTAAAATCATCTCGTCATTCAGTTTGTCCAATCATCTTAATCGGCGCGGGGGATGCAACGGGGGTGCGCAGCGACCCCCTTGCCGAGGATCGCGAAGCGACCGCAGACAAGAGGCGTGGGTATTACCCACGCACCTCTTGCGCGTAGCGTGTTCTTTCTAGTGTTGTCCTTTTGGGTCGTTTCTCATCCATCACGCCGCCTCCCGCACATCTGCCCGATCAAGCGCCCTGTCCACCGTGCGCGGATGAACGTCGTACCGCGCCGCTATGTCGTTCGCGGTGAGTTTACCAAGGGCGATCATCTGATGCGCGATCATGGCTTGTTCGATTGAGAGCTTTCTCGGCCTGCCTAGCCGCTTTCCCTTCGCCCGTGCGGCGTCGAGCCCGGCATGGGTGTTCTCCACGATAATCTCGCGGGTGAATTCGGCCACGGCGCTGAAGATATGGAATACGAGCTTGCCGCCCGGCGTGGTCGTGTTGATGCCTTCGGACAGTGAGACAAAATGCACGCCCATGTCCTGAAACCGCACCAGTAGGTCGGAGAGGTGAAGGACGCTCCGCCCCAAGCGATCGAGCTTGAAGACGATGACGCTGTCACCGGGGCGCAGCGCCTTCATCAGCTTATCAAGGCCGGGGCGGGAGCTCTTGGAGCCTGACACCCCGAAATCCTCAAACACCATATCACAATCAATGGCTTTCAGCGCCTCGCGCTGCATGCGGAGTTTCTGGTCTTTGGTGGAAACACGGGCATAGCCGAGCCTGCGCCCGGAACAGTCGATTTGCGGCCAAACGCTCATATCGCACCACCTTTCACGGCAGAGAGGGACGGGACAAAACCCATCCTTTTTGTCAGGCGGCGTTGAGTGCGGTTTTTCGGGGATGTTCGGATCGCCCGTAAATCACAGATTGGCGGATTTCCGCAATTTTTCAAGATTGTATTCTGTAAAATCATGATTAAATCTCCTCAATGACAATAACGATGGATTATGTCTGCCAAAATACACAGTCACGAACAAGATAAGAGTACGCAAGAATCCACACGTTTCTTGCATTTTTATTATAATAAGCGTATAAATTACGCATGTTTAATTTATTTGAGAGTCGGTTATTCAACCGAAAGGACAATGAGCATTGCAAGAAAGACATTTGAAGGTGTCAGAAACCCGATAGCCGCAGCCGTCGCGATGGCGGGCGTATCGCTAGCCTCCCTTGGTAGCGCCGCACAGGCGGGCGATGTGCAACCCGTGGCAGCAGGGATCGACCGCACCGCCATCGAGAAATGTGTCAATTACATGGAGAACGTGGACTATGAGAAGCGTGTCTTCGATTATCACTCCCCTTGTCGCAGTTTGACAGTAGGCGATGTCGCAAGTGGCATGAATCCGAACGAACGCGTTCTATTTACTTTTGATGAAGCCTCACGTCGTGTTTACGCGATTGGTAAGGCCAAGGGTAATGATGCCCTCCACTGCTTGGATAAAGAGTTCCTCAAGTTTCCAACCAAAGACGGGGAACGCGAATTCACACGCGGTTTCAAGGGACTGATCAAGATCATACACAGTGCCGCCAACAATGGTGGCTTACAGGACATTGCGGCGGCGCGTGTTCAGAATGGAGTCGATTGGGTCGCGAGGAAGGCCTGCGGCGTCGATCCGTCTGGTGTGACTACGGCGTCGTTGGAGTAATAGCTCTACATACCAAAGCCAGGCAGTTTAGGCGGCGTTAGGCTTGCGAGATTAAAGTCATCTGGTGATGAAGGTTCTAGATCACCTGATTTCGCAGCATCTACCTCGTGCTCGTGGGCAACCTCAAAATCATCACCAAAGAGTGATTCCATGTTGGCTGCGTCTTGATCAATGGCGGCAAGCTCTTCCAATTCACCACGTAACTCTGCTGCGGCTTCCGCAACTTCTGCATCAGAAAGGGCTTCTTGTGTCTGCGCATTGGCCTGGAGCTGTTTTTCAAAGCCCGTCGCCAAAGTCTTGTTTGAATCGAGCACATCCTGAAGGTCAGAGAGCGGTTTATCACTAGCAGCAACATCGTCGGTGGTATCCATGATGTCTTGGTAGTAATCCATACGGCGCTTGGCTTCGTCGATGTCGTCCTGACTGGCGCCCTCGACCTTAAGACGGCGGTATTCTTCGGCGGCCTCGTTGTACATCTCGGACGCCTTGTCGCGCACCTCGCCGAGGGTGGTGTCAGTCGGACCGTTCCCGAAGTCTAGTGCAATCGGCTGCGCGTAGGCAGCAGCAAGCGCCATAGCCATGAAAGTTGCACGCTCTGTGCGGTTCCGGTTTTCAGCGCGCGCGGCGGCGGCATCCTTTTCACGGCTGATCGCGCCTGTAATCTCGATGCGCCCGCTTCGTGTGCCCGCCAATTCCGCCATACGGTCTTCGTTGAGTTTGTGCCCGTCAGCCGTCAGCGCAGCGTTCCGGCGCTGAACCTCACTGGCTACGCCGTCCAACATCACTTCGTTACCATCGGCGTCGATGATGGCGATATCGTCTGCTTGTAAGGAAGACTCTGCAAAGCCCTGCGCAAGGACGGCGTTATCGGTTGGCCGGTACTGCTCCGGCACCGCTTCGCGTGCTCTTATCGCTTCGTCAGAAATCCCCATTTTGCCCCTGTACATCAAAAGATTTTTTGTTTGACCTTTACTGTACATATTGTAATAGTGGCACATTAATTCTGATATAAATTATGAAAAATACAAATAGAGATAAATTTTCTTAAAAGTTTATATACTTCTAATTTATCGCGACCTGATGTACTATTACGTCAGACCTAGTATGACTTCAGATTTTTGCGAAATTACCCCTGCGATCCGCCAGAAACTTCATGACCTCCAACGCGAGACCGGAGTTAGCCCCGAAGCGTTGATTGCCGAGGGAAAGCCCAAAGGCGCGCTTCCCGGCGCGCAGATCGTACGAAGTTGGATGACGGGTTATTGTACCCACGCTGATCGTCGGCAGCTTGAAAGATTGATCGCCGCGTGGAAAAGCCTGCCGCGCCTGGAGATGGTCAAGCTTGATGAGAGCCTTCGAGGGAGCCTGCGCGATTTGATCAAACGGAGCGGCACTCCCTTATCCACTTTGCTGCGCGGGCAGGATTGCCCCGTGCCTGAGCGATTGACGGCCGCAGGCCTCCGGCGCCTGCTTGGCGGATACGAAACCCTCGTCCGGAAGGATCGGTATGATTGGCTTGTATCGCGTTTGAACACCGTCATCGCGGAGAGGAAAGACATTATCGACCTCACCCCGGAGCGAATTGATGCCCTATGGAGGGAACGCGAGCGCACAGGGGTTAATCCGACGGTTCTGCTTAGCATTCCAGAGGACGGCGTTCCCGATGGTTTGAGCGTAGCGGTGGTATTCTCTTGGTTCAGCGAGACGACAAAATCGGCGCGGCGGGATCACTATGAGTTTATTCTGTCTCTCTGGACGTCCTTACCGCCGGAATCGGCCCAACGCTTCGGGCCAAGAATAGGCCGCGTGCCGCTTACACAGAACATCATGGGCCAGATGCAGGCGCTTCGTGATAAGACCGGGCTTGGTCCGGCGGCGATGTTGCGTCTAGCAAAGATGCACAGGTTCGATATCCCGAGGCATGCCACGCCTACGGTGCTGCATCGATATCTGACGGGGAAGGTCAAGACTGTGGAGCCGGAGGTGGTCGAGTTCGCCAAAAGGGTATGGACCTTCGCGCTTGAAAACCGAACCCCAAGGGTGTCCGGTTGGATGCAGGCACGAAGGGCAGCCAAGCGAGAGGCCCGCGCAATTGTGCGTGTCACAATTACCACCGCAAGGCGCGACGCGCTGATTGCTGAACGGGCGCGAAGCGGCGTCGGGCAGTCGGAGTTGCTAAAGACCGCGCAGGATGTTCCGACTGGGCTTCGGGCAGGCCTAATCTCGGCTTGGATAAATGGGTACGCGCAAAGTGCGCGGAAGGACTACTACGATTGGGTTCTGGCGCAGTGGCGGGATTTGCCGAATGCGTGACGGAAAATCATAAGGCAGCAGGGGTCACTGCTGCGTTTTCTCTTTATCCACTCGATAACTGCGCAGGCACGTCCATGCTTTCATGCAGCACCCGCACGATCAGGATTCCATCTTCCTGCGCCGTGTAGACGATCAGATGCTTTTCGTAGGGGTGAATGCGCACGGGCGGGTCGAATTCGCCCCGTTCTGCGGCAAGTAGGGGAGAGTCGGCCAACCGCTCGAACCGTGCCTCCATGCCTTGCAGATAGGCGCGGCGTTGTTCCTTACCCCATTGCTGCTGTGTATACAGGCCGATTTCGCGGATATCGCTCTGCGCCTTTTTCGTGACGCGATAGGAAGGCATCAGCGGCTATCTAAGTCCGACTGAACCGCCTCCATACTGAAATCCTCCGCAACGCCGCTTTCCAGTCCCTCGGTGATCAAGGCCTGCATCTGGGCGCTGCGCGCCGCGCGCTCTTGATCGCGGCGGATCAGATCGCGCACATAGTCGCTTGCGTTGCTGTAACGCCCTGTGCGGGCTTGTGCCTCAACCCAATGTTTCATCGGATCCGGTAAAGATACGTTCATGGTCGCCATGTCATCCTCCATATATTTTAGAATGACATATTTTGACAAAGATTGTCAATTTTCAGGTTAAAGCGGGTCTTTCAGTAAGTAGTGACGCAGCCCGGTCAGTAGGATGTTCTCGGGAAAGCGATGCAGCTTACTATGCGTTCTCAGCGCGAGCAGATCCTCCTTTTCTAGCAAGCGGGGCATTTGCTCAACGATGGCATCAAACCGGCTCAAAAAGGATGCCTGTTGTTCGAGAAAGCCTGCCTGATCGCGATTTGCGGCTATCCAGTCCGCGATCTCCCGAAAGATCAAAATCGCCTCGACGGTTTTAGGCGGATAGTGATCTTCCGGTTGCCCGTGCATGGCAAGCGTACAAAATGCCCGCACCGCGCATTCGAATAGCTCATCCGTGAACCGCTCGCCCTTCTTCAGTCGAAAATCATGACGCCGGACATGCGCGGCATAGGTTTCGCTTCTGGCGAGCTCAGCTAGGAACCTCCGCCCCCGATCACCCAACTTTCCACCGTCTAGAAGAAATCGCCCGGCACCGCCAAACTCATACGGGTCGCTTATCGTAGCGGCAATGAGACGATCTCGAAAACCACTGTATATAGTTCGGACGGTTTTTACGGAAATCCGGGTTTCGGAGGCCGCTAAAGCCGCAGGCTTGTCTTCCGAGAAGGCCTCTAGCACCTGCAAAAACTTGTACTCGGAAAGCTTGGAATGCCGATGAAATCGGTTGCGCGGCGGCTTCTTCGCGGCCCGCTTTTTAGATTTATGCAGGGCATTTTTTTTCATTATTTCAGAACCTTAAAACAAAGTTCTTCACGCTCATCTTCCCTAGTCGATTTTACAGCTTATTGAAACAGCGCTACATCAGAAAAACACCCTTTCAAATCTCCTTTCAGGTCAACGCCTATCGATTTTGCACGGGAATCCGTCTCGGCAAATCGGTGGACGTAACGGCCTATGAAAGGAGACAGGGTTATGAAGCGTCGCATGATAATGCTGACTTCCGTGCTCATTGCGGGGGTCATGCTGAGCGGGTGCAACTCCGAAGAAGAGCGCCAAAGAATCCGCGAACACGAAGCCCGCATCGCGGCGGAACAGGCGCGTCAGCAGCGGATTTTGAATCAGCACATCGCCGATCTGAACGCGGAGACGGCGCGCCGTCAAAACGTGCTCGCGGCGGAGACCAAGCGCGATTTCAACCGCCAAATGTCGATGTTGGGACGTTTCGCGGCGGTGGTCGCGGGGATCGGCGGGGTCGTCGCGTGGGTCGTCTACAGCGTCCGCCGCCTCGGTGAAAAACACACCGAAGAGCGCACCAAGCGTCACGAACAGAACCTCAAGGCGATTGTCAGCGATCCGCACATTTCGCCGGAGCAACGCGGCGAACTTTATGGCCGTGCCATTGAGGCCGCGAACAAGGGCGGCACGCCGCTCATCAGCTATCACCCCAATCAAGGAGGCGCAGCATGACCAATCCCTTCCCGAATTTCTCCGGCCCGCAAGGCGGCGGGGGCGAAAGCGGCCCGCCGGGACAAAACGCATTGGGCATCCTGCTCGCGGGGTGCGTGGCGTTTTTTGTCACGCCCTATGTCTTCGAATGGATCGGGCCATTTGTGGAGCGACTCGTCTTAAATGCTTACGGCTCACGTGAGCTTGCGGACCTGATGTATTGGTTGAGTTTCGGGCTGATCGGTGGCGTACTATTTACCGCCGCGCGCCTATTCTTCTGGTACGTGCTTGCCGCGTTTGTCGCCTACATGGCGCAGCGCGCGGTCATGGGTTCCATGGCGTTCTGATCCATGGCGGCCTTCGTCGACAACTCCTTGCTGCCCTTCGGCTCGTCGCGTTTCAGCGGGCCGGAGGAGGCAGCAAAGGCGGGGCTGTTTACCCGTGAGCCTCACTCTCTTCTGGTGGGGTTCATGGGCAATCAGCCGCTCTGGTATTCCGGTATGGGCGGGTTGCTCACCATTGCCGGGGCGCGTTCCGGCAAAGGTCGGGATTTGCTGCTCTACAACATCTGTCAGGGTATCCATGCCCCGACCATGATCATCCTCGATATCAAAGGCGGGGAACTGGCCGCGATATCGCGGAATCAGACAGCGGATCGCAAGTTCTGCATCTGTTGGAACCCGCTAAAGCAACACGGCCTGCCCGCGCACCGGATCAACCCGCTCGATTACATCTGCGCGGACAATCCGGTTCTGGTCTCGGACACGAAGACGTTTCTGGAAAACGCCATCCCCGACAGCGGCGCGCCGCACGGCCGCTACTTCGAAGGGCGGGCGAGAGAACTCTTGGAAGGCGTGTGCCTGACCAGCGTCAAACGCGATGGGGTGCTCACCTATCCGGCGCTTTACCACGCCATCAACCTGATGGTGCGCGGCGGCGATGACTGGCTCGATTTCGCCTTCGAGATGTCCGAATCCGGCTTCGATATCGCCGCGCGGGTCGAAGAAGAGATCGCCGCTTCGCGCAAGGACTCCTCCGGCGGCTTCAAGGGCATTCTGGGGGAGATCACCTCGGCCTTTTCCTGCCTCTCCGATCCGGTGCTTCTGGACTCCGTTTCCCCTCCTTATGACTTCTCCTTTTCCGATCTGGTGATCAGCGATCAGGCCTATAACGTCTATCTGATGCCTGATGCCAACTTCGTCGAGGCATGGAGCGCGGTCATCAAATCCATGGTCGTCGCCGCGCAGGTCTATAAATCCCGCGCGCCTTCCGCCCCGCGCCAGACATGGGTGATGGATGAACTCGGGCAACTCGGCAAATTCCCCCTCGCCGTGAAGGCCTATACCCGCGATGCCGGCACCGGCATCCGCATTTGGGGTGTGTTCCAGTCGGCGCAGCAGATGCGCGCACTTGCGCCCGATGGGGATACGATCATCCCGGCCTCCGCCGCCTATCAAACATGGTTCGGCGTGCGCGATAGCGGGACGGCCAATCACCTCTCCGCCATGATCGGCACTGAGACGCTGAACTTCGAAGACAAGCATGCCATGGAGGCCGCGCGGCACGCCCGCGCCCAGATGGCGCAAGCGGTCATGCAGGGGCGTGACCCGTTCCGCGCCGCCACGGAGCTCGCGCATCAAACCCGCCTCGCGCGCATCCCCAAAACCGTCGGCAGACCGCTCCGAACGCCCTCCGAGCTTTTGGGTATGCCGGGCGACAAAATGGTGGTCTTCGCCGATGGCCTTTCTCATCCCCTTTGGGCGGATCGCAAACCCTATTACGAACAGCCGCAAATGGCGGGGCGCTATCACCCGTCGCCGTTCTTCCCACCCGAAGATCGCGTTCAGATCATGACGCGGCGCGGCCCCGTCTGGCGGCCTGTCATCGTCGAGCCCGTGCCGCGCGCCTTCGCGCATTACCCGCAATACGCCAACGGATATTGGAGCCGTATCGGATGACCAGTTTCGCCAAAACCCAATCGCCGACGCCCATCGTGGCGCACTCGCCGCGTCAAAGCTTCGAAACCGCCCGCGAAAGCAGTTCGTCCGCGCCGGGGCGCGGTTCGCAGATGGTGCAGCAGGATCAGCCCGTACCCAAGCCGCGCCCGTCCCCCGACCTGGCCTTCGGCCCGGATGGCACCGCGTTCTCCGCGAAGTGGGACAAGGAGGCGCAGGACGCACGCGATGCCCGGAAAGCCGCCTTCATCAGGGAACGCACCGACCCTGAAACGGGCGGGCATATCCGCACGCTCAATAAAACCTTCAACCGCTAAAAGGAAGTTACGATGTCTGAACACGATAATGACAATACCTCCGGCCCGCGCCCCGAAGCCACCTTGCGCGATGGCAGGGTCAAAGCCTCGATCTGGCGCAATGAAGCCGAGGGCGGGCCTTTCCGCTCCACGACGTTCGCCCGCACCTACGAAGACAAGGACGGCAACACCCGCGATGCCCACAGCTTCTCGGGAACCGATCTTCTGAAGGTCTCGGAGCTTTCCCGGCAGGCCTACAACAAGTCCCGCATCCTCGACCGCGAAGAACGCCGCGAAGCCTTCAAGCAGCAGCGGGACGCGGAGAGCAAGGAGCGCCCGCGAGGGCGTGACGATCGGAACCGCTAATCCCGCACACGGATGTATGCGCCTATGGAATTCCGCCTCGAAATAGGATATTATTCCTGTTTTGTTCCAAACAGTCGCACGGAAAGGAGGCAAGGCGGAATAAGCAACACTGAACCATAAGGAGCCGCCGCCATGACCGCGCACAAAAACAAGACCGAGTTCAACACCAAGACCGCCAAGCAAGGCCCGCCCGCCACGGGCGGCGGGGCCATGGAGTTCGATCCGGCGGAGTTCTATCACTTCCTCGGTGAAACCGATTGGCCGGACGACAAGAAGGCCGAATACATCACCCTCATCTGGACCATCGTCTGCGAGTTCGTCGCGCTCGGCTTCGATGTCCATCCGGTACAACAGGCGCGAAATGCCTGTGGAAAACAACCCGAAACCCGCACAGAGTCCGCCTTTTCGGACGATGATCTGCTAGACTGTTCATACAGTGATCTGATTGGAAAATTCGTCCGCCTGAGCGGGGCTGAGCCCGGCGCGGGTGAGAAGGGAGTCATGGATGAATAGCCTTACCAGTGCCCGCCCAACCAAGGCGCTGATCTACTGCCGGGTCTCGGGCAAGAAACAAACGAAAGACGGGTCGGGGCTCGACAGCCAAGAATACCGTTGCCGCCAATATGCCGAGGCCAAGGGTTACGATATCGAAGCGGTATTCCCCGATGACGTCTCCGGTGGTGGGGATTTCATAAACCGCAAGGGTATGGTCGCGCTACTCGCCTATCTCGATGCCCGCCCGGACGAGCGCTATGTCGTCATCTTCGACGATCTGAAGCGCTATTCCCGCGATACGGAATTCCATCTTAAGCTCCGCCGCGAGATGAGCGCGCGCGGCGCGGTGCGCGAATGCCTCAACTTCAATTTCGAGGACAGCCCCGAAGGTCAGTTCAACGAGATTATCTCGGTGGCTGCCGGAGAGCTCGAACGCCTGCAAATGGGGCGTCAGAACAAGCAAAAGGCCATGGCGCGCGTCGAACAAGGCTATGCCGTCAAATCCGTGCCGCCCATCGGCCTCAAATACGTTCCGGCGAAGGGGGGCGGCAAGGTGCTCGTCCATGACGAGCCGCTCGCCTCCATCGTCCGCGAAGCCCTCGAAGGCTTCGCCTCGGGGCGCTTTCAAAGCCAGTCCGAAGTGAAACGCTTTCTCGAAGCGCAGCCGGAGTTCCCGAAGGACTTCCCGGACGGGCGTATCCGCCAGATGCGGGTGAAGCGCATGTTGGAGCAAATCATGTATGGCGGCTATGTCGCCGCGCCCGCATGGGGCATTTCCATGCGGGACGCCAAGCATGAGGGCATCGTCAGCAAAGAGACCTTCTGGCGCATCCAAGACCGCCTGAAAGGCCGTCCCGTGATGGCTGCGCGCAAGGATATGAACGCGGATTTCCCGCTGCGCGGCGCGATCACCTGCTCCTGCTGCGGCTATACCCTGACGGGCGGGTGGAGCAAGGGCAAGTGCAAGCACTACGCCTATTACTTCTGCCACCATCAAGGCTGCGATCAGCGCGGAAAAACCATCCCCGTGGCGAAGCTTCACGGGCGGTTCGAGGAGGTGCTAAAGGCGTTGCGGCCTTCCAAGTTCTCGCTCGGCCTCGTCATGACGCTGTTTGCCAAGGCATGGGACGACCAAACCGCCCGATTGGCGGAGACCACAAAACTCTACGCCACGAAAGCGCGGGAGCTCGAAGCCGAAATCGACAAGGTGGTGGATCGCATGATCGAGGTCACGAATCCCCGCGCCCTGAAAGCCTTCGAAGATCGGATCGAAACCTTGGAACGAGACAAACTTCAAGCCCTCGAAAAGGCACGGAAAAAGCCCGCGCCAACGCGCCCGTTCGCAGAGATGTTTGAACTCTCCCTGCGTTTTCTCGCAAACCCTTACGATTGTTGGGAAAAGTGCGGCCCGGACGCCCGCAATATCGTGATCAGATTAGCCTTCGACGGCCCTCTAAACTACACCCGCGAAACAGCCTATTTGAACACTGAAAAATCAAATGTTTTTCGGATGTTAGAGAGTTTCTGCACGTCGAGAGAAAGAGTGGTGCCCCCAGGGAGACTCGAACTCCCACTTCCGAAGAAAACAGATTTTGAGTCTTCTAGCCATTCACCTTTTTTCTGGACTCGCACAGGAATCTGGTACAGGTTTCAAACAGGTGCGGAAACCTAGAGTTCGCAACCCACTGATACTGCTAACTATTCGAAACGAGCGTTCTTCTCCCCCTCTCTCCGCCATACATCCTCTAAGCTCTTGAAACCTAAAAAGTGATGATAGTCAGCCACCTACAATAATTGCCGTTGGTACAAAGAGGTGGTACAAAGTCGCTCAAATGAGCGGCCTTACGAGACATCCAAAGACCCACGTCTACCTGCACCGACGAGCGGTGCCGAAACCGTTGAAGGCTGCCCTTGGTCGCGGCGAGATCAAGAAGTCGCTTGGAACCAAAGATCGACGAATAGCAGAGATTCGGAATCATCAGGTCGGCGCACTCGTTGCCGAGCTTCTTGAAGAGGCGCGAGACGCGTCGCGAGGCGCTCAGTTGAAGCAGGTTCTGGATGACTTCCTGACGGCCGAGCTCGGCGACTGGGACTACTCGGTATTCCAACGCCGATTGCATCGGGCTGTTGGTAAGGAAGTCATCTATCAGGACCAGATCGACCGATGGGCCGACAAATGGTTCGAGACACTTCTGACATCCGGTGATGTGAATGTGCGCTACATCAATCACGAACCAGGCATATTGATCGATGGCCTATCCAGAAGGCGGGCAGAGCAGCTAGTCGAGAGCTATGTGGAGGATACAGGCCTTAGCCGGACGTTCGAAACGGACGCCAATGCGGCATCGCGATTTCGCAGGGCGTGCTTCGGTCTCCTTAATGTGCACTGCGAGGCCGACTATGGTGGCTCTGCGGATTTCAACACGCCTGGTTCGTCTGCTCCGATCGGCCCCCACCAAACCCAGTTGCTGTCGGCGTCGGCGGCGCCGACACTCAACGAGGGCTTTAAGAAATACCTGGCGGATGCAAAAGTTCGCCCGCGGACGGAGCTAGACTGGTGGACGGCCTGCAACCGTTTCATAGCGTTCCTTGAGAAGGACCCACCTATCACGGCCATACGGCCAGAGGATGTCATCGCATTTCGGGATGCTTTGGCGAGTTTCCCACGCGCCCTGCCGGGCAAGATGAAGAATGCCTCGTTCCATAAAATCTGTGAGTATGCTGAAGCCTTCGATCTCCAGCGACTGTCACCAAAGACTGTCAACAAGAACCTCCACGCTATTGCCGCATGCTATAGCTGGCTGATCAAGAACCGATACGTCACGGACAACCCGGCACGCGGCATCCAGGCGACGGTGAGCAAATCCACCGAGGATGAGCGGCTTCCATTCTCGAATGATGACCTCAAGCTGATCTTTGACCCGAGGTATCCCAAGCGATCGGCATCCGCAGACTATTGGGTGCCCTGGATCGCCCTTTATTCAGGTGCACGCATTGAGGAACTCGCGAAGCTCAAGGTGGACGACGTCGAAGGTCTGGAGGAAATCCCCTTCTTCCACATCCGAGGTCTTTTGAAGAACAAGGTTTCCGTCCGGCGTTTGCCGATCCATTCAGCACTGATTGAGAAAGGATTGGTCGAACACGTTAGGAAACGCGGTGATGCAGGCCGCCTTCTATTCAACGATGTTGGGCCGGACAAATACGGAATCTACTCCGCGAAACTGTCGAAGCGGTTTGGGAAGCACCTGCGTGCTGTTGGAATCGCAGATGAACGTAAGGTCTTCCACTCATTCCGGCATCTTTTCAAGGATGCCTGTCGAGATGCAGGCGTCCCAATCCAGGTTCAGAATGCGCTCCTCGGGCATACATCAAAGGCCGTTGGGGAGGGCTATGGGCAGGGCTTTAGCGTTCGGAAGCTGTCAGAATGGATAGGGAAGATCAGATATTCAATATAGCGGTTCAACTCTCCCTGAAGTACGGCATTGCCCGTCTCAAAGGGGTTTCCGAGGTGCCTCCGAATTCCAACAATCGTGGTGGACCACCAGTACGGGGCATGCCAATGGTGGAGGACGACGATTTTCCTACCCCTATAACTGAGCTACATTTCCCAACTCTTGCTCATTATCAAACAGGGCATTTCCTACAATCCCAGCCTGATCGCTTGCTTCCTATATGCTTCCTAAAGCAAAAGCCCCTAACGTATTGAGTTAGGGCCTTAAAGTTTGGTTGCGGGGGCTTGCAATCAACTTTACTTGTTGGCTTTTAAGTCACTTGCTTCCCTAAAACCACCCGCCGTCTCTGTTTAGGAAACAAAGGCTGTAAGGCATTGGTTTGGATCGCCCAATTTCTAGGCATAGGCTTAAGCTACAATAGCATCGGGCACGAAGACTGAGTTCGAGTCGAACCGTGTGCCGGCGCGAAGGCAGAAAGCGGGTCGGACCAGTTTTTCTGCAACGACACTTTCACCGCTATTGTCTGACAGCTTAAAACGACCCGTCTCGATCTTAAGAACACTGATATCCGCCTCTCGACCCACAGCAATGCTGCCAAGTTGATCTTGCATCCGAATGAGTGTCGCGGGATTGCTGCTGACCATCGCGATCACCTGTTCCAGCGGAACACCCAGATGCAGCAATTCTGACATGGCAATTGTCAGATTAAACGGTGCGACCCCAAAGAAAGGATTTTCCGCGCGATCAGACCGGTCCGTGGAATCTGGAATAGCAACATTATAGCCATGCATATCCGCCCCTAAGGTGAAGGGGACGATACCGGCATCCAGAACACGTCGCGCCGTTTCAAAACTGAAATGTGATCCATGTCCAACATCTACTTTGATGTTCTTCTGATGTACTGCTTCCAATAGGATTGGATGAATTTCCCCGGTCTCAGAAACGAACCCTCCGGGATGACGCGTAAACGGATGCGCCAACACATCCCCTTCCTTCATCAGCGGTACCAGTTCGTGAATCAACTCATCGGGTGACGGCATTGGCGCTGTATCACTGGTCGGCCAAAGCTGACCAAGGTGGATATAAAGCGGCAGATTGGTCGCTGTTGCAATTTCTTGCCCGATCTTGATGACATCCATTCCCCACCGGGACTGTCCCCCAATCTCGGCATGCGCCTTCACGCCTTTAACCAAGTCCAGATTGTCGCGCGTCACCTTGATCGTATGGTCTGCATTCACGCCATTGGGGCCATAGAGTTCGGGATAAAGATGCCCCTCCAGACCGCCAACAAGATAGGTCGAGATGAAGGCCAGGACCCTGCTGATTGAAGGCTGAGCGATGAAGTTCCGAAAGCCACCAATTGTCATGCAACTGGGGCCACCCTGATCAATCAGGGTGGTCACACCCGAATAGACACCCACGAGATCCGGCGAGAGACCAAACTTTCCTGTCACATGTTCATATACATGCGCATGGGTGTCGATCATGCCTGGAATGACGTGATGTTCGGATACATCAATCCGCTCCGCTGTCGGGGCGGCGGCAAGAGTGTCGCTGACCGCTGCAATCACGCCGTCGCGGATACCGATATCATACCGCCCATTCAAGCCGGAAGCGGGATCAATCAAAGTCCCATTTTCCAATACGATATCATAGGGCTTCACATCGCTCATCGCGGGTATCCTTTATCCTTTTCCGACACGCTTTGGATGAAACATATCGCGCCGTGTTGCCGGGGAAAAGATAAAAGTAGTAATAGCGAAAATTATATCTACACATATTCTCTGAAACCCTTTACCGTTGCGATGTGCAGTGCAATATTTGACTGTATCAAAGATTGGCATCGAAACGCTTTGCAGAGCATTGATAGCACGATCAAAGCCCCTCAAACTCGAGGGTCCTAAAGATACAAGGAATGGGGTGAGATGGAGAAAAGTCTGGATGCCAAAGAGCAGGGATTGGGCATCGGCGCCCGCCTTGAGCGGAAAGAAGATGATCGCTATCTGAATGGCAAAGGCCGTTATATCGCCGACATGCGCCTGCCAGGCATGCTGGATCTCGCCTTTTTGCGAAGCCCGATGGCGCACGCACGAATTCTGTCACAAACAAAACCTGACACAACCAAAAATACCGTGTTCTTTGCCCGTGATCTGGAAGGCGTTTCGGGTATTCGGGCGGTGTCTGGCCTGCCGGGGTTTCGACCCTCAACACAACCCATTCTGGCCCATGATAAAGTGCGCCATGTTGGGGAACTGATCGCAGCCTGTCTTGCCCCGTCGCGCGCCCTGGCCGAAGATCTGACGGAGCAGATTGATGTCACCTTCGAGGAGCTGTCCGCTGTTCATGACATGACCAAGGCACGCGACAAGGATACCGCCCTGGTGCATGAAGACTGGGACGAGAACGTCTTTCTAGAAAGCGCTGTTGATATAAATTTTGAGGCTGCGGTCGAACAGGCGGATGTGATTGTCCGCCGCCAATTCAAAACAGCCCGGCAATGCATGGCCCCTATCGAAGGGCGTGGCCTGATTGCCGCCTGGGACCGAAACCTAGAAATCCTGACCCTTCATTCGGCAACGCAAATGCCGCATATCGTTCGCACTGGACTGTCGGAATGCCTGAAACTGGATCACGGCCAAATCCGGGTGATCGCACCCGATGTGGGCGGAGGGTTCGGGTATAAAGGAATCCTACTGCCGGAAGAGGTATGTGCCTGTTTTTTGGCCATGAAGTTGGACAAACCAATTCGCTGGATTGAAGATCGCCGTGAACATCTGATCGCCGGTGCCAATTGCCGGGAGCATAGCTATGAGATCACAGGCTATGCAAAAGCAGATGGGGAATTGCTGGCGGTAGACTGCAGCGCGATTGTTGATTCAGGGGCCTATTCTAGCTATCCCTTCTCCGCCTGTCTTGAGGCCGCCCAAGTCGCCAGTATTTTACCCGGCCCATATCTGATGCAGGGATACCGCTGCAAGACGTGGTCGGTCGCCACCAACAAGCCACCAATCCTGCCTTTTCGTGGCGTCGCACGAACGGGTGTTTGTTTCGCGATGGAGGTCCTGCTGGACAATATTGCGCGCGAATTGAAGATTACGCCTGAGGCCATTCGCCATCGAAATTTGGTGCGGCCAGAACAAATGCCCTTCACCAACATCACCAATAAGTTCTTCGACAGTGGGGACTATACCGAAGCCTTAAAGCGCGCCGTTTCCGCGATCGACATGACGGGCATCCGCGCCGAACAGCAGTCCCAGACCGGGCGGACACGGATCGGAGTGGGCCTGTCAATTTTTTGCGAACAAGGAGCCCACGGGACGTCTGTTTATCATGGTTGGGGCATTCCGATGGTGCCAGGATTTGAGCAGGCCATCGCGCGCCTGACGCCTGATGGCGGCCTGGAATTGCGCGTTGGTGTACACAGCCATGGCCAGGGTTTGGAAACAACCCTAGCGCAGATTGCCAATAGTGAAATCGGGATCGACCCGAAGAAGATCAAATTGGTCCACGGGGATACGGCCTACACGCCCTATTCCACAGGAACCTGGGGATCACGCTGTATTGTCATGGCAGGCGGGGCTGTTGGCACCGCATGCGTATCTCTGGGAGAGCGTATCAGCAAAATCGCGGGCCATCTGCTGCAAGCCGACCCTGCTGAAATTGTTCTAGAGAACGGCATGGCACGCGTCGGTACCAGCGCGATCAGCATCGAGGAGGTCGCAAAAACCTGGTACTTGAAACCGCAACTGTTGCCCGATGACGTTGACCCCAGAGGACTGGAAGTGGTTGAGGGGTATAAGACAGTCAAGGATACCGGAACATTTTCCTATGCCTGCCACGCAGTGAAAGTGGAGGTTGATCTGGATCTGGGCCATGTGCGCCTGCTGGACTATGTCATCGTTGAAGATGCCGGAACCATGATCAATCCCATGGTGGTTGATGGCCAGGTTTACGGGGGCGCGGCCCAAGGCATTGGCACCGCCTTGTTTGAAGAGATGTGCTTTGATGCATCGGGGCAGCCCTTAGCCTCGACCCTGGCGGATTATCATTTGCCGCTTGCCTCCGACCTTCCTGCAATCCGGATAGAACATATGGAAACCCCGTCCCCCCTGAGCCGATTTGGCCAGAAAGGGATTGGGGAAAGTGGCGCCATTGGGCCGCCCGCCGCCATTGCCAATGCGGTCAATGATGCCCTGTCTTTTCTTGGTGCGGAGGTGTCGGAAGTGCCGATCACCCCAGAACGGGTTCTGGCAGCAATTGGACACGCCCAAAGCGGCCAGACAAAATCAGGGGACGCAGCATGAAACCAGCCCCGTTCAATTATGCCGTCGCACACTCTCTGGACGATGCCCAGAAAGCATTGGCCGGGGGGCAAAACAAACTCGTGTCCGGCAACCAATCACTAGGCCCGATGCTAAACCTGCGACTCGCGCGACCGACAGGGCTGATCGATATTGCCCAGCTTTCAGACCTGCGTCAGGTCGAAGATTTTGGCGATCGCGTGCGATTTGGGGCAGCCACCACCCATGCCGAGATTGAGGATGGATTGGTGACAGATCCGACCGGCCATTGGATGCGCGATGCGGCCGCCAATATCGCCTATCGCGCGGTGCGCAACCGCGGCACGATTGGAGGCAGCCTGGCCCATGCCGACCCAGCGGCGGATTGGGTAATTGTGATGACCGCGCTGTGTGCGACAGTCCTGATACGCGGCCCGGATCAAGGCGCAGACTTGCGTTCCCTGCCCATCGAAGACTTCATCACGGGACCCTATAGCACGGGCCTAGGCCCCGATGATGTCCTGACCGCCATTGACGTGCCGCGGCCCGGCCAGAACGCGCGATGGGCCTATTGGAAATACACCAGGCAGGTTGGCGAGTTTGCCAAGGCCAGCGCCGCCATTCTGAGCGATCCAGAGAATGGGAGAGTGAGGGTAGCAATCGGCGCCCTTGGCCGTGAGCCTGCCATTTTGTCCCAGCCTCAGGCCCTCCTGGAGGGACAAGTATCCCCAATAGAGGCCCTGCAAGACGCGATCCCGGATCACCCCGTTGAAACACTGAACTTGCATGCGGTCGCCCTGTCACGGGCCCTCGCGCAGCTTGAAGAGCGCAAGGAGAACGACGCATGACTGACGCAACGATCCAACTGATGGTGAATGGAACGCCCGTCTCCCAAACTGCGGAACCACGTACCCATCTCGCTGATTTTCTGCGCGAGGAAATGCTGCTGACAGGAACCCATTTGGGATGTGAACAAGGGGTCTGTGGCGCCTGCACCGTGTTCGTAGATGGCAAACCGACACGGTCCTGCATCACCCTGGCCGCCGCCTGCACAGGCGCAGAAATTCGCAGTGTCGAAGGGTTCGACGAGGATCCCCTGATGCGTGCCTTGCGCACCGCGTTCAAAAAACATCATGGTTTGCAATGCGGCTTTTGCACCCCCGGAATGCTGGTCACGGGATATGATATCGTCCGGCGACTGCCCAATGCAGATGCGGCACGTATCCGTAAAGAACTGTCCGGGAATTTATGCCGCTGCACCGGCTATGCAGGGATCATCGCCGCGATCACAGACGTACTGGAAAACGCCCCGCCAGAAGCGTCGGTTCAACCGCATGCCAGGGCACAACAACCTGAATCGTCGGCTGCGACCAGTTTGCTAGATAGCCAGGATACGCCCTCACCACAGACCGCCAAGGGCGATGCGTCGACGACCATACCAGATCGACACTCGCTTGAAGGGTCACCAACCCTGTCGCGGACGCTAACCTTCGATACGCCGGCCGCCGATATTTGGAACATCCTGTCGGACCCCAAAAAAATAGTCTCCTGCATTCCCGGCGCGCGCCTAGACAGCGCGACGCAGGACGGCAAATTGCAGGGGCAATGCGCTGTCTCAATGGGGCCGATAAAAGCAGCCTTTGTCGGCACTGCAAAAATGGACCTGAAGGATGCAGAAAAATCGGGACATGTCATCGGCCGGGGCCGCGACAGCCTGAGCCGATCTCAATTGGATGGCATGCTGGATTTCCACGTCACACGGTCCGAAACAGGGGACACGGTCTTGAGCCTGGACATGACCTACAAACTTACCGGCACACTCTCTCAATTCAGTCGTCCCACTTTAGTCGCCGAAATTGCTGACCGAATTCTCGTGCAGGTGGCAAGCGCAATTGAGGCCCGCGCCCAGGGGAAAGAGCCCGATGCAACGGCACAAACCAGTCTGAATGGATTGTCGCTTCTCGCCTCCGTATTTAAGGGGTGGTTCAGAAGAGTCTTGTGGTTTCGCTAACTTCCATTCACTCTTTTGAAGGGGAAATTTATAACAATGACATTTCAATTGGTTCAAAAAATGCAACCCAATGACAATCAGAAAAGTTCAACAGATCCTTGGCGGGATGGCTCACTTACGTCCAGACCCGGTGTTTTAATTCGACGCCTGCATCAAATCCATACAGCGCTTTTCGCACTGGAATGCGGGGATCAAAACATCACACCGGTGATGTATTCCGTTTTATCCGCCCTGCAACAAACTGGCGCTGTCGACCAAACGACCCTGGCCAATGCGGTCGCGATCGACAAAACCAACATGACCGATATCCTTGATCGCCTAAAAAAACGGGGGCTTATCAAACGGCGCGTGTCGTCCAGCGATCGTCGCATTCGCCTGACCACGCTGACCGATGACGGCAAGGAAATGCTGGCCATTCTGGATGAGCGGGCAAAGCGCGCCCATGAGCGCACCATCGAGGCACTGGCCCCACAAGACCGTGTTCGGTTGATCGAGATGATGACGCAAATCATCGACGCAAACAGCCCCACAAGCTGACAACAGCCAGATCGCGTCAATCATTTCAGGAGCCTAATTGTGTCTCATTCTTCTGCAGCCACACAAAAATCCTATAAAAAGCTAATCGCCGTCGTGCCGATGCTGACCCGTATCGCACGGCTAAAAGAACTGGTGCCAAGCCTCCCGGACCGGACTCTGCTGCATGCCGGTCCCCCTTTCGCTGATCTGTCGGACCTACCGGCCCCCATGCGCAATGCCATCACGGCGACGGCGCAACTGGAAGGCTGGGCAGAATCTGAATCGGAAATGCTCACCCATTTGCGGTCCGGCCAATTGCAACTGCGCCCCGCGCAAGATTTTGGGGTGGTAACGCCCCTGGCCTTCATCGTTGGTCCAAGTGTCTTCTGCGTTGAGGTGACCGACCGTACCAGTCCCCAGAACAAGCGCGTTTCGCCCTTAAATGATGGCCCATTGCCCTATGCATTGCGGCTGGGCAACGGACATCCAGACGGCCTTGCCCTGCTGCGCCGACTGACGGATCCTATTGGCGCAACATTGGCAGCGGCGCTAACGGATGCGGTTCCATTGCTACCAATACTGGACTATGCCTTACGGCATGGCGATGACCTTCACGGCCAAGTTGCCGCCACGCAGGCCCAAATACGAGACATTTTCCCGGAGTCATTAGAGGATGAGGCCGCGTCCTATCTGGACAAGGCAAACCAGTTTGCCCTGAATATAATTATGGCCAGCAGTGCGCTGATGATCGGTGCTGGGGCCGGTGTTGCAGAAAGCAATATGCTGGTCGCCTGTGGCGGAAATGGCCAGAATATGGGGTATAAGGTAGCGTCGGATCCTGAGGCCTGGATCACGCGTCCCGCGCTGCCCCCGATTGGACCAAAATTTAACGGACAGGAATTCGCCAGCGCGCTACCCGCAATCGGCGACAGTGCCGTGATCGACGCACTAGGCTTTGGCGCGGCTTGCCTGCGGACAACGCCCAGCCTGGCGGAGTCCTACCGCGACCATGTACATCCAGATTATTTCACACCAGCCGCACATGCCCCTTTTATCGGGCCGCATCCCGCGCTTTCCGACCAAAGCGTTCATGTAGGACTGGATCTGACCCGCCCGCGAACCTGCCTAGGGATCAATCTGGGTATGGTCGAGAGCACCGGCAAAGCTGGTCTGATTGGACGGGGCGTTTCCCCCTGGCCCGAGGATTGAGTGATTGTCAGATAGAGGGGCGCTTTGTGGACAGAGGAGAGGCCAACGCAACGGTTCCTGCCGCATCAACCCGGAGAGTGTATTGGCGCAAGGCGGGCAACATCCAGCCGGGCCCACAAACCCCATCGCGAAGATCAAAACACGCCTTATGCTGGGGACAATGGATCGATCCTGCCGCGACATAACCCTGGGCCAGTCTGGCAAATTGATGCGGGCACAATCCTTGATACGCGACGACCTCTCCGTCCACCTTCAGCAGGATGACAACAGTATCTTCGACGATCACTTCTAGCGGCGTGTCGGGAGACAAATCCGCAAGGGATGCTACCGGGCACCATTCGCCATCACCATTGTCCATCACATCACCGAATTCTGAAAAGAGTGTATTCCATGAGCTCAACGCCATCACCAAAGTCAGATTTTATCATTCCAACAACCACATTCTGGCAAGACCTGATACCGGCTGGTGATCCGAAAGCCGTGCAGGCCGCACCGTATCGCTATGGCTATCCAGCCCTCATGCCAGACAAGCGGGCCTTGTTGTTGCCGCTGCGTAAACTGCCAGAGGGCGACCGCGCCGTTGCCTCCCTGATCGCAAATCAAGCCAGCTTCTCCGTCATCAGCGCACTGACAGACGCGATGGCCGATATTGCAAAATCAATCAATCCAGACCAGATCGTGGGCCTGCCCACCCTTGGCCTGGCCTTTGCGCCCATGATTGCTGAAAAACTGGGGCATTCCCATTTTATTCCTTTAGGCTATTCCCGGAAATTCTGGTACTCAGATGACCTGTCCGAACCGGTCTATTCAATCACTAGCCCCGACCGCAGCAAAAAAATATATCTCGATCCCAATATCCTGCCTCGCCTGAATAAAAAGCGTGTGATCATTGTGGATGATGCAATCTCCAGCGGGTCCACAATCCTCTCTGTCTTGAGACTGCTGCACCGTCAGGATTGCGAAGTCATCGGCATTCTGGTTGCGATGCGCCAAGGTGTTTTGTGGAAAACCACCCTGGAGCAAGAGTTCCATGGATCATCCGCCCTGGTCAAAAGTGTGATCGCCGCACCGCTGTTTGAACATCAGGCAGACGGCTGGTTCCCCATTCCCGAAACAATCGACACAACAGCCCAATAACATGGGCCTTTCAGAACCTGCTAACTCGAGGCGGGTTAGATTCCCATATAGGCTTCTTTGATTTTGGGATCATTGCCCAGTTCCGCCGTGGAACCCGAAATCGACACACGCCCGGTCTCAATCACAAAAGCGCGTTTCGCAATTTCAAACGCGGTCATGACATCCTGCTCCACCAACAAGATGGTCAGGCCCGACTTGTTAATTTCCAACAGCGTATCCCCCAAACGGTCAACCAATCGCGGTGCCAGCCCCAGTGAGAGTTCATCGATCATCAAAAGCCGTGGCTTTGACATGATACCACGACCGATCGCGCACATTTGCTGCTCTCCACCAGACATCGTTGTCGCATCCTGGGTGGAGCGTTCCTTTAGAATCGGAAACAGGTCATAGACAAAGGAAAGGTCTTCGCGAATGGATTCACGGTCATCGCGCAGATAGGCGCCCAGCATCAGGTTGTCCTGAACTGACAGGCCCTTAAACAAGCGCCGCCCTTCTGGAACATGGGCGATCCCTGTCTTCAAAACAGCATCGGGCAAACAGCCAACCAATTCCTGCCCGTCAAGCTTAATGCTGCCCGCCGTTGGCTTCACGATGCCTGAAATTGTATTGAGCAGCGTGGTTTTCCCCGCACCGTTAGAGCCTACGATACAGGCGATCTCTCCCTTCTCAACGGAAAGGGAGATATCCCAGAGAACCCGCACGTCGCCGTAACCCGCCTCTATTCCATTAATCTCTAGAAAAGATTCAGGCATGATGAGACTCCGCTTTGACTCGCGCTGCAAATTTGGACCCCAGATAGGCTTCAACAACTTGAGGGTCCTCAATAACCGTTCTTGGATCCCCTTGGGCAATCAATTCCCCATGGTGTAAAACCAGAATCCGTTGAGAGATCGAAAGCACGACCTTCATCAAATGCTCGATGATCAGAATTGTGACGCCTCGGGCGGCGATCTTACGGATCAAATCCAGCGCCCCATCGATTTCAGTGGCGTTAAGGCCCGCATTCACCTCATCCAGCAACAGAACTTTCGGGCGCATGGCTAGGCTCTTTGCCAGTTCCAGACGCTTGCGGTTTGGTAAAGCAAGAGAGGATGCCGCCGTATCGGCCACATGGTCCAGGCCAACGAATTCCAATTCTTTGCGTGCAAGCTCCATTGCCTCCTGCACAGAGGTGGATCCGCCCCCAAACAAGGCCCCGGCCGCAACATTCTCCAATACCGTCATTTTGGGAAAGGGTTGGACGATCTGAAATGTCCGTGCCAGGCCCCGTCTTGCGGCCTGAAAGGCCTGCTGGCGGCTGACATCTTCACCGGCAAAAATCACTTTTCCCGATGACAGCGGATGAACCCCGGTAATCAAGTTGACCAAGGTGGTCTTTCCCGCCCCATTGGGCCCTATCAGCCCAATAATTTCACCTTCAACGAGGCTGAAAGATACATCATTAACCGCGTGGATGCCGCCGAACTGCTTACCGACATTCTCCAGTCTGAGGATCTCAGTCATGAACCTTCTCCTGGTTTTTGAGACCGCGTGGGAAGCCTTTTCAAAATCGCGGCATAAAGCTCAAGATACTGAATTTTCAACAAACCGTTGGGCAGGAAGAAAATCAGGAAGACAATAATGCCGCCCAGGATCGCACGGTTCCATTGCAGGAAGTTTGCCCAGAAAACCTCTTCCAACAGAATGAAAACACCCGTGCCCAGGACGGGACCCAACAAGGTTCCAGCGCCGCCAAGGAGGACCATTACCGGCACCTTTAAGGTCAGCAAGATGGAAAAACTGTCCGTGGGATCGATATAACCAACCCAGGAGGCATAAACCGCCCCGACAGCGCCGCAAAACACAGCCGACAAGGTATAGGCAACAATCTTGAACGCTGTCGTGTTCACGCCAACCATATTCGCCGCGTCTTCGTTCTGGCTGATGCATTTCAGACCAAACCCTAAACGAGACCTGTCCACATAAACTGATGTCAGGAATGCCAGTACCAGAATTCCAAGCATCACATACAGAACAAGACCAGCGACCTCCTGCGGGTTTCCCTGCAGCAATGGAACATTCAGACCGTCGCCCCCACCTGTCAGACTGCCCCAAGACGATGTAATCAACCGTGTCAGTTCAACAATGGCAATGGACCCAATGGCGAAATAGTGACCCTTCAGGCGCAGAATGATGGCCCCCAGCAAGGCTGCAAAAACCGCAACGAGGAGTGTTGCAAACAACCAGGCCAGCACCAACGGCACCCCATTGCGCTGGGCAATGGCTCCTGCATAACAACCAATTCCAAAAAAGGCTGCCGTTGAAAAGGACGGATATCCCGTGAACCCGCCGATAAAGTTCCAAGAGACGGCCATGACGGAAAACATTGAAACAGATATTGCGATCCGGATCGTATAGTTATCCGCGAGAAGCGGCGTCGCGGCAATCATAGCCACCCACAACGCAAAGGCGCCGAAGCATAAAAGCTGTTTCATTACTCGTATCCCTTAACACCAGCAATACCGGTCGGTCGCACAATCAACAGAAACAACATCAAGAGAAAGCCAACTGTCGTCGCATTTTGCGGCCCGATCGTGAAGCCGGCGATGCTTTCAATCAGCCCCAGCGCGATGCCGCCAATCAGCGCACCGGGCACACTGCCCAAGCCGCCAATCACGCAAATGACAAAGGCTTTGCCAAGAAATGTTCCAGTCAGGTTTGTCGTGATGGGAAAGACCATAGAGAAAATCGCCCCGGCCGCCCCAGCCATCAAGGCCCCAATCCCAAAGGTAATGGCATAGACGTGATTTACGCGAATGCCCATCAATGTGGCGGCCTGACGATCCATGCGTACAGCGACAATGGCACGACCAATCTTGGATGCCCGCATCACCAAGAACAGGATGCCAGTCAACAACAGCGCCAACCCCATTCCCAGCAAGCGATCCACCGGCAGATAAAGGTCGCCTAAATTCAAGGTTCCTAAATCCAATGTCACACGGCGTGGTGTCGCCGTGAAAAACACCGTCATCAAGTTATAGAGGATCATGTCCAGACCAAAGGTCAGCGTCAGGGTGGTCAGAACCGGCGCCATAACGACCTTATTGATAAAGAAATACTGCAGCCCATAGCCCAGGCCGAATAGAATGATCGTAATGATCGGCAGGACCACAATGGGGTTCACCCCCGAATACTGCCACGCAAAGTATGTCAGGTAGCCACCGAGAATAATGAAAGACCCATGCAGCATATTGATGATGTTAAGCACGCCCCAAACCAACGAAAAGCCAATCGCGATGCAGGCATAAAGCGAGCCCAAGACAATACCATTAAGGAGGATTTGAAGAATATCCACAATGCACGTCCCGATCTGATCTTATGTGGCGAAAGAAAATTTAGCCCTTTGCGGAGAGGGGACGGTTTTGTCTCCAAAATCCGCCCCCAATCTGTCCCGCAAATTGCGCGCTTTAGTCGATCATTTTCAGATCAGCGTTTTTGATCGATTCAGGATACAGGACTTTAATTTCTTCGCCCTGGACCTGAATGATTGGCATTTCACGCCCCTGATTCATCCCATTATCACCGAAATCAATCGGGCCATAGAATGTCAGGATGTCGGTGGCTGCCAAGGCATCCCGAACCGCTTGCTTGTCTTTTGAGCCAGCAGCCTGAACGGCACTCACCAGAACATCCGCAGCGGCAGCACAGGAGGCATGAACATAGTCCGGATCGGACTCATAAGCAGCGGTAAAGTCAGCATAGAAGGAAGCTGTCGTGCTCCATGGGCCCACCGCATCGGTGTAGGCGGTTGAATGGTGCCACCAGGTCGAACTGGTCACGCCATCCGCAAGGTCGCCCAAACCTTCGGTGAATTCACGATAGGCAGGGCCCGTCACCATCGTGATGATCGGGGACGTTACGCCCATATCCGACAACTGCTTACGACCCAAAATAAGATCCTGGGTATAACCCGTCATGTACACCCAGTCCGGGTTCTCCGACTTAATGGCAGAGACTGCAGCCGAGTGATCCATTGTCCCAACGGCATAAAGCTCATTATAGACAACATCCAAACCGCCAGATTCAGCAGATGCGGCTAAGGCACTTGCCATAGCTTTCGGAAACACGTCATCGCGGCCATAGATCGCCACAGTCTTCAGATCAGGTTTTTTTTCCTTGAAAAATTCGACCATGGATTCGGTCATACCGGTGTTTGGCGCAAGCGTGCCAAAGAGATACTTAAAGCCTTGGTCATAGACCGACACTGAGGATGCCACACAGGCCAGCATTGGGACCTGATACCGTTCTGCAACCGCCGCAATGATCTTCGTATGACCAGAGCCAAATGGCGCCATCAGAACATCAACATTGTCATCGGTAATCAGTTTTTCGGCCAATTGCCCGGCGCGCTTTCCGTCCGTCTGATAATCATACTCGACGAATTTGACCTGCATTTTCTTGCCGTCGACATCAATGCCGCCAGCAGCATTGATTTTGTCCAGCCACAGCTTCCAAACATCCTGCTGCTTCTTACCTTCATCGGCCAGACCACCGGTCAGCGCCAAAGGCGCCCCAATGACCAGCACATCATCCGCAGCCACGGCTGGCCCAGCAGCACTCGCCATCGCAATGCCCAAGGTCAAACCCGCTATCTTCAATCCATTTTTGAGTGTCATAGTCATGTCCACCACATCCTTCCTGTTCAAAAAAATCCCAAGACAGCCTTTTGAAAACAGCTGTTCCGGGCTCAAATAAGCAAGGGTCATGCCAAAGTCGTAACTATAACTATTGTAACTACATTTTTAAAAATAGCTCGGAACAACCACCTGAATTTGTCTAATTTTTAACCACCAAAAACACAGCCGATTAAATATTAATCAATCTTTCGAAGCGAGAGAAGACAAAGAAAAAACCCATGCCAAAAAAAGAAGGGCGGTCGGAATAACGCCGAGCCGCCCTCTTTAATTTTCCCTGGAATACCTGTTGGTCAGGGAGTTCTGACGCCCGCCACCTGACTGTTTAAAGGCGACCAGCTTTCGCCGCTTGCTGCACCTCTTTGCTTTGATACTTCGACCACATACTGGTCAGAAAATCGAGCGAGAGCGGGTCGAGGTCATAACGGGGTAAAGGATCTTCATCCCAATGCCCATATGTGTCTTGTCCCCGCACACACAGCGCCGTGCGACGGCCCAGAGTCGAACCAACATGCGCCCCAATGTAAAAGAAGGCCAGTCCGATCCGACGATCGTCCGAGTAATTCCCCAAGCTGCCATGCGCGGTGCGTACATGATGCATGGAAAATTCACCGGGGTCTAATTCCAGGTATTTGGCCTGGTCATCATCGACACCGCGAATGGTTTGACCCTTAGCGAGCAGATTCTTGGGATCATAGGTTTCATCATGTTCAAAATCCTCCCCCAGATGAGAGCCCGGCAGCACCCGAAGGCATCCGTTCTCTTTATTGCTAGGGGTGAAGGCCAACCAAACAGTCACAGAGTCATTCGGTGTCAGGCCGTAATAGGCTGAATCCTGATGCCACGAGACGAACTTGTCACTGCGGGCCGCCTTCGCAAACATTGATGATCCAAAGAGTAAGATATCTGGTCCCAGAAGTGATTCAACGGCATCCAGGATCAACGGGTTCCTCGCCAAATCAACCATCCAGGGAGAGGCAATATGCGCTTTGATCTTCATGCGCTTATTACAATCCTCCTGGAGTGTCTCCTCCATCGCTTCCAAACGACGGCGGCAATCCTTCGCATGGGCCTGCGTGATAGCACGCCGCTTCAAAAAGTAGCCGTCTCGTTCGAAGTCTGCCACTTCTTCTGAGGTCAGATATCCACTCATCATCATGCTCCCAAATACCGCGTTATTGGTTCAAACGCATTTCTGCCGTCGCCAGATTAGCCGGGGATAGAATTACCGGTTTGCCATCCTGAATCTGAATGATCGGCAAGTTGCGGTTATCATTCAGACCATCTTCCCGGAAACTGATCGGCCCATAGAATGTTTCGATATCCAGGTTCTGCAATGCGGTTCGCACAGCATCACGATCCAACGTACCGGCCGTTTCAATTGCCTTCTGCAGGGCGATCAGCGCGGCAGCGGATGAGGCATGAACATAATCGGGTTCTTCGCCAGAGGCCTTAACAACCGCGTCATAAAATGCCTGTGTCGTCCCAAACACATCATCTCCAGAATAATCTGCGGAGTAATGCCACCAGGTCGCACTGGTCACATTTTCAGCCAACGGACCAAGGTTCTCAACAAATTCACGATAGGCCGGGCCCGTGATCATGGTCACGATCGGGGCATTGATGCCTTGCTCTTCCATTTGCTTGCGGACGAGAACCAAATCACCGGTATACCCCGTGACATAAATCCAGTCGGGCTTGGCCGCCCGCATACCAACCGTCGCTGCGGAATGATCCAGGGTTCCAACAGGATACAGCTCCTCGTAGACCACCTCAATGCCTCGGGCCGTGGCAGCTTTTGACATCAGGCTCGCCATGATTTTCGGGAAGACATCATCCCGGCCATAGATCGCCATTTTCTTCAGGTCAGGCTTTTTCGCCGTGAAGAGATCCAACATACCATCAATCAGACCGCCGGATGGGGCCAATGTACCAAACAGATTTTTGTACCCTTGATTATGCACCGGCTCCGAGGACGCCACAGCAATAATAGGAACGCCATACCGTTCTGCGACACCGGCCGTTATCTTGGTGTGCCCTGACCCAAACGGGGCTGTCAGGAAATCAACTTTATCATCAATGATCAGTTTTTCCGCCAACTGCCCGGCCCGTTTCCCATCGGTCTGGTAGTCATAGGTGATAAGTTCGACAGGCATCATCACGCCACCGACATCAATACCACCCAGCGCATTGATCCGCTCAAGCCACATATCATAGGCCAGTTTTTGCTTGGCCCCTTCCGACGCCAGGCCACCCGAAAGAGCCAAAGGCGCGCCAATTTTAATGACACCGTCTTCAGCACCGGCATGCCCCATCATTCCAAGGGTCATGACACTAAGAGCAATGGCGCCCCGCTGGAGCCGCCGCACAAAACCTTGTCCCATCTTTATCCCAACCTTCCTGTTCATTTTGTTTGGGAAGCAATCTTCTCGAAGCTTCCTCTGGACAAAATGACGCAAGAGATATGCCAAAGTCGTAATCATAACTATTGTAACTACTTATATAAAATTTTCAGGACGAACGACCGAGAAACTGTATAAATTCCAACCATAAAAAATCGGCATCGCTCAGAAAATAGACAGCGCACGCCATGTAAAAATCTGCGTTCTTTGGCGCATTCGATGATGTTTTGGAAAGTGCGTGAGACTGGACTTGTAACGGTTTGGTTCCGGTCACTTGAGATTATATACTTGAAAAACCCATACTATATACGGTACCGCGCGGACTAGCTCCTGAGTAAGGTCTAGCTTCTTAAGAAAATCTGCATGCAATGCCGGTCCTATACCCCCTCATGACGGAGTGTACTAAGATAATAATGCCATGGCTTACGAGTATCAGATTTGTTTAAGCCCCCTAGAGTGACGTTATCTGCCCAAGATTGGTGCGCACGAGACATCCTAAAACCTATGCGTGATCACCCATTATCATCTGGCAAACCTTTCAATAAAGCTTCCTTAACGTCCTTCTTTGTAATCTTTCCATATGCAGATTTTGGTAAGCTATCCCAAAATACGACTTTCTTCGGCATTTTGTACCGTGAAATTTTGTTTTCGAGCCAAGCGAGCAGATCAGCCTCTTCAAGCGAACACCCCTGCCGGCAAACACATACAGCGACACCTGACTCGCCCCAGGTTGGGTCGGGCATTCCAACGATCGCAACTTCTACGATGGAAGGATGGTTTAGTATCTTTTCCTCGATTTCCTTCGGGTAAACATTAGATCCACCTGAGATGTACATATCTGAAGCACGCCCCGTAATGTACAGAAACCCTTCGGCATCCTGATACCCAATATCCCCGGTGACAAACCAGCCGTTCCTAAACGCCTTCTGATTGGCTTCCGGATTATTGTAATATCCTGCAAAGACCGCCGGGCCACAGACGCAAATGTCTCCGGCTTCACCAGGTGGCAATTCCGTTCCAGTGGCATCTTGAATGCTAACCTGCATGCCCGTGCGTTCAAATCCACAGGTGCCAATCTTAACGTCTGTCCCATAGGCGCTGACGTCAAACATCTTAACGCACAAGGTGATGCCCGGTGTCGTGCGTATATCGACGGGGGCTTGGTATGATCCTGATCCTGAAACGGGACTGGAGCGTCATGGGAACCCCAATGTCTTAACCCTGGACCTTGGCACCTCTTCGCTGTCTCAAGGATGTTCGGCACATACATGTCTGGTTGAGGTGCGCGGCCCTGTAAAAGAAGCCATTGCAACACAGGCATTTGTTTTACCGGCCTTACAAAGTTCCAGGTTAAAAAGCAATGCGATCTGATATCTAGGAGCGTCATAAACTCACAAAGAACACCGATTTCCACCTTTTAACCTCAAGCCATGACAGCTTTCTAACACCCCTGTCTGACTGGACAAGAAAAGAGAACTGAGAAAATTCTTGATATTATTGTAAGCGAGCAAATTCAAAATGTATTGAATAATGGTACAAAAGGCTGGAAGGCGTGGTAAAAACCTAAACCTACAATAACACAACCACTTGATTTAATTTATATATTATCAACTCAATTCGAATCCCCCTCTCTCCGCCATTGCTAATCACAAGTTAAGAATATTAATCAATCTATTGGTTTCACGATTGGCCACGCCCAGTTTTCCATTGTCTGGCCAAGCCAAAGCCGTTGCGAAAGAAAATTCACTGATTTGTGGCGACTATTCAACCAAACCAAGCCAATTGAGTGGCCCAACAATCTACATTTTTGAAAAGTTCTTGCATTTAGAAGGCACAACACCTGCCAACAAATCCATTTCTGTCAGATTTGGCTTTTCATTGTTTTTGCTCCCCTATTACAACTATAAATGCAAGAACGGTCTAGCAGCAACAGTTCTAGGTCTTCGATTTTGGGTATGGCGCTAGGAGATTTTCCGCATTCCAGGTGTTTCCACCGTCTCTTCCCACATACCCTGTCACAGAAGAAACAACATCTTTGAAGCACTTTGCTACCTTTATCAAACTACCTGTTGTTTTTTTCCATCGCATCACGCGCAAATTCTCGGGCATTGTGGATATGCTGAACGGCGGCACCGCGCGCACGGTCTGGATCGCCGGTCTTTAGGGCAGTAAGAATGGCAGCCATTTCTTCCAGGCTCTGCTTTGGGCGTTCTGATAAAGACATCGACCGTGACCGCAGCAAATTGATGCGCGCCAGCAAGCCACGCAGCAGCTCCGCCAGCAGCGCATTCCCGCAGCCGTTTAAAATCACGTCATAGAATGCATTGGTGGAGTCCAGTAGTTCACGGCGATCATAGGATTCCGTCACGGCATGCTTAAAACGCGCCAGAGCGACTTCCATTGCAGTGGTTTCTTCAGGGGTTATCTTCTGGGCGAAAAGGCTTGCGGCCTCCCCTTCCAACAATTCGCGGACCGTATAGATCTCCTCAGCCTCGGCCCAGGTAAGCTTTGCGACAGAGGGTCCCTTATAGGGTTCAATATTGACCAATCGCTCCGCTTCCAACTGACGGAAAACCTCCCGAACAGAGGTTCTGCTGACACCGAGCCGAGTACACATGTCGCCTTCAACCAAACGCTGACCCGGCACCAATCCCCCCGTCAAGATTTCGTTGCGCACCGTCGTCAAAACAAATTCCCGAACGGTCCCAACTTTCTCATTTTCTTTTTTTGCTGAACTCGGCTTCATATTCTGGGTCCCTACCTGCCGGCGTTTTCTTCTAAAAATGGGTCAACTACTTTCATAAAGTCGGTCAGGTTATCGTCATGCACATAGTGACCCGCCGCCGCGATCTCGTGCATGGCAAACCGGTCGTTCCGTTCACAAACCGCCGTCGCCGTCTCCAATTTAAGATAATCAGATTTTGCCCCCCGCAATATAAGAGCCGGACAATCCACCCGATCAACACTGGGCCAAAGATCTGGTGCACCGCGCCCGTCCGCCGGAGAAATGCGACAGGCAGCAATCCCCGCCTGATCGTGTTTCCAGACCAACTCGCCTTCCAACTCCTTTAATGAGTTTTTTACACGAGATGCAATCGCCGCGTCACTAACATTCGGACGTGCCGTGCGCCAAAAGGCCTCTGCTTCATCCCAGCTAGAAAACGCCATTGGTGTTTTCTTCAACTCTTCAAAAATGCGCGCAACACCGGCACTTCCAGGATTTGCCGCACCAGGCCCGCTGTCTTCAAGGATCAGCGACACCACGCGATCTGGATGACGCCCTGTATACATAAGGGCATTTGCACCCCCCATGGAATGCCCCAGCAGATGAACCCGCTTGAAGTTCAGGGCATCAATAAATGCCTCCAGATCGGAGACATATTGGTCTGTATAATAGTTGCGGTCAGGGTCCCAATCGGTATCGCCCCGACCGCGCTGATCCAAGGCAACAACGTAGCACCGGTCCTGCATTTTGTGGGCAATCATATCGAAGGTTCTGGCATATCCACGCAAACCGTGCAGACAAATCAAAACAGGCAGGCTGGGATCCCCCCAGGTCACATAGTGGAATTGCATGCCCTTAATATCGACAAAGTGATCGTCTCCTGTGTTTTGCACATCATGGCCTTTTTGACCAATCGACATCGTTTCCTCCTAAATACTTCGAGACTTATAAATTTGAACCAGGCGCATGCTCGTTAGAACAGGCTATTTGCCCATGTCTGACCAAGCCATCCTGATCAGACCAAGCCATCCTGGCCCTGAACATCCGCAACATCCAGGCCACCCAATCGTGCATGTAGTCGGCCCCGGGTCGCAAATGCCCATATGATGATGACTTCATCAGCATTGGGACCATCATTGAACTGCGCGGAGACGGAGTCATAGTGAGACCGCACATAAAGTGCATCCTTATGCGCCAAAGGAACGTCAATAATCGTACCTGGTGCGCCGCGCTTTCCTGTGGACGGCACCCAGGATTTTGCACCCCCAATTCCGTCACGCACCGGATTGGCAGCCGGATTGGTCAACAGAGCATTGCCATGCTCATACTCACCAGATAGACCGACCAAACAGGCCTTACCATAACTTTCGATCTGATGACCTTGAGCGGCTTTTTCAATGCGGCGGGCAAACTCACGCCCAAGGTCCGGCGAAGGGTCGATAAATGGAGACAAGTCCTCAACATATTCCCCGGCAAAGGGATTGTGGAGGCAGGCGGCAAGAACAAACTTGCGCAATGGCTCACCATCAGCAGGCGCACCGTTCTCAGTGGCCAGCGTATCTTCCATTTGCAGATACCATTTACGAATGTGAAAAGCAGAAAAATTGGGCGTCTTCATTGACCGACAGTATCCTTCTTAGGGTCAGATATATCTCCGGCTGGAGATAGAAACAGGGGGTGCCAAGGTCCCTTGGCAATACGCTGATGTAACGGCTCCCCCTTTCCTCTTTGGGCAGGCATGGTTCCTTGAACCTGGATCAGGCAATCGATTGCGGATGGGCCTTTACCTCTGCAGCAAAGGGAGTCCAGGCAACCGCCGTGATTTCGCTGAAGTCACGCCATTCCTTAAACCAGCTTTTCCCGCCATCGACGGAGCGCAGCAGATGGCCATATTTTGTACCGGCAAACAGAAGATCTGGATTGCTGTCATGGGCCCCAAAAACCCATACCGTTGAATTGGGGGGCGTGTGCAGCGTTGACGACACCCAGCTTTCACCCCGATCCACCGACCGATAAATCTTGGTCCGCGTTCCGGGTGTGCCGTCGCCCATAGCCACCAGCATTGCGCTGCCCGCAGGATCCAGCAATTGAAGCGTGCGCGTATAGTACAGATTATCAAACCGGTCCTTAGATGCCTGACCACGCCATGTATTGCCATCATCGGTGCTTTCCCAAACAGAGTTGACCGTTGCGACGAAATACTGTGTGGGCGCCCCCTCTTTAGCCGCCGCTATAGCAATACAATGGATGTCAGAATTGCTGATGCCGCTTTCAGGGGTATCCACTCGGGACCAGGTTTCCCCGAAATCCGTGCTTCGCCAGGCACCGCCCTCTTCAACACCGAACCAAACCTCTCCATCTCGTTCGGGATGGGCGCAAATTGTTAGGATGCGCGGGCGGTTCACGCCTTGGCAGAATTCCGGCAATTCGACGCCAAGGTCTTTCCAGGACGCACCCCCATCGTCAGAGCGATACATTCTGCCCCGCGATGGCGCGCCAGTGCCCGCATAGACGACTTTGGGATCGGTTTTGCTATAAGCGATGGCCCAAACGGTCATGCCATCCATCGGCGACGATACTTTATCGAAATGAACGCCCCCATCGACGCTCAGGCACATGCCAACATCGGCCCCGGCCAGAACGCGTGTGGGGTTCTGAGGATCGACGGCGAGACTGCGGACGGTACCATCGAATTCAATGGCTTCCTTCAGGCCCAACCGATGCCACGTTGCACCATCGTCCGCGCTGCGCAGAATGCCTTGTCCGGCAGTAGCGACAAGAATTGTTCCGTCCATAGTCAATCACTCCTCTTTCTTCTCAATTATGCAGACGGCCTAAGTTAACGACCGCTGTTTTCTATTGTAGAGACCTTCGAAACCGTGAGTTTCAAATCCTGTGGCTCTAGCCGTGAAAAGCGGCTTGCAACGACGCCCAAGATGGCAAGCACAGCGGCAAAGCCAATTATCTCCCAATTTGAAAGGGCGATAACCACCGTGTCGCCAGGCAGCGCCATTGCCAAACCACTCAGGAACAGTAAGGCACGGGCCAACCAGCCCAACAGGCTGTTCTTTATCGTGCCGATCCAGAATAAATGCCCCTGCAACCCTGCAGAAATGAGACCGACTCCAATGACGGCACTGCAAAAGACAGTGGCAACCTCTGAAAATGACCCCTGCCCGATCAAAGCTGGATTCAAGACAAAAAAGAACGGCACGAAGTATATGATGCTCCCCAACCGCATCGCCTCAAGACCAGTCCTGAAGGGATTAGCACGCGCAACCGAGGCAGCGGCAAAGGCACCAATGGCAACCGGCGGCGTGATGAAGGAGATCATCCCCCAATACAGCATGAACAAATGGACGGCCAATGGGTCCAACCCATTGCTGGTTAATGCTGGCGCCAAAGTTACGGCCAGAAAAAGATAGGCCGCAGTAACAGTCATGCCGATGCCGAGTATAAAGCTGGTGATCGCCCCCATTACTAACAGCAAGATCACGGAATCGCCCGCTATTGCGACGAGTTGATAACTGAGACTGCCAATTTTCCCCGTCAACATCATGGACCCGATCACCAAACCAACACAGGCCAGCAAGGCGGTCAGTTCGGCAAACAAAGTACCCATTCCGATGACGAACGCTTCCAACCGTGCCCAAGTCCAGCGATGCTTTTTAGAGAACTGATTGATGATCAGAAGTAGAGCTGTCGCGACATAAGGTGCCTGTGATTCACGCTGAAAATAAACCAGCATGATAATCAAAAGGACAAATACAAAGACGAAGTACCAACCCTCCCGCATGACCTGTCCAAATTTTGGAACCTCTGCGTCCTCCAGACCTTTCAAGCCATTTCGAGCGGAATAGGCATCAATCTGAAGAAACAGTCCTAGATAGAACAGAAGGGACGGGATAATCGCGGCAACAACGATATCTGAATAGGGAATCCCTAAGAATGTGGCCATGACAAAGGCGGTTGTTCCCATGACGGGCGGCATCAAGACCCCCCCAGTTGACGCGCACGCCTCAACACCAGCGGCATAGCTACCACGGAACCCAACGCGCTTCATTGCCGGAATGGTCATCACGCCCGTTGTCATCACATTGGTAATGACACTGCCGCTCATCGAGCCCATGAGACCCGAAGCAAAAATCGCAACCTTTGCAGGGCCACCACGGCGACGCCCCAACAAAGAGAATGCCAAATTCAGAAAAAATTCACCACCCCCTGTGTATTGCAGCGCAACACCAAAAATCAAAAACCCAATAACGATCGTCCCCAACGCTGTCATTGGGATCCCAAGAATACTTTCACTGCCAAATATGTGGAATCCGGCAGTTGTCATAGGCGAGATATTAGGAGCTGACAGAAACCCTGGCGCAATAGATGAATACATCGGGTATGTCGAGGCCAGCAAACAGACGACGAAGACAGCGTTTCCGCCGGCCCTTCGACAAGCCTCTAACACGAGCCCCCACAGCACAAATGCAAGAATTTGTGCATATACGGGCGCATCATATTCCCAACCAATATCAACGATATCATTCGATAGAAATGTAAAGTAGGCGCACACGGCCAGCGTGACTGCGGCCAAGATCCAATCCCACCACGGAACGCGATGCTCCAATGCCCCAAACGCCGGAAACAACAAAAATACGAGAGGCAATAGTGCAGCAAGTAGGAAGTAAAAATACTGCGTCTCTAACGGCACATAAAGTCCGAGACGATTCCCCAGTCCAAATATGATGTAAATTGAGGCAAAGGCGGCGCCAATCGCAGCGGCGATCAACCACCAGCGGGTAAGACCTCTTAATTGGCGAACCCGTTCTGGGACTGAGTCTGATGAAGACGGTGCCAAGGAAGGGCTGGTTTTTACAGAGTGATCGGACATTTAAATTTCATCCTAACTTAGTCATTCCGCTGGCAGCGAATTATCTTCCGTTTCCAACATCCCACTAACCCCACCGATCAGGAGGCGCCAGACCGATCAAATCGGCCAAAGCACCTCCCGACAGGCCAGGGGATTACCAATCGCGGAAAGGAACATCCAAGCCGGCTGCATCCAACGCATTTGCACGCGTTTTCTTCCAAGCCTCAGTGAAAGCGTCGTCGTCCAAGCTCATGTCCATTGATGCCCAGGCATCCTGCAGAACCTCGATACGGTGCAGCAGCTTTTCATTGTGCTTGTCATTCTCTTCCGTCCACATGCCTTTTTCCCGGAAGTACTTGATCGCACCCGGCTGGAACGGGAATGCAAACTTCAGGGGCTGCTGAGACAGGCGATAGCCACCCATGCTAGGCGCGCCATCCTTGATGCCGTCATAGTTCTCCATGACCGCTTTGGTCAGGCTATACGCGGTCTGATCGTCAAGGTTTTCCGACCCCACAAAGATTGGATAGGGATAGTTAACACCTTCAAAAGGCACCTTGCCTTGCGAATTTGAATCAACCTCAATCCCCTGCTCGACAAGGGCTGGCGTCCATAGTGGCTGTACGGCACGCGCCCGCTTCCAACCTTCCTCATCATCCGCAGGAACCGAGACCCAGAAAATACCACGGGGCGACGCTGCAATCTGATTAAACACACTGGTAACAGTAGCACCCCATGTCGCATCAGCCTGGCCATTAATAATAGCATCTGCCGCTTGCTTCCAGCCTGGCACAACAACCTGTTCAACATCATCCCAGGTCAACCCTGCGAATGCCAAGAAAGCTTCAGCATTAATATTCTGAGCGGCCGCGCCCTTGATATAGACGATGCGCTTGCCGCGATAATCGGCCAAGGTTTTAATACCGGAGTCTTTCGTGGTCACCAATCCTTGACCAATCGTCGTGGTCAGATTGTTGAACAGATTATACATCTTCTGAGGGCCCCATTTCTTCACACCGAAGCCCATAGCGCCTTCTTGTGCGAAAAGAGCCGTGATCCCACAGGCGCAGATTGAGGTCTGCTTTTCCCGAATTGGAACCAAGCGCGCAATATCATTGTTGCCAGGGATAACACGCAGTGACGTACCATATTCCTTTTCCAACATCTGCCCGATCGCAACAGATTGCGCATAGGCTGAAGATGATGTCGTCAACGATGTCCAGGATAGGTTTTTTGGCAAGGTCACATCGTCCGCAAATGCGGTGCCGGATGCCACGGCAATCGAAAGAGAAAGAGCTGCTGTCGCAGCCTTCATGTACTTCTTCATAGTCTCCGTCCTCTCTGTTTAATGTGACTCGTCTTTCAACTATCTCAGAAAACCCGATGGGAGATTCTTGCTTTCGTGCCGCCGATCTGCCTTACGCCTGCAATGACATCCATGCGATAGAATCGCGGATTATGCCAATTCAGATGCTTGGATTGATCTTGCCGAATGCCCTAATTCCCCAAAAAAGTCTCCAGCACGGGGCTTTTTATTATCCCGCATTCTGTATGATTAAATTGTATGACAATTTTGAATTATGATTCAAGGGAAAACTTGGAAAGATCTAAAAAAACTTATAAAAGTGCTTTATCTTATTGAATTTAATAATATTTACTCCACGGGCACCCCAAAGAACCCTGGATGGAGACACAGCGAACACGATAGTTCTGATGTCTCCCCGGCTCTCTGAAAGCCTCAAAACGCTGTCACTTGAATTGGAAAATGATCATAGTGAGCCATTAAGGCTCCGATTCACGTCTTTATCCTCAACTGATTGGGAGCAATTCCGCAGCCTGAAAAGATGCCTCTATTCGATTGGTATCGGGCGCTGCGTACAACGTCGTGCGTTGTGCCGGCACACGACCCGCACGGCGAATCGTATCTTCCATTTTAGCGGGCGACATCTCTTGTCCGAAATCTGCTCCAGCAGCCCGGGAGATCGATTCATTCATCAAAGTACCGCCCATATCATTCGCCCCACTTGCCAAACACTGGGCCGCTCCATCTGGTCCTAACTTTACCCAGGACGTTTGGATGTTCTGAATGACCGGATGAAGAACCAATCGAGAGACGGCATGCATCAGCAGTGTCTCGCGCCATGTGGGACCTCGACGCACCGCCCCTTTCAGGTAGATAGGCGTCTCCATGTAAACGAATGGCAGAGGAACAAACTCTGTAATACCGCCGGTTCTCTCTTGCAGCATGCGCAGCCGCAGCAAATGACGCGCCCAATGGTAAGGACGATCAACATGGCCAAACATAATGGTGGACGTTGTGCGCAACCCTAGCATGTGCGCTGTTTCTACGACTGACAACCACCCCTGCGTCGACAATTTGTCGGGACATAAGATTGCGCGAACTTCATCATCTAGAATTTCAGCGGCCGTTCCCGGCAGGGTATCCAGGCCCGCATCGCGCAGTCGCTCCAAGTAGGATGCAACACTGAGCCCCAAGGTCGAAGCCCCTTGCGAAATCTCCAAAGGAGAAAAGGCATGGATATGCATTCCCGGAACAGCCTCGCGAACAGCCCTAACGATGCCAAGATATGTATCCCCGGTGTATTTTGGATGGATGCCTCCTTGAAGGCATACTTCGGTTGCACCACGGGCCCATGCTTCTTCTGCACGCGCCGCGATATCATCGACATTCAAATCATATGGCTTACCCCGCAGAACTTCCGAGGTCTTTCCTTTTGAAAAGGCACAAAACTGACATTTGAAAGAACAGATATTTGTGTAATTTATGTTGCGCGTCACAACATATCGAACAGTGTTCCCCACGGTCGAGGCCCGAAGAGCATCTGCCTCTTCCCGAATCAGATCAAACTCCCCCCCCCGCGCTTTGAACAGCCGCGTCACATCGCCCTCGCTCAAGGATGAACCGTAGCGCAGCGATGTTAGAATTCTTTCAACATGCCGACCTGCCAACAGGTCGGGTTCAATACTTGGTGATGGGATTTTATCTGCGCGCCCAGGCGACCATTCCTGCTCTCGCACGAATCCATCTGAATCGACACAATGCAAGGCAGTTTTTCGCATCGCTGGCGTCAGATTGGTCGCGTTTTGAAATAGATATTTCGGATAGACCGTCAGACGCTCAACAAGCAGCTTTCCAGCGGCTTTGGTTTCTTGAGACAAAGCATCCAGATGCGGCCAGGGCGCTTCTGGATTCACATGGTCCGGGGTCACCGGCGACACACCACCCCAGTCATTAATGCCTGCAGGAATCAGATGCTTCGCAGCATCAGGTGTCAGATTGGGCGGGGCCTGAATGCTGACCTCTTTGTCAAAAATGACGCGCGCTGCGGCAATTGTCCACCGCAGTTCATCGGTTGTCGGCTCTGTGGCGTCCGACATCAATGTGCCCTGCTTGGCGCGGAAATTCTGTACAATGATTTCTTGCAGATGCCCGTACCGTTGGTGAAGCGCGTGTAGCTCAAACAAGGCGTCCAGGCGTTCTGCGCGGGTTTCTCCAATTCCTATCAGAATGCCAGTGGTGAACGGCACATTCTGGCGACCGGCCTCAGCGATTGTTTCCAATCGTACCTGTGGGTCCTTATCTGGCGATCCATAGTGACATCCGCCCTTCTCCATCAGGCGATACGACGACGATTCCAGCATAATCCCCATACTGGCGGAAACGCCGCGCAGCATCTCAACGTCTTGGGCAGTCATCACGCCCGGATTCAGATGGGGCAACAGACCGGTTTCCGCGAAAACCAGTTTCGCCATGTCAGCAAGATACGCCAGGGTGGATGGATATCCCATCTCCGCCAATGCCTCACGCGCAACGCGGTAGCGAAGTTCAGGCTTATCACCCAGGGTGAACAAAGCCTCCCGGCATCCAACCGCCGCGCCCTGTCTTGCAATATCCAGGACTTGTTCTGCGGTCAGATAGGGACTCATCCCCTTCTTTGGCGGATGCGCGAATGTGCAATAGTGACACACATCCCGGCACAATTGGGACAGCGGAATAAAGACCTTGCGCGAATAAGAAATGGTTTCGCCCCAGGCGGAATCGCGAAGGGTCACAGCCTGATCAATCAGCGCGTCATCAGGCATGGCCAGCAACGATTCGGGTGTGACCGCGTTCGTTCGAGCCTTATCTGACAGAACGGGTTCCTGATGGTTTACGCTGGAGGTCATCATGGCTGAACCCTTTCAAACTCAAATGAACTGGAAAAGATGTGGCTCTGTCTTAAAAAACCGCCCGCAATCGTATCGGACCGAAGGGCGCGAAAATCGCGCAGGTCGTTAGGGGTATCGATGTCAAAAGCCAAACCGGGCAGCACGACGCACTCACAGGGGATACCGCTCTGCTCTGTGACATGCTGGTGACGTCGTGCACTGTTAAGACCGAATTGCGAGGGAATGGCATGTGCGGGCGATAAAAACAGACCATTTGTGCCCATACCATCGCGAGAGGGCGCGATACGAACCAGCCTGCCCTGAGCCTCTGCGACAAGCTGATCCACCTCCCAAGCGGTGAGGAGGGGAATGTCTGAGGGCAGAATGACAGCAGAAAGATCACCCTGAAACGGGGACAGGGCTTTAACGCCCGCCGCAACCGCATGATTGTACCCCCGGTTGGCCGTCTCTTGCAGGATGGAGACACCATATTCTGCACAAATACCGGCAACCTCGTCATTCTCAGCCACAACAAAGATCTGGTCGATTGACCGCGCATGCGTGACCGCGCCCAAAACATCGCGCAACATGGCCCTGGCCAGTCCGGCACGCTCCGCCGCTGCCAGAACCGGGGCGAGACGTTGTTTGGCCTGGCTGGTATTCTTAACTGGGATCAGGGCCGTGACCATTAACCGCCCCCATCCAAAACCACGTTTGCGGCTTTCAGACAGGCCCGCGCCAATGAAACCTTAGACAGCGCATCCGTCATCATCGTCTGTTCAACATGGGCCTCAATATCCAACGCCTTGATCTGCGGCGCGGTGGCAGCATCCACCTGATCCAGGACAAAGCCTGTCAGGATATCCTGATAATGCTGTGCGACGGTCAACGCAGAGCTGGGCAGGCCCAATTCCACCATCATTTTTGCCGCGGGTCCCTTGATCGCGTTCCCCCCAACGATGGGAGACACAGCAACGACCGGACCGTCAAAACCTTCCAGCATATCCGCAAAACCGCCAATGGCCAGAATGGGGTCAATGCTGACAAAGGGGTTTGAGGGCGCAATCAACACAGCCGCGACATCGTCATTTTCAAAACAAGTCCGCAGGCCGGGATTAAGGCGGGCCGTGTCCGCGCCTTGGAAGCTGAACCCTTTCACGCTGGGCTGGCACTGTTCCCGAACGAAATACTCCTGGAAGGACAGTTGGCCAGACTCTGTGTCCACCATGGTTGGTACCGGATCATCACTCATCGGCAGAATTGTGGTTTGCACACCCAAATTCCGACACAGAATTCGGGTTGCCTCTGTCAGTCCTTTTCCGGACTGCAGCAAATGGCTCCGCATTATATGCAGGGCTAAATCCATATCGCCAAGATTGAACCAGTCTTCACCACCAACCTGTTTTAGGGCGCGCATGAAATTCCAGGTTTCATCAACACGACCCCAGCCTCGCACCGGATCAGCAAGGTCAGATAAGGCATAGGTCAGGCTGTCAATGTCGGGGCAAATCCTCAGCCCCATATGGCTGAAGTCATCACCTGTATTGGCAACAACCAAAAGCGCGTCCGGCGGCAAAACCTTGGACAGGCCATAGACCAGCTTCGCGCCGCCAACGCCCCCAGAGAGAACGACAATCTTGCCCTGATCACTCATAGGAACAAATCCTCTGCCTCAGGCCGCAGCAAGACCGAAACATCGCTGTTTGGCGCGTCGAACTGCAACCCTCGGACCAGAACGACGGGCCGGGATTCCGCTGCTTGCCCCTGTACCAGGGAGGCAGCCCCCGCCACTTCATCCGCAATTGCCTGTTCGCTGACCTGCAAGGGACGACCAAAGAGGTCCGGGCGCCCCCGCAAATCTATTAAGGCAGGCAAACCATCGGACCCAATCGCTAATCCAACAGCGCCCATCCGCCAGGCTCGCCCAATGCTATCATTGATGACGACAGCGACATTTTTGCCTGTCTGTTTCAGAATTTGTTCGCGGATTCGCCGACAACTGGCATCTGGATCTAAGGGCCATAACAGAACCAGGTCTCCGGCCTCATCCACATTTGAGGCATCAATTCCGGCATTCGCCAACACTGTCCCTAAGCGATGGCGCACAATGATAACGCCCCGCCGGCAGCGCATCACGGTTTGAGACTCCGACAGGATCAACTCAACCAGTCTTGGGTCTTTATCGGCAACCAGCGCCAGCTCCTCTGCTTTGGCGCTGGGTGTTACGCTGCTCAGTTGGGCGACCCGTCCTTCAACCTTAGAAACAACCTTTTGGGCAAAAACCAGAATGTCGCCGTCTTTCAGACCGCCATTCAACTGGCCCATGGCTGCAAGCGTCGCCGTCACAAGATCATCACCGTCTTTGAAAAGCGGCAATCCCTCCAGGGCAGTTAACGTGACGGGCTGGCTCATCTCATCATGCGCCTACTGCGGATCCCCCAAATCGGCGGGGATGCCAGAAATCTGAATGCCCGCACCGGGGATCTTGTACTTCCCATTGATAAATATCAGCACGGAGGTCAATGCCTCTGCAACAACCGAGTTATCGATCACGCCAGCATGCCATGCCTTGATGCCAATTTCATTGGCCAGGCCAATAACGGTTTCGCGGGCATCCACATCATTTCCACAAACCAAGACATCGCAATCGATGGCATGATCCAAATCGGCAAGATGGGCGGCGGCGACATTTTGGAATGCAGACACCACCCGAACATTGTCGCCCAGGATGGTTTGGCTGGTCTTCGCAACGGGGCCGTCTTCTGGAAGGCTGACCGTGCGAACCTTTGGCGGCTTCAAGGGCACCGTGACATCAATCAAAATCTTGCCATCCAACGCCGACGCAATCTGCTTTAGGGATTCAGAATGGTTGGCATAAGGCACAGTCAAAGCGACGATATCAGCCTGGGATGCAGCATCCTGATTGGACGCCCCCGTGATGCTTGTCACGCCCGCATCCGTATTCATCTGTGCGGCCACCTCGGCTGCCTTGGCACTATCACGCGACCCAACGATCACGGAATGGGAGGACCGTGCCCAGCGCATAGCAAGCCCGCGCCCCAAACTGCCACTGCCACCAATTATTGCAATTTTCATTCTACCAGTGCCTTCCACTTTTGCGGTTACGGCCGACCATTCAAATTTGTCTGAACGGCCGCCGCCTTTGTGCCAATGCATTCTAGTGAGTGATTAGAGAGTCAGCAGATGTTAGCCGCCCCGCCCCGTCACGAGAATTTGGGCGCAATATCTTCAGCAAATTGCTGAATGACATCGAAGTTCTTTTGTCGGTCTGTCGAATTCACCGCCAGGACAAGATAGTCTATGCCCTGCTCTTGATAGGCTCCGATACCATCGACGATCTCATCGACACGTCCAACAAGTCGGAAGCGTTGGCCCAGGTCTTGATTGTAATCTTCAGCAAATTCTTTCGGTGACTCTTCGAGAATATCCAGGTCGCATCGCGCGGACATGACCAAGTCCTTGCTATCACGGCCTAGTGCATCCGCCTGATCCCGCACGTCCTGAATCGCCACCGCAAGCCCCTGCTCCGGCAGACGGAACAAGTGCCAACCATTTGAAACAGTCGCAACACGCCGCATGGCTGCCTTGCTGGACCCACCGATCCAGAAAGGGGGATGGGGTGTTTGGATTGGTTTTGGCGTAAAACGCATACCGGAGAAGCTATGGAACTTACCCTCAAATTCCGGGTCTTGCTTCGTCCACAACTCCTTCATTATGGCAATAGCCTCATCCGTGAAGGCCCCGCGTTTGGAGTGATCATACCCCAAAGCATCGAACTCTTCCTTAATCACACCGACACCGATCCCAATGGTCAAACGCCCCATGGAAACGGCATCGATTGTTGCAAGGTCTTTCGCCAGCACCATCGGGTTGTGATAGGGCAGCACCAGAATGGAGGTTCCAACCCGCACCCGTTCCGTCACCGCCGCAACAGCGCTGAGCACGGGAAGCGGCGCATAATAAGGTCGATCACCAAGGCGATTGGCGATATAGCCCGCATTGAAGATGTGCTCACTGACCCAGACCGAGTCAAAGCCCAAACGCTCAACCATCTGAGCCATTTCCAGGACATCCTGGATATTGTCAAAACCGAAATTGCTCGGAAGATGAACACCAAATTTCATTGATCAATTTCCTCGTTATACAGTCGCGATGGGTGACACTGGTGAACCAGCGGCTCCGGGCAGATTCAAAGGCGGGGCGGTCAGCAAGAACCGACTGCGCTTATTCGCACGAAGCCAACGGGACAACTCCCCCAGGCGCCACAATTCACCAAGATGGATACCGTTCTTGAAAAGACAGTGATTATGCAGCGGCAGCATGGCATGCCGCCCTTCGGATCGAAGAGATTTCGGCATAAGCTCAACCGCCATATTGTCGGATATCAAGGCTGCGATGCCAGTATCCGTTATCCATTGCAGCAAGCGCTCGTCACCACCATCAAGCCCCGCACAAGATGACAGCAATTTCTCACGGTCAGGATTCCCTGCCATCTGAAGAATTAGGTCGTCCAGGCCAGTATGAAAACACACCATATCGCCGCGTTCGACATCAACATTATCCTTCTTCAGGATTTCCATCAGCTCGTCATACGTGACCGCGTGGTTTTCTTCGCCATAGTGACTAAACAGATCAATCATGACGGCGCGACCCTGCACGCCATGATCTGCCAATTGCTCAATCCCCAGGGCATTGGCGCGGGGGGTTTCCCATGTATCCCAGGCCGCCTCCCCATCCGGGGAAGATCGCTCTGCGCGCACAACGTCTGTGTCCGCTCGGAAACCGTTATAGAAAACAATTTCCTCTACCCCGTCCCCATCGGCATCAAATTCTTGCCCCACATGGGCCAATCCATCCCATTGTGTGGAATATTGGGTATGCAGCAAAACCACATCGTCGCTGAAGACATCCGTGAAGTTTGGGTTTTCCCGAGACATCGCAAAACAGAAACACTGTTCGCCAGCATTCTTGCCACCCCGCAAGGTCGCAAACCGACGCGGCGGGTGCCGCGACGGATGCAATGCGGTCCCACCGGGAAGATCCAGTGGCAACGACAGATTAAATGTTTTAAGGCCTTGAATTTCATTCACGCCCTTTTGGAGTTGATCAGGCCCAACAAGGTTCATAGCCCCCCGTTGATCATCTTCCCCGAATTCACCCCAATTTGACCCGTCAGGCCTATTTACCCATCGCTGCGTCACGAACTTCCCTCTCAACTTCTAAAGTACAAGATATCTAGCTGCCTTAGGCTTCCAATTGCTTGCGCTCTGTTTCCAGCGCAGCCTGAACTGCCGGGCGCTGCTCAACGCGATCGAGATAGGCAACCAAATGCGGCCAGCTTGAGATGTCGACCTTGTGCATGTCGCTCCACTTTACAATTGTGAAGCAATAAGCATCAGCGGCGGTGAATGCGTCGCCGCACAAAAATTGTTGCTCAGCCAGAACTTCATCTAACCATGCAAAGCGCTTGTTCAAATTTTCAACGGCAATCGCTCTGTATTCAGGGGGCGTGGTCGGCCGAAACAACGGGGTAAACCCTTTATGCAATTCAGCACTGATAAAGCTCAACCACTCAAGCACACGGTAGCGATGAAGACCGAGTTCGCGCGGCAGAAGCGTATTTCCTGGAGTCGCATCAAGGATGTATTGGATGATCACGCCCCCTTCGGTGAGATACTCGCCGGAGTCGGTTTGAAGGGCTGGCACTTGGCCCTTTGGGTTGACTTTATAATAGTCGCCGCCATCCATCAGCTTCTTATTCCGAACATCAACCCAGACGAGATCTAGCGGAATCTTTGCTTCGCGCGCGACAATGTCCACGGCCATAGAGCAAGAACGCGGCGTTAGAAATAACTTCACAGGAAACTCCTTGTTACTGAGGTGCAGGATCATCTTGTTCGGCCTGTTATTCAGCGGAAGCATGATCCCTTTCATTTGATTGATGGACTATTTCATAACACAATATTGTATGACAATTACTAATTTTACAATAAAAATTTTCACCCTTTTCGTCACGCCAATGTGGGCATTAATATCTTCCTAAAGACGGCACGACACTAGTGGAACCTGCTTGATCCGATGTTCGCGGCAAAGATCTGGAAACACAGGGATTTCGTTGCTACGCTCATTGAGCGGCAGCAGGTTAGTGATGCATAAATCAAGCTATCAATCAGCAAACTAGGGCGTGTTTTAATTAATATGACAGCACCACAAAACACCCTCCTGCTCACTCTCGATGACGGATTTCATTGGCGATTGATTTAATAGAAACATAAAACTGCATTTTGTGATCAATAAATGTCGCGATACTTTACTTTTTGTCTCACCACCGATTACATTTCCATCTCGTATATAATAATCAAGTACGTTTCTATCGGACATTCTTAGCGACTGGGCGATATCGGTGATGCTGCGGATGATAAGGGCATTATCATGACTATCTGTCTGACGTCAGCGCCTATGGGACAGATTAGTGAAATTGCATAGGAGAGGATTTCTAGTTCATCGTAGTGACCCGAAGGGGAATGAAGATGAGACAGAAATAGGAATGCAACTCATTCGCAAGTGCATTTTTGTCTTATCAAAGTAAGCCTTTGTGATATTCAGCGTAAAAATTAGTGAAGGCTGTCACTCGATCAAAAAAGCCTTTCTCTAATGAGTCACAAATATCCATTAGGCGGTCACAAAGGTACAACTAACGATTCAAACTCTAAACATGAGTTCACCCGTGCCAGAAACCTAACATCCAAATGATACATAGAAAGAGTGCTGGATAGGTACAAAATACTGGAAGGAGTGGTACAAACTCAAAATTTAGGAATGTATAGTATATTGTTTTTATTATATTTTTATTCTTCTAGTGCGAATCCCCCTCTCTCCGCCATTATCTTTTTTTCAATACCTTACTGCTTCTCACCCTCAAAGCATACATAGATTTCATGCTGAAGGATTTCATCGTATTGTCTAAAACCTAAAATAGATAAATGCTTCCGAACGGTCCACGAACATGAGGGACATGAAAAAGGCAGCTCCCAAGACTCCGCCCCATGCGAACGACATTAGTGGCTTAGAAAAATCGATCGTTGCGAGTTTTTCGGCCTTAATGCGGAAACAAACCAATGCGGCTACAGCGATTATGAGCAGCATTTCATAAGTAATATCAACCCCTTCTGCATAGCCGCCCCGCACCATAGACGCAAATGCGGTGGAAAGGTCCTGAACTTCAAAAACAAACAACAACCAAGAAACGCTGACCAGGGAGAATGTCATCATCCATTGGAGGAATCTGGGCAATGCATCCCAAGCCTTCACATTTTGATTATAGAGTATCACAAACAAACCATGAAACAGGCCCCACACAATGAAGGAGAAGCCGGCACCATGCCACAATCCGCACACACCAAAAACAATCAGAATATTGCGTTTGTAGTTTTTGTTTCCCCTCAATGGAAGATAGAGATAATCGCGAATCCAATAAGATAACGTGATATGCCACCGTCGCCAGAAGTCTTTTGGATTTAGCGCCGAATAGGGTGCACGAAAATTTATAGGCAAAGAGAAGCCAAACAGCTTCCCAAGACCAATGGCAATTAGTGAATACCCATAAAAATCAAAATATATCTGAAAAGAGTATGCTGGAATTAGGTAGGCAAACCCAATTAAGCCAATTTCTTCTGGCTTTTCCAACATAGGCTTTAAACCATGATGCAAGCTGTCGGCAATCAAAACCTTGTAACTTAGGCCGATGGCAATAAACCCGAATGCATCGGCGATGTTCTGTCGTTTTGGTCGAAACGATGGCAGATTTTCAATGGCACTTGATACCTGTGCCAATCGAACAATGGGTCCTGCGATCAATTGGGGAAAGAAACTAATATACAGTAACATAGCCTTTAGTGTCGGAGGTTCTTTCACACTTCCCCGATATCGGTCTATGGCATAACCAATCAGTTGGAACGTAAAAAATGAAATGCCGGCAGGCAACACGACGTCGCGAAAAAGCGAGAACGCTCCCTCACCACCGCTACTTTCCAGTGACAGAACATCATAAAGAATGAAATTGGTATATTTTAAGTACACTAACGCAGCGACGGGAAATGCGATCGCCAGAACAAGGCGACAGCGTGATCCTATTGCCAATAATCCATGCGTGAAAAGATATACCCATAGGGTAGACATCAGCAGCAGAAGAGCATGCTCCCAGCCTGACATCCCATAAAAAATGAACGACGCAATAATCAAAACATGAATACGGAACTGATCTGGGACCAGCCACCAGGTCGTAATTGTCACCGCTGGTAAGAAAAGAATTAAGAAGTTGAGGTCATTGAACAGCAAAAGGGGTCACTCGCTTTGCTGACTCGATTAGTGACCCAATGTAGCGTCCCAACTGACCTGCAGGCGCATGACAGCAATCATGCCAATAGGGCCCCCCTTTCGGCGCAACGAGACTTGGGGCCTTCCTGCAGTCCAGTTCCACCTCGACACAGGTGGATAAAATGCGATTTTGCGTTTCCTTTGCATAGGGCCCACTGATGGCTTTCAAACGGCTGGCGATTTTCGGTTCAATGGGAGATTCATAAACGATAACGGTCAACCCGTAAGCCTTTTTTAAACGACCAAGCGACTTTACAGACTCCTCTAGATACCGGTTAGACATCTCCGATAATGGTGTCTTTTCGGTGAATTCATTCTTATGATACTCGAGCAAAGGCTTGATCGGTGTAGAGCCATCTGAAGCATATGGCTTGGCCCCATATTCAGAATAATCTGGCCAAATTTGCAAAAGCATAAACTTAAAATACCGTTGCGCAGCATCAAAGTTCCAAATTTGCTTTACCTGCCCCCACGCGACTTTAATCATGTTCTTGAGACTCTTTAAAAACTCAAGAGCTGATTCTTGTGACGGCACGTTGCCATTTGATAATCCCAAGGTATCTGTGATGATGCTTAATCGGTGCAGGGGACCGGGCCAATATGGGTAATTAAAAAACTGCATTTCCGGATGATCAAGGCTGATAATTGACACATCTGGCGCTTTACCTTCCTTTGCCAGTTCTTCCAAAAGGGTGACAGACTGCAAGAATGAAGTACCACCTATCCCGAAATTAAAGAATTCATCTTCCTGTAACCCCACATCATTGTGCCCAATCATCACAATTCGGCTGTTCCCAAACACACCAACCGAGTAACGAGGGTTACTGAGTGCGTGTTCATACTTGATCCTTAAGAGGCCGTCGATTGGGAGATTTCCATAGGAGGACACGACAGAACCGTTTGCGCCTTCTTGAAAAGGGTCGTACCGGATTGGAAAAAAGTAAAGGGTTAGCAGCGCTGCATGAAAACTTAGAAGCACAACAAAAAACCCTAAATTTCTTAGACCAAAAAACATGTAGTGATTTTCCAGAGTGAACGGTGAAATCAAACCGCAATAGTGTAGCTGAAGATTCATAGAATGTATTAAATTCGTGAGGGGGTCCATCTGTTCTGACGCCCCCCCCAGTTTCCTGCTTCCCAACTAACCCTCAAATCATCGAGTTGATAACGATAGTCAGCTGCGGACTAGAAAAGTGACCGTGATGATACTGGGCAAACTCAGCCCCCCTCCCCTGCATTTGAAACACAAATCCTGTCTATTCGTCTCTTACGAGAACACCTTGCTCTATCAGGGCCTCAATCTCCGCGTTTAACTGTCTGACGTCAGCGCCTAAGGGACAAATTAGTGGAATTGCATAGGCGAGGATTTCTGGTTCATCGTAATGACCCGAAGGGGAATGAAGATGAGACAGAAATCGCAGACACGACAGACAGGTGGCGACAAAGCGGAAGTCATTCACCGACGTGAGCCATGGAAGACATTGGAAGCCGTCGAGCTTGGGACCCTGGAATGGGTGGATTGGTTCAGTAACCGCAGATTGATGGAGCCTATAGGAAACGGTCCACCCGCAGAGGCAGAGCAACGCTATAACGCCATGCAGAACGATCAAACACTGGCGGCGAAATTCTTTACAAGCAGCCTCCGGCAATCCCGGGGCGGTTCATATCGTGAAGGTACAGAAGTATTGGCGAAGTGGTACAAACCTTAAATTCAAATCTAAATAGAACATTGAAATGATTGTGTTTTTATTCTTAGTTCGACCCCCCCTCTCCGCCAGTTTCATGATTGATCGTTTATGATCAATACGTTGCAGAATGCGGACCTAGGCGATTTCCGTGCTGGTACAGGAACCGTACTAATGGGGTCGCTCAGCACGCGTTACCTGGTCCGGCGATGGGACAAGTTTTACTTCAGGATGTGGCTCCCCGTGCAATTTGCGCGATTGCTCCGCATTCCAGAAGTGGAGGCGGCCTGCAGGGCGCATTTTGGGGCACTTGGGTAAAAAGCAGGTTCCAGGCACCCCATGCCACAATCCGCAACCACGTCAATCACCAGAGGCAGTTTCCTCCGTTTGGAGCGCCGTTCTATCCCCATTGTTGGGTGATCTTGCAGGCGGTTGCAAAGCGGTCTGGGTGCACAGCGGCATTTTTCCGGGGTGCAGTTGTATGCAGATCGAAGGCGGGCACGATGTCTTCTCCCATGCACCGGGCTGCCAATCGGGCGACGCCGATGGCGGTCAATTCCGTTTCGGTGCCAGCCAATACCTCTTTCCCGGTCACATCCGCCAGCAACTGGCAGAACCATGGGTTGGCAGACATGCCGCCATCAACCCGCAGGCTGGAATTCAGCGATATCTGAGAGTTCATGGCTGCGAGCACTTGTGCAACGCGATAGGCGATCCCCTCCAGAACAGCCTGCATCATATTGGCCTGCGTCGTGTCCAAGGTTAAGCCAAGCCAACTGCCCTTGGCATTGCGATCCCAATAGGGGCAGGCCAAGCCCGCCAGTGCGGGCACAAAGGCGAGACCACGATCCAGCATGCTGGACTCCTCAAATCGCATCAATTCATCAAAATCGGTGAACAACCCGATCCCTTTTGCCCAGTTCACCGCAGCAGCGGCCGCATATACACCGCCTTCCAAAGCATAGATCGGTGAGTGGCCGTCCTCCTGCCAGGCAACTGTTGGCAACGCCCCGCCGCTGTTTGATTTGATTGTGTCACCAGACAAGGCGAGCACGAAGGCCCCGGTCCCCAGGGTCACCTTCGCATCCCCAACATTCGCGGCACAATTGCCATAGAGCGCTGCTTGCTGATCAACAATGCTGGCCGTCAGCGGCAAGCCATCCACATCGCCAAAACGTCCATTGCAGGCCGTTATGCGCGGCAATGCCTCTATCGGCACCCCAAAAAGCGCACAGAGATCGGGATCCCAAACACCGTCTGCAATGTTAAGGAGAGCGGTGCGCGATGCTGTTGCAAGGTCAGTCGCAAAATCCCCGGTCAAACGGTCCCGAAAAAAGGCATCGGTGGTGCCGAGCCGCAATCGACCCTGTGCGGCGCATTCAGTGGCGGCTGGAATATTTTCCAATATCCAGCCCAGTTTAGACGCGGAGAAATATGGATCGAGTGGCAACCGCGCACGCTGCAAAACCGTGGCTTCAAAACCATCGGCGCGCAGGTGTTCTATTTTCGCCTGGGTCCGTGCGTCTTGCCATACGATAACGGGGGATAGCGCCTTTCCCGTCTTTGCGTCCCATGCAAGGCAGCTTTCCCCTTGGTTGGCGATGCCAACCGCACGGACGCCTCGCTCTCGCCCCAGATCGATACAGGCCAGAATATGGGTGAGCAACTCTTCTGGATCATGTTCGACCCATTGAGAATGTGGATATATTTGACGGTGTGATTTGCTGAAAATGACGTCCGTGTGTCCCTTTTCATCCACGATGAGGCCGCGCGTGCTGGTTGTTCCCTGATCAATTGCAAGAAATGTCATGTCGCCTCATCAAAACTTAAGGTCATTGGGGCATCACCCTGTAGCAATGGCACAGTGATACGACGTTCTGGGCGCGATTTTAAGCGATAAGACTTCGCCCCGAATCTGGCAGTGCCACGCGCGGACCTGCTGAAACGTAGCTGCACCGCCTCGAACGCGGGCGGCACCGTGCTGGTGACACAGAATTGCGGCATGACATAGGCAATCGGGTCGCCGGAATTGGATATGCGATGCGCGCTGCTGCGATCGGGAAGTCGGTCCTCCAGAGCCGCGAGGATTGCCGTGGCAACGCTGCGTCCCTCTTGCCAGCACCATCCAGCGGTTTCTATGGCGCGCAAAACATTCCCCGCCGCAAAGTAGGATGGATCTGAGCAGCGTCCATACTGGTCCACTTCCGGGCCATTGGTTGCGGCATCTACACGGATATGGGACTGGCGCAACAATGCATTTTCCGGTCGAAACTTGCCCGTAAATATGACGCTATCCGCCTCGATATCCCGCGAAACACCATCCCTGCGCAGGGTGACCGCTTCAACGCGGGCCTTGCCATGGATCTGCGTCAATTCGGTATTGAACAGTACCGGCGTGCCTAAAAGTTTCGGCATCCAATGCGCGGGCCACAGGGCGGTCGGGCGATTGCCAGCTTCTATCATCGCCACCGGCCTTGCCCCGGCATAGCGACAGGTCAAAAAGGCGGAAAATGACACAAGCTCGCTACCCACAATCAGCGGGCGACGGACAGGCTGCAACCCATCCAGATAGACCAGGCCTTGCAGGCTGCCCGTATTGAGCACGCCACCCGGTTTTGTCCCGCCGACAAATCGGGCAACGCGGGAGCTTTCGCGCGCCCCGGTGGCCAACAAGACAGCGCGGGCTTGAATGTCACAGAGACCCTCAGGACCAGACACCGAAACACGTCCCCCCGGATGAAGGGCCATCACGGTTACGTTGCAGTGAAGGGCGGCACCCGCCTGATATGCGCGTTCGGTCAGGCGCCTGGCATAACGGGCCCCGCCCATCAAACGGTGAAATTCGCGCATGCCATAGGGCGAGTGACCGCAATGTCGTGGAATCCCCCCCATTTCAGGCTCACGCTCAATCACATGGACATCCCCCGCGCCAGCCGCACGAAGGGCATAAGCGGCGGACAGACCGGCGGGCCCGCCCCCCACGATCAGGACATCACATGTTTTAGGAAGCTCAGTCGTCATGGCGGGCCCCTGCAATGGGGTGTGTAAGCTTACCCTTCGTGCACTCCGCCAGCGCAGCGGTGCAATAGAAGCCCTGACACCGTCCCATCGTAACCCGCGTTCGGCGTTTCAATCCAGCAAGTGAATTTGGTGCCAGTGGCCCGGACATCGCCACCTCTATCTCGCGTCGGGTGACCCGCTCACAATGGCATATAATGCCGCCATTGCCGGGCCGTTGCCAATCCCGCTCAAGATCCTCCGACATGTTTTCGATTGGCTGGTGCACAGGATCGACCAGCGGCGTGCATTGCAGACCCGCCTCTTGTCCAAGGTCGAAAACGTATTTCGCAATCCCCAGGGCCGCGCTTAGTCCAGTCGAGCGGATCGCGCCAACGGTGATCATATTGTGACCGGCATGCGCCCGAATTTGATATTCTTTTTGACCGCTGGCGGGACGCAACCCGGCATAAATTGCGGTGATATCCTCTGTCGCGAGAGCGGGCAGAATTTCAATGCCTTTCTGGTGCAGATAGTCCAGCGTTTCAGGCACCAGTTCTGCCGTTTCCCGATCACTTTGTTCTTCAGCGGTCGGGCCAACCAACAGATTGCCCCAAATGGTACGACAAACCACAATCCCTTTTGTCGTTTCAGTGGGAACAGGCAGCAGAATATGGCGGCTGAGCCGCGCCGCGGTTTTATCGAAAACAATAAATTGGCCTTTACGGGGACGGATTTCAAAATCTGTTCGTCCCAACAATGCTTTGTCTATGTGATCCCCAAAAAGACCGGCCGCATTGATTACAAACTTGGTATGGATCGTGCCATGACTGGTTTCAAGATGCCACTGCTGACCATCGAATTCGCCAGCCCGGACGGCACAATTGCGCTTTAGCATGGCACCATTCAACAGCGCCTGTTCCAGATAAGCATGGGGCGCAGACCAGGGATCAATCAGCGCCTCACGGGGCACCCGAAAGCTTGCCCGAACCTGAGTGGCCAGATTGGGTTCCAGCCCGACTGTTTCAGACCGTGACAACAGTTTGACATCATCAACAGCATTGTCCCGGGCTTGTTGCATGAGGGTCGGAAGACGCGCCTCCTGCTCTTCCGTCCAGGCCAGAACCAGGGCACCGCATCGATCAAGCGGCAGGTTCAACGCACCGCGAATTCTTTCATATTCCTGATATCCAGCCTGAATGCAGTGCGCCTCCCGCGACTCTGGTGGCGCATCGAACCCGGTATGCAAAATGGCGCTATTCGATTTTGAGGCCCCGTCCAGAATATCATGGCCTTTTTCAAGCACGATTGTTCGCGCGCCTTCCAAGGTAAAACGGCGCGCGATGGCACAGCCGACAACCCCCGCTCCAATCACGGCAACATCGAACACTTCGCCTGTATTACTCGCCGAGGGCGACATCTGGAGTCTTTCTGCAGGAAGAATTTTGACTATGTCCTGGACGATTTACGATCAAACACACCAAACAGTCAATAACTGGTCAAAAAGAATGACCGATTGGGCATTTTAGTGTTGACGAGCAAAGTGTGAAACCCGCTAATTAACACAAGAGAGGGGTGCTGGGTGTCAAAGAAAACATCAGATCGCAGAACAAGTATTATCAAGCTCATCGCCAGCGACGGCAGGATGAGCGTCGATTATCTGGCACAGGCATTCGGTGTTTCTCCTGAAACCATTCGACGCGACCTGAGCAATCTGGATGCGCGAGGGCTGGTGCGAAAAGTCCATGGCGGGGCGTTACCGCCCCTTTTGCATTCCGAAGGCACGTTCTCAGAGCGCATGGTCGAGGACCCGAAAGCCAAGCAGATAATTGCAAAGAAACTCCGGGACATCATTCAACCTGGCGACACTGTATTTATGGATACAGGGTCAACCACTTTGATCGCCGCCGAAGCATTAGTCATGACGCATGGATTGACAGTGATAACTAACTCACTCAGCATAGCGATGGTCTTCGGGCGTGCGGATGTGGATACTCACATATACCTTCTGGGGGGAAAGTATGCGCCTGGGAATGATCAAACAATTGGGCCAACAGCGCTCGAACAAATTACCCAATTTCAAGTCGACCATGCAATTATAACGGTTGCGGGTCTTGATGCAGACATTGGAGCAACTGACGCCAATGTGGATGAGGCACATATTGCCCGCGCCATGATGAAGCGCGCGAATAACACGGTAGTGTTGGCCACGTCCTCAAAAATTGGACGGCGTGCCGCCTTCAGGGTTTGTGAATTGGGAGGTATTGGAACCGTGTTGAGTGAGGGGCCGCCAGGCCCGGCAATGATGGAAGCATTCTTACGCGCGGGAGTTTCGGTACCTTAACAGCAGGTCCCGAGAAAATGAGGGGGTTACAGAATGGGGACTATCGAATGCAAAATGTAATGCGCAGCTATGTGCGTTTGGTTGATCGCGCGGCACAGTATGTCGGTATTGTTGCGATGTATCTGATCTTTTTGATGGTCGGGGTGTTACTGCTGGACGCCATCACCCGCAATATCATCGATATTCCACTGCATTGGTGTGTTGAGTTCGCGCAATTTACCTTGGCCGCCTACTATTTTATGGGCGGCGCAATGACCATCAAGGACGGTGATCATGTGCGCATGGACTTGTTCTATGAACGCCTATCGCACCGGGGCAAAACGCTGATGGATTTGGTCACGATTTCCTGCCTGCTGTTTTATCTTTCGGTGTTGCTCTACGGATCTATCTCCAGTTTAGACTATGCCATTGATACGAACGAAACGCGGTTTTCGATGTGGAACCCATCCATGATCCCGATTAAATCGCTGATGGTTGCCTGTATCGTGCTGATGATCCTGCAAACCATTTCCCAGATATTTAAACATATAAATGACTTACGTGGAGAAGCCGTTCAATGACCCACGAGTTGATTGCCCTTCTCATGTTCGCATCCATGCTGGTCCTGCTCCTGACCGGACAGCGTGTTTTTGCGGCCATTGGTTTTGTCGCGTCGGCAATGGTGCTGATGCTTTATGGAACGGGCGGTATCGAAATCCCGTTCTCTGCGGCTTTCAAACTGTTCAACTGGTTCCCGATGCTCACGCTGCCCTTGTTTGTCTATATGGGCTATGTCCTTTCGGAATCCGGCATCGCCGAAGATCTTTATAAGATGCTGCATGTCTGGTTCGGTCGCGTTGGCGGCGGTCTGGCGATTGGGACTATTTTCCTGATGGTGATCATATCGGCGATGAATGGATTGTCGGTCGCTGGCATGGCGATTGGGGCAACAATTGCCCTGCCCGAAATGTTACGCCGGGGATATGACAAGGTATTGATCACGGGTGTGGTTCAGGGCGGATCGTCGCTTGGTATCCTGGTGCCGCCATCCGTCGTCATGGTGCTCTATGGCATGATTGCCCGCCAACCTGTCTCTCAGCTTTGGCTGGCCGGGATGATCCCGGGGTTGCTGATGGCAACGATGTTCGTGATCTATGTCGTTGTCCGCGTGAAGCTCAAACCTGAACTTGCGCCGATTGTGTCAGACGAAGAACTCAATATGCCGATGCGCGAGAAGCTGAAGCTGTTGCGCGCGGGCATCATCCCATTCCTGATTTTCTTTGCGATGACAGGGCTCTTCATCATGGGTGTGACCAGCCTTGTTGAAAGCTCCGCTGTGGGTGCGTCTGCAGCGACGTTAGCGGCGGCCGTCAAGGGACGCCTCAGCTTCAAGATGGTCCATGAAACGGCGCGCAAGACACTGGGTGTGTCCTGCATGTTTCTTTGGTTGATCCTTGCAGCCTTGGCTTTTGGGGCGGTGTTCGATGGGATCGGCGCGGTGCGTGCGGTCGAAGACATTTTCCTCAACCGTTGGGAGCTGACGCCCTGGCAGGTCATTATCATGATGCAGGTTAGCTTTATCGTGATGGGCATGTTCCTGGATGATACCGCGATGCTGGTTATCGTGGCCCCGCTATACATTCCATTGGTCAAAGTCCTTGATCTCGGCTTTGAGAACCAATTGATCTGGTTTGGCGTGCTCTACACGATGACATGCCAGATCGCCTATATAACGCCCCCCTTCGGATATAACCTGTTCCTGATGCGGGCGATGGCACCGAAGGAGATTTCACTGCCCGATATCTACAGATCCATCTGGCCCTTTGTGGCTATGATGACATTCACAATCGCACTTGTGCTTTTGTTCCCGCAAATCGCGCTCTGGCTGCCCGAATTGGTCAGAGGTTAACCCCAGAATGGCCAGTGCAAGGCCATCATTTACCAACAGAGAAGGTGTAAAACATGTCTGAAGATACCAAAAAAAGTCCATCCGAGCAGATTCTCTCAACCCGGCGTAAATTCTTGGCCGGATCGGTAGTTGGGGCGGCATCCGCTCTTGCGGCACCAGCGGTCCATGCCCAAACCGGCCCGATCAAATGGCGTTTGCAGACCTATTCAGGTGCCCCTCTTGGTGCGCATGTGATCAAGCCACAGATCGATGCCTTCAATGCCGCCGCAAATGGCGAAATGGAGATCGAGCTGTATTATGCAGACCAACTGGTCCCAACGTCGGAGCTTTTCCGCGCGCTTCAGAATGGCACACTGGATGCGGTTCAGTCGGATGAAGCCACAATGGCCTCACCGGTGGATATCTCCGTCTTTGGCGGGTATTTCCCCTTCGCCACGCGCTACTCACTGGATGTGCCGGCGATGTTCAAATATTACGGGTTGAATGAGATCTGGAAAGAAGCCTATGACGAAGTTGACAATGTCACTTGGTTGTCTGCCGGTGCCTGGGATCCACTGCACATCTTCACGAAAGAGCCGATCCGCTCCCTTGCCGACATGAAAGGCAAGCGCGTCTTTGGCGTACCGACGGCTGGTAAATTCCTTTCCCAATACGGGCTGATCCCTGTCACGGTTCCTTGGGATGACGTCGAAGTCGCCCTTCAAACTGGGGAGCTTGACGGCGTTGCATGGTGTGGCTTTACCGAAGCCTATGAGGTCGGTTGGGCGGACATCTGTAACTATGCACTGACCAACTCAGTGACCGGCGCGTGGTTTGGGTCTTACTTCGCAAACTCTGCCAGTTGGGAAAAAGTACCAGCCCACCTGCAGGAACTGTTCAAAATCACCATCGACCAATCGCATTATTATCGCGCGACCTGGTATTGGGGTGGCGAAGCACGGTTGCGTGTTGAAGGTGAGAAAATGGAACTCACATCCATTCCACCACAGGAATGGGCCACGGTTGTCGCGGATGCGGAAAAGTTCTGGGATGAAATCGCAACTCAGGGCGACCGTCCAAAACGCGTTGTCGATGCGTTCAAGAAATATGCGTCCGTTATGCAGAAAGCAGGCTACCCATACCGCTAGTCTCTAGCATCGGGTAAATTGAAAGATCGGGGCAGGCCACGTGAAATTGGCCTGCCCCTTCTCGTTGCGACTGAGATTTGGTTTCCGGATTCGCCGGAAGCCGTGCTGATCGCGGGTCCAACTGCCCAGGGCGACCGCCACACCGTCAAAGCAAGTGGAGCCTTTGGGGCGATAGAAATCCAGTTGGAGGCTAAAAACCTCCCGGATAATCCAAAATCCTCTGCTCTGGGCGGCGATGGGCATTGAACGGCCCCTGCCCCGCGCGCTCCATCCGCGATGACCTGACACCTGTTCCCATGCCCCCTATATGCATCGGAGCAGCAGAAGGCTAAAGCTTTCAGCGCGTGCGCCCAAGCTCCCCAAGCAAATCCGGTTGGAGAATCTCAATCCAATAGCCATCGGGGTCCTTAATAAAGGCGATGTCTTTCATTTTTCCCTCATCCGGGCGTTTAACGAAAGCGATGTTGTTCTCGTCGAACCAACTGACGGCGGCGGCCAGGTCCGGGACGGAGACGCACAGATGCCCGAATCCCTGAGGCTGACGATTGCCATCATGGTAACTGAAATCAGGGTCCGTCTCAGTGCCCCAGTTATGGGTCAACTCAAGCACGCCTGACTGACCAAACAGCCAACAGGTGCGTTCGGCGCTATCTTGTGGAACAGAGTCCTCCGAGGTGCAGAACCGCAGGAAATAGAGAGAAAAACGCAGATCAGGAAAATCGATTTTTCTGAGCAAACGCATCCCGATGATACGGCAATAAAAGTCCAGCGATCGCTCTGGTTCCTTCACACGCAACATGGTGTGATTGAATGAAAAGCCGCGTGTCTGGTCGGGCGGTGTAACAGACTCCTCACGGATACTCTCAGTCTTCATGGTCATTTTGGCCTCAATTCAATCGGAGTCGAGCTGACGCAGGGCACGGCGCATGATCTTGCCGGTACTCGTCTTTGGCAGATCGGGCACCAGTTGGAATGCACGTGGCACCTTATAAGCGGCCAGATTCTCGCGACAATATCGGCGCAGGTCCTCAAGGTCCAGCTGAGCATCCTCTCTTTGGACAATATAGGCTTTTGCCAATTCGCCCTTGTCGTCATCTGCAACACTGCCCACCGCAACCATCGCGACGCCAGGGTAAGCAGCGATCACCCGCTCTAGCTCAGCAGGATAAATATTAAATCCGGCGGTGATGATAAGATCCTTGAGCCGATCAACGATGAACGCAAATCCTTCTGCATCGATATATGCGAGATCACCCGTCCTGAGCCAGCCGGACTCCAGCAGAACCTCTGCCGTGGCGGCGCTGTTGCCAATATATTCACGCATTGTGATGGGGCCCCGAACCTGCAACTCCCCTACCTGACCGGTCTCAATCGGTGCGGTCGGATCATCAACGGCGGCGATTCGGATCTCCACATGAGGCATAGCAATGCCAATCGATCCCAACTTATGCGGGCCATAAAAAGTATGTGTGGTACCCAGACCTCCGATTTCTGTCATACCCCAGAGTTCAAGTATCGGGCAGCCGAAAACCCGCTCGACGTCCTCTAGCTTGGAAACAGGCATCGTCTGGCCACCGACAGTGCAACGGGTCAATGAAGACAGATCGAACTGGTCGAGACGCCCAAAGTTAAGCAGATACATGTACATGGTTGGCACCCCCTCAAGCAGGGTGGCGCGATGCGTTTCGATGCTTTGTGCGATTCTCTCGGCATCGAACGCAGCATGCAGAACCAAGGTGCCGCCATGCGAGAACGTGCTTTGCATGACAACATTTCCATAGACATGTGAGCATGGCAGCGCCGAAACGATTACATCCTCATGAGTCCGCGCATGCATGACAGATGTCATCTCGACATTCATCAGGATCGCGCCATGAGTCAGCAAAGCGCCTTTCGGATGACCTGTGGTCCCGGATGTGTAGCTCACACTGCATGTATCGATTGCCTGCAGTCCTGACACCGGATATTCGGGTTCAACATCAGCGGGCCAGGTCTGCAGATCGGTAAACTGAATGGTAGCCTTTGGAACTGGCTCCCCCCAGGCGATTCTTGTGGCAGTCATTCCTTCATCGGCCAGACTGCTCAAAGCCGCCAGGTTCTCAGCCGCCCCCAAAATGGCTTTTGCACCGCAATCTTTCATTGCGTAAGCGACTTCCTTGGGTGTCAGCATCAGATTCAGCGGATTGACCACCCCCCCCATTTTGAGGATGGCGTAATAGCTGATGATCCACTCAGCGGAATTGGGCGCACACAGAGAGATTACGTCGCCCTTCTGAAATCCCATCTGCTCAAGATGAGCAGCCAGAATGGACGACTGTTCGTCAAGCGCAGCGTAACTATACGTTGCACCCCCAACAATGAGTGCAGTCTTCGCACCATAGCGACGAGCGGCCGCCCGAATGAGTCCTCCAACAGTGGTTTCCAATGCTCCCCCTATGGTCAATGACCTTATCGATTATTGAATGCTTCTCTCAAGCTGTGGCGGCCCAGAATGCCGCCACAGCCTGTATTGCTTGGGTGGGGACTAGGCCGACCAAGCAGCCCGGGCTTGCTCCCACCCGACAACGGCCATCACCGAGCCATCCGGGTTGGTGAATACAACGGGGCCATCAAACGTCATGTAGAATTCACTATCGATCGGGAAATTGGTGTGCTCATGGACGGCACCGTTAGACTCGTATCCATGGCTTGGAGCAAGAACCGTTGCTCCACCCTTCTCCGCTCCGCCACGAATGTCCATACGCCCTTTGGTCAAAAGATACTGACCGCTCGCAAAATGCGTGTGAGGGGCAATGCTGGATCCTTTGGGGCAGTCGAAGATGGCCGACCAGTCCCCGGTACCCGGGCTGGTGTGGAGAAGCTTCCAACGGATACCGCCAAAAGCGAAAGGCTCGGGAAATGGCTTCCAATCAACCTGGTCAAGTTGCGTTGCAACTTCGGGCAGTCGCGCGTTACTCATGTAAATCCTCCCATTTGTGATTATTGCAAGCTGCCGCCTTGGAGGCGATCTAACCGACTATAGCTAAGTTGCCTGATAGCTTTTTGCTCTTTTGTGCACTACGATTGGTCAAAATGTGCACATTGTGCAGAATAAGGGAGGAGGCAAGAATGCAAGGAACGATTCTATCGAGCGAACAGCATTGGTCCGCGTCCAATATACCCTTTGCGGACCGAACAGATGCATTGCAGCAGGCAATGGGCGCGGTGTATCGCCCCATCGAAATCACGAAGCGATTATCTGTTGGTTTCTCATCCAAAATTCGGTCGCGCGAGATCAATGGCCTGTCCCTCATAGAATGCCGCTGCGACCCCTGCTCGGGTCGAAGGGACAGGACGAAGGTCCATCATGAATGCCCCAGCTTTGGCATCCAGATCATCCAATCCGGAGTCGAGAAAATTCAGTTCGGGACGGAGCAGGTCATTGCGCGTGCGGGAGATGTAATCGCCTGGCGCAGTGACGTTCCATATGAGTTTGAAGTGTTGGAAACGATGCAAAAGACAACTCTGGTCGTGCCCTGGAGCGACGTTGCGTCACGCATTCCAAGAGCGGCCAGGTTCCGAGGCGCACGGACCACCACGAACAATGGTGTCGGCCTGTTGGTGGAAGGGCTTATGCAACAGATGGTCCGGCGCATCGATGACCTTCGTCAGGGAGAGCGCTCCAGTGGCGTCAAGGGCGTGTTCCTCGCCGCCTCCGCGGCGCTACTTGAAGGATCGGTAAAAGGCGAGAAAGAGTCCCTTGCTGAAATACACCTGGAGCAGATCCAACAATACATTCTCAGGAACCTTCATGACATTTCCTTGTCAGCCGAAACAGTAGCGCGGTCCCAGCGAATTTCCGTCCGATACCTTCACAAGCTGTTTGAACGCGCTGAATCTAGCGTCAGCGCTTATATACACAGGCTGCGCTTATCCCGCTGCAAAGAGGATTTGTTGGATCCGCAAAAATGCCACCTCAACGTGATGGAGATTGCAAGTGTCTGGGGCTATACCGATGCTTCTGTTTTCAGCAAAGCGTTTAAGCGCGAGTTTGGGATGAGCGCCACGCAATGGCGCGAAGGCTCTATAGCCGAAGGGGCCCCGATCAAGCGGCCCCATAATTAGCCCGCCCGCAAACCGGGAACGGCAGCTACAGAGGTTTCCTGCAGGCCGAGCGCCAATCTGGAAAGACATTCTTTAACGGGCGCAAGACATGTGCGCACCTTTCGCCATCGGAGATGAAACGGCTGCTTCAAAAAGTGAGATTGCCGCTGACAATGACCTGAGCGCTTCAAATAGCCGAGTTATAGCAGCGAAAGGACCTTGCGGCGACCCAGCCTATAGAGCAAGCCCGCCCAAAATGACAGCGGCCAGGAAGATCGTATCTGCTAGGATTAGAATCATAGCAGATCGGCCAATCCCCATAACCTCACCTAATGACGTTTTCATTCCAACGGCAGAGATGGCAATGATCAGGGACCAGCGGGAGATTTCGCCTAATCCGTCAGTGATCGCCACAGGGATCAGATCAAAAGAGTTAAGCGCGGCCAGAACAAGGAAACCCAGCACAAAACCCGGAAGTAGCGGGGGGCGTGAACCCATCGAGCCGGTGTGACGACCCAGACTTCGAACCGCGAGAGCAATCACCACAACCACGGGCGCCAAAAGTGAGACCCGGATCAATTTTACTAGGGTGGCAATATCACCTGTATTTTCGGACACCGAGAATCCGGCACCAACCACCTGAGCGACATCGTGTATCGTTGCCCCCAGGAAGAATCCAATCTCTGCTTCCGTGTCAAATAGCTGCCCGGCCAGGATCGGATACAGAATCATGGCTACCGTGCTGAGAACCGTAACTCCAACAACCGTAAACAATAGGTTTTTTTCAGAATCCTTATGACGTGGCAATACAGAGGCTATGGCCATCGCCGCCGACGCGCCGCAAATTGCGACGGCCCCCCCAGTCAACAATGCAAAAGTTTTTCGCACCTGCAGAAAGCGCCCTAGTAGCATGGCAAAGGCAATACACAGCAGCAGTGCCACACCAAGCAAGGCAATGTGCCAAGGCCCAACAACCGCCAAAAGGGATGCACTGATCCGCACCCCCATCAAGGCAACGCCAATGCGCAACACCGCCCGTCCGCAGAATTGGATGCCCGTCATACAGCGGCCTTCCACAGATAGAAAATGCAGGGCCATCCCCAGCAGCAGCGCCATCAGCATTACAGGCGCGCCGTAATGTTCTGATATGAACTGCGCCGCAGTCGCAACGACGACACAAACCAGAAAACCTGGGAAGTGATTGAATATAGACGCTGGCTTTAGGCGCTCCATTATGGACCGTATCCAGTCCATGATTGAGATTGGCATACTGATGAATCCGGTTTTAGATCATTGAGTGTGTAAAAGCGCCTATTTAGGATCTTCCAGGCGACCGCCACCATCAATTGCAAGGTTAGCGCCGGTAATATATTTGGCCTTACTGGACAACAGAAAGATGACAGCATTACTGACATCATCCGGTTGGCCAGCTCCGCCAAGCGGTGTTTTCGTGCTGGGTCCCTTGGCCTTTCGGATCGCTTCCAGTCGAGGCGATTCAATTGGCCCAGGAGAAACCACATTTATCCGGATCTGATCCGGCCCGAAACGCTTCGCCAGCCCCTTGACCACCAGATTTATTCCGGCATTCGCGACTGAACCGGGTAAATGTCGCAGCGACGGGTTGATCCCACCACCACCACTCAGCGCAACAATGCTGCCCCCACCCCGCGCCTGCATAGATGGGACGACCGCACGAATTAGGCGGATCGTGCCCATCATCTTCGTTTCCAGCACCGCCTCCCATTCTGCATCCCCAAGATCCATGAAGTCTCCAAAGATCGGTAATGTGGTTGTCACCACCAACCCATCGATGCCGCCGTGGTCCTTAACAATACGCTGTGCCACCATTTCCGTTGTTTCGAACTTTGTGACATCGACATTCATCGGATGGATTCCAGGGACCGGCACCCCCTTCCCCTCTATTTGCCGGGAAGAGGCAATGACAGTTGCCCCTTTTGAGGTCAATTGATTTACAATATCTTCACCAAGGGCGCCCGTCGCACCAACCACCCAAATTACTTTACCCGAAAATTCTTCGCTCACGCGTTCGTTCCTCTTTTCATGAAACCCGCCTAGGATGGCACTCGATATCCTGTCGGTTGACTTAAGTTAGCGCATCGTTCAATTTCATCTAATAAACATTAATGCGCTAGGCGCACATTGTCTAGATGCTTTTGTTAATAGATGGAGCCACTTCATGAAAAGAGCCAATGCCTCACCCCCCATCCATGACCTGCTGGCCGAAAGATGGAGCCCGCGCGCCTTTGATCCAAACGACAGTATGGAGGGAGCTGCGATTGATACCCTTTTGGAAGCAGCCAGATGGGCCCCATCCGCCAGCAACACCCAACCGTGGCGTTTTCTGATCGGAATTCGTGAAGACTCTACTTTCGCCGAAATTGTAAAATCGCTGAAGCCCGGCAATGTCAAATGGGCGCCGAATGCGGCCGTCCTCATTCTCGCCCTGGCAAAGCACGTGAAGGAGGATCAATCGCCCCTGCCCCACGCAGCCTATGACACGGGGCAAGCGGTCGCCCATCTGACGATTCAGGCACAGGCACTGGGGCTTTCAACCCATCAGATGGCGGGATTTGACTCAAAGATAGCAGATACTCTGGGGGTACCGGAGATCTATAAACCAATGACGGTTATTGCAATCGGTCGCACCGGCGACGCGGATCAATTGCTGGAGGAAGACCTGCTGGCGCGAGAAAAAACCCCCAGGCAACGTCGCGCGCGCGACCAAATCGCCATTCAGGGGCGCTGGTCGAAATCATTGGAAGACTGACCGACCGCCGCGAGAAACCCGGTCAGGTCTGTGCATTGATCTGACCGGTCGATCGCCTCAACAATTTCGTCTAAGCGAACAAGTCCCCCCTGCTCTGAAAAGCCGGGGATTCGATCCACACAATCCTGCAATTTGCCCTTGAAAGCAGCGTCAGAAAGCGGCGCCTCGACGCTGCCAGGCATCACAGAGACGCAGCGTTCCAACACACCTTTACTTCGGGTTTTCAAGCGCACCCGAGCGGGCGCAAGCTCACCGTCATTCTCCGGGTCAACGGTAATCTGAATGCGCGCCGCCCATTCCTGAATAGCCGGGTCACATATTGCCGCCAGATCAAGGTCCGCTAGGGAAACTCCACCGCGCAAGATGCAACACGCAAGGGCATAGCGAATGGAGAATTGCGCCGCGACCACCGGGTCTCGGGAGGGATCGAAGTCTCCACCAACCATATGCACCATGAAGGGGGTCACTGTAACTTCAACCTCGGAGATATCGGCCGGATCCAGGGCATTTATAGCGATCAGTTCCAAACAGGCGACAATGGCAGCATGACTGCAACTGCAGACCGGATACCCTTTCAGAATGGTTTCAAGAAAACGGAACTCCCCACCCAGATCCTTCAACAGCAGCGCCGGATCGCCTGCCTGATACAGGGACCACAGCCCACATCGTCCCTCAAGACTTTGCTGTGGCCCTGAGATTCCGGCCTCCGCCGCCAATGCTGCAAAGACACCGTTTCGTGCGGCCAAGGCCGGTTGCAAGCGTTTGGTAAGAACCTTCTCAACATTCGATTGTTGTGACCCGGCCGCCAGACTGAGCGCAATGCCTGTTGCATGGCCGATACGGGTTTCTGGCAACCCAATCAATCGGGCAACGGCCGCAGCCGCACCGAAAACACCGAACACACTGGTATGGGTCCATCCCCGTTGCGGCGGTTTGGCAGAGAAAGACAGCCGTGCTGTTACCTCGATACCCGCAATATAGGCCTCCAGTAGCTGACGTCCGGTCGCCTGCCTTGCCTCCGCCATGGCTAGGACCGCCGGAATAATGACCACATCGCCATGGACGGTATTGCACAATGTATCGTAATCCAATGCGGCAGCAGCATACGAATTGACCAGAGCCGCACCGGAAGGCTGCAATCTGTCACCAGCACCCCAGACAGCGCTGGGACCCTGGGCGTATTCAACCTTTGCAAGGGCCCGAATTTCGGCAACCCCTTCCTCGGAGCCGCCCGCCAATGCGAGGATCACGGTTTCCAGAATATGCCGCTTTGCCCGTGCTATAACTGTCGCCGGAAGGCGATCCAGATCAACATCCGCAACAAAACGGTGCAACTGTTTGCTTTCCCCGGTCATTGCGACATCCGGTCTTTCGTCAGCCTGAAACCCTGTTTCGGATCGTTCCAACGCCGGCAACGCTGGCCTCAACAATATCGCCATCCTTAAGCAGACAGGGAGGCTTCATCGCAAAACCAACACCACTGGGGGTGCCTGTCGCGATAATATCCCCAGGTTCTAATGTCATCCCCTGAGAGAGGACAGATACCAGGGTCGCCAGGTCAAAAATCATGTTCCGCGTGTTGGAGTTTTGTCGCATTTCACCATTCACGGTCAGCGAAATATCCAACGCGCCGGGATCGGAGATGTCACGCGACGGAACAATCCATGGTCCCATCGGGCAACTGCCATCCAACCCTTTACCCTTGAACCATTGGTCATGGCGGCGCTGAACGTCTCGTGCAGTGATATCGTTAATCACCGTATAGCCGTATATATAATCCAATACATCAGATTTCGGAATATTAACGCCCTTCTTGCCGATAATCACCCCCAGCTCGACTTCATAATCCAGATTATCAGTTACGTCGGCATGCAGCGGAATATCATCAAAAGGGCCGATCACGGTTGTTGGTGGTTTGGTAAAATACTGGGGATCCGTCGGGATCTTCATTTCCCGTCCACGGGCTTCAGATGCCTCAGAAACATGCTCCAGATAGTTTCGCCCAACGCAGAAAACATTTTTTCGTGGGCGGGCGATTGGTGACAATAATGTAACATCAGATAACGGCAGCGTTTTCTGTCCTGCATGATCTGCTTCAAAAGCATAGAGCTTATCCAGCACCCCATCGCCTTGTTCTATCAGGTCAATCATACCCGCATCTGAACCAAGCCCCGCCGCGCTGAGAATCTGAGCAACGTTCAGAACCTGATCATCGCCAAGCAAAAGACCGATTTGCGCAGATCCCTTATAATCATAACTTACGAGTTTCATACGATCTCCTTAATATTTTTATAGCGGCTTATTAAGTCGCCCCAGATTGCTGCGCGGCACGACCTTTTTCAATTTTAGCGGCCAAACGAGCACGCCAGGATTCAATCGGTTCAAACGTTGGATCTGCCTGACACATTTGCAGCGTCGCCGTGCGAATTTCTTCAGCCGGAAGCGTCAAATCCAAAGGCTCTGCAACAGGTTGCGCGATGTACCAGGGCGCATCTGCAAACAATTCCAGGCGGTTCAGTTCCGGATCCCGGAAATACAGGGTCCAGGATGTCCCATGATTGATACAGCGGAAATCACTAACGCCCGACATGTCCTGCAGGCGACGGTAACACTCCTGCAACTCCTCCAGCGACCCGACACGAAAGGAAATCTGATTGACCACTTTATCGGTCAGCTCGCCGGTGCGCCCCGTGGCCAGGACAACCTGATGATGCTCCCTGGGATCGCTGCTCATGAAAACCAGCGTGCGCCCTGGAAGATCACCGCGGTCTGTCACAACCAGATTTAATGCCTCCTGATAAAAGCTGGCCATAAGATCAATGTCCCTGACAAAGAGGCCCATATGACTGAAACTTATTGTTGGCCCGACCATGATGGCATCCTCCCTAGATCGGCAGATAGACCGTATCTTGAATGACATCGCCATCCAGAATAACAGTGCAACGCCGGATCTTCATTTGGCCCTGATCGTCCTGCACCAAACGCATCTCGTAGCAACCACAATTGGAAGGACGCCCATCAAGCCAAAGGGTGAAGCCAGCAAGTATGGACCCTTCCTCCTTTCCTTCGACAATCCAAGCAATACTGTGCAGCATACGGCGCTTATCGCGGCTTTCGCCTGATTCAAACCGGGCCCGCAAACGTCGCAAATCCTCGCCAACCAACAACACATTGTTGCCGGTTTCATACTCAGTGCGACGCAAGACCGCATAAAAACCTTCAGGATGATACAGGTTCAACCAAGCCTGAAAATCGCGCTGGTCAAGAGCGCTGATATAACGATCCAACAACAAGCGCGCCCCAGCGATTTGATTAGTTTTCGGCATAGGCTTGCTCCATACTTGCATCAATGGTTTGGCCATCAGCAGGTTCGGCGATATCCCCCATGAATTCCCGCCACCCACTCCAGAAGGCGCGTACAGCATGGTCTTCAGTCGGCCCACCATTCGGACCTGGCGTTTCATGCCCACGGGAAATGATGATCTTGCCCCCAGCCTTGGCCTGAAGGCCTTTTTGGATCTGTGCGAAGACATGAATGTCGTCGACACCCGCACGCCCCCCTGGCCCCCAAGAATAATGGAACCGTTCCCCAATCAGCCTGATTCTTTCAGAATCAGCGGATTTTGGTGCCAGAACATAATTGATCACCCGCGTGCGATCGACCGCTTCAGGGATCATGATCCGCAACCCGGTTACATCCCAGACTGGATTGTATAGGGCGATTAACGAGGGGAAGACATTCAGATAAACCCGGCGGCTGCGCACCTTTTGGGTAACAAGAGTTCGCTTGTCATCATGTTGATCAAATGCACCATGCCGTCCCAATTCAACGGAGAAATGACTTCCTTCCTCGGACATGAACCCGCCAGAATCTTCCATGCCGAACACTTTTGCCCGTTGAACAAAGGCATAGTCATGCAGATACTCCGCGTGATAGTCGTCGACTGTGTTCTCCATCAACAGCTTCCAATTACCGTCATAGACGTAATCGTAGGTTCCTATGGTGGTCATGTCCTCGCCAAGATACAGCGCGACATCCTTAAGGTAGGGAAGCGCGTCTCCGATATAGCGATCAAGCGGTTGGGCGTCGGGGTCCAGGCTGGCAAACACCAAACCAAAAACCTCCCCCATGCGCGGAACCTGAACAAGGCCCAGGCGCGTCATATCTAAGGCCCCGCCATATGCCTCATAACGGGGAATGGATTTCAGATTCCCTTCGGTATCATATTGCCAATGATGATACGGACAGCGAATTTTCTGACAGTTCCCTTGTTTTTCCGTCAACAACATCGTCGCCTTGTGACGACAACTGTTAAAGAAGACCCGGATTTCTCCGTCTTCACCGCGAATGGCGATAACAGGCTGTCGGCCAATCAGGGCGGTGCGATAGTCACCGATCTCAGCCAGTTCGCTCGCCTGGGCGATAAAGACCCAGGACTTCTCAAAGATGCGCTCGACTTCCTGATCAAAAATCTCCGGATCGGTATAACAGGCACGATCCACAATATAGGGACCGGCATGAACCCGCTTACAGTTCGATGTCATTTCATCCTCCCGTCTTCTCAGAATCGATACCGGGAATTGCGCCCATTGCTATCTGGGGCAGCCCGATATCGTCCATCAGCCGCTTGATCCGTTTGTTACAATTCACATCGTACGGTTCACGTAACGGCCGGATACGTTCGCTGTAGCTTTTCTTAATGGTTGCATCGGTCTGCGCCCTGCGGTCCCACAGCACTTGATCCTCCAGCACTTGCGGTAGCTCAGAAGCATCCAACCAAGCGGATTTATATGTAACTATTCCAGCGCGATTGATCAGAAAGACCGGATTGTTGAAATGCGGATGAACAAAGGAGCGCTGGATAGTACCCTCCACATCGTCGATTACGATTGGAAATGTAATCCCTTCCTCTGCTTTCAGGCGGCGCGCGTTCTGCCGCTTGTCTTCCATTGTGGTATGCGGAACAATTTTTGAGCCGGGATGCCCTTCCCTTGTATAGAGATACAAGAACTCAACTGCTTCCCCATAGGTTTCATATAACCCAACCAGATTTGGGTCATTGATGCGGATATTTGTCACACAGGGCGGGCAAGCCAGGGAACCAAAGACAATCAGTACAGACTTATGATCACGATAATCTGATAGCCGCACCGACTGCCCATCCAGCACCTCTCCCTTAAAATCAGGCGCCACACTGCCCAATGGCGCGCGGGAGCGAAATGTTGCAATCAGGTCCGGCCAGTGATCACTCAGCGCGCCGCCCATCGGGTCTGTCTGCCACGCTTTAGACCACGAGCCTGGTTGTGACGAATTATAAACACCGTCTGGTTCACCCAGATCCTCGGCGCCAGGATTTTTTTGTGTCATGTTCCGCTCCCCGGTTTATAGATCCGTATTGTGTCGGATCTCAGGATTTATTCAGATCATACGGCAGGCCCAGTTCTGCCTGACCAACGATACCGGCACCAACATGATGGCGACGGTGCAGCGTGTGGACCTGCAGGTCACGCACCAGACGTTCCACCGGATATTTTCTGAAAAAACCCGAACTGCCGATTAACTGTCCGATTTCTGTAATGAACTGGTTCGCGGTTTCGACGGCCAACCATTTAGCCTGATTGCTGGCGATCAGGGCCTTTTCGCAATCGACAGGCAGGATAGACGCTGCATTGTAGAAAAGCAGACGCGCCGCATCGAGCCGTGCCTTCATTGTACCCAGCGCGGTTTGATAGACCTCGTTGTCTTTTTGACCCCGATCCCTCAGATAATCCCGCGTGAATTCATACAGGCCTTGTACGCCCCCAAGGTAGTTCGCAGTGAAGCCAAAATTGATCTTACCCAGCCAAAGATTCTTAAAAAACCCTTCCGAATCCGCCATGATGCAATCTTCTGGAACAATGACATCCTTAAAGGTCAACAACGGGCTGACGCAGGCGCGCATACCTGTCGGGTCCCAGACACTGGCATCAATTGTCAGACCGGGACTGTTCGTGTTTACGACCAGCGTCTCCATCAACTCACTGATCTCATTGCGGACATGCACTGTCATCCACGTGCTGTGAGTTGCGTTTGTCGCATAGTGCTTAACGCCTGTAACTTTTAGGCCACCGTCAACAGGGGTGGCAGTAGAAGAGTGTCGCCCACCGCCGGGTTCAGACCCCGCCCCGACAAAAAGATGGCCTTTTTCAATCGTTGGCTGAATGAAGCGTTTAACCTGCTCGTCTGAGCCATATTCCCGTAAGATTTGCATGGCATTACAGTGAACTTGAAAACAATGTGCCGTTGCGGGACTGATGGCGGCAAGACGTTCCACAATTAGAAAAAATGATAGCGGATCTGACCCATTGACGCCAAACCCAAGCCCCCCATCCTTTTCAGGCAGGGTGCACAATAAAAAGCCTGCCTGGCGTAGATCCTCAATATCCTGAACCGGAAATGCAGCGTCCCTGTCGTACTGGGACGCCCGATCTGCAATCCCATCGTGTGCGACGGCGTTAACGCGCTCCACCAGTTCCATATGTTTAGACGACAACCCCAGAACCATTGGTTCGTTTCCTTTCAAAATTCTTATTATTTCACTATGCGCACGTTCGTGCGTTATTTGCTAAAATAATCATGATCCTTGCCAGTGTCAATGTTGAAACCCGCAGCCCGTACTTCTTAAAACAATTCCCGAATGAACAACCTATTGAGACATCACATCTGGCACATCTGACGCGAACTCATGCTAACGCATGCAGCTCTATCTGAAACGCGATCGGCTGAAGGCTGAGGAAGACAAGACTGATTGATCGCTTTCCGACCCAGGATAAATCAATACGGCAATCGGAAGCGCAAACCAGGCTCCCCTTTCAGCTTAGGGATAAGGCCTGTTTCCCACTCAATGTATTCGGCCATCGCCGCTTTACCGCCGCCAAATTCTGAAGAGGGCGTATGCCAAAGATCCGTCGGCGGTTCCAAGGTTTCCTGGAACCCCTTGTCCAGTGCCATCCCGCTCAACTGCCAGCCCTGCGTCCCGCCGGAAAGCAGATGAACCTTCCGCGGCCAGACCGCCGCTACTTCCGGCAAAGCCCAGGCCGCCAGGACGCCATCTGGCGACGTCAGAACAATGTCTTTCTCCGGATCCAGCTTCGACAAAGCGTTCATCATCCTGGAGCGGATACAAAAATGTGCCCCCGCTATATGACCGTTGAGAAATTCAGGACTGGTCGCCAAGTCTAATAACCATACTGAACCATCATCCAATTGGGCGGCCAATTCAGAGGGAGACATCACCCTGTCTTGAGAAATAGCTGGTGCCGGTCCAATCGGACCTGTCGCCGGAGCGTGACAAACTTCATGTGGCGCATCGGTAAGAATATAGACCTCGTCCCAACCGGCCTTCGCCAACCAGGTCGCAGCCATAATCGCCCGCACCTTCTTATCATCAAAAACAACAATCCGGCTTTTCAGCGTGCCAACATAGCTGTCTGTGGCCTGAACAAGTTGCCCCGCAGGGGCCAGCACCGCCCCCTCTGGAGTCCCCGCCTGATACTCTTCGATGTCGCGAACATCGAACAGATAGGTAGTCCTATCGGCATCCTGGCCCAGACGAAGATACGTGTCCCATGATATAGAACGAACAGCCTCACGCTCAGCCCATGCCTGCGCCAAATCCTTGGCCTGGGCCTGACCAGCCTTTCCCGGCATGGAGACGACGTTGTCGCGTGCCCGATCCACCTCATATCCGGCTAATTGCCACCCCATGGTTCCATTCCGCAACGCCATGACTGGATTAGGTATCCCGCCATTGATCAGTGTCTGCGCCCCAAGAATGCTGCGCGTCCGGCCCGCGCAATTGACAACAACAACAGTCTCCCGCGACGGCAATATCTCCGGCAGGCGCAACAAAAGTTCCCCACCAGGACAATTCACGGCACCAGGAATGCTCATACGGCGAAACTCTAACTTTGGGCGACAATCAAAAATCTTCACGTTATCACTGGACTGAACCATTCGGGCCAGGGCATCCGGGTCAATATTTGGCGTATCATAATAATGCTCTACAATTTCACCGAAGGCCTTGCTAGGAACATATATACCGGAAAACGTCCGATACCCGGCGTCCGACCATGCCACCACACCACCGGCCAATTGGTACAGATTCGTGTATCCCATCTGGGAAAGAACGACTGCCGCTCGAACCACAAGACCACCATCCCCCTGGTCGCATAGGACGATACGTGTGGATTTCCGAGGAATTGCGCGCTCAACTATCAGTTCCAAACGGGACAGGGGCAGCGATGACGCAAACAGCAAATGACCCTGCGCATAATCACCCTGTTCCCGCACATCGATCAGCGCAATCTCTTCCAGATCCTCCAACCAATCCGCCAATTCATTTGGTGATACTGATGCGATCGCAGCCGTCATACTCACTCCCCTTTGAAATCATTTATCTGCGCCATTTCAGAACAGTCACCTTGCTCTGTCTGAATTGGCCTTTATTGAAAGAACCTCTTATAATCACACTGGAACATTCTAGGATTCACTCTATGATTTCACTAAGCGCCCAATAGTTCTTCAGGAGAATTTTTTTGATGGCAGCAGATGATGTCAAGAATGAAAGCAATCGATCTCATGTTCGTTCCCTTGCCCGCGGGCTGGATACATTGAAAGCCTTGGGCACTGTCACGGATGGCGCAACGCTTAGTGACATTGCCGCCATCGTCGACCTGGATCGCGCCACGACACGTCGGTTCCTGTTGACCCTGTGTGATCTGGGCTATGTGCGACAAAGCAAAAAGCGGTTTTACATGGCCCCAAAGGTCCTGGAACTTGGCTATGCCTATTTCTCTACAATGTCGAAATGGGACGCGATCCAACCAATTCTGAATGAATTCTGCGATCAGACTCTCGGCACAATTTCGATTGGTGTCCAAGACAGTGATGAGGTCATCTATGTTGCCCGAGCTCAAAGTCATCGCAGTGTTTATGCCATTAATGTGACTGTGGGGTCGCGCTTTCCTATTTATTCTTCATCAATCGGACGGATCATCCTTTCCGGCCGGTCAGATGAGGACTTGCGGCACTACCTCTCCACACTCGATTTGATCAAAAGGACCCCCCATACAGTTACGGATATCGATGACTTCATGGCGGGCATCGCTACAATTCGCGAACAAGGTTACAGTATCTCTGATCAGGAAACCGAACTTGGAGTCCGATCCATTGCGATTCCAATACACGGTCCGAATGGCACCGTGATCGCTGGCCTGAATTCCAGTGTTGCAACCACCTTTGCGACTGTTGAGGATCTGATCAGCAAGTTTCTGCCCTTGCTGCATGAGGCCGTCCAGCAGATTCAACCTGCCATGCAAATTGATAAATAGTCTCTGGGTCCCCTCCATAACTAATCCGATCCTTGTTTTCGACCCGAGATACTCCTGCGCCAGATCGCACGGTCTGACAGCATTATCAGCGCCAGGCAGACCCCAGCGACGACATTGATCCAATGTGCATAGACGGACGCATCGACTGGTAACAACAACCCCAATCCAACCAGTAAATAAAGCACCCGACGGAACGTCGATAATTTCTGCCCCAGATAGCCAACGACTACACCCGATATTACCCAAACCCCCAGACTTGCCGTGACCAGGGTTAAGGCAATCTCAAACACAGACCCCTGCAAAAGAAGAGAGGGTGAATACACAAAGAGGAATGGAATCAGATACGCGACCCAGCCAAACTGAACCGCGCGCCATCCGGTTTGCATCATCGGTGCACCTGCCACCGTGGCTGCGGCAAAGGCGGCAATGGCAACAGGCGGCGTAATCATGGACATCATTCCATAATAGAAGACGAACATATGCGCCGCCATTGGCGAGACACCCATTTCCACGATTGAGGGCGCCACCAAGGTTGCCAGCAGAATGTAAACCGCTGTTGTCGGTAACCCCATACCCAAAACAATGCAAAGAATTGCAGACAGAACCAACAGGACAAGAAGATTGCCATTGGCTAAATCAACCAATCCCAAGGTCAACCCGAACCCCAGACCCGTTATGTTTAGAACCCCCATGATGGCACCGGCGGCGCAACCGATCATCAGCAATTCCAATGAGGCTTTGCCCGTATTGGTCAGCGCGGTCACAACCTTACCTACCGTTAGCTTTGTATCTTTATAGCCAAAGAGAAAACCAACAGGCAGTGTTATCAACGCGGCATAAAGTGCCGCCGTTTCAGGCTGTAAGTGCCATACGAAAAGACCAACGATTATCACGACAAAAGGTAAGAGGAAGACAAACCCTCGTTTTAATGTCGGTATCAAGAGAGGAATCAGTTTCCGGTCAACCGCCGTAATACCATCCCGAATAGCCTGCAGATCGACCATGAAGAACAAAGCAACGTAATACAGAAATGCTGGAATTATCGCCGCAAGCACAACCTCTGAATAATCAACCTGCAAAAGCTCCGCCATCAGAAATGCTGCAACCCCCATCATGGGCGGCATCAGCTGACCTCCGGTTGATGCAACCGCTTCAATGGCGGCCGCAGATGACTTGCTGTACCCGCCTTTGCGCATCATTGGGATGGTAATGGATCCCGTTGCGATAACATTGGATACGGCGCTTCCAGATATCGACCCGAAAAGTGTTGAGGCGACAACGGCAATTTTGGAAGATCCCCCGCGGAACCGGCCCATAAGAGCGGTTGACCCTTCGGCAAAAAACCGCCCACCGCCGCTTGGTTCCAACAAAAACCCAAAGAAAATGAAGGCAATCACAATGGTGGTTGAAACATGTATCGGAATTCCAAAGATACCATTTGGATCCAGCGTGACGTACGGTATCAGGCGATCCAGCGCTACATCATCCCCTTGCAATCGTCCCGGAATAAAATGCCCGACCAACGCGAAAGCCAGAAACGCCAACAGGAAGATCAGAAGAACAGTGCCTGCAGTTCGGCGTAACCCTTCTGCCACACCAATCAAAAGGATGGTCGCCGCAATCAACGTGCCGGTAGTGGCGCCGCCGTAATTCATAATGAAAACGGGAAACTGGACCATGATGTAAAGAGAGGTCGCCCCCATCACAATCGCGATCAGAATATCATACCAGGGCACATACAGCCGTTTACGTATTCCCGTTGCAGGTATTATCAGGAAAAGTGCCGGCATGCCCAGGGCAAGCATGCCGGCATAGAATTGCTCATTCAGGAAAATCAAACCAACCCGTCGATACAAGTCACCGGCCCAGGCCAATGATGCCAGCGTAATCAAAATCAACAGTGGCTTCCCGACCCATCGCACGATCCAGGGACTGGTGTACGACCCGGCTTCGTCGGCATCTGTATTATGATCGTCCGTCATAAGCTATATGTATCCCAACCAATATACAGATTCTATTGACCGATCTCTGCATAGAACTTTAAAGCGCCGGGATGATAAGGAACGCCCAGATCCATGCGCATATTTTCTGGATCAAACTCCGCCATCGCAGGGTAAGCGGCAACAAGGCTTTCTTTATTCTCGTACAATGCCTTTGTCGCAGTATAAACAGCATCTTCATCAGCGGAAGCATTGGTGACCAACAGATATTTTGACGCGATGACATTGATGGGCTTGGAGAATCCGGGATAGGCGGAAGAGGGCTCTACCGTTTCAATAAAGACACCCGGCATGGACTCGCTGGCCGCCGCCTTTGCTTCATCGGTATCTGGGATGGTGAGGAAACGAATACCGACAGAAGCATCCGCCTCTCTCGTCTTACCAGATGACAGAGAAAAATGCGTGATATCCAGTCGACCCGCAACCAGATCATCAACGGCTTTTGCGCCGCCCGCGACGGGCACCAGTGTCAGATTAGCCTTATCAACGCCGGCGGCGGCAAGGCCTGCATCCTGCATCAATCCTGCGGCGCGCTGGCGACCAAACCCTTCTGCGATACGTTTGCCGGCAAAATCAGCCGTCGAGGTAATGTCGGAGTCCGCTCGAACCATAAAGGCGGTCCGAAGCGTGCGCAGCACCGCAACAACGCGCACATTTTCCTGTTTAACGCCCTTATATTCTTCACCACCGGCCCAGGCCTGGATTAACGGCGGACTGGTCGCGATACCAAAAACCATGGCGCCTGCATGCAGGCGCGACAGGATGATTTCTGAACCGCCTTCTGGCACCACGCGCAGATTCAAATCTGTCGCCTCGGAAATTGCCTTGGCAACCGCAGACCCTGTCAGAAAGGACGCAGACCCCTGTTGGGATGTTCCGATCGTCATGTTCTGAGCTTGTGCGGATGTTGCTGTCATAAATACGCCGGCGATTGCGGCGATAAGAAGTTTTTTCATTCTATCCTCCCACGGATCGTTTTTGGCCGGAACCCCCGGTCCATTGTCAGTTCTGCACCCCTTGCCGTCTTGTTGGGCTTTTTGCAGGTGAGATCGGTTTTCCTCTTGCGAGGAATGCGCCCCTGTTCGGGGTTCTTATCGTAAAACATAATTTGTGCGCTTAGCGCATTTTTGTGCATTATTTGTCACATAATTTCTATGGCCTGTCAATAAGCGAGTTTTGCTTGATCGCCTTTTTGAGCCTGCGACCCGGATGAATCCTAAGGGAGTAACGTCTTTTATAACGCCCCTCTACAGCATTCACTGTCCCCACGCTCATGCGGTCGCATGATGCGTATATCTGCCTCGCTCATGCGGTCGCATGATGCGTATGTCTGCCTCGCTCATGCGGTCGCATGATGCGTATGTCTGCCTCGCTCATGCGGTCGCATGATGCGTATGTCTGCCTCGCTCATGCGGTCGCATGATGTTTTGGCAACCCCATTGACATAATTTTTAGTTTTCGTTTACTCTACGCACAAACATGCGCATATCGCACAACTATTTTGAGGAACACTTTATGCGACAGAAGTTTCTGGATGGAATGAGCAGGGCAGCCACCTCCGTATGTGTCGTCACGACGGATGGACCGGCGGGCATAAACGGCATGACTGTCAGCGCGATGACATCTGTCTCCGCCGATTCTCTCAGCCCCTCCCTTCTTATTTGTTTGAACAAGGCGAGCCTGACGGCCGCTATGGTTATTCGTAACGGTGTGTTTTGTGTAAATCTATTGCGGGAGGACCAGTCAGTACTTTCCGACATCTTCTCAGGACGAACGCGGGCCCCATCCACCAATAAGTTTGACCAGATCGATTATCAACAGCTCAGCACCGGCAGCCCTGTAATAAACGGGGTTGTCGTTGCCTTTGACTGTCGCATCGCGCAAACCGTGGAATATGGCACGCATTGGATACTGATCGGCAATGTTCAGGATATCCAGCTAAGCCCAAATCAATCCCCGCTGATCTATGCGAATAGATGCTATAGCAAGACTGCCCCGATCACGCAGCCACACCACTAACCGAAAGAACCTACTTAATGGCTTTGTCAGATGAAACTTGAGGCACCGACGAGAACTGGATAGCCTCCGGGGAGCAGGTCACCTACCCTGATCTCATTGGACTGCGTCCAACGGCGAATGTCCTTGATGGCCTTGTCGGCACCCGTTTGTCTTGTTTGCGATTTCTGTCTCATCTTCATTCCCCTTCGGGTCATTACGATGAACCAGAAATCCTCTCTTGTGCAATTCCACTAATCTGTCCCATAGGCGCTGACGTCAAACAAGTACCCTTTCAAACCGATGGACCTTAATCACAGGCCCTCTGAAGAGATTGTATGGCTGTTCCATGAGCTCTTTCGTCTTAAATTGGCTCAGCCTATGAGCTCGTTCAAATCATTCTGGAAAACCTTGGAGCAGGAGAAGGAAAAAATTGGTTCCCTCGACCAAGGAAACGGAAAAATGGCGTTGGCCCGGATAGGGAAGCAAAAAAGAGCCAAGATTGTTCCTTGTGTTTCCGGCCCATTGAATGACGAAAATCAAATCATTGCCAGAACTGCACCAGTCCCTCGATTTGGTCCATTCTTCGAACCTATTAGTTTAGTTAAGAATTACACAGAAGAGCCGAAAACCGGCGTTGGCAGGAATAATCTTCGCATATTGAACAACAGGAAAGCGGAAGCGCGTGCCGCTATGAAACGTAACATCAAAGCTCAGTCCGATAGGTGAAGGTTCCTAAAAGCATCGCGCGCGAAGCCGCGCCTTTAATGTTCACACTACTAGGCCAACTGTCCAAGACGCGCCCCAAACCGGAAGTGAAAGACTCTCAGGCGATTTAAAGTCTTCTGACCCTGACCGGCCTCCTAGGCTCAGGACTCATAACCAATAAATGACCGTCGCGGCGATAGCGATTGTGCTGAGGAAAGCGTGAGCGCATCTGTCGTATCGCGTGGCGACGCGCCGCCAGTCCTTGAGGCGTCCAAATAGTCG